>NZ_JAIUIL010000006.1:0-477795 GCF_020165595.1 Mesorhizobium sp. BR-1-1-10 | reverse complement strand
CCCCCCCCCCCCCCCCCCCCCCCCCCCCCCCACCTCGCCCGCCATGCTGCGTTATATCCTCGGCAAGCTCGCCCTCATCATCCCGACCTTCATCGGGATAACCATCCTCGCTTTCGGCTTCGTGCGCATCCTGCCCGGTGATCCGGTGCTGGTGCTTGCGGGCGAACGTGGCCTGTCGCCCGAACGTCATACGGCGCTGATGCACCAGTTCGGGTTCGACCTGCCGATCTGGCAACAGTATCTGACCTATCTGACCAATATCCTCGGCGGCGATTTCGGCACCTCGTTTTCAACCAAGACGCCGGTGCTCAAGGATTTCCTGGTGCGGTTCCCGGCCACGGTCGAACTCGCCATCTTCGCCATGATCTTCGCCGTCATCTTCGGTGTCGCCTTCGGCATTTTCGCCGCCATCCGCCGCGGCTCCTGGTTCGACCAGCTGACCATGGGCACCGCGCTCGCCGGCTATTCCATGCCAATCTTCTGGTGGGGGCTGCTGCTGATCATCGTGTTTTCCGGCACGCTGCACTGGACGCCGGTCTCGGGCCGCATCGACCTTCTCTATTTCTTCAAGCCGGTGACCGGCTTCATGACCATCGATTCCCTCATCTCGGGCCAGAAGGGCGCCTTCCGCTCGGCGGTGTCGCACCTCATCTTGCCCACCATCGTGCTCGGCACCATTCCGCTGGCGGTCATCGCCAGGCAGACCCGCTCGGCCATGCTCGAAGTGCTGGGAGAGGATTATGTGCGCACCGCGCGCGCCAAGGGCCTGGCGCCGCGGCGCGTCATCGGCCTGCATGCCTTCCGCAACGCGCTGATCCCGGTCGTCACCACGATCGGCCTGCAGGTCGGCACGCTGTTGACCGGCGCCATCCTGACCGAGAGCATCTTTTCGTGGCCGGGCATCGGCAAGTGGATGATTGATGCCATTTCCAAGCGCGACTATTTCACCGTGCAGGGCGGGTTGCTTTTGATCGCGCTGATCGTCATGTCGGTGAACCTTATCGTCGACGTGCTCTATGCCGTCATCAACCCGCGCATCCGGGCGAATTGACATGACCAATGAAGGCCCAGCCACCATCGAAGCCGCAACCGTCGTCAAGCCGCAGGATGCGCGGCTGCAGATGTTCGCCGAATTCTGGCACTATTTCTCGATCAACAAGGGCGCGGTGATCGGCCTCTTCGTCTTCGCCCTGCTGATCCTGATCGCCATCTTCGCGCCGTTGCTCGCCCCGCATTCGCCTGATGACCAGTTCCGTGACTTCTTCCTGACGCCGCCGGCCTGGCAGGCGGGCGGCAACGCACAGTTCCTGCTCGGCACCGACGCCGTCGGCCGCGATATGCTTTCGCGCCTGATTTACGGCTCGCGATTCTCGCTCGCCATCGGCTTCGTCGTCGTCACCACGGCACTGATCTCCGGCGTCATCCTCGGCCTGCTCGCCGGCTACTGCCGTGGCTGGGTCGACACGCTGATCATGCGCATCATGGACATCATCCTGGCTTTCCCGTCGCTGCTGCTGGCCCTGGTGCTGGTCGCGGTGCTCGGCCCAGGCCTCGTCAATGCCATGATCGCCATCGCCTTCGTGCTGCAGCCGCACTTCGCCCGGCTCACCCGCGCCGCCGTGATGGCGGAGAAGACCCGCGAATATGTAGTCTCGGCCAAGGTCGCCGGGGCCAGCCATCTCAGGCTGATGCTGGTCACCATCCTGCCCAACTGCATCGCCCCGCTGATCGTGCAGGCGACGCTGTCCTTCTCCAACGCCATCCTCGAGGCGGCCGCCCTCGGCTTCCTCGGCATGGGGGCGCAGCCGCCGACGCCGGAATGGGGCACCATGCTTGCCGAAGCGCGCGAGTTCATCCTGCGCGCCTGGTGGGTGGTGACCTTCCCGGGCCTTGCCATCCTCATCACCGTCTTTGCCATCAACCTGATCGGCGACGGCCTGCGCGACGCGCTCGACCCCAAGTTGAAGAGGTCGTGAGCATGTCCCTGCTCGAGATCAAGAACCTCACCGTTTCCTTCGACACCGCCGCCGGACCGTTCATGGCCGTGCAAGGCATCGACCTTTCGGTCGAGCCGCGCGAGGTGCTGGCGATCGTCGGCGAGTCCGGCTCCGGCAAGTCGGTTTCGATGCTGGCGGTGATGGGGCTGTTGCCCAACACCGCGACGGTCAAGGCCGACCGTATGGCTTTCGATGGTGTCGACCTGTTGAAGCTCAGCCCGTCCGAACGCCGCAAGATCGTCGGCAAGGACATCTCGATGATCTTCCAGGAGCCGATCGCCAGCCTCAATCCATGCTTCACCGTCGGCTTCCAGATCGAGGAAGTGTTGCGCTTTCACATGGGCATGGATCGCGCCCAGCGCCGGGCGCGCGCCATCGAGCTGATGAAGCTGGTCGGCATTGCCGATCCGGAAGAACGGCTGAGCTCTTTTCCGCACCAGATGTCGGGCGGCCAGTGCCAGCGCGTCATGATCGCGATTGCCATCGCCTGCAATCCGAAGCTCTTGATCGCCGACGAGCCGACGACCGCGCTCGACGTCACCATCCAGAAGCAGATCCTCGATCTCCTGGTCTCGCTGCAGGCCAAATACGGCATGGGCCTGATCATGATCACCCACAATATGGGCGTGGTGGCCGAGACCGCCGATCGCGTCATCGTCCAGTACAAGGGCCGCAAGATGGAAGAGGCCGACGTGCTGTCGCTGTTTGAATCGCCGAAAAGCAATTACACGCGCGCGCTTCTGTCGGCGCTGCCGGAAAACGCCGTCGGCGACCGGCTGCCGACTGTGTCCGACATGCTGTTCGAGCCTGCCCCTTCGGCAGCGGGAGCCTCGGCATGAGCACCACCGTCCTTGAAGGCAAGAACATCGTTCGCGACTACCATATCGGCGGCGGCCTGTTCTCCGGGCCGCGCACCGTGCATGCCGTCAAGGGCGTCTCCTTCACGGTGGACAAGGGCAAGACGCTGGCCATCGTCGGCGAAAGCGGCTGCGGCAAGTCCACGCTCGCCCGCATCATCACCTTGATCGATCCCGCGACGTCGGGCGAGCTCTTCATCGACGGCAACAAGGTCGATATCGCCAAAGGCGGATTGACGAAGGAGATGCGCCGCAAGGTGCAGATCGTCTTCCAGAACCCTTACGGATCGCTCAATCCGCGCCAGAAGATCGGCGATGTGCTGGGCGAGCCGCTGCTCATCAACACCGACAAGCCAGCCGCCGAACGGCGTGACCTCGCCATGAAGATGCTGAAGAAGGTCGGCCTCGGTCACGAGCACTATAACCGCTACCCGCACATGTTCTCGGGCGGCCAGCGCCAGCGCATCGCCATTGCCCGTGCGCTGATGCTCAACCCAAGCCTGCTGGTACTCGACGAGCCGGTTTCGGCGCTCGATCTCTCGGTGCAGGCGCAGGTGCTCAACCTGCTCGCCGACCTGCAGGACGAATTCCAGCTGACCTATGTCTTCATCAGCCACGATTTGTCGGTGGTGCGCTACATCGCCGACGACGTGATGGTGATGTATTTCGGCGAGGCGGTCGAATACGGCCCGCGCGACGAGGTCTTCGCCGACCCCAAGCACAGCTACACCAGGACGCTGTTCGCCGCGACACCGCGCGCCGACGTGGCGAGCATCAAGGCGAGGCTGGCGAAGAAGAAGGCCGCCTAAGGTCGCAAGCCATGCAAATGGCCGACGTCAGCGCCGCCCCTCATTGTCCTGCCGGACATTTCTCCCCGTATAGTGACCGGGAGAAAAACGCTCTCACGGCCGGTTTCGCCACCACCAAGATTGCGAGCAGGGTGCCGAGGGTGCGGCCAGCCTCTTCTCCCCGTCACTATACGGGGAGAAGGTGCCGGCAGGCGGATGAGGGGCAGCGCGACGGCCCGGATCGATCGGTGCGATTGCCGCGAGCCTGACTCATTACGACAGCTTGGCGATGATGGCGCGCAAAGCCTCGCCGAATTTTTGCACCTCCTCGATCGTATTGTAGTGCACCAGCGAGGCGCGGATGGCGCCGCTGTCCATCGACAGGTTGAGGCGCTTCATCAGCCGCGGCGCGTACATGTGGCCGTCGCGGATGCCGATCTGCATCTCGGCCATTTCCTCGACGATCCGCTGCGGCGACAGCTTGCCGATATTGAAGCAGAAGGTCGGCACGCGCTCGTTGATGCGCGCCTCGTCGGCGACCCCGTAGATGGTCGCGCCGCAATCCTTCAGTACGCCCATCATCTCGCGCGCCAGCACCAGCTCATAATCGCGGATAGCGCCCATGCCGGCGACGATGTTTTCGCGTCGCGAGCGGTTGTTGGAGGGCGCCAGATTGCGGCCGATCAGTTCCAGATACTGCACGGCGGCATCCATGCCCGACACGTTCTCGTAGATGAAGGTGCCCGCCTCGACCTTGTATGGCGGCTCGTCCGGAATGAAATCCTCGCGGAAGGTCGGCAGCCGCTTCAGCGTCTCGAAGCGGCCCCACAGGAAGCCCATATGCGGCGAGAAATTCTTGTATCCGGAGCAGACGAGATAGTCGCAGCCCCAGGCCTGCACGTCGATCAGCCCATGCGGCCCGTAATGCACGCAGTCGAGGAACACTTCGGCGCCGGCGGCGTGGGCGATTTGCGCCACCGACGCGACATCGACGATCGAACCGATCGAGTGCGCCGTCACCGTGCAGGCGACCAGCCGAGTGCGGTCCGAAACCAGCGGCTTGAGATCGTCGACATGCAGATTGCCATCCTCACGCATGCGCCACCACTTGAATTTGGCGCCGGCCGATTCCAGCGCCAGCCAGGTGGCGATGTTGGCGTCGTGGTCCATGTCGGTGATGACGATCTCGTCGCGTTCTCCAAGCATCTGGCCGATGCCGAGGCTGACCAGGCGGATGAAGGAGGTGGCGTTCATGCCGAAGCAGATTTCCGCCGGGCTGTAAGCATTGATCAACAGTGCGACGCTTGTCCGCGCATCGGCGACCGACTGGTCGACGGTGACGCTGCGGCCATAGCGGCCGCCGCGCTGCACATTGTGCGAGACCAGGTGGTTGGTCACCGCGTCGAGCACGCTTTGCGGAATCTGCGCCCCGGCGGCGTTGTCCATGAAGATGAAATCGCCAGCCCGCTGCAGGGCGGGAAACATGGCGCGGATGGTGTCGACGGGAAAGCCGCCGGTGACCTGGGAGTTGCTCAAGGATATCTCCTGCGAAGTGCTTGCGGGGTGGTGAATGGTCAGCGGGCCTTCTCGTCCTTGAAGCGGGCTTCAAGGAGGCTGACGAGACGAACCATCGGCCAAAGGAAGATGAGATAGACCAGCGCCGCGCCGATCAGCGGCGAGGGATTGGCGTAGAGCGACTGTGCATTGGTCGCTTCCTTGAGCAGTTCCGGCAGCGCCACGGTGGAGGCCAGCGACGTGTCCTTGAACATCGAGACGCAGTTGCTGGTCATCGGCGGGATGACGACGCGCACCGCCTGCGGCAGCACCACCTTGCGCAAGGTCAAAAGGAACGGCAGGCCAAGCGCCTGCGCCGCCTCGAACTGGCCGCGCGGAATGCTCTCTATGCCGGAGCGGAACACTTCGGCCGAATAGGCCGACATGATGATGGCGAACGCGGTCACCGCCGACGCCCAGGACGACAGGCGTATGCCGAGGAAAGGCAGCGCGTAATAGATCAGGATCAGCACGACGAGGACCGGCAAGGCGCGGAAAATGTCGGTGTAACCGACCGCCAGCCAGCGCAGCGGCTTCGGCGCATAGAGCCGCAACAGGCTGATCACCAGGCCGATGGGAATGCCGATGCCGATGCTGAGCAGACCGAGCAGCAGCGTGTTCAGGAAGCCGCGCAGCAACGCCGGCAGGCTCGACGCGATGACGTCGGCGTTGAAGAAAGTGTCGATCAGCGACATCGAGGCATTCCCGAACGGTGTTGCGTCATCTGACGCCAGATCCCGACCCGGAACATCAAGATCGGCTTTGCCGAACGGATGCCAGTCCCGGGAAGGTCATGCGTGAAAAACGGGACGTGCCGACCCCTTGGGGCCGGCACGCATTCCGTCTGGCCGCCGCTCAGGCCTTGGGCATAGGCATTTCCTTGACGGTCGAGGAATCGGCCGGCGCGTCGCTGCCGAACCACTTTTTGTGGATCGCGGCCAACGTGCCGTCCTTCTTCATCGCCGTCAGCGCGTCGTTGAGTTTGCCGAGCAGCGGATGATCCTTGGTCATCATCAGGCCGTACTGCTCGCCGGTCTTGATGCGCTGCTTGACCTTCAGGTCCTTCATCTTGGTGAAGGAATATTCCATGCCGGGAATGTCGCTGACGGCGGCGTCGACACGGCCGGCGCTGAGGTCGAGCAAAAGGTTCTGCTGCGTGTCATAGCCCTTCACATCGCTGAAGCCGTCGGCTTCCTGATGCGCCTTGACCCAGGTCTCGCCGGTCGAGCCCGAGAGCACGCCGACGATCTTGCCCTTGAGGTCCGCCTCGGCGTTGACCGCGCTGTCGGTCTTGGTCGCGATACCCATGTCGGAATCATAATAGGGCTGGGTGAACGACTGCGACTTCAGCCGCTCCGGCGTGATCGTGATCGAGGAGATGGCGACGTCGATGCGCTTCGAAGTGGTCGCGGCGAACAGTGCCTGAAAGCCGAGATCGGCGATGTCGGTGGTCATGCCGGCGCGCTTGGCCGCCTCGTTGACGATGTCGACTTCGAAACCCTCGAACGTGCCGCTCTCGTTCTTGTATTCAAAGGGCGGATTGGTCGGGTAGGCGCCGACATTGAGCACATCGGCGGCATAGGCGGTTGCCGGTCCGGCCGCGATGCCGATTGCCGCGGCGACAAGGATGAGATTGCGACGGTTGAGCTTCATTGGTGGTCCCTCTGGGGTGTTCCCTCTGGTTGTTGATCGGGCGGGCTGGCCCGCACGGTTCTTGCCGTCCCGCCTCCCAGCGGGGCGTCAATTCATGATGGCGGCCATGCGCTCGAGCGCAGCCGCGATTTTGTCGCGGTCGCATACGCATTCACGCGCGAAAGGTTGGCGATGGTCTCGGTACGCAGGTCATGGAACTGAGCGCGCGCACCATCGAAAGCGTAGCGCGCGCTGGACGATGATTGGGGCTGCACAAACGACAAGGACTGAAACCCCTCCCACCCGGAGCACCATGATGACTGCCCGTAAAGCCCTCCAGGCCGACAGTCGCCATCCATCCTGAATGCTTATCCAAAGCGCGGCGCTTTTCAAGGCAAAAGTTTTAAGCTTAAAAAGTTTCCTGGCTTGATCGCTTGTGCAACCCAGCGCTAGCGCGGGTCCTCCCGCGCCAGTTCGGCCCGGGCGGCGGCATAATTGGCCGCGGCGCCCGCACCCAGGTACATTGTGTCGCTGGCCAGGACGAAGAAGCTGGCGCCGATTGCCGCCCATTGGCCGATGGCCTGCGGGCTGGCGCAGAATATGCCGGAGGTCTTGTCGTGCGCGATCGTCACGCCGACGATCCTGCGGATCGCGTCCGTGAGCTTGTCGGCGCCCTTCGGTCCGATCGCATCGATCGACACGGAGAGATCGCCGGGGCCGACGAAGATCACGTCGACGCCGTCGACATCAGCGATCGCCTCGATGTTGGCCAATCCCTCGGCGGTCTCGACCTGGACCGCCACGACGATCCGGTCATTGGCGCCGGCCAGATATTCGGGAATGCAATAGCCATAACCGGCCGCGCGGCCGGGTCCGACGCCGCGCTCGCCCCGTGGCGGATAGCGGGATGCTTTCACGGCCATTGCCGCCTGTGCGGATGTCGAGACGCGTGGCACCAGCACGCCTTGCGCGCCGCTGTCCAGCGCCGCCTGGATGGCTTCGGGCGCGTGGCCGGGAACGCGCACCATCGCCGGCACGCGGTGGACATCGGCGGCGCGCACCATGGTCTCGATGATGTCGCGTGAGATCTGGGCATGCTCCCAGTCGATGCAGAGGAAGTCGAGGCCGGACAGCGCCATCACTTCAACCGCGACGGGGTGAGGAATGGCAGCGAAGGAGCCGACGAGGTTGGCCTTGCCGATGCAATTCTGGCGGAACTCGCTCATGCCTAGTCCTTTTCTCATCCCGCCAAACTCATATCGGCAAACAGGCGCAGGGCGAAGCTATTTCATGCTTGAAATATTTTCGCGGAGCCGTAGCGTGCGATCTTCGCCGGGAGGTCGCGACATGAACAAAGCACATCCGCTGCACGGCTCCAACAAACTGAAGCTTGGCGTTTTCTCGACCAACGCCGATGGCGGCCTTGCCATATCGGATGTGCCGGAACGCTGGACGGCGAGCTGGCAGGACAATCTGACGGCCGCCCGGATCGCCGATCGCGCCGGGTTGGAGTTCATGTTGCCGATCGCGCGCTGGCGTGGCTTTGGCGGCCGCAACAAGGTGCGCGAGCGGTCCTTCGAGACCTTCACCTGGGCGGCGGCACTCAGCATGGCCACCGAGCAGATCGGCCTCTTCATGACCGTGCATGTGCCGCTTGTGCATCCGCTCTATGCCGCCAAGGCGCTGGCGACGGTCGATCACATCAGCCAAGGCCGGGCCGGCCTGAACATCGTCTGCGGCTGGAACCCGAAGGAATTCGGCATGTTCGGCACGCCGCTGGTCGAGAAGGGCTACGACCAGGCGGCCGAATGGATCGAGATCCTCGAGAAGCTCTATGCATCGGCGGAGCCGCTCGACTACGAAGGCACCTATTATCACCTCAAGGAGGCGGTCAGCCGGCCGGCCAGCCTGCAGGTTCCGCGCCCCGTGACCATGAACGCCGCTTTCGGCGGCCCCGGCCGCGATTTCGCCGCGGCCCATTGCGACTACCTGTTCACGACCTTTTCCGAGATGGCGGATGCCGGCAAGCATGTCGCCGACATCAGCGAGCGAGCCGACAAGGTCGGCCGGCAGGTCGGCGTCTACACCGTGGCCCATGTCGTTTGCCGTCCGACCATGGAAGAGGCGCAGGCCTATTACAACAGATATGCCGTCGATATGGCCGATCACGAGGCGGTCGATGCGCATATGGCCGGCAAGAAGGAATTCTCGCAGTCGCACGACCCGCATGCCTATGACCGCTACCGGCAGCGTTTCGCCGGCGGCGCCGGCACCTATCCGCTGGTTGGAACGCCGCAGACGATCGTCGCCGAAATGGCCGCCATTGCGGAGCACGGCTATCAAGGCATCGCCCTGTCCTTCGTCAACTACACCAGGGAATTGCCCTATTTCTGCGACCACGTACTGCCGTTGCTCAGGCAGGCCGGGCTTCGCGGGTAGCAGCGATGCCAAGGGGATGATCGGTGGCCTAGCCAGGATTTCAACGTCGTCATCCCTGGGCGGAGCAGGAGCGAAGCTCCGTCGCGGAGACCCTGGGATCCATGCCCCGATCTTAGCGACGGAGTGCGGCGGAGCAGAATTCCGGACCGCTGCAACGCTTTGATTTCACGGCATGGATCCTGGGGTCTGCGCCGCGTCGCTGCGCTCCTTGCTTCGCCCCAGGATGACGAAGCGATGGGCGTTTATTCCGGAATAACGGCGGTCGCCTGGATCTCCACCTTGGCGCGGTCCTCGACCAGCGCCACCACCTGCATGGCGGCCATCGCTGGAAAATGCCGGCCGATCACCTCGCGATAGGCCTCGCCGATCCCCTTGAGGTTGCCGAGATATTCGGCCTTGTCGGTAAAATACCAGGTCATCGAGGTGATATGCCGTGGCTCCGCGCCGGCCTCGGCCAGCACCGCGACGATGTTCTGGAGCGTCTGCCGCACCTGGCCGGCGAAATCGTCGGTCTCGAACTGGCATTGCCCGTTCCAGCCGACCTGTCCGCCGACGAAGACGAGCCTGCCGCGCGCCGCCACGCCGTTGGCGTAGCCGACCGGTTTTGCCCAGCCTTCCGGCTGCAGGATCTCGTGCATGTCGTCTCTCCGCCTGTCCAATATCGGGTCCGCAATATCCGTCTCGAAAACATTTCGGTCCGTGGTCACGACCTGTTCAGGCCGCGCCCATCACTTGCCGCGCGATCACAACCTTCTGCACGTCCGATGCGCCCTCGTAGATTCGCAGCGCGCGGATTTCGCGATATAGGCTCTCGACGATGTGGCCTTTGCGGACACCGTCGCCGCCATGCAGCTGCACCGCTTTGTCGATCACCTCCTGCGCCTTGTCGGTGGCGAACAGTTTGGCCATCGCCGCCTCGCGCGTCACCCGCGCAGCGCCCATGTCCTTGGTCCAGGCGGCGCGATAGACCAGAAGCGCCGCGGCATCGACGTCGAGCGCCATGTCGGCGACATGGCCCTGCACCATCTGCAACTCGGCCATCGGCGCGCCGAACAGTTTGCGCTCGGCCACGCGTTTGATGCTTTCATCGAGCGCGCGGCGGGCAAAGCCGAGCGCCGCCGCGCCCACGGTCGAGCGGAACACGTCGAGCACCGACATGGCGATTCGAAAACCGTCGCCCGGCCCGCCGATCAGCGCCGAGTTGGGCACGCGGACCTGGTCGAACGACAGACGCGCCAGTGGATGGGGCGCGATCACTTCGAGGCGTTCGGCGATACCGAGGCCCTTGGCGTCGCCCGACACCAGGAAGGCAGAGAGCCCCTTGGCTCCGGGCGCCTCGCCGGTGCGGGCGAAGACGACATAGATGTCCGCAATGCCGCCATTCGAAATCCAGGTTTTTTCGCCCGTGAGAACGTAGCTATGGCCGTCACGGGTCGCCGTCATCTCCATGTTGGCGACATCAGATCCCGAACGCGGTTCCGATAGGGCGAAGGCTGAGATCGCCTTGCCGTCCCGTGTCTTTGAAAGCCATTGCTGCTGGTCCGGCGTCCCGAACAGGCTGAGCGCGCCGGTGCCGAGACCTTGCATGGCGAAAGCGAAGTCGGCGAGGCCATCGTGGCGGGCCAGCGTCTCGCGCGTGATGCACAGGGCGCGCACGTCGAGTGGTGCGGGGTTGTCCGTATCGAGCGCCGTCGGCTTCAGCCAGCCGTCCCTGCCCAGTTTCGCGACCAGCTCGCGGCAGGCGGCGTCGACGTCGTGGTGGTCAACCGGCAGGTTTTTCGCGCACCAGGCGTCCAGGTGCCCGGCGAGTTCGCGATGGCGGCTTTCGAAGAAGGGCCAGTTGAGGAAGGAGCGGTCAGGCATTTGTGCCTCCGCAGTACTTCGAGCCTTGCGCTCTACGGCGCCCCCCTCTGTCCTGCCGGACATCTCCCCCTCTAGTGGGGAGATTGGCAGTGCCGGCGCCCTTCCCGCGACGTTGGCGATTTGCGAAAGCGTACGCGACAGCCGATCTCCCCCCTAGAGGGGGAGATGTCCGGCAGGACAGAGGGGGGCGCTGTCCCGCCAACGTCTCCGATAGTCCGCTCATCCTCAATTCCCCTCGAACACCGGCTTTTCCTTGGCCACGAAAGCCCGATACGCCCGTTCGAAATCGCGCGTCTGCATGCAGATCGCCTGCGCCTGTGCTTCCGCCTCGATCGCCTGGTCGAGGCCCATCGACCATTCCTGGTTGAGCTGCGTCTTGGTGATGCCGTGGGCGAAGGTCGGGCCGGAGACGATGCGGGCGGCCATGTCGAGCGCGTCGGCCTCAAGTACGTCTGCCGCTACCAGCCTGTTATAGAACCCCCAGCGCTCGCCTTCCGTCGCTGTCATGGTTCGGCCGGTGTAGAGCAGTTCGGCGGCGCGGCCCTGGCCGATGATGCGCGGCAGGATCGCGCAGGCGCCCATGTCGCAGCCGGCAAGGCCGACGCGGGTGAACAGGAACGCCGTCTTGGCTTCCGGCGTGGCGATGCGGATATCCGAACTCATGGCGATGATGGCGCCGGCGCCGACCGCCACGCCGTCAACCGCAGCGATGATCGGCTTGCCGCAATTCAGCATCGCCTTGACGAAATCGCCGGTCATGCGGGTGAAGGCCAAGAGCTGCTTCATGTCCATCTTGACCAGTGGGCCGATGATGTCGTGAACATCGCCGCCGGAGCAGAAATTGCCGCCATTGGAGAGGAACACCACGACGTCGACGTCGTCGGCATAGACGAGATCGCGGAACGTGTCGCGCAGCTCGGCATAGCTGTCGAAGGTCAGCGGGTTCTTGCGCTCCGGTCGGTCGAGCCGGACCTTGGCGATCCTGCCCTCGACCTCCCACAGGAAATGCTTTGGCTTGAGGCCGGCCATTGCGGTCATTCGCGTCCCTCCCAGTTGCTGCGGAACGAGGTCAGCATGCCGGTCAGCCGGCGCGCATCCTCCTCGCTGACCTTGCCCAGCAATTCGCCGATCCAGCCCTCATGCGCGGCGGCGATGGTGGCAAAGGACTTCGTACCTTCCTCGGTCAGCCGGACCATCGAGGTGCGGCGGTCGCCATTGCGGCGCGCGCGCGCCACCAGTCCTTCCGAAACCAGCCGGTCGACAATGCCGGTGACATTGCCGTTGGACACCAGCAGGAAGCGCGACAGGTCGCTCATCAGCATGCCCTCCGGCGCGCGGTAAAGTGCTGCCATGACGTCGAAACGCGGCAACGTCGTGTCGAATTCCTTCTTCAGGCGCTCGCGCAGTTCGGCCTCGATCGTGCGCGACGCGCGCAGCAGCCTGATCCACAGGCGCAGCCGGTCCTTGCCGGGTCCCGATGGCAGGGGCAGGGGGCCGGCTACCATGTTTCACCTCCCGAGATCGAAATCGCCTGTCCGGTGATCGATTGCGCCGCGTTGCCACACAGCCAAAGCACGGCTTCGGCAATTTCCCGGGGCTGGATGAAACGGCCTTGCGGATTGGTCGAGGCAAGACTGGCCCGCGCCTGTTCTGCCGAGCGGCCGGTCTTTTCGACGATGCGCTGGATGGACTCCTCCAGCATGTCGGTCTCGACGAAGCCTGGGCACACGGCGTTGACGGTGACACCGGATTTCGCCGTCTCGGCGGCCAGCGCCCGCATCAGGCCGACGACGCCATGCTTGGCCGCGACGTAGGGCGCGACATAGGCGTAGCCTTTCAGGCCTGCCGTGGAGGCGATGAAGACGATGCGGCCTGCCTTGCGCGCGGCCATGCCGGCCAGCGCCGGTCTCACCGTCAGGAAGGCGCCGGTCAGATTGACGTCGAGCGTCCGCTGCCAGTCGGCCAGCGGGATCTTGTGCGCCGGCGTGCTGCCGGCCATGCCGGCATTGGCGACGACGATGTCGAACGGTCCGCGCACTGCCTCCGCCTGCGCGTAGAGCGCCGCCGTTTCGGTCTCGCTCGTGACATCGGCGGCAATGGTGAAGATGCGGCCGCTTTGACCCGCGACCTTTGCGAGCTCCGTTTCCCGCCGGCCGCAGATGGTCACGTCAACGCCGGCGCCGGCCAGTGCCAGCGCGATTGCCCGGCCGACGCCGGAGCCGCCGCCGGTGACCAGTGCGTGCTTGCCCGCGATCATGTGGCAATCCTCGAAGGTCGGCGCTGCCTCTTGCGCCAGATCGAAGCCATGACATGCACAGACATTCTGGGACTGGCGATTGGCCCGATGCTTGGTTGCCAGGTGGTTCCCCCAATCCGTCGTTGCTTCGCAACGCCACCTTTCCCTCCTCCGGAGGGAAAGGAAGGGAGCCTCATGAGACGAGCATCGGCGGCAGAGGGGTCGCACCGTTCCTCTCCCCCGTCGATCGGGGGAGAGGTGGATCGGCGAAGCCGAGACGGAGTGGGGGTCGACCAGCGCAGTGCAAGACCATGCATGCGCGACGCCCCCCTGCATGCTGCGGGAAGGTGCCGGCAGGCGGATGAGGGGCAGCGTGGCGAACGAAAAATACTCATACTTTCAACCCCGCGGCGGCATCGCGCTCGGCCAGTCGGTAGATCTGGTCGCGGCCGGGCAGATAGGGATCCGGCCATTTGACGCCACGGTCGCCGAGCGTGACCGCCGCATGCAGCGTCCAGTAGGGATCGGCGAGATGCGGCCGTGCCAGCGCGACCAGATCGGCGCGGCCGGCCATCAGGATCGAATTGACATGGTCCGGCTCGTAGATGTTGCCGACCGCCATCGTCGCCATGCCGACTTCGTTGCGGATGCGGTCGGAAAACGGCGTCTGGAACATGCGGCCATAGACCGGCTTTGCCAGCACCGAAGTTTGTCCTGCCGAGACGTCGCAAATGTCGACGCCGGCCTCATGCAACAGCCGCGCGATCTCGACCGCGTCGGCGGGTGTCACGCCTTCGATGCCGACCCAGTCATTGGCAGAAATACGCATCGAGATCGGCTTGTGCGCCGGCCAGGCGGCGCGCACCGCGTGGAAAACCTCGAGGGGATAGCGCATACGGTTTTCCAGCGAACCGCCATAGGCGTCCGTGCGGCGGTTGGTGACCGGCGTGATGAAGGACGACAGGAGATAGCCATGGGCGGCGTGGATCTCCAACATGTCGAAGCCGCAGCGATCGGCCATCTGCGCCGAAGCCACGAACTCGTCGCGCACTCTGTCCATGTCGGCGCGGTCCATCGCCTTCGGCACCTGATTCTGCGGCGACCACGCCACGGCGGATGCCGCCATGACTGGCCAGTTGCCTGATGCCAGCGGTACGTCTGTTCCTTCCCAGCCGAGCCGGGTCGAACCCTTGGCGCCGGAATGGCCGATCTGCGCGCAGATCTTCGCTTCGGTCTCGGTATGGACGAAGCCGACCAGCCGTTTCCAAGCCGCCTCATGTTCAGGCGCGTAGAAGCCCGGGCAGCCGGGCGTGATGCGCCCTTCCGGACTGACGCAAGTCATCTCGATATAGATGAGCCCGGCGCCGCCCTTGGCACGCTCGGCATAGTGGGTGAAATGCCAGTCCGTCGGGCACCCGTCGACAGCCTTGTACTGCGCCATCGGCGAGACAACGACGCGGTTTAGCAGCCGCATGTCGCGCAGCTTGAACGGCGCGAACATCGGCGCCCGGCGCAGCCTGTTGCCACCGGCACCCGCCTGGCGCTGGAACCATTCTTCGGCGCCGCCCAGCCATTCGGCATCGCGCAGCCGCAGATTCTCGTGGCTGATGCGTTGCGAGCGGGTCAAAAGCGAATAGTTGAACTGCACCGGATCGAGGCCGAGATAGCGCTCGACCTCCTCGAACCATTCCAGCGAATTGCGCGCCGCCGACTGCAGCTTCAGCACCTCGGTGCGGCGGGCGTCCTCATATTTACGGAAGGCGGCCTCGAGGTCCGGTTCGGTCTCGACATAATCGGCCAGCGCCACCGCGCTTTCCAGCGCCAGTTTGGTGCCGGAGCCGATCGAGAAATGCGCCGAGGCCGCCGCGTCGCCCATCAGCGCCAGATTCTTGTAGGACCAGCGCTCGCACAGCACGCGCGGGAAGTTGATCCAGGCCGAGCCACGGATATGGTTGGCGTTGGTCATCAGCGCGTGGCCGCCAAGATGCTTGGCAAAGATGCGCTCGCACACCGCGATGGACTCCTGCTGCGACATCGCGCCGAAGCCGAAGGCGGCCCAGGTCTGTTCGCTGCATTCGACGATGAAGGTCGCGGTCTCGCTGTCGAACTGGTAGGCGTGCGCCCACACCCAGCCATGCTCGGTCTTCTCGAAGATGAAGGTGAAGGCGTCGTCGAATTTCTGGTTGGTGCCGAGCCAGACGAATTTGCATTTGCGTGTGTCGATGTCGGGTTTGAAGATATCGACGAACGTGTTGCGCGCCCTGGAATTCAGTCCGTCGGCGGCGACGACCAGGTCATGCGTCTCCATATAGGGGCGGGGATCGGCGATGTCGGTTTCGAACATCAGCTTGACACCGAGTTCGCGCGCGCGGCGCTGCAAGAGGACCAGCAGCCGCTTGCGGCCGATGCCGCAGAAGCCGTGCCCCGACGAGACCGTGCGCACGCCGTCATGGATGACGGCGATGTCGTCCCAATAGGCAAAATGCTTCTTGATCCAGACGGCGCTGACCGGATCATTCTCAGCAAGATTGTCGAGCGTCTCGGCCGACAGGACCACGCCCCAGCCGAACGTGTCGTCGGCGCGGTTGCGCTCGAACACCGTCACATCATGCGCGGCGTCTCTAAGCTTCATCGAAATGGCGAAGTAAAGGCCGGCTGGTCCGCCGCCGAGAACCGCAACCTTCATCTGTGCGATCTCCTCTTCGCTTGCTATGCCTCAGTATCGCGCCGGAGGTAAGATATTTCAAGCTTAAAGTTTTATATCGAAATGATTATGCGAGCGTGGGTGGCGCGCTTGCCGGGACATCCCGCAAGCGCGCCGCGAGAGATCATTTCTCCGGATTCTTCGGGCTCCACAGCACGGTCTCGGCATCCTTCTCATAGGCCATGCCCGAGGGATAGCTGATCGCCTCGAGTTGCAGTCCCCACGGCGCCTGGAAATAGAGGATGGTCTGGCCGGCGGCGGGTCCTTCCTTGACCGGCAGCGGCCCCATCCTGGTCTTGACGCCCTTGCCATCGAGATAGGCTTTGGCCGCGGCGACATCGTCGACATAGAAGGCGATGTGGAAGCCGCCAATGTCGCTGTTTTTCGGTGTCAGATCCTTCTGGTCGGGCGCGGTATATTTGAACAGCTCGATGTTTGATCCATAGCCGCAACGCACCATGGTGACCTGCTCGATGACAGCCTTCGGATCGACGCCGAGCAGGTCCTGCATGAAGGTGCCCTTGTCGTCGGCGAACGGGCCGAACGACATCGCCTTCTTGCAGCCGACGACCTCGGTGAAGAAGTCGACCGCCTGCTTCATGTCGGGAACCGTGATGCCGGTATGGTCGTGCCCGCGCATGCCGGGAATCGAGCTCGCCGGGGCCATGCCGACGCTGCCCAGAACAGTGGCGGCGAGCACCGCAAATCGTATTGTTGTCTTCATGTTTGTTCTCCTCCGTTTGGCGGGACTTGGTCAGCCTTCGATCGCACGTCCGAAGCCCGTTTTTCGGCGTGCGTATGCATTCATGTCTGAGCCTTGGCAGCGGAAGGAATGTCCAGCCAGCCCTCGTCGATTTCGGGCAGCGGGATCGCCGAAATCAGGTCGCGCGTGTAGCTCTGCCGCGGCATGTCGAACAGCGCGTCCGTCGCGCTCGCTTCGACGATCCTACCTTCGCGCATGACGATGACCTGCCGGCACAGCCGCCGGATGACCGACAGATCGTGACTGATGAAGGCGACCGTCAGCCCCATCTCCGCCGCCAGTCTCTCCAGAAGGGTGAGGATCTGGGCCTGCGTCGAGACGTCGAGCCCGGAGACGATCTCGTCGGCCAGCACGAATTTCGGCGACAGCGCCAGCGCGCGCGCTATGCCGACGCGCTGGCGTTGGCCGCCCGACAGTTCGTGGCGATAGCGGCTGGCGAAGCTTTGCGGCAACCCAACCCGCTGCAGCGCCTCGGCGACGCGATCCCTGAGATTGTCGCCAAGCCCGTTCTGCTTGAGTGGAGCGGCGATGATGCTGGCAATGGTACGCCGCGGGTTGAGCGACGACATCGGATCCTGGAAGATCATCTGCAGGTCGCGGCGCAGTGGCCGCAGTTCCGCTTGCGGCAGATGGGTGATGTCGCGGCCTTCGAAACGGATCTCGCCGGCGCTCGGCTCCAGCAGCCGCACCAGCGCACGGCCAAGCGTCGATTTGCCGGATCCGGATTCGCCGACGATGCCGGTCACCGAACCTCTCGACAGATCGAAGTCGAGACCTCTGAGAATTTCGGCCAGCGGTGCGCGGCCGATGAGCGGCTTGCGCGTCATGTCGGGTAGCGCGACCTTCAGCCCGCGCACGGAGAACAGCGGCTCAGCCATGCGGGCGCCCCCAGGCCTGGTCGGCGGCAGCGATCTCAGCCGCGAGCCCGGCCAGTACCGTCTCGTCCACCGGTTTCAGCGATGCGAAGGGATCGGTATAGCGCGGCGTCGCAGCCATCAGTGCTCGGGTGTAGGGATGCCGAGGTGCCGCGAACAGCGCCGCCGTTTCGGCCTCTTCCACCACCTTGCCGGCATAGAGCACCGACACTTTCTGACTGATCTTGGCGACGACGCCGAGATCGTGGGTGACGAACAGGATCGCGGTGCCGTGCTCGCGTTGCAATTGCGCGATCAGGCGCAGGATCTGCTTCTGCACGGTCACGTCGAGGGCCGTGGTCGGCTCGTCGGCGACGATCAGCCGTGGCTCGGCGGCAAAGGCGGCGGCAATCAGCACGCGCTGGCGCATGCCGCCGGACAATTCGTGCGGATAGCTTTTCAGCACACGGTCGGGGTCGCGGATCTGCACCTCATCAAGCAACTGGCGGATACGTCGATCGGCCTTGTCTCCGCTCCAGCCGAGGATGCACACCAGACGGTCGGTCATCTGGGGGCCGATGCGGCGCGAGGGGTTGAGCGCGGTCAGCGGATCCTGCGGGATCAGTGCCGTGCGCGCGCCGATCAGCGTGCGCCGTGCTTTTGGCGGGAGTTTGCCGAGGTCTTCGCCCTCGAGTCTCATATTGCCTTCGACGATGCGCACGCTCGATGGCAACACGCCAAGCACCGCCTTGCCGATCATCGTCTTGCCGGCGCCGCTTTCGCCGACAAGCGCGCGGACCTCGCCGGGTTGTACCGAGAGCGATACCGAGCGCAGCACGCGCTGGCTGTTGGCCAGCACCGCGCTTAGATTGTTTATCTCGAGACAGGCGCTCATCGCAGCACCGGATCGAAACGCGTCTTCAGCGCTTCGCCGAACTGGCTGAATGACAGCACGGTGAGGATGAGCGTGATTAGCGGAAACACCAGCACCCACCAGGCCTGATGGATCGACAGCCGGCCCTCGGCGATGATGCCGCCCCAGGTCGGGTCGTCGGTCGAGATCGACAGGTTGACGAAGGACAGGATCGCCTCGACGATGACGGCGATGCCCATCTCCAGCGACAGCAGCGCCACGATCGACGGCACCACATTGGGCAGCACTTCGCGCAGCATGATGCCGACGCGGCCATAGCCGGCGATGCGGGCATTCTCGACATAGTCCATGCGCGACTGGCCCATCGCCTCGGCGCGGATCACCCGGCAGAAACGCGTCCAGTCGATGATGGCGATGGCGAGGATGACGGAGCTCAAGCCGGTGCCGAGCACGGCGACCAGGAGGATGGCGAACAGCACCGGCGGGAAGGCCATCCAGATGTCGACGATGCGCGAGATGATGCGGTCTGCCCAGCCGCCGAAATAGCCCGCGACCAGCCCTAATGTGGAGCCGACCACGCAGGCGGCGATGGCCGCCGCGAAGGCAACGATGAGGGCGATGCGGCCGCCGAAGATCAGCCGGGACAAGAGGTCGCGGCCGAGGCTGTCGGTGCCGAGCCAATAGCCCGGCTCGGCGCCATCGAGCCAGAACGGCGGCAGACGTTCCAGCATCAAATCCTGCGCCAGCGGATCCTGCGGCGCGACCAGCGGCGCGAAGATCGCGGCCAGCAGCGCCAGCAGCAGCCAGCCGCCGGCGAGCCACAGCCTCGGGCTCGATCCGCGCCTGATGATGCGTGCCTCATCCATGGCGCAGCCTCGGATTGAGCAGCGCATACATCATGTCGACGGCGAGGTTGATCAGCACGAACAGCAGCGCGAAGACCAGCACGATGCCCTGGATCAGCGGCAGGTCGCGGTTGATGACGGCGTCGATCGCCATGTTGCCGAGGCCCTCATAGGAGAACAGCCGCTCGACGATGACGGTGCCGCCGATGAGGAAGGTGAACTGCACGCCGATGAGCGTCAGCGTCGGCAGCGCGGCGTTCTTCAGCGCCTCGCGCAAGATGACCTGCGTTTCCGAAAACCCCTTGACCCGCGCCAGCACGACATAGTCGAGGTCGAGCACCTCCTTCAGCGACTGCTTCAGGAGCTGCGCGATGATGGCCGCGAGCGGCAGCGCCAGCGCCACGGCTGGCATCAGCATGTGCTTCAAGAGGTCCCAGGTGAGGTCGAAGCGCAGCCGAAGCAGGCTCTCGAAGAAGTAGAACTGGGTGACGAAGGGCAGGTCGAGCTGCGGCGACACGCGGCCGGAAATGTCGAAGATCGGCACCAGCACGCCGAACAGCAGGATCAGCACCAGGCCCCAGAGAAAATCGGGGATAGAAAGCGCGGCACCGCTGGCGATGTCGATGCCGGCCTCGACCGCCGTGCCGCGCTCGCGCGCGCCCAGGATCGCCGTCGTGCCGCCGATCGCCACTGCCATAATGAGCGCGACGATGGCAAGCTCCAGCGTAGCCGGCAGCCGGCTGAAGACGAGGCCAAGCACGTCCTGCCGGAGCGAGATCGAGGTGCCGAAATCGCCCCTGGCGACACCGGACAGCCAGATGAAGAACTGCTGCACGATCGTCTTGTCGAGCCCATAGAGCGCACGCAGACGGGCGATGTCGTCATTGGTGGCGCCGGGCGGCAACATCATGGCGATCGGATCGCCGGGCGCGACGCGGATGACCACGAATACGACGACGGCCACGCCGAACAGCGTGATCAGCATCGTCAGCAGACGGATCAGGAATCGTTGCAGGAGCATGTAAATCTTTGCAGGAGCCCGCAGGCTCATATGCGTGTAGAAATGCGCGCCGTCGCTATGGACGGCGCGCGGTAAGCCCAGGCTGATATCAGGCCGGGGTCATCAGGGCCGGCAGCAGCGCGCCGGAAATATGCTGCACCACCTTGACGCCCTTCGCATGCACGATCGGTTGCGCATACTGCATAAGCGGCAGCACGTAGGCCTGCTCGGCGATGTATTTATCGACCGCCTTCCACCCGGCGATGCGCTTGGTCTCGTCCTTCTCTCCCCACAGCGGGTTGATCATGTCGATCAGGTCCTGGCTGTCCCAGACCGAATGCGGGCTCGGCCCATACATGGCAAAGCCGGTCGACGTGGTCGGGTCGCCAATGGCGTTGCCCCAATTGTAGAAGGCCGCCGGCGCGAGCTTGTCGGCGGCGCGCAGTTCGTAGTGCTTGGCGATCTCGTAGACCTCGATCGTCGCCTCGATGCCGACCTTGCGCCACATGCCGACGATCGCCTGGATCATTTCATAGTCCTTGGGCTTGAAGCCCTTGGTCGTCTGGATGGTGAACTTGACCGGCTTCTCCGGCGAGTAGCCGGACGCGGCCAGCAGTTCCTTGGCCTTTTCCGGATTGTGCTCGACCTTGATCGAGGCATCGTAGGCCGCGTATTCCGGCGTTTCCAGCGTGGCGAGCGGCTGGCCGTAGCCGCGCAGCAGCCGCTTGACCAGAAGCTCCTTGTCGACCGCCATGACGGCTGCCTGGCGCACGTTCTTGTCCAGCATCGCTTCGATGTCGTTGAAGAAGATCATGCCGATGTCGGAAACATTCTTGATCGACCCGGCAAGCCCATCCTTGGCGATCAGCCGGTCGTACTCTTCATAGGGGATTTCGAGCGTCACCTGCGAGGAACCGGATTCGATCTCGGCCACGCGGCTTGCCGCGTCGGTGACGAATTTGATCGTCACATTCTCGAAAGCCGGCTTGCCGCCCCAATAGGTGGGATTGGCCTTCAGCCGTAGGAAGGCGTTGCGCTCGAACTTTTCGACCATGTAGGGACCGGTGCCGATCGGCGCCTTCTCGAAACCCTCGGCGCCGACTTTCTCGTAATAGGCTTTCGGCATGATGTAGCCGGTGAGGAACGACATCCATTTGAAATAGACCGGGTCGAACTGCACGACATCGCCCGTGATCTTGTTGCCGTCGATCTTGAAATTGTTGACGTTCTTCCACACGAACTGGATCGGGTTGCCGGTCTTTTCATCGCCCGCCCGCTGCAACGACCAGACCACGTCCTCGGGCGTGAACGGCGAGCCGTCATGCCAGGTTACACCCTCGCGCACCGTCATCATGATCTTGGTGCGGTCCTCGTTCCAGCCCCATTCGGTGAGCAGGCCCGGCGCGAAGGACAGGTCCGGCTTCTGCGGGATGAACTGGTCGAACACCGACTGGTAGAGGCCCTGGATGGTCGGGTTGACGGCCGACGGTCCGGTGGTCGGGTCCCAGGACGGCAGGTTGACATTATAGGCGATGGTCAACTCGCCGGCGGCGGCATTGGCCATCTTGGGCAGGCCGACAGCGGCCACACCAAGTGCCGCGGCACTGTATCCCAGTAATTCGCGTCTGTTTATTGTCATGGTCGTTCCCCTTGTTGGTTTATTTGTCTTTTGCGCGGCTTCGTCCGGTCATTGGTTAGGGCTTCGTCGGCAGCAGCACTTGCCTCTCGTCGCCTTCATGAAATCGTCTGGCCTACCTCCCGCCAAGCTGTTGCGCGAGCATGAAGCCCGAGGCGGCACCCGTGCCGGCACCGGGCCATGTCGCGGCGCCGGTGAGATGCAGATTGCTGATCGGCGTGTCCCAGCCGGCATAGCCGCGCGCCGGACGGAACAAGAAGTTCTGCGCCAGATGATGGCTGCCGCAGACCTGGTCGCCGCCGACGAGGTTCGGGTTCTCGCGCTCGAGGTCGATCGGCGAAAACACGGCGCGGCCGAGGATCTTCGCACGCAGCCCAGGTGCGTAGGTCTCGATGATGTCGAGCACGCGGTCGGCATAGGCCTCCTTGACCTGGTCCCAATGGGCTGCTGCGATCTTGCCCGAGGCGTCGCCCACGATTTCGGCGGGCAGCATGCGCACCTGCACCCACAGAACATGTTTGCCTGGAGGTGCCCGGGAAGGATCGACCGCCGTCGGCTGGCCGACGACCAGCACCGGTTCGTCCGGCAACATGCCTGATGTCGCCTGCTGATAGGTGCGCGACATCTGCTCGAGCGATGGCGCTAGATGCACATAGGCGAACCGCCGAAGCTCTGCCCCGGCGCGCCAGTCCGGCAGGTCGTCCAGCGCCAGGTGGATCATCATCGTGCCGGGTGCATGCCGGAATTTTTGCATCGCCGTGTCGAAGCCGGCGTCGCCGGAACCGTTCGGCAAAAGCGTGCCGGCCAACGCCTTGGGTGCAACGCCGGCAATGACCGCCTTGGTGGCCGTATGCGTCTCGCCGGAAGCAAGCCGCACACCGGTCGCCTTGCCACCGGAAACGGTTATCTCGGCGACATCGGCGCCGGTGACGATCCTGCCGCCGGCCGATGTGACAATGCCGGCCAGCGCCCGGATGATCGTGTCGGCGCCACCCTTGCCCAGCACCATGCCAAAACTCTGGTTGGCCATCGATTCCAGATAGGGAAACACCGCGCCGCCGGCGATGTCGGGCGCGAAGTCGAGATGCATGCCCCAGGTGGCGAGCGTCGCCCTGATGTGTGGAGACTCGAAATTTTCCTCCAGCCAGGCACGCGGCGACGACAGCAACAGCCGGCCGGTGTCGAGCGCGCCGGAAACACCTTTTTTGCGCCACAGATTCCAGGCGGTGCTTGCAAGCGCCAGGGCGCTCATGGGCGAGCCCAGCAGCTTGAACAAATGCTCGGCTTCGGCGGGGAAGCCAGCAACCAGCCCTCGCCACGTCGCGGCATCGGCGGCTGAGAAGGCCGCCATGCGGCTGGCGGTCTTTTCCAGGTCGTTGCTGACCCCGAACCAGCGACCATCCGGAAAGGCGCTGGCGAAACAGTCGGCGACAGGCGCGAATTCCAGCCCCTGCGCTTTCAATTCATTTGCATATTTCCGGTGGAAGGCGGAGCCGGCGAACAGGCTCAGATTCATCGCGCCGAAATCGTGGCGGAAGCCCGGAAGCGTGAATTCGCGGGTCTGGACGGCTCCACCGATTGTTGTATTGCGCTCGAAAACCCCGGTTTTCCAGCCCTTGAGCGCCAGATGCGCGGCGCATGCCAGAGTGTTGTGGCCCGCCCCGACAAAGATGGCGTCGAACTCGCTCACGCCCCGTTCCCATTTCCTTTATGCTTAAAGATAATTGCAGATGCATATGTTTTCGTCTAGTAGGATATTAAGGGCCGAGACGAGCCTTGATCATGTCAGACAAGAGGGAACAGAGACCATGGATACCCAGAAACTCCTCGGCGAAGTTGCCGGCCAGCTCCTTTCCGGCGCCATCAAGGTGGTCGACCTGACGGCGCCGCTCGGGCCCGACACACCGCTGATCAAGCTGCCGCCGGAGCTTGCCGTCGACACGCCGAAGGTCGAGATCCACTCGATCTCCCGCTATGACAAGAACGGTCCATGGTGGGCGTGGAACTGGCTGAAGCTCGGCGAGCATTCCGGCACGCATTTCGACGCGCCGCAGCATTGGATCAGCGGCAAGGATTATCCGGACGGCGCCACCGATACCATTCCGGCGCAGAATTTTATCGGGCCGGTCAATGTCATCGACTGTTCGAAAGAGGCCGCCGCCGATCACGATTTCCTGCTCACCGTCGACCACATCAAGGCCTGGGAGGCCAAGCATGGCGCGATCAATGCCGGCGAGTGGGTGGTGATGCGCACCGACTGGTACAAGCGCAACGGCTCGGAAGCCGAGTTCCTCAACGCCAACGAGACCGGCCCGCACACACCCGGCCCGACGGCGGAAGCCATCCAGTTCCTGATCGGCAAGGACATCAAGGGCTGGGGCTCGGAGACGATCGGCACCGATGCCGGCAAGGCCGGCGGCATGGAGCCGCCATTCCCGGCGCACACGCTGATGCACAAGGCCAACCGTTATGGCCTCGCCAGCCTCTGCAATCTCGACCAGCTGCCGCCGAAAGGCGCCATCCTGATCGCTGCACCGCTCAAGATCGAGCACGGCACCGGCAGCCCGATCCGCGCGCTGGCGCTGGTGCCGGGGAAATAGAGCGAGGCGGTCTTCGGGAGAAGATCATGGCTGCAAATGGTACCGCGATGACGAAGTGGGCGCGGCGACCTGGTGAGGTTGCCGCTCTACGCCAAGGAACGCTACCGCGCGCAATTGAACATCATCCACCAAAGCGGGGGAGCGCCCCTCGATGACCGCCCCCGATCACATCATCGTCGGCAGCGGCATCAACGCGCTGGTCTGCGCCGCAATGCTCGGCGACAAGGGCGCCAAGGTGCTCGTGTTGGAGCGCAACGACCGTATCGGCGGTTGCATGCGCACCGAGGAGATCACCGCGCCGGGCTTTGTCCACGACGTGATGGCGACGACCTTCGTGCTGTTCATCACCTCGCCGGCCTTTGCAGCATTGGGCGGCGACCTCGCCCGGCACGGGCTGGAATTCTGCCACACCAGCACGCCGACCGGCGTGCTCATGCCCGACGGCAGCCATGCCGTGCTCAGCACCGGCCGCGCCGCCAATGTCGCTGCGCTGAACGCGATCGCGGCCGGCGACGGTGACCGGCATGCGGAAGATGTCGGCGGCATTGAGCGCAATGCCGGCTTGCTGTTCGGTCTGCTCGGCGGCGCGCTTTGGTCATACCCGACGGCGAAGCTGCTGGCCGGCGATACCTGGCGGCATGGTCCGCGTGGCCTAGCCGCCTTTCTTGGCGAAGCGCTGGTGCCGGCGCGCGGCTGGCTGGAGAGCAGCTATCGGTCCGAGACCGTCAGGGCGCTCTGGGCGCCCTGGGTGCTGCATGCCGGGCTTGGCCCGGAAGATGCGTTTTCCGGCCAGATCGCCAAGGTGATCGCCTTCGCGCTGGAGGCTGCCGGTGCGCCGATCGTCAAGGGCGGGGCGAAGAACCTGCTTGCCGCCTTCGAAGCGCTGATCAGGGAACGCGGCGGCGACATCCGCACCGGCGCCGACGTCGCTTCGGTCGTCCAGGCGGGTGGCCGCGCAGCCGGTGTGCGGCTGGCGTCGGGCGAAACGATCACGGCGAACAAGAGCGTCATCTGCTCGGTCACGCCGACGCAGCTTTACGGCCGTCTGCTCGGCAAGGACGCTTCGAAGGACGACGTCGAAGCGACGCGGAAATACCGCTATGGAAAGGGCAATTTTCAGATCCATTACGCGCTGACCAAGCCGCCGTCCTGGCGCGGCGAGGGCCTCGGCAAGGTGGCGCTGCTGCATCTGACGCCCGGACTGGATGGCGTTTCGAAAGCCTGCAACGAGGCGGCGCGCGGCATGCTGCCGGAGGTGCCGACCATCTGCGTCGGCCAGCCGCACGCGCTCGACCCATCACGCTGTCCGGAAGGCCAGGCGATCCTGTGGCTGCAACTCCCCGAGGCGCCCCGCTACATCAAGGGCGACGCCGCCGGCAAGCTCGATGCGCCTGCCGACGGACTATGGACCGAGGCGCTGCGCGAGGCCTATGCCGATCGCGCTGAAGCGATACTCGCCGGCCATATCGACGGCTTCAAGGACAGCGTGATCGCGCGCCGCGCCTATTCGCCGGCCGATCTCGAGGCGATGAACATCAACCTGGTCGGCGGCGACCCTTACGGCGGCTCCTCTGTTGTCGACCAGTCGTTCCTGTGGCGGCCGTTCAAGACCAGCCGCAACCATCAGACCGGCGTCAAGGGCCTCTACCATATCGGCGCCTCGACCCATCCCGGTGCGGGCCTCGGCGGTGGCTCCGGCTTCCTGCTGGCAGGGAGGCTGTGATGGAACAGAAGGTCGTCGAAAAACGCCAGCGCATTTCCACCCTCGGCCAGATCGGCCTGCAGCAATTCGCGCCCTATCTGATGAACCGCATCATGGGCCGCTACAACGCCACCTTGCGTGACGACTTCCGCAAGCAGGGCCTGACCATTTCGCAGGTGCGCACGCTGGCGGTGCTGTCGGTCACCGATGGCGTCACCGTCAATGACCTCTCGGTCTATACGGTCATCGAGCAGTCTACCCTGAGCCGCACGCTCGACACGCTGGAGGGCCAGGGCTTCGTGCGGCGCGAGCAAGGCGTCACCGACAGCCGCATCCGCCACGTGTTCCTGACCGACGACGGCCGCGCCGAGTTCACCCGCGCCTGGCCGGCCATGCATGACGCCTTCGAGGCGATGTTCGACGATATCGACGACGCCGAATATGCAGCACTCATCGCAACGCTTTTGAAGATGCTCAAAAACATTCGCAAGCACGACATCTAGGCGCCGCCAGCTGTCGGCGGCAACGGAAGGAGGCAGACATGGCCGAACGGTCTTTTGCCAAGGAAGTCGAAAAACTGAGGCTTGGCGCCGGCGAGGAATTCGCCGGCGAGGGCATCCTCGCCATCACCAAGGCGCTGCTGCAGTGCGGCGTCGGCTATGTCGGCGGCTACCAGGGCGCGCCGATCAGCCATCTGATGGACGTGCTGGCCGACGCGCAGGACATTCTGGGCGAACTCGGCGTGCATTTCGAGGCCAGCGCCTCGGAAGCCACCGCCACCGCCATGCTCGCCGCTTCGGTGCATTACCCGATCCGGGGCGCGGCGACGTTCAAGTCGACCGTCGGCACCAATGTGGCTTCAGACGCGCTGGCCAACCTCGCGTCCGGCGGCGTCACCGGCGGAGCGCTGATCATCGTCGGCGAGGATTATGGCGAGGGCTCCTCGATCATGCAGGAGCGCAGCCATGCCTTCGCCATGAAGAGCCAGGTCTGGCTGCTCGACCCGCGTCCGAACCTGCCGTCGATCGTCAAGGCGGTGGAGGATGGTTTCGAACTGTCGGAAATCTCCAACACGCCGGTCATGCTGCAGGTGCGCATCCGCTGCTGCCACGTGCATGGCCATTTCATCGCCAAGGACAACAAGCGTCCGCCGATGACGGTCGCCGATGCGCTCGAAGCGCCGCGCCGCGACACCGGCCGTATCGTTCTGCCGCCGGCTTCTTTCCTGCATGAGAAGGAGAAGGTCGCCAAGCGCTGGCCGGCCGCGGTCGATTTCATCAAGAGCCGCAAGATCAACGAGATCTTCGGCTCGGATCACGGCTCGATCGGCATTGTCATGCAGGGCGGCATGTACAATTCGGTCATCCGTGCGCTGCAGCGTCTCGGCCTTGCCGACACCTATGGCGAGACCGACGTGCCACTCTACGTGCTGAACGCCGTCTATCCCCTGATCGACGATGAGTTCCTGTCGTTCTGCGAGGGCAAGCAGTCGGTGCTGGTCGTCGAGGAAGGCCAGCCCAACTACATCGAACAGGCTTTCGCCGCCATGCTGCACAAGGCCGGGCGTGGCACCCGTCTGGTGGGCAAGGAGCATCTGCCGATGGCCGGTGAATATACCGGCCAGGTCATGCTCGACGGCATCGGCGCCTTCCTGCGCGCCGAGGCGCCGCACCTGTTGCCCGGCGAAGTGCGCGCGCCAAACAAAGTCGGCGATGGCCTCGATACGGCGGACCTGATCAATGTCGTTCCAGGACGACCGCCCGGTTTCTGCATCGGCTGCCCGGAGCGGCCGATCTTCGCCGCGACCAAGCTGGTCGAGCAGGAACTCGGCAAGCACCACATCGCCTCCGACATCGGCTGCCATCTGTTCTCGATCATGCCGCCCTTCGAGCTTGGCGCGACCACCATGGGCTACGGGCTGGGGCCGGCATCGGCCTCGGCGTTCAACGCGCCCGATGCCAAGCGCCGTTCGATCTCCTTCGTCGGCGACGGCGGCTTCTGGCACAACGGCCTGACCTCATCGATCGGCAATGCGGTGTTCAACAAGAATGATGGCGTCATCGTCATCGTCGATAATTTTTACTCGGCCGCCACTGGCGGGCAGGACATCCTGTCGTCGCGCGCGGGCAACAAGACCAAGTCGACCAAGCATCCGATCGCCGAGGCGGTGAAAGGCATGGGCGTAAAATGGCTGCGCCATGTCGACCGCACCTACGATGTCGGCAAGATGCAGGACACGCTGCGCGAGGCGCTGACGACTGACGAGAAGGGGCCAAAAGTCATCGTCGCTTCGTCGGAATGCATGCTCAATCGCCAGCGCCGCGAAAAGCCGCTGGTCGACAAGGCGATCAAAGGCGGCGAGCGTGTCGTCAAGCCGAAATTTGGCGTCGACGAGGACATCTGCACTGGCGATCATGCTTGCATGCGGCTCTCCGGCTGCCCATCGCTGTCGGTCAAGTCGCTCGACGATCCGCTGCGCGACGATCCGGTCGCATCGATCGACCAGAACTGTGTCGGCTGCGGCAATTGCGGCGAGGTCGCCGATGCGGCGGTGCTGTGCCCGTCCTTCTACCGTGCCGACGTCGTGCACAATCCAAGCCGCTGGGACCGTTTCCTGGAGACGGCGCGCCGCGCGACGATCGGCTTTCTGCAGAGGCGGCGCGAAGGCCGGCGCCTGATATTCGCCGATGCTTGATCCTGTTCCTTCCTCGCGCCCCCGGTCCGGTGCTGCCGATGAGCCGGTGATCAAGCTCGCCGTTCTGGCCGTCGGCGGCCAGGGCGGCGGCGTGCTCGCCGACTGGATCACCGACGTCGCCGAGCGCAATGGCTTTGTCGCGCAATCGACCTCGGTCGCCGGCGTCGCGCAGCGCACCGGCGCCACCATCTACTATATCGAAATGGCCCGCGACACCGGCCGCCTGCCGGTCTTCGCGCTGTCGCCCTCGCAGGGCGATGTCGATATCCTGATCGCCGCCGAATTGATGGAAGCCGGCCGAGCCATCATCAGGGGCTTCGTCACCCCCAACCGCACGACGCTGATCGCTTCCTCGCACCGCATCGCCGCCGTGTCGGAAAAGATCGAACCGGGTGATGGCCGCGCTTCGTCGTCCAAAGTCCACGCCACGGCCGAGGCCGCATCGAAGCGCTTCATCGCATTCGACATGGAAAAGATCGCCGCCGACAACGGCTCGATGATCTCGGCCAGCCTGCTTGGCGCGCTGGCCGGCTCCGACGCGCTGCCGTTTACCCGTGAAAGCTACGAGCAGGCGATTGGCACCGGCGGCCGTGGCGTCAAGGCCAGCCTCGCCGCCTTCGCGGCTGCGTATGATCGTGCGCGCGGCACGGCGGCGCCGACGGCGAACCCGGCGATTGTCGGATCTGCCTTGGGTTCGGGACATGTGAGTGGCCCGCGAAACCTGTTGCAGGGATGGCAGGCGCTTGCCGCTCGCATCGACCTGCTGCCGGTTGCCGTGCGCGACATGGCGCTCAGGGGCCTGAGAAAGGTCGTCGACTACCAGGACATCGCCTATGGGCGCGAATATCTCGACCGGCTGGACAAGGCCGTCGCGATTGACAGCTTGGATCCAACCCATGCGCTGTCAATCGCGGCCGCCAAGCATCTGGCCAACGCCATGTGCTATGACGACATGATCCGCGTCGCCGATCTGAAGACGCGCTCGACCCGCGACAGGCGGGTGCGCAAGGAGGTTGGCGTCAAGGATGGTTCGGTCCTGCAAGTGACCGAGTACTTCCATCCGCGCATCGAGGAGTTCTGCGGCACGCTGCCGGCGAGGCTGGGCAGCTACATCGAGGACCGGCCGAAATTGGCAGCCTTCCTCGACCGCCGCATCAACCGGGGCCGCCGCATCCGCACCGACAGCTTTGCCGGCTTCGCCGCTTTGTGGTTCATCGGCGGCCTGCGCCGCTGGCGCCGCCGCCTGCTGCGCCACAAGGTCGAGACCGCGCATCTTGACCAATGGTACACGCTCGCGCTTGGCTACGTGCCGGCGGATTACGCGCTTGCCGTCGAAATCCTCAATTGCCGCCGGCTGATCAAGGGCTACAGCGACACGCATGTGCGCGCCCACTCGAAATTCGACCGCGTGCTGTCGGCGCTTGATCTGCTCGAGGGCAGGGCCGACGCCGCCGACTGGATCCGCCGCCTGCGCGAGGCGGCGCTGAAGGACGAGAAGGGCGACATGCTCGACGGCGCGTTGAAGACCGTGGCGACCTTGGGCCCGGCAACGGGCAACTGAGCCGCACGTCCCGACAGACTTCACCGGGCCATCGGCCCCGTTGGTATGCTCGAAGCCTCGGAGGGTCACCCCGTGGCGCCCTCGGTCCTGCGAGGGCTGGTTTCGACATTCGGACCATCAACCGGTTTGGTGAACGCTGTTCATTTTTCCCCTTGAACGATGTTCAAAGCGTGATAGAGTGCGATTGTGAACGACGTTCATTTCGCAGCGGCCGAAAGCCGCGGATGGGCAAAAGCGCAGCAAGAAAGTTTAACCAGCTCAGGACTATCACTAAAACTGAACAGCGCCTGCAACCCGCAGGGCCTATCGGCACACTGTCGAAGGATTCCGCCAGATGGAAATCGCCATGAACACGCATCTCATGCTTTCGCGGCGCTTCGCGCCACTTTTCTGGACGCAGTTCCTGTCCGCCTTCAACGACAATTTCCTCAAGAACACGCTGGTGTTCCTGATCCTCTTCACACTGGCCGCCGATCAGGCGGCCTCGCTGGTCACTTTGGCCGGCGCCGTGTTCATGGCTCCATTCCTGCTCCTGTCGGCGCTGGGCGGCGAGATCGCCGATCGCTTCGACAAGGCGCTCATCGCCCGCCGGCTGAAATTTGCCGAGATCGGCGCCGCTGCCGTGGCGGTCGTCGGCATCGCGCTGTCCTCCATCCCCGTGCTGATGACCGCGCTGTTGATGTTCGGCATCATCTCGGCGCTGTTCGGGCCGATCAAATACGGCATCCTGCCCGATCACCTCGAACGCAAGGAATTGCCGGGCGCCAACGCCTGGATCGAGTCCGCGACTTTCGCCGCCATCCTCGGCGGCACCATCGCCGGGGGCGTGGTCTCGGCCGATGGCATCGGCGTCTCGGTCTTCGGGCCGATCATGATGATCCTCGCCGTCGGCTGCTGGTTCGTCAGCTGCTACATCCCTTCAACCGGGTCCGCGGCGCCCGACCTCGTCATCGACAGGAATGTCTTTCGCTCGACCTGGCGCCAGGTCAGCGAATTGCGCACGGACTCACGGATCTGGCGCGCCGGCCTGATGACGTCCTGGTTCTGGCTGATCGGCGCCATTGTGCTTTCGATCCTGCCGACGCTGGTCAAGGATCAGCTCGGCGGTGGCGAGATCGCGGTCACCGCCTATCTCGCGGTGTTCGCTATCTCGATCGCCATTGGCTCGGCAATCGCCGCGTGGATGTCGCAGGGACGCATCGTGCTCTTGCCCGCACCGGTCGGCACGGCGCTGCTGGCGCTGTTCGGCCTCGAGCTCGCATGGACCATCTGGAGCATGCAGCCTTCGCCCAGATCCGAAACCCTTGGCCTCTTCTTCGCCGGGCCAAACACGATCCGTGTTGGGATCGACCTCGCCGGCATGGCCATTTCCAGCGCCTTCCTCGTGGTGCCGACCTTTGCCGCCGTGCAGGCCTGGTCGCCCGAGGCGCGCCGCGCCCGGGTCGTCGCCGCGGTCAGCATCGTCAACGCCGGCTTCATGACCGTCGGCGGCTTGCTCGTCGCCATCATCCAGGCAGCCGGCGTCTCGACGGGAGGCATCCTGTTCGGCCTCGCCCTGGCCAATGCCGTCGCCGCCTGGCTGATGCTGAAATACCTGCCGACCAATGCCTTCCGCGATTTTGTCTCCATTCTTTTCCGCGCCTTCCATCGGCTGGAAGTCGAAGGCCTGGACAATCTCAAGGCCGCGGGCCCGGCACCCATCCTGGCGCTGAACCATGTCAGCTTCCTCGATGGACCGCTGGCTCTGACGCTGACCAATGAGGAGCCGGTCTTCGCCATCGACTACACCATTGCGCAGGCCTGGTGGATGAAGCCGTTTTTAAAGCTGACCCGCGCGCTGCCGCTCAATCCGTCCAAGCCGATGTCGACACGCACGCTGATCAAGATCGTGCAGAACGGCGACCCGCTGGTCATCTTCCCCGAGGGCCGCATCACCGTCACCGGCGGGCTGATGAAGGTCTATGACGGTGCCGCCATGGTGGCCGACAAGACCGGCTCGATGGTGGTGCCGATCCGCATCGAGGGGCTGGAGAAAAGCCCCTTCTCGCGGCTGACGGCGCAGCACGTGCGCCGCCGCCTGTTCCCGAAGGTCAAGGTGACCATACTGCCGCCGGTCAGGCTCAAGGTCGACGACGAGCTGAAGGGACGCAAGCGGCGCGCCGCCGCCGGTGCCGCGCTCTACCAGGTGATGTCCGACCTCGTCTTCCGCACCCAGCATATCGACAAGACCGTGCTCGAAAGGATCATCGAGACGGCGACCGAGCGCGGCATGAAGCAACTTGCCGTGCAGGATCCGGTCGCCGGTTCGCTGAGCTACGGCAAGCTGCTCACGGCTGTCGCCGTGCTCGGCGAGAAGTTTGAGACGCTCTATGCCGGACAGGACACGCTCGGCATCATGCTGCCCAACGCCAATGGCGCCTGTGCCGCGCTGCTCGGCGTCATCTCCGCCGGCAAGGTCCCCGCGATGATCAACTTCACCGCCGGTGCCGCCAACATCCTGTCCGCTTGCAAGGCGGCGCAGGTAACCACCATTCTGACCTCGCGGGCCTTTGTCGAGCAGGCCAAGCTTGGCGCGATCGTCGAGGAGATCGGTCGCTCGCTCAACATTGTCTGGCTCGATGATTTGCGCGCGACCATCGGCCTCAAGGACAAGCTGCTCGGCCTGCTGCGCAAAAGTACGCCCAGGGTTGCCCGCAAGGCCACCGACCCGGCCGTGGTCCTGTTCACCTCGGGCTCCGAAGGGACGCCGAAGGGCGTCGTGCTCACCCACCGCAACATCCTGGCCAACGCCGCGCAAGCCGCCTCGCGCATCGATTTCCATTCGGGCGACAAGGTGTTTAACGTTCTGCCGATCTTCCATTCCTTCGGCCTGACGGCGGGCACGGTGCTGCCGCTGGTGTCCGGCGTCCCGGTCTATTTCTACCCGTCGCCGCTGCACTACCGCATCGTGCCGGAACTGGTCTATGCCTCGAATGCGACAATCATCTTCGGCACCGACACCTTCCTCAGCGGCTATGCGCGTACAGCGCATCCCTATGATTTCCGCTCGGTGCGCTATTGCTTTTCCGGTGCGGAGCCGGTCAAGGCCTCGACCCGCGAAACCTACATGGAGAAGTTCGGCCTGCGCATTCTCGAAGGCTACGGCGTTACCGAGACGGCGCCGGTGATCTCCATCAACACGCCGATGTACAACAAATCGGGCACGGTCGGAAAAATCATGCCCGGCATGGAATATCGTCTGGAACCGGTGATCGGCGTCGAGGGCGGTGGCCGGCTGTTCGTGCGCGGCCCCAACGTCATGGCGGGCTATCTCAGGGCCGAAAAGCCGGGCGTGCTCGAACCGCTGCAAGATGGCTGGCACGACACCGGCGACATCGTCAGCATCGACGATGCCGGTTTCGTCAGCATTCGCGGCCGCGCCAAGCGTTTCGCGAAAATCGGCGGCGAGATGATTTCGCTGGCTGCGGTGGAAGCGCTGGCGGGCGAGCTGTGGAAAGGTTCGCTCTCGGCGGTCGCGACCGTACCGGACCCGCGCAAGGGCGAAAAACTGGTGCTCGTCACCGAGGCCGAGAAAGCGACGCGCGCCGAGTTTCTGGCGTTCGCCAAGGCAAATGGCGCCATGGACCTGATGGTGCCGGCTGAAGTGCGCGTCGTGGCGCATGTGCCGGTGCTTGGCTCGGGCAAGATCGACTTCGTCGGCGTGACCAGGCTGGTACGCGGCGAAGCCTTGCAGGCAGCCAAGGTCGAGGCCGCCTGATCGCCGGCGACAGCGAGACGGCGCCACGGTAGGAGACGCGGCGCCGCCAGACCTTCAGGCGATCAGGTTCATCATCGGCTTCACAGCACCTGAGTCCGGAAACACTTTCTCGCCGAGCACCGAGGCCGAAAGTCCGAACTGGTCGGCGAGCAGGCCTTTCAGCACCGCCCTGACGTCGCTGGTCGGCGCAAGGTCGCGCTGCTGGTAAAGTTGCGCGGGCTTCAGCCCCGGCCAGTCGGCGATGACGCGGCCGCCCTTGATGGCGCCTCCGGCGAGCAGCACCACGGTGCCGGTGCCGTGGTCGGTGCCGACCGTGCCGTTGACCCGCGCGGTGCGGCCGAATTCGGTGATGGTGACGATTGCCGTATCCTTCCAGCGCTCGCCGAGACCTTTTTTGAATTCCTCGAAGGCACCGTCGAGGCCGCCGAGCAGGCTGGCGAGGCGGCCGGTCGCGCCGCCTTCGTTGACATGCGTGTCCCAGCCGTCGAAGGCGAGTGCCGCGACACGCGGCCCGTCATCGGCGGCGATCAGCCTGGCGGCGCCTTGCGCGGCCTGCCGCATGCCGGCGGCGCTGTCGAGGCCGCCTTTCGGCTTCATCGTCTTGGCGCCCATCTGGTCGTCAAGCGCCATGCGATCGGCGTCGAGACCTTTTTGCAGCGCGACGGCCAGAACCGGATCGCGATGCTGGTAGAGATCGAGAACGCGCGCCGCGAGGTCGCCGGCCGGCGCCGGCAGCGATTGCGGCGCCCAGCCGAGCACGGGAGCCGCGCCACGGATCACCAGCGGCGTCGACGGTCCGACGGCCAGGCCGCCGAGTGTCGCCACGCGGTCGCCCGCCGGCAGGTTCTCCAGCGCCCGATTGAGCCAGCCGGTGGCGACATGGCCGGGACCGGCAAAGCCGCTTTCCAGCACATCCTGGCCATCGAAATGCGAGCGCTCGCGATAGCCGGTCGCGGCGGCGTGCACGACAGCCGCCTGCTTGTTCTTGAACAACCGCGCAAACACCGGCATCGCCGGATTGACCGCGAAGAAAGCATCGAGCGGCAGTGCCGCGTGCGGGCCGGTGAGCGACAGGGCGATGTCGCCATGAAGGCCGGCATAGTCGGGATCGCCGACCGGACCGACGGTCGACAGGCCGTCCAGCGCACCGCGCAGCACGATGACGATCAGGCGCGGGTCGCGGTTGTCGGCGGCACGGGCGAAGCGCGGCAGATAGGCCCAGGCAAACAGCGCGCCGCCGGTCGTCAGCACGGCGCGGCGGGAAGGGTGAGGGGTTTCGCACAGCAGGCTCATGACTTCGTCTCCATGGGAGTTGTCGGCGCCGGACCTATCGTTCGATCTATCGTCGCTGGAATTCGGGCGCCATCAGCAGCAGCGCCAGGCCTTGCTGCTTGGACTCCGCGCGGGCGACCGCCTGCCGTGTTTCGGGCGAGGCGGAGGGACCGACGACCGCGTCGAGCATGCCGTTGGGGTGGCCGATGTCCTTCACTTGCCGGGCGGCCTGCCATGCGATGTCGAGGCGGATCTTCATGCCTTCCGCCGATGCCCAGCTGTCCGCCTGGTCGGAAAAGCCGTTCGGTCCCGGCGGCCGCCAGAGCGGCTCGCCCAGCGCGTTGAGCCAGTTGAGCGACTGGCCAGGGTCGTTCGTCGGGCCAGGACCGGCTGCCCGGCGGATGGCCGCGATATAGTCGAAGGGGGAGCGCATCTTGGCCAATGGCGTCGACCACGCTTCCGGCATGTCGACGAGCGCCGCCGCCAGTGTCCTGAGATTGCCGTCGCTCCTGGTGAACACCTTGGCGAGGCGGGCGACCGCCGCCGACGGCGGCTCGTCGGCTATGAAATGGCGGGCAAGTTGCGTGGCGATGTGTTGCGCGGTCGCCGGATGACGGGCGATGTCATTGAGCGCGGCCTCGGCCTGGCCCATGCCGCCAGCCGGATAGGTCTTGCCGAGCAGCACCGCGTCACCCGGCTCATGCGCATTGGCGTTGAAAACGGAACTGCCGGGTTCGCCCAGCCGTCCTTCCCGTCCGGCCATCATCCAGCCGGTCAGGATGCGCGCGAAGCTGGTCACGTCGGCTTGGCTGTAGCCGCTGCCGACACCGAGCGTGTGCAGTTCCAGGATTTCGCGGGCGAGGTTCTCGTTGAGGCCGCGCTGGCGGTTCTTGCCGGCGCGGGAGTCCGGGCCGATCGACTGCTGGTTGTCGAGATAGAACAGCATGGCCGGATGCCGCTCCACCGCCATGAGCATGTCGGCGAAGCGCCCGAGCACGAAAGGCCGGATGGCCTCCCGTTCGAACGCCCCGGCGCTGGCGCGCACGATGTTGTCCTTGGCGACGGAGACGCAGAAATGGTTCGACCAGAAATAGACCAGGCGCTCGACGAAGCCGGCCTCTGCCTGCATCGCCTTGTCGAAGCGCGCCTGTGCCTCCGCCCGGAACAACATAACCTCGACAGGCGGCACGGCGGGTTCGGCCGCGGCCGGGGCGACGGGCGGCGACATGGCCGGTGCGGCGGGTGGCGGCATGACCGAGGCCGCGGCTGGCGTGCCCGCTGGCGGCTGCTCCGTCGCCATTCGCTGCCGGTCTGGCTTGCGCTGGAGATTTGCCGCCATGCTGGCCTGGATGGCCGGCGTGCTCCCCCTGAGGTCGGCATAGGCGGGATCGTCGAGTTGTATCATGGCGACGTCGGGCCGCCGCAGCTCCGCCTTGAGATAACCGCGAGGGTCGCCGGCCAGTCTTTCGTGGTCACCCGGCCGGGCTCCAAGGCCGAAGCGGTTGAAGGCTATCAAAGCGGGATCTGGCAGGGCGGGATCTGGCGCCATGGGCACTTTGGTCGCGACAGCCATGTCAACGCTCCATCGTTGGATCTCACGCGAGGCGCGCGACGCCCGATCGGGCTGTTTCCCCAGCTCAAAACGGGGACAGGCGGCCGGGCAGGCGGATGCCGCCCGGCCCCCGCGCGCGCTTACCAGCGGTGCCAGCGGTGCCAGTGGCGGTGCGGATGCCAGCCGTAGTAGGCCGGGCCGTGCCAATAGCGGTAGCGCGGATACACCACGACACGGTTGGGAACGCAGCGCCCCCAGCGATTGGGATGCCATCCAGGCCCGCAACCCCAGGCCACGTGATCGATCAGCGCCGGGGCGGCCGGCTGCGCCACCAGCGGCATGGCGGCAGAGGTCGCGACGGTCGCGGCGGTTCCGGTGAAGGCGAGGACGGCTGCCGCCGCATACTGTGTCAGACGGTTCATGACGTTACTCCGAATGTTATCCGAGAATGAAAACCTGTGCGTACCGATTGGTCCGGCAGGCTTGCCCTTCCTCTTGTTAAACGGCCTCGCGGTCGTTTTCCGTCGGCGGTCACGGCGATTTTTTCGGCTCTGCCGCCGGTGGCGGCCCGGCCCGCCTGGCCAGCCCGTCCGCGAGCACGGCGCGATCCCCGGCCGAACCCGCCGTCGCGAACTCGACGATGCGCTGCTCAAGCCGTGTGCGCACGGCGATATCGGCATTGCGCGCCCTTTCCAGCGCGGCCGACAGGGCCGTCGTGTCGAGGACGGGCTGGCGCAGCAGGTCGGCTGCCTCGCGCCTGGCCTGCTGGCCATCGAGGATGACCTGGCGGGATTCGCGCCGCACGTCGCGCAGCGCCTTTCGAAACAGCACACGTTCCTGGTTGGGAAGCCGGCTCCCGGCGGCTTCCAGCGAATAGCCCTGGCCGGGCTTGCCGCTTCTTATCCAGACGGCTCCGCCCGCAAGCGCGCCGGCCAGGAAGACATTCAGCACCACGGATGCGATGACGAGGTAGCGGCCCGTGCTCATAGGTCCTCCTCCATCGTCTCGCCATCGGACCCGGCATCGCCGAACGCCGTCGCATTGGCATCGAGGAGATAGCGGTCGGGCTGAAACTCTGGCGTGACGACGCTCACCAGGGCCAATCCGGCGATGGCGCCGGCCAGGCCGATGCCGGCGAGTCCAAGACCCAGCCACCAGATCCGCCGGCGCCGGCGCTGGACGAGCAGCCGGTCGGCCATTCGCAGGATGCCGCCGTGCAGTGCCGCGCCAGGCGCCATGACGTCATAGCTGTCGAGCAAGGCGTCGAGTTTGCCTGCCTGCCCCAATATGGCCGCGCCCATCTCGGTCCTTGCGAACGTCGCGCCGGTCGTGCGGTTGGCCTGAGGCCACCGCCGCAAGTCGCCGCCATAGGCCGCCGCCAGAGCCGCAAAGCGCTCTGCATCCACTGCCGGTTCGTTCCTGGACCCATCAGACATCGGTCTGTCCTTTGATCGCGGCTTTCTCATTCATCGACACTATCCTTGGCCAGGATCACCTGCAGCGCCCGCCGGCCGCGCGAAAGCAGGCTTTCCAGGGCATCGACGCTGATCTCCAGGATCGCGGCCGCCTCTATGTTGGACATCTCCTGATAGTAGACCAGGAGGATCGCCTCGCGCTGGCGCGGCGCGATTGCCTGCAAGGCCTGCTCGACCCGATGCGCCTCCTTGCCGGGATGGGCATCGGGAAGCGGGGCGGGATCGACAATGTCCGGCAGGTCGTCGGTCACCAGCTCGCGGCGCCGGCGCAGCCGGTCGTAACAAAGGTTTAGCGTCACCCGGTGGATCCAGCTGTCGAAGCGTGCGTTGCCGCGCCGCCAGCCCGATGCGTGACGCCAGATGCGCATAAAGGTTTCCTGTGCGACGTCCTCGGCCTCCGCCGCATCGCCGAGCATGCGCGCGGCCAGCGAAAGGATGCGCGGCAGCTTGCGCGCGACGAGCGTCCGCACCGCCGCGGGGTCGCCGGTGCCGACCCGGCGAACCAGCTCCTCGTCCGGGTCGGGGCTCATGGGTTGGCGCACACCCAATGTCCATCATGCGTCATAGCCTCTTGGTCATTGCTCCGGCTTGGGAGCGGATTTGTGGCCCGGCATCTCGTCGCCCGTCAGAATGCCGTCGCCATTCTTGTCCAGCCTGGCAAAGCGCTTGGCGAATAACGCATCGAGCTCGGCCCGGTCGATGAAGCCGTCATGGTTGGAATCAATGCGCGCGAAGGATTTGGCGGGATCGCCTTTGACGTTGCGCTTGGCCTGAAAGGCCTCCCATTCCAGCAGGCTGATCTTGCCGTCGCCGTCCGTGTCGGCGGCCATGATCGCCTTCTCTCGCCGTTTCTGGAACTTGGCCACCGTGATGTCGGACTTGGCGGCCGACGAAGTCGCGGCGGGCGGTGTGGCGGCCGGTGGCTGTGTCCCTGTCTGGGCCAGAGCCGCGGTGGTCAGCAGGCTCAGGGCAGCGGCAAGGATCGAACGGCGTATCATGCTTCACGTCTCCGGTTGGCGCATTGCCATGGCCCGATGCCATGGTCATGCTTCAACCGTTAAACGTCGTGATCGCAGAAATCCGTCGGTCGCCATGCCTATCACGCCGCTTGCCGGCGATGATGGACCTTGGCGGCCCAGGGTACGGCAGAACACCTCGTCCGGCGCATCTGAATTGCGCCGGGCCGGCTCGTTGGCGAAGGCGGGAATTACGTCGATTGGTCGGCGGCTATCAACTGATCCGATTTGAAGCCGGCATGCTGGGGGGTCCACACGTCGCCGTCTTTGTTGAACCAGTGGCACAGATACATGCCGGAAGCGGCGCCGTCGCTGACCGTCATCTTCGGGCCTCCCGACCTCAGCTTGACGACGTCTCCGGTCTTGAAAGTGTTGGGCATTTGGACCTCCCATGCTGACACCCGACATTTCATACCAAAACGGGGGTCCCGACAATGGCATATGGGTCTTCTGGGCTACTGTCTTATGCGGCAACGCGGAGACATCGCTGACGCGCCATCGGGGCGAACCGGGCACCCCCCCAACAGGTCAGTCCACCTCGATCACACGCCTGGCCGGCTTCCCAGTCGGCTCCCGTCGGCGCGCAGGCGGGGCCTTGTCCGCCAATGCCTCCTGCTGCAGTCTCTGCTCCCTCAGGCGGGTTGTCTTGGCGTCCCTTGCGTGACGCTCGGCATCCAGCACCAGCCTCGCCTCGCGGTCCGCTCTTGCCAGCTTTTCCTTGTCGACACGCCTTGGCAATTCAAAACCTCCTGTCATGGAACTGTCGGCAGGAAATGTGCAACCCAAGTGTCTGTTCCAAAAAAATAGAAATGCGCGGTCCATCATTTGTTATTGAGATTTGAAAATCCCGGATTGCTCGCTTTCGCGAGTTTTCCAAGCCCGGAGCAAGTCGCGACTTGCCTCGCGGGTCTTCGGCCAGATCTGCACCGCTCCCGAGTTGTTGTCGATCGACGGGCAGATCCTTGCATCCATGGCAAACGCAAACGGCCGGGGATTCGGGCCTCTTCCGCGCGTCCAGGCAGCTTCGACCATCGGTTTGAAAAACTGGTGCCGCTTAGGTGACTCGAACACCTGACCCCATCATTACGAATGATGTGCTCTACCAACTGAGCTAAAGCGGCCCGGGAGGCCAAGGCCTCCAAGATGGGCAGGGTGATAGACTCAACCGGCCGCGAATTCAAGATGCGACTTGGCAAATCATGCAAGAGCCGCGCCCCGATCGAAACCGGCGTTCTGGCGTCCCTGCATGCCCGGAATCGCCGACATGTTCCGATTTTGTTTGCCGGAACATCGTGAAAATAGACTTTGGACGGTCTGTCGAGGCAGAATGCGGCTGCCCGCCCGTTGATTGATTGGTCGCCTGCGGCTAACCATCATGAAAGCTTGGGACAATTTGCAGAGGGATCTCGCTTGGACGCGATCGAAAAAGCGATCCGGAACGCCCTGGAAAAGGGCAATGCCGAGGACCGTGCGTTCCGCGAGAGGGTCTATCGTTCGGCCTTCGCCGCGCTCGACCGCGCGCTCCAGGCCAATCCCGGCGTGACCGTGGAAGTCGCCATCAAGCGCCGCAAGGCAATCCAGGCAAAAATCACCGAAATCGAATCCGAGTACCTGCCGGCGGTGCCCGGTGTTGCCCCGCAGATCGACGCGCCGGCGGTCGAGGCCGCGGCCGGCGCGGCGCCCGCGGTCGAGGCGGGCCCAAGGGCGTCATCGCCCGCTGTGACCGTCGACGGTCCCGGGCAGCCCGCTTCCGACGCACCGCGTTCGCGCGTGCTGCCGGTGGTTCCCGACATCATGCCGGATGCGACCCTGCCCGGTGCGCCAGCCATCGACATGTCGGTTCCAGCCTCTTCCGGTGCCGCCACGGAAGTCGCGCCCGATCGCGATGAGCGGCGCATTCGAGGCCGGCGGCTGCCGCTGACCGCCATTTTCTTCACGGTGACGCTGCTCGCGGCGATTGGCATCGGACTGTACTTTGCCATGCAAACCGGTGTGTTCAAGACCGCCGCGCAGCTCAATACCGCGCCGCCGGAAGCGCCGCCGACCGTCGAGGACGACGATTTCACCCCGGCCGATGGCGCCAACGCGCCGGCAAAGCCCGGTGCCGCGGACCTGTCGCGCGACTGGATCAATGTGTTTTCACCGTCCGACCCGACGCATGTCGCCGCTCCGTCCGACGCCAAGGCCGAGGTGATGAAGGACGACAGCGGGCCGTTCCTGCGCATCCAGTCCGGCGCCTCCGGCTCGGCGATCGCCTTCGATGTCGGACAGGGCGTGCTGGAAAAACTCGCCGGCAAGCACGCCGTGTTCGACATCATCGCCCGGGCCGAGGACGGCAAGGACACGCAGATATCCGTCGACTGCAATTTTGGCGAACTCGGCGATTGCGGCCGCAAGCGTTACGCGGTCGGCCAGCAGAAGAACGAATATCTGTTCGACGTGAAGTTTCCCGACAAGCATCCGGGCTCGGCCGGAACCATCGCCATCAATTCCGATTTCGACAAGCAGGGCAAGGCGGTCGACGTCTACGAGATCCGTGTCTCGGTCGAACCCTGAACTGAATTCGTTGCGACTGACACATTGACGGTCCCTAGCGGTCGAGCAGCGCCTGCAGGGTTTCTATCCGATCGGCCTCGTTGGCCGGCTTGTCCCAGCGCAATCGTGAAATCCTGGGGAAACGCATGGCCACACCCGATTTGTGCCGGGTCGAACGATTGAGTCCCTCGAAGGCGACTTCCAGCACCAGGCCATTGTCGCGGTCGGCGCGCACCGAGCGCACCGGTCCAAAACGCTCGACGGTGTTGTCACGGACATATTTGTCGATCTGCTTCAGCTCTTCATCGGTGAATCCGAAATAGGCCTTGCCGACCGGCACGAGTTCCTCCTCGCCCTCGGCTCCGGACCAGACGCCGAACGTGTAGTCGGAATAGAAGCTCGAGCGCTTGCCGTGGCCCCGTTGGGCATACATCAGCACCGCGTCCACCGTGTGCGGATCGCGCTTCCATTTGAACCATGGACCCTTCGGCCGGCCGGCGACATAGGGCGAATCCCAGCGCTTCAGCATCACGCCTTCGATGATCGGATGCGGCGGCGCGCGGCGCAGGTCCTCGAGCGACCGCCAATCCGTGAACGCGACGAAGGGGGAGAGATCGAAGCGGCTCGGGTCGAGCGTCCCGATGAAGGCTTCGAGCCGGCCGCGTCGCTCGCGGAAGGACAGTCCGCGCAGATCCTCGGCACCGATTTGAAGCACGTCGTAACAGCGCATGAAGGCTGGATATTGCTGCTGCATCTTCGGCGTCACCGTCTTGCGGTTCAGCCGCTGCTGCAGGTCCGAGAAGCTTCCCGTCGCTTCTCGCGGATCGCCGACAAGCAATTCGCCATCGAGCGCGGCGGAAAAATGCATGGCGTCGGCGAGGTCTGGAAAGGCCCCTGAGACATCATCGCCGGTGCGCGAATAGAGCCGGCGGATGCCGCCTTCGGCCACCGCCTGGACGCGGATCCCGTCCCATTTCCACTCCGCCGCGTAGTCGGCGGGATCGAGCTTTTCGAGGTCGCCGTCACCGACCGGGTTCGACAGCATGACCGGGCGAAACAGCGCCATCACGGTGCTGCGCGGTTTCTCGTCCTTGCCTTCCAGCCAGGCGAACAGCGCCGTGTAGGGCGGCGATAGCCCATGCCAGAGCTCCTCGATCTCGGCGACGTCGACCTTGCCGAAATCGGCCAGCGCCTGCTTGGCCAGCCGCGCCGAGACGCCGATGCGCAGGCCGCCGGTGACCAGCTTGATGATGGCAAAGCGTGCCGAGATGCCGGCGCTGTCGAGCAGCCCCGTCAGCACCTTCGGTCCATCGGAGCGGCTTGCCGCCTGCAGCTTGGCCACCACCTCGCCAAGCGTCGGCTCGCGGTTGGCGATCCTGCCAGGCGTTCGCGGCCAGACCAGCGACACCGTCTCGGCGAGGTCGCCGACATAATCGTAGGAATAGCCGAACAGCACCGGGTCCATGCGTTCGGTGACCAGCGTGCGCAGCATGGCCGGCTTGACCGCGGCAATCCTGAGATCGCCGGTGATGGCGGCCAGCGCCAGGCCGCGATCGGGATCCTCCACGCTGCGGAAATAGTCGGTCAAAAGGGTCAGCTTGCCGTTGCGCGACGGCGTCAGCACCAGGCGGTCGAGAAGCTCGGCGAAGCGGTTCATGCCGTCAATCGCCCTCATCCTCATAGCCCACCAGATGCAGCGGGCGGGCGGCGATGCCTTCCAGTTCGCACCAGCGCACCAGCGCTTCCTCGCGGCCGTGCGTGACCCAGATTTCGGCGGCTCCGGTCTCCTTGATGGTGGCGGTGAGTTCGTCCCAGTCGGCATGGTCCGAGATGATCAGCGGCAGTTCGACGCCGCCTTGCCTGGCGCGCTGGCGGATGCGCATCCAGCCCGACGCGAAGCACGAGATCGGATCGGGAAAGCGCCGCGCCCAGCGGTCGGCGAAGGCCGATGGCGGGCCGACCACGATGGCGCCGGCGAAATCTTGCTTGGCCCCGCTCTCCACCGTCGCCGGCTCGAGATCGCCGAGATCGATGCCCTGGCTCTGGTAATACGCGCTGAGCCTGGCCAGCGCGCCATGGATGTAGAGCGGCTTGTCGTAACCGGCGTCGCGCAACAGCCGCATCACGCGTTGCGCCTTGCCCAGCGCGTAAGCCCCGACCAGGTGCGAGCGCTCCGGGAATTGCGCCGCCGATTTCAGCAGCCGGGCGATCTCTTCCGTGTCTGGCGGATGGCGAAACACCGGCAGGCCGAAAGTCGCCTCGGTGATGAAGATGTCGCAGCGGATCGGCTCGAAGGGCGCGCAGGTCGCATCCTTCTGCCGCTTGTAGTCGCCGGAGGCGACGATGCGCCTGCCCTGGTGCTCGACCGATATCTGCGCCGAACCCAGCACATGGCCGGCCGGATGAAAGCTGACATCGACGCCGTTGAGGGCAATCGTCTCGCCGAGCCTGGCTGTCTGCGTCGTCCCCGCGAAATCCTCGCCGTAGCGAAGTCCCATGATGTCGAGCGTCTGCTGTGTCGCAAGCACCGAGCCGTGGCCGGAACGCGCATGGTCGGAATGGCCGTGCGTGATCAGCGCCCGGTTCACCGGCCGCACCGGGTCGATGAAGAAATCGCCCGGCGGGCAGTAGAGGCCTTCGGGCCGGGGATGAAGCAGGTCGCTGGCGCGCATGATGCCAAGATAGGATATAATTCCGCTGGGGAAAGCCTGTTGGCCGAGACTGCTGACTCCCGGGCAAAGCCTGTCCAATTCGGTTCAGCTTCGGCATTCCTTGCTCTACAGAGATGGGCGGCCGGCTCCCTGCAGGTGGAAACCATCATCATGAAACCGCTTCAGACCTCGTCGGGCGACCCGAACGCCGATCGCCGTGCGGACTATGCCGAAATGCTCGTTGCCTCCGGCGATCATGCCGCTGCCGCCGAGTTGCTGCTCGGCGGCCTGGAACTGGCGCCGCAATGGGCAATGGGCTGGTTTCGCCTGGGCGAGATGCAGGAGGCATCAGGCAGGCTCGACCTGGCGGCGCAGGCCTGGAGGACGGCGTTGAAATTGGATCCGGCCGATCGTCAGGGCGCGGCTCTCAAATTGCAGCTGATCGGCAAAGGTCCGGTCTTTATGGCGCCGCCCAGCGCCTTTGTCGAAACGCTGTTCGACCACTATGCCGAGACCTTCGAGGCGATGCTGGTCGGCAAACTCGACTACCGGCTGCCCGAGGTGCTCGACGCGGCCATCCGCAAGGCAAGGCCGGGCCGCTTCCGCCTGGCGCTCGACCTGGGTTGCGGCACTGGGCTGGTGGGCGAGAAGCTGAGGCCGATCGTCGACCGGCTGGAGGGGATCGACATCTCGGCAAGGATGCTGAAGAAGGCGCGGGCAAAAGGCATCTACGACGCGTTGACGAAAGCGGATTTGCAGGATTTTTCCTATTCAGGCGACAAGGCCGATCTGGTGACGTCAGCCGACGTGCTGATCTACATCGGCGGCCTCGAAGGGCTCGTGGGAACGGTCGCCGGCCTGCTCGCCGAGGGTGGCCTGTTTGCCTTTTCAGTCGAGAGCCTGGCGGAAGGCGGTGGCGAGTTCGCGCTGCAGCCCTCCCGGCGCTACGCCCATTCGGATGGCTATGTCGTACGGACCCTCGAGGCCAACGGCCTCTCGGTCCTCGCGCTGGAGCCGACAACCATCCGCTGGGATCGCCGCGAGCCTGTCAAAGGCCTGGCCGTCGTGGCATGGAAAGCCGGTCCCCTGTGAGGGCAACTCTTTGCGCTGCTGCGAAAAAGTCCGATTTGCGTGCGCGACTGATATTTGCGATCTGGTCGCATCAGGGCGGGATATCAGGAGGAGCACTTCTATGCGCTGGAACGTGATGATTTTGGCGTCTTGCCTCGTAACCACCGGCTGCGTGGGCAATTCAGCGTCCGAGCGGCAGGACGCCAACGTCGAGTCCTCGCTGCAATATGACAGCGTGCCATGCGATCAGTTGCTGTCGCGGCGCAACGGATTGGCGCAGCAATATAGTCTCCCCACGACCGCCAAGCCGACTTTTTCCAATCCTGCCATGGGTTTTGGCCCGTTCACGCCCGACATGCGTTCCAAGGCTCGGCGCGACAGCGACAAGGCGTCAGGCGAAATCGATGCCATGAACCGGTCGATCGATCGCCGCGACTGCGGCAAACCGGACAAGCAGAAGAAGTTCGCGCTGCCTGGCTGATGCGTGTTGCCCAAATGAAGCTCTCGGACTTCGGCGACCGCATCTGTATCCTGGGCCCGTCGAACAGCGGCAAGTCGACGCTTGCCGACGCGATCGCGCGCAAGCGTGGCCTGACACCCATTCATCTTGATCTGCTCTTTCACCTGCCCAACACGGATTGGCTGCAGCGTCCGAGGGACGAATTCATTGCCTTGCATGACGCAGCGATCGCCAGCGAACGGTGGGTGATGGACGGAAATTACTCGGTTTGCATGCCGCAACGCTTCCAGCGCGCGACCGGATTGATCCTGCTGGACATTTCCACCCCGGCAAGTCTGCTGCGCTATTTCAGGCGTACCTTGTTCGAGAAGGAGAGACGCGGAGCCTTGGAGGGTGGGCGCGACAGCATCAAATGGGACATGATCCACCACATTGCCGTGACCACGCCGAAAAACCGCTCGAGATACCGGGTGACGTTCGAGCAGGTCAACCTGCCGAAGCTGCAACTGTCGTCCGCCAATGCGATCAAGAAATGTTTTCAGGACTGGGATTTGGCCAGGTGACGGGGACGTCTGGCTAGAGCAACTCCAGGAAAAGTGCGTAGCGGTTTTCCGTCCGGAATTGCGTAAAAACAAAGAATTAGAGCGGGTCGGCGATTCCATAAAACGCTGAACCGCTCTAGTATCCTGCCTTGCGGTCCACCAGATTGTCGAGCCTTTCGCCGCGTTCGAAAGCGTCCATCTGGCGCAGCATGAGCGGCGCCAGATGGGCTGGATCGGAAGTCGCCGCGGCATGCGGCGTCACGAACACCTTCGGGTGGTTCCACAACGGGCTGGTCTTCGGCAGTGGTTCCACCTCGAACACATCGAGGCTCGCCTCCTTCAGCATGCCGTCATCCAGCGCGCGCACGATGTCGGCGTCCTTCTGCAGGCGGCCGCGTCCGGCATTGATCAGCACCGAGCCGCCGAGGCCGTTGCGTTTCCTCAATTCCTTCAGCACGCCGTAGTTGATGATGCCTTGCGTGTCCGGCGTCAGCGGCAGAAGCACGACCAGAATGTCGGTGGCGTTGAGGAATGGGATCAGCCCGGCTTCGCCGCCATACGTCGCCACCCTTTCCATTGGCCGGTCCGTGCGCGACCAGCCATTGACCGCAAAGCCCAGCGACAGCAGCGCCGAGGCTGCCGCGCGGCCGAGACTGCCAAGTCCCATGATGCCGACGGAAATGTCACCGGCCGGCCTCTGCTGTGGCTCGTGCCAGATCTTCTTTGGCTGCTGCGACCGGTAGAGCAGGCCCTGGCGATGGTGATCGAGCACCCGCCAGACGACGTACTCGGTCATGTACTGGGTGAGGTTGTCGGCGACGACCTTGACGATCGGCACGTCGGGCAGGCCGGGATCGGCGAAGATATGGTCGACGCCGGCGCCGATCGAGAAGATGGCGCGCAGATTGGGCAGCGACGACATCAAATTGGGCTTCTGCTTCCACACCACCGCATAGGTGATCGAGGGATCCTTGGCTCCGTCCGGTTCCAGCACCACCTCGCGTTCGGCCGACAGCAGGTCGCGCCAGCGCTGCGGATGAAAGCCGGTGACGGCAAGCAGGATGCGGCCTTTTTCCATCGCGGTTCGTTCAGTCCTTCCTTGTGCGGATCACTCGCTGACCACCCCTGTCGGCGCCGTCTCGATCTTGAAGGCGGCCGAGATCAGCGCCCGAGTATAGTCGGTTTGCGGATTTCCAAAAATCTGTTCGGAAGGGCCGGCTTCGACGATCTGGCCGTTGCGCATGACGATGACATCGTTGGCCAGCGCCCGGATGACCTTGAGGTCGTGGCTGATGAAAAGATAGGCGAGGTCGTGCTTGGCCTGCAAATTGCGCAGCAGATCGACGACCTGTGCCTGCACGCTCATGTCGAGCGCCGATGTCGGCTCGTCCAGCATGACGAAGCGCGGGTTGAGCACCATGGCGCGGGCGATGGCGACACGTTGGCGCTGGCCGCCGGAAAACTCGTGCGGATAGCGGTTGCGGGTCGCCGGATCGAGCCCGACTTCCTTCAGCACGGCGGCCACCTTGTCGTCGCGCTCGTCGGGCGACAGCTTCGGCTCGTGGATCTTAAGCCCTTCCTCGATGATCTCGGCGATCGACATGCGCGGGCTGAGCGAGCCGAACGGATCCTGGAAGACGATCTGCAATTCGCGCCTGAGCGGTCGCATCGCGTTGAAGGTGAGCTGGTTGATGTCGCGGCCGTTGAACTGGATCGTCCCGGTCGACGAGATCATGCGCGCCAGCGCCAGGCCGAGCGTCGTCTTGCCCGAACCGGATTCGCCGACCACGCCCAGCGTCTGGCCGGCGCGCACGGTGACGTCGATGCCGTCGACCGCCTTCACATGATCGATCGTGCGTCGGAAGAACCCCTGCTTGATCGGAAACCACACCTTGATGTCCTTGCCGGTCATGACAGGCTTGGCGTCGGCATTGGCGGCCGGCGGCTTGCCTTTCGGCTCGGCGGCCAGAAGATGGCGCGTATAGGGGTGCTGCGGGTTGGCGAAGATGTCCTTGGTCGGTCCGGTCTCGACGATCTTGCCCTTGGTCATCACGCAGACCCGGTCGGCGATCTTGCGCACGATGCCGAGGTCATGGGTGATGAACAGCATCGACATGCCCTTGCGGCTTTTGAGGCCCGCGAGCAGTTCGAGGATCTGTGCCTGCACCGTGACGTCGAGCGCGGTCGTCGGCTCGTCCGCGATTAACAGTTCCGGCTCGTTGGCGAGCGCCATGGCGATCATGACGCGCTGGCGCTGGCCGCCGGACAGCTGATGCGGATAGGCGTCCAGACGCTTCTGCGGATCGCGAATGCCGACCTCGTTGAGCAGGGCCAGCGTGCGCGCCTTGGCCGGACGGTCGCCCATGCCTTGATGCAGCTTCAGGATTTCGACGATCTGGTGCTCGATCGTGTGCAACGGATTGAGCGAGGTCATCGGCTCCTGGAAGATCATGGTGATCTTGTTGCCGCGCACCTGGCGCAATTGCTTCTCGCTCATGGCGAGCAGGTCGGCACCCTGGAACAGGATCTTGCCTGAGGGGTGGCTGGCGCTGGGATAGGGCAAGAGCTTCAGCACCGACAGCGCCGAGACCGATTTGCCGGAGCCGGATTCGCCGACCAGCGCCACCGTCTCGCCCTTGGCGATGTCGAACGAGATGTGGTCGACGGCGACAGACTGGCCGCCACCCTGGCTGAAGGAGACGCTGAGGTCCTGCACGCTGAGCAAGGGAGCATCGCTCATTTGAACGTCTTGCGCGGATCGAAGGCGTCGCGCGTCGCCTCGCCGACAAATACCAGCAGCGACAGCATCAGCGAGATGACGACGAAGCCGGAAATGCCGAGCCAGGGCGCGTTGAGATTGCGCTGCGCCTGCTTGAGCAGTTCACCGAGCGAGGCGGAGCCGGGCGGCAGGCCGAAGCCGAGATAGTCTAGCGAGGTCAGCGTCGAGATCGAGCCGCTCAGCAAAAAGGGCAGGAAGGTCAATGTCGCCACCATGGCGTTGGGCAGCAGATGCCGGAACATGATGGTGCGGTTGGGCACGCCGAGCGCGCGCGCCGCGTTGACATATTCGAAGTTGCGGGCGCGCAGGAACTCCGCCCGCACCACCCCGACCAGCGCCACCCAGGAAAACAGCAGCATCAGGCCGAGCAGGATGAAGAAGCCCGGCGGCAGGATGGCGGCGACGATGAGCAGCAGATAGAGCACGGGAATGGCCGACCAGATCTCGATGAAGCGCTGGAACAGCAGATCCGTCCAGCCGCCGAAATAGCCCTGCAAGGCACCGGCGCCGACGCCGATCAGCGCCGAACCCGCGGTCAGGATCAGGCCGAACAGCACCGAAATGCGGAAGCCGTAAATGACGCGCGCCAGCACGTCGCGCGCCTGGTCGTCGGTGCCGAACCAGTTCCAGTTGCCGACATTGCAGGCCGGGTCATCGGCTCCTCGTGGATATTGGTTGCAGCGCGTCTTGGCGTCATATTCCCATGATGGCTTGGCCGGCGCTGCTTCCGGAATGGCGTTATTGACGGTCTGGTAGGAATAGCGGATCGGCGGCCAGATCATCCAGCCATGGGCGTTGATCTCGTCCTGGATGACCGGGTCGCGATAATCCGTGACGGCATAGAAACCGCCGAATTTTTCCTCGGGATACGCAACCATCACCGGGAAAAGGATCTCGCCCTTGTAGGAAGCGATGATCGGTTTGTCGTTGGCGATGAATTCGGCAAACAGCGACAGCACGAACAGGACGAGGAAAATCCACAGCGACCAGTAGCCGCGGCGGTTGGCTTTGAAATTCTGCAGGCGGCGCTTGTTGAGCGGCGACAGGAACGGCCGTGGGAGCCGCTCCGGCAAGACACCGGCGGTCACGCTTGCCTCCGACATCAGATGTCTCTCCGCTCGAAATCGATGCGCGGATCGACCCAGGTGTACATCAGGTCGGACAGGAGCCCGACGAAGAGGCCAAGCAGCGAGAAGATATAAAGGTTGGCGAACACCACCGGATAGTCGCGCTCGACCACGGACCGGAAGCCGAGCAGGCCGAGCCCGTCGAGCGAAAAGATGTTCTCGATCAGCAGCGATCCCGTGAAGAAGGCCGAGATGAAGGCACCCGGGAAGCCGGCGATGACGATCAGCATGGCGTTGCGGAAAACGTGGCCATAAAGCACCTGCCGTTCCGACAGGCCCTTGGCGCGCGCCGTCACCACATACTGCTTGCGGATTTCCTCCAGGAAGGAGTTCTTGGTCAGAAGCGTGGTCGTTGCGAAGGCCGACAACACCAGCGCCGTCAGCGGCAGCGTCATGTGCCAGAAATAATCGACGATCTTGGCCGGCCACGACAATTGGTCCCAATTGTCCGAGACGATGCCGCGCAACGGGAACCAGTCCCAGAACGAGCCGCCGGCGAACAGCACCATCAAAAGGATGCCGAACAGGAAGCCTGGAATGGCATAGCCGACGATGACGACCCCACTGGTCCAGACGTCGAAGGGCGTGCCGTCCTTCACCGCCTTGCGAATGCCGAGCGGGATCGAGATCAGATAGGACAACAAGGTGATCCAGAGCCCGATCGAAATCGATACGGGCATCTTTTCCAGGATCAGGTCGAGCACCGAGATATCGCGGAAATAGCTGTTGCCGAAATCGAACCTGGCATAATTCCACAGCATCATGCCGAAGCGCTCGAGCGGCGGCTTGTCGAAACCGAACTGCTTCTCCAGCTTCTTGATGAATTCCGGATCGAGGCCCTGGGCGCCGCGATATTTCGAGCTGACATCGCCGGCGACGTCGAAATTGGAGCCGCCTGCATCGCCGCCGCCACCGCCGAGGCGGTCGCTGCCGCCCTGGTTGGTCAGCTTGGCGATGACCTGCTCGACCGGCCCGCCAGGCGCGAACTGGATGACGGCGAACGATATCGCCATGATGCCGAACAGGGTCGGGATCATCAAAAGGATGCGGCGCAGTATATAGGCGCCCATCAGGTGTCATCCTCCTCGAGGAGAGCCACCGCGTCCGGCAACACCCCCAAGGCAATCGCTTCAGGCCAATTGTCGGCGCGGGCGCCGCCCCTCATTGTCCTGCCGGACATTTCTCCCCGTATAGTAACGGGGAGAAAGGGGCTGGCCGCGATCTCGGCGCTTTTATTGCAACGCTTGTAGTTGACGAAACTATCGATGAGAGCGCCCTTCTCCCCTTCACTATACGGGGAGAGGATGCCGGCAGGCAGGTGAGGGGCAGCGCCAACACCCCCAAGGAATTCAGCCTTTGCCAATTTTTGCCGCCTTGCCTTTATCGAACCACCACAGCGTCTCGACCGGAAAGCCGAAATCGGGCTTTTGTTCGGGAAAGCCGAACATGTCCCAATAGGCAACGCGATGATTCGCCAGGAACCAACTAGGAATCCAATCGCATCGCGCACGCAAGACCCGGTCGAGCGCCCGCATCGCCACCGTCAGGTTTTCACGGTCCTTTGCCGCGCCCACGGCATTGATCAGCGTGTCGACAGCGGGATCGGAGATACCCGGCAAGTTGCGGGAGCCGGAGACGCCGGCGGTGCTCGAATGGAAGAAGACTTCGAGATCATCCCGAGTCGGCGTCGCGCTGAACGAAAAGGCAGCAGACAAGAGGTCGAAGTCGAAACTCGCCTGCCTGGACTGGTATTGCGCCGAATCCACCAACCGTATCGTGGCGTCGATGCCGATCGCCTTCATGTTGGCGACCCAGGGCGAATAGACCTGGACGAAGGTGTCGTCATCGACCATGAACTCGGCTGAAAGCCGGCCTCCCTTGTCGTTAACGACAAAGTCGCCTGATCGCTTCCACCCGGCGGCGGACAGAAGTTTTGCCGCTTGGCCAAGCAGCTTGCGGTCGCGACCGGAGCCGTCGGATGCGGGCTGGGTCACTGCCTCGCCGAAGACCTCTGCCGGCAACTGGCTTCGCAGCGGCTCCAGCAGAGCCAGTTCTTGCGGCGACGGTGTCCCTTCGGCGCGAAAGTCCGATTTCTCGAAGCAGGATTGCGAACGCTCGTACGAGCCGTAGAAGAAGTTGCGGCGCGTCCACTCGAAATCGAAACATAGCGCGAGCGCCCGCCTCACCCTAGGGTCGCGAAACTGCTCTCGCCGCTGATTGACCGCGGTGGCCTGCATCGAGGGTCGCTTTTCGGCCGGGAATTCATGCTTGGCCACTTTGCCCGCGGTCATTGCAGGGAAGTCATAGGCGGTGGCCCAAACGCGAGACACGAATTCCTCGCGATAAGCGATCTCACCCTTCTTGAAGGCTTCGAATCCGGCGTTGCGGTTCTGGTAGAACTCGATGCGGATACGATCGAAATTGTTCTGGCCGCGATTGAACGCGAGGTCGCGACCCCAATAGTCCGCCACCCGATCGTACTCGATCCATGCGCCGGCCGAGAAACGCCCGACCTTGTAGGCGCCGGACCCGAGCGGCGGGTTCAATTGCGAGGAATCGAAGGGATTTGCCGTGTAGAAGGCCTTGGACAGGATCGGGAATTCCACCACGTTGAGCACGGTCCGGGCGGATTGCTTGCCGGAAAAAGTAAGCCGCAGTGTGCGGTCATCGACGGCAACGGCATCGACCATGTGCGTCAGCGACAGCGATAGGTCGGGATGGCCCTTCTCCTTGTAGAGCTTGAAGGTGAAGGCAGCATCCTGCGCCGTCAGCGGCGTGCCGTCATGGAAACGCGCCTCGGGTCGAAGCGAGAAGGTGAAGCCATTGCGGTCGTCGGAGAGCGTCACGCCATCCGCGATCTGGCCATATACCGCGTCGGGTTCATCGAGCGCCCGCACCATCAGCGCGTCGAAACACATCTCCATGCGTGGCGGCGCATCGCCCTTGTTGGCGAAGGAGTTCAGCGTGTTGAAAGTCTGCGTATCCTGGTTGTAACCCCAATTCGGCGGCGAGAAATTGAAGATGCCGCCCTTGGGCGCATCGACTTTGACATAGTCGAAATGCGGGAAATCAGGCTTGTATTTGAGGTCGCCGAAGGCGGAAAGGCCGTGCAGCTTGGTGCCGGTCGCAACGTTTGCAAAGGCTTTGCCCGGCATCAGCGCTGCTGCAGCGGCAGCGCCACCCAAAGCCAGGAAATCGCGGCGGGGCAGGGCCGCCATCAATTGCCGCCCCATCAATTGCCGCCCTTGTATTTGGCCGCCAGCGTTTTTTCCTTGTCCGGGTCGATCCACCATGAATCGATGTCGGCGCCGACATAGGCAGGCTGTTTGTCGGGGAACTTGAACTTGTTCCAATAGGCCAGCCATACCGCTGAACGGTAATATTGCGGCACGACGTAGAAGTTCCACAGCAGGATGCGGTCGAGTGCGTGGGTGGCGGCGACGAGATCATCGCGATCGGTGGCGAAGATGATGCGATCGACAAGCGCGTCGACGACTGGATCCTTGATACCCATCAGGTTGCGCGAACCAGGCGCATCGGCGGCCTTGGAACTCCAGAAATCGCGCTGCTCGTTGCCGGGCGACTCCGACTGGCCGAACAGACCCGTCACGACATCGAAATCGAAATTGTTGACGCGGTTGATATACTGCGTCTGGTCGATGATACGCAGGGTAGCGTCGACGCCGATCTTGCGCAGGTTGGCGATGTAGGGGCTGGCGATCACCTGGTCTGTGTCGTTCCAGCCGAGGATCTCGAACTTGAACGGTGCGCCTGTCTTGGCGTTGAGCATCTTGCCGCCCTTGATGATCCATCCGGCCTTGGCGAAGAGATCGACGGCCTGCTTCAGATACTTTCGTTCCGCTTGCGGCGAGTCGTAGACGGGCAGCTTGAACTCCTGAGAGAAGAGTTCTGGCGGCAGCTTGTCGCGATACTTTTCCAGGATTTCCAGTTCCTTGCCCTGCGGCAATCCGCTGGACGCCAGTTCGGTACCTTGGAAATAGCTCGATGTGCGTGTGTTGAAGCCGAAGAACAAGGTGCGATTCATGCTCTCGAAATCGAAGGGTATGGTCAATGCCTCGCGGACCAGTCGGTCCTGGAACAGCGGCCGCCTCTGATTTAGCACAAAGCCCTGCATCGGCTGCGGCGACCGGGTCTGGAAGTCCTTCTTGATGACGTCGCCAGCCTGAATGGCCGGGAAATTATAGGCTGTAGCCCATTTGCGGGAGCTGTATTCGCGGTTGATGTCTTCCAGCCCACCCTTGGTGAAGGCAAGCCAGGCGGCATTGTCGTCGAGAATGTAGGTGTATCGGCGCGTGTTGAAATTCTCGCGGCCGATCTTCACCGGCAGCTTGGCCGCCCAGTAGTCGGGCACGCGCTGCCAGACGATCTCCGAGCCCGGCTTGAAGCTGGCGATCTTGTAGGCAGCCGAACCGAGCGGAATTTCCAGCGTCGGCCTGGTGACGTCGCGCTTCTTGCCATTGGCGTCCGTGCCTTCCCACCAATGCTTCGGCAGCACGGCGAGATCCCCAAGGATCTTCGGCAGTTCGCGGTTGCCCTTCTGGTTGAAATGGAACTCGACCTCGCGGTCGGAGATCGCCACCGCATCGGTGACGTTCTCGAAATAACGGCTGTATTGCGGGCTGTTCGCCTTCAGCATCTGGAACGACCAGATCACGTCGTCGACGGTGATCGGCTGATCGTCATGCCATTTGGCGCGGGGGTCGAGCCGGTAAGTCGCCGAGGAATAGTCGGCCGGGAATTTGTAGGCGTCGGCGATCAGAGGATGGCTGACGCTGCCCTCATCGGTCGCCTGCTCCATCAGCGTGTCATAGAGCAGGCCGCCGCCGAAGCCGACCAGGCCGGCGGCCGGCGAACCCTGCACGATATAGGGATTGAAGCTGTCGAAAGTGCCCAGCACCACCGAATTCAGCGTGCCGCCTTTGGGCGCGTTCGGATTGACGTAATCATAGTGCTGGAAGTTGTCGCCATATTTGGATTCGCCGATCAGCGATGATGTCGTGCGCCACTCGTCGGCCAGGGCCGCCTGCAACCCCGCGGCCAGCAGGGCCGCCGCCAGCAATGATTTGAGAAGCACCCGGCCAAGCGTCATCCACTGTCCTCTTCGCGATGCGTGCCATCATCCAGAAAGGCAATCTAGATGATTTGTCGCGCGTGAAAACCGCCATGCGCGGCTTTGTCGCCGCATATGCGATTTTCCTAACGAAAAAGCCGGGCTGAACCCGGCTTTTTCAAGGTCGTCGAGACGATATTTGGGTTATTGAGCAGGCGCCGGTGCTGGGGCGGCCGGAGCTGGTGCGGCGGGAGCCGCAGGTGCCGCCGGCTTGGCGGGAGCAGCCCCTTCGGCCGGCTTGGCCGGTGCGGCACCTTCAGCCGGCTTGGCCGGCGCCGTCGCGTCGGCGGCAGCGCCCGGCGCGGGCAGCGGCTTGGGATTGTCCGACAGCGTGCGCAGATAGGCGATGACGTTGGCGCGGTCCTCTTCCTTGGGCAGGCCGGCGAAGCCCATCGCCGTGCCTTTCACGAATTTCTTCGGCGAGGTGATGAAGTGGTTGATGTTGTCGTAGGTCCACTTCTCGGCGCCGCCCTTGGAAAACTCCTTCATGCCGGCCGAATAGGCGAAGCCCTCATGCGCGGCGACGGGGCGGTCGATGAGATCCCACAAATCCGGGCCGACCTTGTTGGGGCCGCCCTTCTCGCCGGAGTGGCAGGCCTGGCATTTCTTGAAGATGGCGGCGCCCTGTTCGACACTTGCGCTGGCCAGAAGATCTGCGATCGGCTTTTCGGCTGCTGCCGGCCCGGCGGGGCCGCCCTCGGCGGGCTCGGCGGCCTCGATGGCGAAGCCGGGCTTTTCCGGAGCGGGCGAGGCAAACAGCGCGTCCGACACGATGCCGACCGAGAAGACCACGAAAATGGTTCCGAGCAATCCGGCGAGCAGCTTGTTGACTTCGTTGGAATCCATACGCCCCTTGCTCCCTTTTCCGGCGGACCGATCCGTCCACTCCGTCCGTCGGTATCGAGACCTGCCCTCCAGAGCCGGTCAAATCGGGCGGAAACTAGGTCTTTTGCTCCGGCGTTGCAACACCTATAAGGGCGCTTCCAGTGAGACCTTTTGCCACTTTTCCCCTCCTCGTTTCGAACGCCTTGCCAGACCGATGTCAACCTTGATCCTGATCCCCGCCCGCATGGCCTCGACCCGGCTCCCGGGCAAGCCGCTGGCCGACATATCCGGCGCCCCGATGATCGTCCACGTAGCGCGCCGCGCCGCCGAGGCCGGGCTTGGTCGTGTGGTGGTGGCGACCGACACGCAAAGCGTGGCCGAAGCGGTGCGGGCGCATGGTTTCGAGGCGGTGATGACGCGCTTGGATCATGAGTCGGGTTCGGATCGCATCCACGAGGCACTGTTGGCACTCGATCCCCGGGGCGAAGTCGAAACGATCGTCAATGTGCAGGGCGACCTGCCGACCATCGATCCCGGCATCATCGCCGCTTCGCTCAGGCCGTTCGACGACCCCTTGGTGGATATCGCCACGCTCGGTGTCGAGATCGTCCGCGAGGGGGAAAAGACCAATCCTAACGTCGTCAAGATCGTCGGGTCGCCGCTCACCGGCACGCGGTTGCGGGCGCTTTACTTCACCCGCGCCACGGCACCCTGGGGCGAGGGGCCGCTCTATCACCACGTCGGCCTATACGCCTATCGACGCGCGGCACTCGAGCGTTTCGTCGCGCTGAAGCCGTCGCCGCTTGAGCGCCGCGAGCGGCTGGAGCAGCTGCGGGCCCTGGAAGCCGGCATGCGCATCGACGCCGAGATCGTGCAGTCGCTGCCGCTTGGTGTCGACACCCCTGAAGACCTGGACCGTGCCAGGCAAATCCTTTCCAACTGAGATATCAGCATGCCTGAAAAGACCAATAGAATATCCTTCCAGGGCGAGCCCGGCGCCAATTCCGACACCGCCAGCCGCAACGTCTATCCCTCTATGGAGCCGTTGCCGTGCCCGACCTTCGAGGACGCGTTCAATGCCGTGGAGACCGGCAAGGCCGATCTTGCCATGATCCCGATCGAGAACACCATCGCCGGGCGCGTCGCCGACATCCACCACCTTCTGCCGGAATCGAAGCTGCACATCGTCGGCGAATATTTCCTGCCGATCCATTTCCAGCTGATGGTGCTGCCGGGCGTCAGGCGCGACGAGATCAAGACCGTGCACACCCACATCCACGCCCTCGGCCAATGCCGCAAATACATCCGCAAGAACGGGTGGAAGGGAGTGGTCGCCGGCGACACGGCGGGCGCCGCCAAGATGGTCTCCGAGGTCAAGGACCGCACCATGGCCGCGCTGTCGCCGGCGTTGGCAGCAGCGCTCTACGGGCTCGACATCATCGAGGAAAATGTCGAGGACACCGACAGCAACGTCACCCGCTTCGTCGTCCTGACCAAGAGCAAGCAATGGGCCGAGCGCCCGTCACCCGACGTCAAGATGATGACGACCTTCATCTTTCGCGTCCGCAACGTGCCGGCCGCGCTCTATAAGGCCATGGGCGGCTTCGCCACCAACGGCATCAACATGACCAAGCTCGAAAGCTACCAGCTCGGCGCCTTCACGGCGACGCTGTTCTACGCCGACATCGAGGGCCACCCCGACGATCCGCTGGTCAAGCTGGCGCTCGACGAGCTGCGGTTCTTTTCGCGCGAAGTGCGGATCCTCGGCGTCTATCCAGCCAGCGAGTCACGCGAGCAGTGGAAGGTCGCGGATTGAGCTACCAGCCCAACGGCACGTAATCGATCTCCATGAAGGCCTCGACCTCCGGCACCCAGCGGTCGCGCACGAAGGCGACATGGTCGGGATGGTCGTTGTACCTGGTGTAGGCGGCCTGGTCGGCGAACTCCATCGAGAAGCCGAACTGATAGTCGTTCTTCGGGCTGACCTGCCGCAATTGCTCGAAATGCGTGACGCCCCGGATCGCCGACAGGATTTTCCTGGCGTCGACGAGGAACCGCTTTTCCTCCAGCGAATGCGGTGGGTGCTTCAGCGTGAAGACGACGGTGTGACGGATCATTTGTCTCTCCTGCAATGACTTCGATATTCGTTATTCGCTGTCGACCCAGGCGCGGATGAGGTGGTGCGCAATGGCGCCTTTCGGCGGCGTGACCAGATTGTCGGGATGCGTTCGGTCCAGCATCAGGCGCACCTCGTCGCGCAAAAACCAGCGGCAGTCCTCCAGTTCGTCGAGATCGGCCTGGATGTCCTCGTTGAGCGGCTCGCCGAAGCATCCGATCATCAGCGAATAGGGGAACGGCCAGGGCTGGCTGGCGTGGTAGACGACGCGGCCGAGCCGGATGCCCGCCTCTTCCAGCGTTTCGCGGCGCACCGCCGCCTCGATCGTCTCGCCCGGCTCGATGAAGCCGGCAAGCGCCGAATACATGCCCGGCGCGAAATGCCGGCCGCGCCCGAGCAGGCATTTCTCCCGCGTCGTCGTCAGCATGATCGCCACCGGGTCGGTGCGCGGAAAATGCTCGGTGCCGCAATTGGGGCAATGCCGCTTGTAGCCGCCTGCCCGCATCTGCGATTGGGTGCCGCATTTGCTGCAGAAGCGGTGACTGGCGTGCCAGGCAAGCAGGGCGGCGCCCTGCGCCATCGCGCCGGCGGCGGCCTCGTCGATCAGCCCTTGCATATAGACGGAGCGGTAATCGATCGCCTTGACGGTTTCGGGCAGCTGTTCGGCATCGATGCCCGCCAGCACCGCCAGCACCGGCCCCTGTTCGGAAAAGCCGAGCAGCACGCCCTGGTCGACCGAAGGGCTGAAGGGCTCGCTTTCGGCGATGCCGAACCATGGGTCGAGGCGGCCGCCCTCGCCGGGCTTCAGCAGGAGCCTGCCGCCATTCATCAACAGCAGCCGCGTCGTCGGGTCGGCCAGCGCCTTGTCGACCGAATCGTCGGCGCGGTTCTCGGATTGCCGGTCGATCGTGTTGCCGGCAAAGCCGACGAACTGGCTCGGCTCGCGCACGGGCGCGTCAAACAGGCGGAAGGTCATGTGGACTCTGGTGCTTTGGGATGGACACGCTTGGGATGGACACGGCAAGGCTTATAGCGCTGCCCTTATCGTTTCGGCAAACCGGCGCAGGTCGGAACGCTGATAGGGCTCGCGCAGGCCATGCCCCCAGACGGGGCCGGGCCAGCCGGGATCGCCCTCGGACCGTGCGATGATGTGGACATGCAGTTGGCGCACGATGTTGCCGAGCGCACCGGTGTTGATCTTGGTGCAGCCGCTCACTTTCTTCAGCGCCTGCGCCACCATATTGGTCTCGAAGGTCAGCATCGCCTGGTCGAGCGGCGTCATGTCATGGATCTCCTCCGCGCCCGGCCGCTGCGGCACCAGGAGCAGCCATGGCCAACGGCGGTCGTTCATCACCCGCAATTCGCACAGCCCCAGCCACATCAATTGCTCGCTGTCGGCCTCCAGCCGGGCATCCAGCGTGAATCCGGCCTTCAGGCCCGGCAGCATCGGCGTTTCCCTTGCTTTTCTTGGTTTCCTCAAACCATGGACGCTAGAGCGGCTGCACCGGTGCTGCAAGCGAATCTGGTCGTTCGCGGTGCCGATTTGCCTGCGCACTTGCATTTCGTCGCGCAATTGCCGATATGGACAGCGGGAGGTTGGTGGTGGACGATCCACTCGCCAACCGGGTCAGGTCCGGAAGGAAGCAGCCCTAACGAGCCCGGAACGGGTCATTGTTCCAGCCTCCCACCTCATCGGCCCTCCTCGCGACATTGACGACGCATTGCAGCGCGGGCGAGACTATGCGCAGGAATCGGCGCCTGTGGGCGCGGCCTTTTGGAGCTTAACGGGCGAATGAGCGAAGCCGGAAATTCGGGCCCCGATAGTCTGGCGACGGGCAAGGCCGCTGCCTACCGCGTGCTGGCGCGCAAATACCGTCCGTCGAATTTTTCCGAACTCGTCGGCCAGGAGCCGATGGTGCGCACCCTCACCAATGCCTTTGCCACCGGCCGCATTGCCCAGGCCTGGATGCTGACCGGCGTGCGGGGCGTCGGCAAGACCACCACCGCGCGCATTTTGGCGCGTGCCCTGAATTATAAAACCGCGACCACGGATCAGCCCTCGGTCGACCTCGCCGTGCTTGGCGAGCACTGCCAGGCGATCATGGAAGGCCGCCATGTCGACGTCATCGAGATGGACGCCGCCTCGCACACCGGCATCGACGATATCAGGGACATCATCGAGCGCGTGCGCTATGCGCCGGTCTCGGCCCGCTACAAGGTCTACATCATCGACGAAGTGCACATGCTGTCGACGCAGGCCTTCAATGGCCTGCTGAAGACGCTGGAAGAGCCGCCGCCGCACGTCAAGTTCATCTTCGCCACCACCGAAATCCGCAAGGTTCCGATCACCGTCCTGTCGCGCTGCCAGCGATTCGACCTGAGGCGCATCGACGCCGGCGCGCTCGTCTCGCATCTCTCCTCGATCGCCGGCAAGGAAGGCATTTCGGTCGACGACGACGCGCTGGCGATGATCGCGCGCGCGGCGGAAGGTTCCGCCCGCGATTCGCTCTCCATTCTCGACCAGGCGATCGCCCATGGCGCCGGCTCGGTCAGCGCCGAGGCCGTGCGCGCCATGCTGGGGCTGGCCGACCGCGCCCGTATCGTCGATCTGTTCGAACATGTGATGAAGGGCGATGTGGCGGCAGCGCTTGGGGAGTTTCGCGCGCAATACGATACCGGCGCCGATCCGGCCGCCGTGCTCACCGATCTTGCCGAGTTCAACCATCTCGTCACCAGGCTGCGCTTCGTGCCGACCGCGATGGACGATGCCTCGCTGTCGCAGGACGAGCGTCAGCGCGGTGCCGATTTCGCCCGGGCGTTGTCGGTCAGGGTGCTGTCGCGGACCTGGCAGATGCTGCTCAAGGGCATTCCCGAGGTGCAGTCCTCCAACAGGCCGGTCAGTGCCGCCGAAATGGTGTTGATCCGGCTGGCGCATGCCGCCGACCTCCCGACATTGGACGAGGCGCTGAGATCGCTGGAGAGCGGCGCCTCGGCAACTGGCGCCGCGCCGCGCCCGAACGGCGCGCCGATGAGCCCCGGCCCCGTGAATGGCGGCAATGGCGCCGGCGCCCTGGCGCAGGCGCGCATGCCTGGCGGCTCGGGCGGCGCCCAGACCATGCGGCTGGTCGAGGCCACGCCTACTCCGACTGCCTTCGTCGCGCCCCCGCAACCGGCGCCGGAGACGCAAGCCGTACCGCTGAAATCGCTGGCCGACATCGTTGCCCTTGCCGACGCGAAACGCGACATCGCCTTCAAGGTGCTGATCAAGAGCTGCATCCGTCTCGTGCGCATCGAACCGGGCCGCATCGACGTAAGCCTGACCGACGATGCGCCCAAGATGCTGCTCAACGACCTGACGACCAAGCTGCGCGCCTGGACCGGCCGCAACTGGCTGGTGTCGCTGTCGAAGGAGGAGGGCGGCCAGACGCTGGCCGAGATGGAATCGACGAAGCGTGAAAACGCTTTCCTCGATGCCAGGAACGACCCGACCGTGGCCTCCATCCTGGCCCGCTTTCCCGGTGCCAAGATCATTGATGTGCGCATTCCCGACACGCCCGACGCCGACGCGAGCGAGGCCGAAATGCCGGTCGAGCCGCCGGCCGATGACGACGAACCCTGATATCCAGCACTAATCCGCAAAGGATCGGACCATGAAAGATCTTCTCGGCCTGATGGGCAAGGCGAAGGAAATGCAGGCCAAGTTCCAGGCCATGCAGGATGAGATTGCGACGGTCGAAGCCCTCGGCCAGGCCGGCGGCGGCCTGGTCAGCGTCACGCTGAGCGGAAAATTCGATATCAAGTCGCTGAAGATCGACCCGTCCTTGTTCAAGGAGGACGACGTCGAAATCCTCGAGGATTTGATTCTTGCCGCGCACAATGACGCCAAGGCCAAGGTCGAGCAGATCATGCAGGAAAAGACCAAGGCGCTGACCGCCGGCCTGCCCATTCCCCCGGGAATGAAACTGCCTTTCTGATGCATGTCGCCCAAAAGCATGCCCACGGGCTCGGCCCTGAGGTGCGCAGGCAACGATATGCATGAAAGCTGAGACCGGCGCCCATGATCGACGAGCCGTCCGAAAGACTGATCGAGCAGCGTATCCGCAACAGGATCTACGAGATTCTGGAAATCCTCGCCAATTGCGACGCCGGTGTCGATCTCGTCGGCATCAAGGGCTACTTCAACCTGTTCGAGGATTTCGTGCATCGGCCGTCGATCGAGGCCGGCACGTCGGCGCTTTCAAGGGACGAACGCGCGATCGTGCTGGAAATCGCCGAATTCCTGGAGGCGGCCTCCGAAACAAATCCTGATTTCACCAAGGCCGAGTTCATCGACAGCGACTGGCCGGGCAAGATCGCGCCGACGGCCAGGGAGGCGCGTGCGCTGTTTCTCAGGCGCGGCCTGTTTTCAGAGAAGATCGAAGAGATCGAGCCCGGCCGGCCGGCAGCAATCGCCGCCGGGCAATAGGCCGTTTTGGAACGCATGGCGCGGTCTTGCCGGGAAAAGCACTTGGCGTTTCCCCAAGGGAATTGCGGCAAAACGAAGAGAGAACGGTCATCATCCATGTGAAACGATGGCTCGATCTATCTGGAAAGCCTCGATTTTGTGTCAATTCGGCAACAGTATGCCGTTAATAACGTTTTGGCCATCATTTTGCCCGAAAGTGTCTCATTCTTGCCGCAGCCTGGGGGCGGGCGTTGAAGTGAGAGGGTTACCTGTTGATCGCGATGCGATGGAAGACGCCGCTGTTGCTCGGCGTCATTACGTCTCCCCTTTTCTTGGCCGCTTGCAGCCAGACAACCTCGCACGGCATGTCCGTCGCCAGCCTGACCGACGCCATCACGCCGAGCTTTCTGAGTTCGCGCGCCTACAGTCACACGCCGAAGGACAGGGAATGCCTGGAACGGGCGATGTTCTTCGAATCCAACCGGTCGAGCCGCGACGGCATGATCGCGGTCGGCACGGTGGTGATGAACCGGCTGCGCTCGGGCAACCATGGCAGCACCATCTGCCAAGTGGTCGGTGAGCCCGGGCAATTCGCGCCGGGCGTCATGACCAGATCGATGAATTCGCGCGCAATGCCCGATGTCGAAGAGGCCGCCGACGCCGTGCTCAAGGGCGAGCGCAAGACCAAGCTCAAGAACACGATGTATTTCCACACCGCCGGCCTGCGCTTCCCCTACAAGAACATGCACTACACCATGGTAGCCGGCGGCAACGCCTTCTACGAGAAGCGCGGCCGCAACTGGCAGCCGCTGCCGGATGAGCCGATGATTGCCTCGGCCGAGCAGCCGGCGGCGTTGCCGGGGGTACCCGCGACACGGGTCGCATCCATCGAGACAGTGCGCCCGGCCAAGGCATCAGTTCGCAACGCTCCAGCCCAGCAAGTCTACATGACCGCCGCGGCGGAACCGGCGGCCAAGCCGGAGCCCGTCCGTACCGCCCCCGCGCAGCAGACCTATCTGACCGCGGCCGCGGCGCCGACGGCAAAATCCGCGCGGGTCTCGGCGAAGCCGGTGGAAGTTGCCATGCAGGAGCCGATGGAAGAGCCGGATGCCGCCCGTTTTGGCGGAACCCTGAACAGCGGAACCTCGAACAAACGGGTCATCTCCTCGATCCAGGACGCTCCACAGGAAGCCTCGATGGGATTCCAGTCGACGCCTGAAAACACCGATGCCATAGGCGCGATGATTGTCAGCCAGGGCCGCCCGCTCGAAACAAACTAATTCTCGCATGGCAGCATGGCGAACCGTGCGTCGACGGGGGATGTTTCAAAGCGCTCTGAAAAATCCTAGATCAGAGCGATGTCCAAGCGAATCGCCGGTCCCGAGATCGAACGCCTGATCCAGCTCCTGGCCAAGGTGCCGGGGCTTGGCCCCCGTTCGGCCAGGCGCGCCGCGCTGCACCTGATTAAGAAGAAGGAACAGCTGCTTTCGCCGCTGGCCGCCGCCATGGGCGAGGCCGCCGACAAGGTGCGCATCTGCTCGACCTGCGGCAATGTCGACACCTCGGACCCCTGCATGATCTGCACGGACCCACGCCGCGATGCCGCCACCCTGATCATCGTCGAGGACGTCTCTGATCTCTGGGCGCTGGAGCGGGCGGCGGCGATGAACGTGCGCTACCATGTGCTCGGCGGCACGCTGTCGCCGCTCGACGGCATCGGCCCGGACCAGCTCAACATCCGCTCGCTGATCGATCGCGTCGCCGGCGGCGAAATCAAGGAAATCATCCTCGCCGTCAACGCGACGGTCGAGGGCCAGACCACCGCGCACTACCTCACCGATCAGCTCTCCGGTTTCGAGGTCAAGATAACGCGGCTGGCGCACGGCGTGCCGGTCGGTGGCGAACTCGACTATCTCGACGAAGGCACGCTGGCCGCGGCACTGCGCTCGCGGACGGCGTTTTAACGTTATTGGTGGGGAAGGTGCATTCTATGGCCGTCATTCACCTGTCTGTGCCAGGCACCCCCCTCTGTCCTGCCGGACATCTCCCCCGCAAGGGGGGAAATTGGCAGCTTCGGCGTCGGCGAACTCCTTTCAACGTTGGTGATTGGCGAAAGCCGAGCCGACAGCCGATCTCCCCCCTTGCGGGGGAGATGTCCGGCAGGACAGAGGGGGGTGCGACGGAACGCGACTTTCGCAAATTCAGCCTTGCATTTTTTCTGGCTGCTCTAGTGGGGATGGTCCTCACCGTCCCCACCCACGCCGCCCCCATTGACGACCAGTTCCGCGCCTGGCTGCAAAACGACCTCTGGCCGGAAGCCAAAACCAAAGGCATTTCCAAAAACACCTTCGACGCCGCCTTCGACGGCGTGAAGCCCAATCTCAAACTCCCCGACCTTGTCATGCCGGGCGAGAAGCCGAAGACGCCGCAGAAGCAGCATCAGGCCGAGTTCGGATCGCCCGGCGCCTATTTCGCCGAGAAGACGGTTCGTGCGGTGACATCGGGTGGACGCGCCCGCGAAGCCGCCAACGCCCGCACGCTTGCCTCGATCGAGAAGCGCTATGGCGTGCCGGGCGAAATCCTTCTGGCGATCTGGGGCCGCGAAACCGGCTTCGGCGCGGCGAAGATGCCCTACGACGCCTTCGAGGTGCTGGGCACCAAGGCGTTCATGTCGACGAAAAAGGATTTCTTCCGCACAGAACTGCTGGCGGCGCTGGAAATCGTCGAGCGTGGGCTGGCGCCGGTCGGCGCGATGAAATCGTCCTGGGCCGGCGCGCTCGGCCAGCCGCAATTCATGCCGACCTCGTTGCTCAAGCATGCCGTCGATTTCGACGGCGACGGCCGCGTCGACATCTGGAATTCGACGCCCGATGTGCTGGCCTCGATCGCCAATTATCTTGTCCACTACGGCTGGGTGAGGGGACGCAGCTGGGGTTTCGAGGTGATGGTGCCCCAGAGCGTCTCCTGTTCGCTGGAGGGCCCGGACCAAGGCAAAAAGATTGCACAATGGGCTGCCATGGGCGTCGAGCGCGTCGGCGGCAAGGCGTTCCCGGCAAGCGAGCTGAAGGCGGAAGGTTTCCTGCTGATGCCGGCCGGGCGCAGAGGTCCGGCCTTCATCGCGACCCCCAATTTCTACGTGCTGAAGGAATACAACACCAGCGACCTCTATGCGCTGTTCATCGGCCATGGCGCCGACCGCATCGCCCATGGCGATCAGAATTTTACCGGTGGCTGGGGTCCGGTCGGCGATGTCCACCGGTCCGATATCGCCGCCCTGCAGCGTGCCTTGGAAGCCAAGGGCTACGATGTCGGCAGCGCCGACGGCCTGCCTGGCTTCAAGACCCGCCGCTCAATCGGTAGATGGCAGGAAAAGAATGGCCAGGCCGCCACCTGTTTTCCCGATGCCGGCCTCGTCGCGGCGCTGAAATAGCTTCTAATTTAGCAGATTTTTTCTCGATCGGTGCCTCGATTGGCTGATGTATGCCTCGACACGCCCGCCCGCCATTCTGGTCCAATGAACCATCGCATAAATGCTCGTTGCCCACCGCTGGGCCGCCGGATATGCTGTTGACCAACTGGACAAAAACCACGACGTTAGTGGGGCAGAGGCTCTCGTCGAGCCTTGAAAGAACACCGTAACCCTGAGCCGGGAACTCAGGTCAACCAACAACAAAACAGGGAACAATCATCATGATGATGGAAAAGCTTGCTCTACGATCCCGTATCCTGCTTGCGGGCGCCGCCATGTCGGCGCTGCTTCTGGCCGGAGCGCCGGCTGGCGCGGTCACCCCCGCCGATACGCTTGTCGAAGGTTTTGCCATCGACGACATCATCTCGATGGATCCGGGCGAGGCGTTCGAGCTGTCGACCGCCGAAGTCACCGGCAACACCTATGATCTTCTTGTCCGCCTCGACCTCAGCGACACTTCCAAGGTCAAGCCCGATCTCGCCGAAAGCTGGACCGTCTCCGACGATGGCCTGACCTATACGTTCAAGCTCAAGCCGGGCCTGAAATTTGCCTCCGGCAACCCGATCACCGCCGCCGATGTCGCCTGGTCGTTCGAGCGCGCCGTCAAGCTGGACAAGAGCCCGGCCTTCATCATCGATCAGTTCGGCATCAGCGGCGACAACGTCACCGAGAAGGCCAAGGCGGTCGACGACACAACCTTCCAGTTCACCGTCGACAAGGCCTATGCGCCAAGTTTCGTGCTGAACTGCCTGTCGGCCACCGTCGCTTCCATCGTCGACGCCAAGCTGGTCAAGGAACACGTCGCGGCGGTGACGCCGAGCGCCGACTACAAATGGGACAACGACTTCGGCAACGCCTGGCTGAAGACGGGCTACGCCGGCTCGGGCGTCTACAAGCTGCGTGAATGGCGTGCCAACGAGGCGGTCGTCATGGAGCGCAACGACAATTATTACGGCGAAAAGGCCAAGCTCGCCCGCGTCATCTACCGCAACATGAAGGAAAGCTCGGCGCAGCGCCTGGCGCTCGAAGCCGGCGACATCGACGTTGCCCGCAACCTCGAGCCGAACGACCTCGACGCCATCGCCAAGAATGCCGACCTCACCACCACCAGCGCGCCGAAAGGCACCGTCTACTATATCAGCCTCAACCAGAAGAACCCGAACCTCGCCAAGCCCGAGGTGCGCCAGGCCTTCAAATACCTTGTCGACTATGATGCCTTGAGCACGACCATCCTCAAGGGCATCGGCGAGATCCACCAGACCTTCCTGCCCAAGGGCGTTCTGGGCGAACTGGACGAGAACCCGTTCAAGCTCGATGTCGCCAAGGCCAAGGAGCTGCTGGCCAAGGCCGGCCTGCCCGACGGCTTCAGCGTAACCATGGACGTACGCACCGGCCAGCCGACCACCGGCATGGCGGAATCCATCCAGCAGACGCTTGGCCAGGCCGGCATCAAGCTGGAGATCATCCCCGGCGACGGCAAGCAGACGCTGACCAAATACCGTGCCCGCAACCACGACATCTATATTGGCCAGTGGGGCCAGGACTATTTCGATCCGAATTCCAATGCCCAGACCTTTGCCTCGAACCCGGACAATTCGGATGCTGGCAAGTCGAAGACGCTGGCATGGCGCAATGCCTGGGACATTCCGGACCTGACCAAGCAGACGGAAGCAGCCCTGCTCGAGAAGGATTCTGGCAAGCGCGCCGATATGTACAAGGATCTCGAAAAGAAGATCCTCGACACCAGCCCCTTCGTCGTCATCCACCAGCAGTTGGAAGTCGCCGGTCTGCGCAAGAACCTCAAGGGCTTCGCGCTTGGTCCGAGCTTCGATACCAACTTCGTCGGGCCGGTCTCCAAGGAATAGCGTTCGCGGACACGCCCGCATGAGCGCGATTGAAAACGAGGGCGGGCGCGGCAGCGCCCGCGCCGTAGCCCTTGCATCTTCGCTTGGCCGATTCCTGGTCATTGCGGTGACGACCTATCTTGGTCTTCTCGCGGTCACCTTCTTCATTGGCCGTGTCATCCCGATCGACCCGGTGCTGGCCGTTCTCGGCGACCGGGCACCCGCCAATGTCGTGGAGCGCACGCGCCGCGAGATGGGCCTCGACCTGCCGTTGATCGAGCAGTTCTACATCTATGTGAAACATGCGCTGAGCGGCGATTTCGGCACCTCGGTGCTGACCACCAACCCTGTCATGACCGATATCCGCCGCGCTCTTCCGGCAACCACGGAACTGGCGACATTGGGGACACTGATCGGCGCGCTGTTCGGTGTGCCGCTCGGGGTACTGGCCGCGGTCAAACGCGGCAGCTTCGTCGATCAGATCGTGCGCATCATCGGCCTGATCGGCTATTCCGTACCTATCTTCTGGCTGGGTCTGCTGGCCCTGGTGCTGTTCTACGCGAAGCTGCAATGGGTGGCCTTCCCTGCACGGCTCGACGTCGTCTACGAATACACGTTCACGCCGATCACCGGTTTCTACCTGCTCGACTCCGCGATGCAGGGACAGTGGGACGTCTTTTACGACGCCTTCCGTCACATCATCCTGCCGGCCTCGCTGCTCGGCTATTTCTCGCTGGCCTACATCAGCCGCATGACGCGCTCGTTCATGCTCAACGAACTCGCCCAGGAATATGTCGTCGCCGCGCGCGCCAAGGGCCTGTCGGAAACCCGCATCATCTGGGGCCACGCGCTGCGCAATGCCGCCGTGCCGATGGTGACCGTGATCGCGTTGTCCTATGCCGGGCTGCTCGAGGGCTCGGTGCTGACCGAGACCGTCTTCTCCTGGCCGGGCATCGGCCTCTACATCACCAACTCGCTGCAGAACGCCGACATGAACGCCGTTCTCGGCGGTACCATCGTCATCGGCTCGGTGTTCATCGCCATCAATCTTCTGTCCGACCTGCTCTACCGTGTGCTCGACCCGAGGACGAAGACAGGATGAGTAGAGGTATTGCACTTTCGGGCTTGGCTGCCGCTAGTCACCCCCACTCCGGCCCTTCGGGCCACCTCTCCCCCTGCCCGGGGGAGAGGAAAACGCGGTCGCAGGCTTGGCGCCTTTCCTCTCCCCCGTCGAACGGGGGAGAGGTGGTCTGCGAAGCAGACCGGAGTGGGGGTCGACAGCTTAAAGAGGCATCGTCATGACCGCCTCCGACGCCCGCACCTTCTCCCGTCGCGAATGGTTGCTGTCGGAGCGGCCGGCATCGCGCTTGCAGGCAAGGCTCGGCCGCGCCTATGTCGCGTGGCGGCGCTTTTCCGCCAACCGGCTGGCCTTTGTCGGCCTGCTGATCATCATCGCGCTGCTGCTCGTCGCCGTCCTTGCCGGTATGCTGGCGCCGTATTCGCCGACCTTCGGTGACCTGAAGAACGCGCGGCTGCTGGCGCCGAGTGCGCAGCACTGGTTCGGCACCGACGACCTCGGCCGTGACATCTATTCGCGCATCCTCTACGGCTCCCGCTGGACGCTTTATGTCGTCGTCCTGGTCGCCATCATCGCCGCTCCCATCGGTCTCCTGGTCGGCACCGTCGCCGGCTATGCCGGCGGCTGGACCGATGCCATACTGATGCGCATCACCGACATCTTCCTTGCCTTCCCCAAGCTGGTGCTGGCGCTGGCCTTCGTCGCCGCCCTTGGCCCCGGCATCGAGAACGCCGTGCTGGCGATCGCCATCACCTCCTGGCCGCCCTATGCGCGCATCGCCCGCGCCGAGACGCTCACCGTGCGCAACTCGGACTACATCAAGGCCGTGCAATTGATGGGCGCCTCGCCTTTCCGCATCGTGCTTCGCCACATCATGCCATTGTGCATCTCCTCGCTGATCGTCCGCGTGACGCTCGACATGGCGGGCATCATCCTGACGGCCGCAGGCCTCGGCTTCCTCGGCCTTGGCGCGCAGCCGCCGCTGCCGGAATGGGGCACCATGATCGCTTCGGGTCGCCGCTTCATCCTCGACCAATGGTGGGTGGCTGGTGCGCCGGGCTTCGCCATCCTCATCGTCAGCCTTGGCTTCAACCTGCTTGGCGACGGCCTGCGCGACGCACTCGATCCCCGCAGCGGTGACCAATGAGTGACCCCCCTGATCAGCAGCGATCCAAGAGCACGCTTCTCGACGTCGAGGGTCTGCGCGTCACCTTTCCGACCCGCACCGGCATGATCGAGGCGGTGCGCGGCGTTTCCTTTTCGCTTGGCCGCGAACGCCTCGGCATCGTCGGCGAGTCCGGTTCCGGCAAGTCGCAGACGGGCCGCGCCATCATGGGCCTGACACCGCCGCAGGCCCGGATATCGGCCAATAGATTGACTTTCGACGGCATCGACCTGCTCGGCATCTCGCCGCGCCAACGCCGGGCGCTGCGGGGCAACCGCATCGCCATGATCCTGCAGGACCCGAAATATTCGCTCGATCCGGTGATGAGCATCGGCCGCCAGATCGTCGAGACGCTGCGCACCCACGAAAAGGTCGGCAAGGCCGAGGCGCGCGAGCGCGCGCTGGCCATGCTCGAGGCGGTGCAGATCCGCGATCCCAAACGCATCTTCGACCTGCATCCGCACGAAGTGTCGGGCGGCATGGGCCAGCGCGCCATGATCGCCATGATGCTGATCGCCGGACCGGAAATGATGATCGCCGACGAGCCGACCTCGGCGCTCGACGTCACGGTGCAACTCGACGTGCTCGGCATCCTCGATAGGCTGGTCGCGGAGCGCGGCATGGGCCTGATCTTCATCTCGCACGATCTGCGCCTGGTCTCGTCCTTCTGCGACCGCGTCATCGTCATGTATGCCGGCAAGGTCGTCGAGCAGCTCAAGGCGTCGGAATTGAGTCAGGCCCAGCATCCCTACACGCGGGGGCTGCTCAACTGCATGCCAAAAATCGGCGCCGACCGTCACCCGCTGCCGGTGCTCGACCGCAAGCCGGAGTGGGCGGCATGACTTCTGCGATTGCCGTCGACAGGCTGGAGGTGATCTTCGACCGCTTCCGCGCGCTGAAGGGCGTCAGCCTCGACGTGCAGCAGGGCGAATCCTTCGGCCTGGTCGGCGAATCCGGCTCGGGCAAATCGACATTGCTGCGGGCCATAGCCGGCCTCGCGCCGGTCGCCTCGGGCAGCATCACAGTCAATGGCAAGACGCTCGGCGCGCGCCGCGACAAGGCCTTTTACCGCGAAGTGCAGATGGTCTTTCAGGATCCTTACGGCTCGCTGCACCCGCGCCAGACCGTCGACCGCCTGCTGCAGGAGCCGCTCGCCATCCATGGTTTTGCCGATGGCGAAAAGCGGATCGAACGCGCGCTCGACGAGGTCGGCCTCGGCAACGGCTTTCGTTTCCGTTACGCGCACCAGCTTTCCGGCGGTCAGCGCCAGCGCGTGGCGATCGCGCGCGCGCTTATCCTCGAGCCCTCGATCCTGCTGCTCGACGAGCCGACCTCGGCCCTCGACGCCTCGGTGCAGGCGGAAGTCCTCAACCTGCTGGAGGAAGTCCGCCGGCGGCGCAAGCTGACCTTCCTGATGGTCAGCCACGACCTCGCAATCATCACCCATATGTGCGAGCGGCTGATGGTGATGCAGGGCGGCGAGGCGGTGGAGAATCTGGTGGCCAACGATCTCGTCGAGCGCCGTGTGACGAAGGATTATACGCGCAACCTGTTGCGGGCCAGTGACGGGTTTGTGAGGACGGCTCCGAAGCAGATCTGACGATAGTTCTCCGCGTCACGCCAGGGAGCTCGACCTCGCCTTAAGTTTCCGCAACAGCGGCGAGGTCTACTTCGCCGCCCTGTTCCCGCTTCGGCTCCTTGATCCTGAACCACGTCACATAAAGCGCCGGCAGGAACAAGAGCGTGATCGCGGTACCCGCTATGATGCCGCCCATCATCGCATACGCCATCGGCCCCCAGAACACTTCGCGCGCGATCGGGATCAGCGCCAGGCTGGCCGCGGCCGCCGTCAGCGCGATCGGCCGCATGCGGTGCTCCGTTGCCTCGATGACCGCGGCCCAGCGATCCCTGCCCTCGGCGACAAGGTCCTCGATCTGCACGATCAGGATGACCGAGTTGCGGATCAGGATGCCGATCAGCGCCAAGACGCCGAGAATGGCGACGAAGCCGAGCGGCGCTCCGCTCGGCACCAGGGCCGCGACCACGCCGATCAGCCCGAGTGGCGCCACCGCCACCACCAGGAACAGGCGCTGGAAGCTCTGCAACTGCACCATCAGGATGGTCGCCATGACGAACAGCATCAGCGGCACCACGGCCGCGATCGGCCCCTGGCTCTTGGCGCTTTCCTCGACGGAGCCGGCGGTCTCGACCGAATAGCCGGCCGGCAGCTTGGCGATAAAGGCGTCGACCGACGGTTTCAACTCGTTGACGACGGTCGCCGGCAGCACGTCGCCGACCAAGCCGGCGCGCACGGTGATGGTCGGGATGCGGTCGCGTCGCCATACGGTGGGCTGCTCCAGATCGTAGCGAAAATTGGCCACCGCGGCGAGTGGGATCGCCTCGCCATTTCCGGTCGGCAATTGGATGTTTTGCAGCGTCTCGATCGAGCCGCGTTCGGCCTCGCGCGAGCGAGCCACGACGTTGATCAGGTACGTCGCGTCACGCACCTGCGTGATCGTCGCGCCGCCCACCGTGCTGTTCAGTGTGCTGGCGATGTCGGACGAGGTGATGCCGAGTTGGCGCGCCTTGTCCTGCAGCACGTCGACCCTCAGCACACGCTGCGGTTCGTTCCAGTCGAAAGTCGGCGCCGCGAGTTTCGGATTGACCGAGATCACGCCGGCGAATTGCTGCGCCAGTTCTCGCACCGTCTGGATGTCGGGGCCGCCGACGCGGTACTGCACAGGCCGCCCGACCGGCGGTCCGAGTTCAAGCGGCTTGACAAAAGCGTCGGTGCCGACAAACTCCGCGCGCAGCAGCTTCTCCAGCGCCGGCTTCACCCGGTTGCGCGCCTCGATGCTCTTGGTGACGATCACCGTCTGGCCGAAATAGGGATTGGCGGGCTGCACGTCATAGGCCAGTACGAAGCGCACGGCGCCCTGACCGATATAGGAGGAAAAGTGGTCGATGTCGGGATTGCCGACCAGCGCCCGCTGTTCGAAGCGCTCCATCTGGTCGCGCGTCTCGGTAATCGAGGAGTTCTGTGGCAGGTTCCAATCGACGATCAGCTCCGGCCGGTCGGAAGGTGGGAAGAACTGCTGCTGCACCAGGCCGAAGCCGGCGATCGAGGCGGCGAACAGAAGCACGGTCACGATGATCGTCAGCCAGTGATGGCGCACCGAGCCGACAAGGACGCGCCGGAACAGCGACGTGAAGCGTCCTGGCTGGTCATGATGCTTGGTCTTCATCGTCGCCGGCAGGATGGTCACGCCGAGCAGCGGCGCGAACAGCACCGCCACGATCCATGACACCAGCAGCGACACCGCGATGACGACGAATAAGGTGAAGGTGTATTCGCCGGCAGCACTCGAGTTGAGCCCGATCGGGATGAAGCCCGCGACCGTCACCAGCGTGCCGGTCAGCATCGGGAAGGCGGTCGAGGTGTAGACATAGGTCGCCGCCTTGCGCAGGCTGTCGCCGACCTCCAGCCGCGCTACCATCATTTCGACCGCGATCATCGCGTCGTCGACCAGCAGCCCGAGCGCGATGATCAGAGCGCCGAGCGAAATGCGCTGCAGCGATATCCCCAGATACTCCATGACCGTGAAGGTGATGGCCAGCACCAGCGGGATCGACAGCGCCACCACGAAGCCGGCGCGCATGCCAAGGCTGATGAACGAGACGGCAAGCACGATCGCCACCGCCTCGAACAGCGCACGCGTAAACCCTGAGACCGCCTCCTCGACGATGACAGGCTGGTCGGCCACCAGATGCACGCCGACGCCGACCGGCAGGTCGGCCAGCACCTTGTTCATCTCCTCATGCAGCGCCTCGCCGAATTTGAGCAGATTGGCGTTGGGCTTCATGCCGATGGCAAGCCCGATCGCGTTCTGGCCGTTGAAGCGGAACAAGGCCGTCGGCGGGTCGGCATAACCGCGCGTGATCGTCGCCACGTCGCTCAGCCGGAAGAACCGATCGTTGACGCGCAGGTTGATGGCGCGCAGGCTCTCCTCGGAGGTGAACTGGCCGCCGACGCGCACGCTGATGCGCTCCGGCCCGGACTGAATGACGCCGGACGGGGTGATCGCATTCTGGGCCTGCAGGCTGGCGACGATTTGCTGCTGGTTGAGGCCAAGCGCCGCTATCTGGCGCGTCGAGAATTCGAGATAGATGGCCTCGTCCTGCGCGCCGACCAGATCGACCTTGCCGGCATTGGGCACGGTCAGGATCTTGGTCCTGACATCCTCCACATAGTCGCGCAACTGGCGTGGCGTCAGCCCGTCTGACGTGAAGGCATAGATGTTGCCGTAGACATCGCCGAAGCGGTCGTTGAAGAACGGTCCCTGCACGCCTTGCGGAAACTGCGCCTTGATGTCGTTGACCATGTTGCGCACCTGAAGCCAGTTCGGCACGACGTCGCGTGCCTTGGTGGTGTCCTTCAGGTTCACGAAGATGACGGTCTGGCCGGCGGTGGTGACGGATCTGGTGAAGTCGAGGCTGTCGAGTTCCTCGAGCTTTTTCTCGATGCGATCGGTCACCTGCTGCACCGTCTCCTTGACCGAGGCACCCGGCCAGTTGGCCTGGATGATCATGGTCTTGATGGTGAAGTTGGGATCTTCCTCGCGGCCGAGATTGAGATAGGAAAATACGCCGGCCACCACGAAGACCAGCATGAAATACCAGACCAGCGAGCGGTGGTTGAGCGCCCAGTCGGAGAGGTTGAAGCCCTTCATGAGGCCCCTCCCGCGGGGACTTTGACCTTCTGGCCGTCGACGAGGCTGTGAACGCCGGCGGTGACGACGCGCATGCCGGCTTCGAGCCCTTCCGCCACGGTGAAGGTGGCGCCAGCCTTCCACGCGACCTTGATATCGCGTGCGCTCACGCTCGACGTCTTTGGATCGACGATCCACACTTTTTCAGAACCGTTTTTTTCGAGCAGCGCCGAGATGGGCAGTTCGATCGTTGGTACGACCTTGGTCATCCGGGTCGCGGTTACCGTCGAACCGAGCCTGAAGGCTTGCGGCGGATTGGTGAGCGTCAGCTTGACGCGCCGGGTGCGGGTCGAGCCTTCGGACTGGGGCGCGATCTCGCGCAGCTTGGCCTCTGTCTGGATTGTCGGCAGCGACTGCAAGATGACCTGGAAGGGCGTGCCGGCCGAGAGATCGCCGGTCAACTGGTCGGGAATATCGACAACCGCTTCACGCGGGTCCGAACGTGCCACGGTGACGACCGTCTGGCCCGGCGAGACGGTTTGGCCGACCTCCGCGCCGACGGCGGTGACGACGCCGTCGAAATCCGAGAACAGCCTGGCGTAGCCGAGCTGCTCCTGGGACTTGGCCAGCGAAGCCTTGGCCCGCTCGACGCTGGCTTCCGCGGCTTTGCGTGCCTGCTGCGCGGCATCGAAGACGGACTGCGACGTATTGGCCGAGGTGAGCAACTGGCGCTGGCGCTCCTCGCTGGCCGCGGCATTGGCGAACTGCGCCTGCGCATTGGAGAGTTCGGCCCTGGCCGCCTGGACGGCCAGCTCCAGCGCGGTCGGGTCGAGTGCCGCGATCGTCGTGCCCTTGCTGACGATGTCGCCGACCTTGACGTCGCGCGAGACGACGCGACCGAGCAGTCGGAAGGCAAGATCGGCACTGACCTGCGGTTCGACCGAGCCGGCGAAACCGAAGATCTGGGTGGTGCGCGGCTCGACCACGACCGACAGCACCGGCCGGACGATCTCCGGCGGTTTTTCCTCCGATTTCGAACAGGCTGCGAGCGTGCCAAGCGCGGCAAGGCCAAGCAGGAGCCGCTTCATTGCGCCGCTCCCGATATTTCGACTATCTGGCCGGGGCTGAGCAATTGCCCGCCTGATGTAACGACGCTCTGGCCTTCGTTAAGTCCCTTGGCAATGACGACGGTACCCGAATCGAACGCCAGCACCTCGACCGGCGTCGTCGCGACTGCCTTGGTCGCGGGATCGACGATCCAGACCGCCGGCTTGCCGGAGCTGGATGTCAGGGCCTGCCAGGGCAACAGGATCGCCTTCGCCGGCTTGGCGCCGACCGAGCCGATGACGGCCGCCCCAAGCGGCATGCCGGCGGGCGTCTCGGGAATGGCTACCTTGACCCTTATCGAGCCCGAACCCGGGTCGACCGCCGGTGAGATCTCGCGCACCTTGCCCGTTGCTCTGACCTGCGGATCGGATAACAGCGTGATCGTCACCGCCGGCGAGGCCGGCGTCCTGGCAACCAGCGTCTCCTGCACGTTGAACACGGCGTCGCGGTCACCGTCCTCGGCAACGGTGAAGACGGTCTGCGCCGCCTGCACCACCTGGCCGGCTTCGACCTGGCGGGCGGTGATCACGCCGGCGGCACCGGCCTTGAGTTCGGTGAAAGACAGGTTCTGCCGGGCATTGGCGAGTGCGCTCTGCGCGGCATCGACGCTGCCTTGCGCCACCTTCAGTGCCTGGTCGGCCGCGTCATAATCGCGCCTGGTGGTGAAGCCCTGGGCAAGCAGCGTCTTTTGCCGCTCGAAAGTGGCCGCGGCCTGGGTCAGTTGCGCCTGCGCGGCATCGAGATCGGCCTGCGCCGATCGCAGATCGGATTCCTGCTCCTGCGGATCGATGCGGGCAAGCACTGTCCCCTGATCGACATGCTGGCCGACATCGACAAGCCGCTCGGCGACGCGTCCGCCAACCCGGAACGAAAGATTGTTCAGCGTGCGCGCCGCGATCACCCCGGTCAGCGAGGTTCTCGGCGCATAGTCGGCCATCGCCACCGTTTCGGTGCGCACCATGACCGGCAGCTTCTTGTCCGCCGCCGCCTGCTTTTGGCAACCGGCGAGCAGCGCCAGGGCCGTGCAGGCGAGAATTGAAGCGGCTGGAAAAGACAAAAGGCTGGGAGTTTTGGCGGATGGCGGCGAGACGGACGATGTCACGTTCCTGCTCATGGCTCCCCTCGGCCGCGCGCCGGTCGCTGATCGCGGTCCCTCGCGGATAACAGGAGGATAGTCGATCCCGAAAAAAAGGAAACCGGTCTCGTAGACGTATCGCCGGACTGGTTAAGTCAGGCCCAATCGACCCTGCGATGGTGCCGGCTTGAGGAAAACCTGAAATAAGGCCAGAAGGGAACTCAACGGCATCAAACAGAACGGGCGCCGGCCCGGTGAGGGATATGATGAAGAACTCCGCCATTTCCGAACGCAAGAACCAGTCGATCTCGCGCGGCGTCGGCATGACCACGCAAATCTACGCCGACCGGGCCGAGAATTCGGAGATCTGGGATGTCGAGGGCCGCCGCTATATCGACTTCTCCTCGGGCATCGCCGTCGTCAACACCGGCCATCGCCATCCCAGGGTGATCGAGGCGGTCAAGGCGCAACTCGACCGCTTCACCCACACCTGCCACCAGGTCGTGCCTTACGAGAGCTATGTGCGGCTGGCCGAACGGCTGAACGCCATGCTGCCCGGCAAGTTCGAGAAGAAGACGATCTTCGTCACCACCGGCGCCGAGGCGGTGGAGAATGCCATCAAGATTGCTCGCAACGCCACCGGCCGCCAGGCCGTCATCGCCTTCGGCGGCGGCTTCCACGGCCGCACCTTCATGGGCATGGCGCTGACCGGCAAGGTCGTGCCCTACAAGGTTGGCTTCGGCGCCATGCCGGGCGACGTCTACCACGTGCCGTTCCCCGTGCAACTGCATGGCGTCTCGGTCGCCGATTCGCTGGCGGCACTCGACAAGCTGTTCAAGGCGGATGTCGATCCGGCCCGCGTCGCCGCGATCATCATCGAGCCGGTTCAGGGCGAGGGCGGCTTCTACGACGCGCCGCGTGAATTCCTGACGGCGCTGCGCAAGCTGTGCGACCAGCACGGCATGCTGCTCATCGCGGACGAAGTGCAGACCGGCTTTGCCCGCACCGGCAGGATGTTCGCCATGGACCATCACGAGGTGGCGGCCGACATCACCACCATGGCCAAGAGCCTGGCCGGCGGCTTCCCGCTTGCGGCGGTCACCGGCCGCGCCGAGATCATGGATGCGCCCAGCCCCGGCGGGCTCGGCGGCACCTATGGCGGCAGCCCGATCGGCGTCGCCGCGGCACACGCCGTCCTGGATGTCATCGAGGACGAAAAGCTCTGCGACCGCGCCAACACGCTGGGTGCGCGGCTCAAGCAGCGTCTGCAGTCGATCCGTGACGACGTGCCCGAGATCGTCGACATCAGGGGTCTGGGCTTCATGAACGCGGTTGAGTTCAATGACGTCAAGAAGGGCCTGCCGTCGGCCGAGATCGCCAACGCGATCCGGCTGAAGGCGCTCGACAAGGGTCTGATCCTGTTGACCTGCGGCGTCTACGGCAACGTCATCCGCTTCCTGGCGCCGATCACCATTCAGGACGAAGTCATGAACGAAGCGCTCGACATTCTGGAAAGCTCGATCCGCGAAGTCTGCGCCGCCTGAACCACGTTACCTCCCCCTCGTGGGGAGGTCGGACCGCAGGTCCGGGTGGGGGGCTTGGCGCCGACCCACCCCGCCGCTGCTTCGCAGCGACCCTCCCACAAGGGGAGGGCGGCTATCCCGCAGCTCTTGCCAGCTCATCCTGCTGAAAGGCAGCCAGAGCCGCCTTCAGCCCTTCGGGACCCGTGGCTACCGTTTGCGGTGTCGGCGAGAAGCCGGCACCGAGCATCTTGCGGCCAAGCATGTGGTCGCCGGGGCGGTTGACGGACTCGATGCCGAGCAGCCGGTCTCCCGCGTAGTGGTAGATCGAGAACTTGTTGTCGGGCAGGTCACCGAGCACGACATGGCTGTCGCCGCCTGATGTCAGCCCGACCATCTGCAATTTCATGTCGCCAATGTCGGACCAGAACCATGGCACCGCCGAATAAGCGTCGGCGTGGCCTGATATGGTGCGCGCGGCGAGCCGCGCCTGGTCGGTGGCGTTTTGCACCGATTCCAGCCGCACGTCGCCGCCGGTGAACCAGTGCCGGTACGAGGCGGCGTCGCCGATGGCGAGGATATCCGGTACCGAGCTGCGCATCTGGTGATCGACGCGGATGCCGTTGGCGATGGTGAGGCCGGCTTCCTGCGCCAGTTCGACATTCGGCACGGCACCGATGCCCACCACGACCATGCGCGCCGGCAGCCTTTCGCCTGAGGTGGTGATCGCGGCGGTGACATGGCCGTCTTCGCCTTCGAGCCTTGCAATCGAGGTGCCGGTGAGGATGCGCACGCCTGTCGCTTCCAGCCTTTGCCGGACATGGCTGGCCACCACCGGCGCCACGGCGCGGCCAAGCAGCCGGTCGACCGCCTCGACAACGGTGACGGTGCGGCCCGCCGCCCGAAGCGTCGCGGCGATTTCCAGTCCGATGAAGCCGCCGCCGAGAATAACGACATCTTCGCTGTGCGCGCTCAAGTCCCGGATCAGCCGGGCATCGGCCAGCGAGCGCAGCGACACCACGCCGAACAGCTCCGCGCCGGGTAATGGCAAGGCACGCGGGCGCGATCCGGTCGCCAGGATCAGATGGTCGAAGGCAAGTGCGCCACCGCCAGCAATGTCGAGACTGCCGCGGCCGGCATCGATGCGCTCGATCCGGATGCCCGGCCGGTAGTCGATGGCGCTGCCGGTGTAGAAGGCTTCGCCGCGCAAGGGCTGCGGTTTGGCCGTGGCATCCTTGATGAAGGTCTTCGACAGCGGCGGCTTGTGATAGGGCAGTTCGTTCTCGTCGCCCACCAGGATCACCGGCCCATCATAACCATCCTCGCGCAGACTGGCGGCCGCCTGCACGCCCGCATGACCCGCACCGACAATGACCACGCCGTTCTTCATCGCATTCCGATCCCGATTCGATCCTAGGACGTCTCGCCAAGCGGCAATTGCCTGGCACCGCCGCAAGAGAATGTCTGCGGGTCGCACCCGGGATGGCGACTGTCAATCGTACAGTTCGGCCGCAAAGTCGGTGCAAGGGAACGCGTAAAGTTGACAGTTGTAGTTTAGAATAATTCTAAACTGTTGTTTCGATTATGTTTTTCAGCAATTTCCGTTGACTCCATCGAACTCGAAGTTTTAAGGAAGCTTGCGCATTGGCGCATCCCTTTGATGTCTGGGCCTTGAACCCGTTCGATTGGAGGCATTTTGGTGTCTTTCTTCCCTGAGCCGCGCGGCAGCGCGGCATATCTTGCGGCCGGTGGCATGCATACGGCCTGGTGCCGGTTGCCGCGCGCGCCGTTTGCGGAATTCCCGAGAAACTGGAGAGCGATAATGACGGCACGATATGGCGGCAGGCTTGTGGCGATCGGCGCCACGGCGCTGCTGACGGCGGCGGTGTTCGTGCTGCCTGCAAAGGCGCAAACCGATGCGAAGGCGGTGATCAAGACCTATTCCGACATCGCGCTTGCCAAGTACGAGGATTCGCTAACCACGGCGCGGACGCTGGACAAGGCGGTCGACGTGCTGCTGGCCAACCCGTCGGCGGAAACGCTCAATGCCGCCCGCGACGCCTGGAAGGCGGCGCGCGTGCCCTACCAGCAGACCGAGGTCTATCGCTTCGGCAACAAGGTCGTCGACGACTGGGAGGGCGAGGTGAATTCCTGGCCGCTGGACGAAGGCCTGATCGACTATGTCGCCAAGAGCTACGGCACGGAATCGGACGCGAATTCTCTCTACACCGCCAATGTGATCGCCAACAAGGAGATCGAAATCAACGGCAAGAAGATCGACGCCTCGACGCTTTCGCCGGAATTCCTCTCCGGGACCTTGCAGCAAGCCGGCGGTATCGAGGCCAACGTCGCTACCGGCTATCACGCCATCGAGTTCCTGCTCTGGGGTCAGGACCTGCACGGCAGCGGTCCAGGCGCCGGCGAGCGTCTCTATACGGACTACGACCTCAAGAACTGCACCGGCGGCAATTGCGACCGCCGCGCACAGTACCTGAAATCGGCAACTGACCTTCTGGTCTCCGACCTGCAGAAGATGGTCAACGACTGGAAGGAAGACGGCGCCGCGCGCAAGAACCTCGTCGATGGCGAGCCGAACACCGCCGTCTCGGTGATCTTCACCGGCATGGGCTCGCTCTCCTACGGCGAACTGGCCGGCGAGCGCATGAAGCTCGGCCTGCTGCTGCACGATCCGGAAGAGGAGCATGACTGCTTCTCCGACAACACCTACAATTCTCATCTCTATGATGCAGTCGGCATTCGCGCCGCCTATCACGCCAGCTACACAAGGCTGGATGGTACCGTCGTTTCGGGTCCCTCGGTGCACGACATGGTCAAGGCAGCGGATCCGGCAATCGACAAGGAACTGTCCGACAAGCTCGATGTTTCGGTCGCCAAGATGGAAGCCATCAAGGCACGGGCATTGGCCGGCGAGGCCTATGACCAGCAGATCGCCGAGGGCAATACGGCGGGCAATGCCACCGTGCAGGCGGCAATCGACGCATTGATCGACCAGACCAAGTCGATCGAACGCGCCGTCGGCGCCTTGAAGCTGAACAACATCGCCTTCGAAGGCTCCGACAGTCTCGACGCGCCCGACAAGGTGTTCAAGTAAGCCCCCAGCCAAACGGCGCATCGGAGCGCCGTCAGCCAGAGCGACGAAATGCTGATCTGCCATTGCAACATCATCACCGAGAAGGAGATCGAGCAGACGATCATCGGCCTGCTGGATCAGGATCCCTGGCAGCTCATCGTGCCGGCAAAGGTCTATCACGCCATGCACAAACGGGGCCGCTGTTGCGGCTGCTTCCCAAATGTGGTCGAAACGATCATTCGGGTCACCGAGAACTACCACGCCCGCTCGCAGGCAAGCGGCGTGGACATCGTTTCACATCTGGATCGCGTCAGAGGCCTGCGCGTCCAATACGGGAGCAGGACCCATGAAAGGCGAACCACAGATCATCGAGCGGCTTAACGAGGCTCTCTTTCTGGAGCTCGGCGCCGTCAACCAGTATTGGGTGCATTTCCGCCTGCTCGAGGATTGGGGATACGCCAAGCTGGCCAAGAAGGAGCGGGCGGAATCGATCGAGGAGATGCACCACGCCGACAAGCTCGTCGCCCGCATCATCTTCCTTGAAGGCCATCCCAACCTGCAGTCCGTGGCGCCGCTGCGCATCGGCCAGAACGTCAAGGAAGTGCTCGAATCCGACTTGGCCGGTGAATATGACGCGCGCACTGCCTATAAGCGCTCGCGCGAAATCTGCGAGGAAGCGGGCGACTACGTGACGATGAAACTGTTCGAGGAACTGCTCGCCGACGAGGAAAGCCATATCGACTTCCTCGAGACGCAGCTCGACCTGCTGGCCTCGATCGGTGAGGAAAAGTACGGCCAGCTCAACGCCGCACCGGCGGACGAGGCAGACTAAGGATATGCGGGAATGCGGCGCCTCTTAGACGTCCTGCGCCGCTTGCGGCGGGCCAAGGGCCCGCCGCGCCTCCGGAAAATGCCAGCCATATCGGCTGGTCGGCACGGCATTATTCTGATGCTGGCGCTGACCACTTCTGCCATCGCCGGCGACCTTCTACCCGCCGGTCTCGCCACCACGCGCACCGACCTTAATGCCAAGGATCAGGTGCGCGTCACAGCCATTGCCAGGCCGACCACGGATTTTTCCAAGCCCGAGCCTTTCGAACTGATGCAAGGTGGCGCAGGCACCTCGCGGAAAGACATCAGCTGTGATTCCTTCTCGCAATCTTCGGCCAACATCAGCTTCGAGGAAGAAGGCACCTTCAAGCTCGGCAATGCGCTTTTCCGCAAGAACTGGGTCTCGTCGCCGTCCTCGACGCAGGCATCGGATGGGCTCGGACCCTTGTTCAACGAACGCGCTTGCCAGAACTGCCATCTGAAGGATGGACGCGGACGGCCGCCGCAAGCCGATGTTGGCACCACCTCGATGTTCCTGCGGCTGGCGCGCGATGCCAGCAGCGCGGAAGAAAAGGCGGCGCTCGCCGACCACCGGCTGCTCAACCTTCCAGACCCGGTCTATGGCACGCAATTGCAGCAACTGGCCGTGCCTGGTCTCAGGGGTGAGGGCAGGATGCGTGTCGACTATCGGGAACGGAAGGTGGAACTGCCGGACGGCACCGCGGTTTTACTGCGCAAACCCGCCTATACGATCGATGATCTCGGCTACGGGCCGCTCGATCCGCGCACCACGCTGTCGCCGCGCCTGACGCCGCCGATGATCGGCCTCGGCCTCATCGAACAGATCGCGCCGGCCGACATTCTGGCCCGTGCCGACCCTGACGACAGGGATGGCGATGGTATTTCCGGCAAGCCCAACATCGTGCGTGATGGCCTGAGCGGCGAGCTGACGCTTGGCCGTTTCGGCTGGAAGGCGCAGACCGCGTCGATCCGCCAGCAGGCCGCCGATGCCTTTGCCGGCGATATCGGCATCTCGACGCCGGAGGCGCCGAAACACTGGGGCGATTGCACCGCCGCGCAGGAAAAGTGCCTCGCCATGCCCAACGGCGTGCAGGCGCGCCTCGGCCCGGTCGAGGCGCCGGCGCCGGTGATGGATCTCGTCACCTTCTATTCGCGCAACCTGGCGGTGCCGGCGCGACGCGACCTCGCCTCGCCTGAGGTGCTCGCCGGCAAGAAGGTCTTTTATGAAATCGGCTGCGTTGCCTGTCACACGTCGAAATTCGTTACCCGTCGCGATGCACCTGACAAGCCGCAGGCGTTCCAGTTGATCTGGCCTTATTCCGATTTCCTGCTGCACGACATGGGGCCGGATCTTGCCGACGGCCAGGCTGTGGGCGATGCGACCGGCAATGAGTGGCGCACGCCGCCGCTATGGGGCATCGGCCTCACCGAAATGGTCAACGGCAATTCCTTCTATCTGCACGATGGTCGTGCGCGCACTTTGGTCGAGGCCATCCTGTGGCATGGCGGCGAGGCGCAGAAGGCGCGCGACCGCTTTGCCGCCACCAGCGCCACCGAGCGCGATGCATTGGTCAAATTCCTGGGGTCACTTTAATGGCGAAGCGTTTCGCGCTGGTTCTCGTTCTTCCGCTGGTTCTGCTGGGCGCGTTGCCCGCATCGGCCGCGGTGAAAGCCTCTGATGTCATCCAGCGCGCGATCGACGGCTTTGTCCGCCCGGCATATGAGGACCTGCACCAGCATGCGGAAGCCCTCGCCAAAGCCATGCACAAGCTTTGCGGGGCGCCCTCGCAAGCGGACCTAGAAGCGGCGCGAGCCGCGTTCTCGGCTACCGTCTACGCCTGGTCATCGGCCGAGATCATCGGTTTCGGGCCGATCAAGGAGAACAACAGGCTGGAACGCATGCTGTTCTGGCCGGATCGCAAGAGCATCGGTCTGAAGCAGGTGCAGGCGGCGTTGTCGGACAAGGATCCCGCTGCCACCGATCCTGTCCAGCTTGCCGGCAAGAGCGTTGCCATGCAGGGGCTCGGGGCGCTGGAATTCGTGCTCTACGGCGACGGCGCCGACGCCTTGACGGGCAAGGCTGAATCCTATCGCTGCGCTTACGGGGCGGCTGTCGCCGGCAACATCGAAACCATCGCCGCGGACGTCAGCGCGGCCTGGGACAAACCAGATGGATTCGCGGCACTGTGGGCCAATCCGGGGCCGCAAAACACGCTCTATCGCGATGGTAACGAGGCGGTGACCGAACTGGTCGGCGTCTTGATCAACGAACTGGAAATGGTCCGCGATGTGCGCCTGAAGGGTTTTCTGGGCGCCAAGCCCGAGGCCGACAAGCCAAAACAGGCGATCTACTGGCGTTCGCAGAACACCGCCAACGCGCTGGCCGGAAATCTGGCCGGCATCGATGCGCTGTTCCAGGTGTCGAAGCTCGGCAACGCGCTGCCGCCGGATGCGCGCTGGATGGCAGAGTCGATCCACATCCAGCTGCTCAACGGCGTTGCGACCGCCAAGGCCGTCCAGGGCCCGATCGACAAGGCGCTCGCCGATCCGGCGCTGCGCGAAAAACTCGAGCATCTCGCCCTGATCACCTCCAGCCTGTCGACCCTGATCGGCACCAGGCTGACCGCCGAATTCGGCCTGACCGCCGGCCTCTCGTCGCTGGATGGAGACTGAGCGTGACCTTGAGATTGGCCGAAACGCCCATAGCTTCGTCATCCTGGGGCGAAGCAAGGAGCGAAGCGACGCGGCGTAGACCCCAGGATCCATGCCGTGACCGCAAGGCCTTGCAACGGTTCAGAATTCTGCTCTGCTGCATTCCTCGGCGAAAGTCACGGCATGGATCCTTGGGTCTCCGCGACGGAGCTACGCTCCTGCTCCGCCCAAGGATGACGAAGTTCCGGAGGCTTCGGCCAACTTCCAACGTCTGCGATGAGTCATTCGAAGAATCGGCAGGTGCCAAGCGTCAGCTCCGATCCCTAAAAACTACCATGTCTTGGAGCCGGCCAGTGCAGGGGAGGGCCATGTCTTGAAAACGCGTCTCATCGACCGCCGCGATTTCTTGAGGGCCGCCGGCATTGGCTTTGCCGCCGCCGTGACGCCCTCGGCCTGGGCAAATACGCTCGCGGCGGATGCCGTGTTCGCCACCGCCTTCGTCAAGCGCGACGGCAGTTTTGGTGCCGCCGTCCTGTCCGAGGCCGGCAAGGTGCTGCATACGGTCGACCTGCCCGATCGCGGTCATGACGTCACCTTCGATCCGATCTCGAAGCGTTCGGTGGTTTTCGCCCGCCAGCCCGGCACCTTCGCCGTCGTATTCGATCACGCCGGGCGCGACGCCCCGCGGACCATCGCCAGCATCGCAGGCCGGCACTTCTTCGGTCATGGTGTCTTTTCGCCCGACGGCTCTCTGCTCTACGCCACCGAAAACGACTTCGACAACGCCGCTGGCGTGGTCGGCGTCTATGACGCGCGGGCGAAATTCAATCGCGTCGGCGAATTCCCGACCTACGGCATGGGCCCGCACGAACTTCTTCTGCTGCGCGATGGCAAGACGATCGCGGTCGCCAATGGCGGCATCGAGACCCACCCAGACTATGGACGCGCCGAGCTCAACATTGCCACCATGAAGCCTTCCTATGTGCTGGTCGACCGCGTCACCGGCGACCTGATCGAAAAGCATGAACTGCCGGCCGCTCTCCACCAATTGTCGATTCGCCACATGGATATCGACCAGACCGGCACCGTCTGGTTCGGCTGCCAATACAGGGGCTCCGGCACCGATCGTCCGCTTCTGGTCGGTCGCGCCGCGCGGGGTAAGGAGTTGGCATTGCTCGACATGCCGCGGGATGTGCTGTCCGGTTTCCGCAACTATATCGGCTCGGTCGCCGCCAATCCTGGTGCCGGCACCGTCGCCGTCTCCTCGCCGGAAGGCAATTCGCTTGTCGTGATCGATGCGGGCAGCGGCCGGATCGTCTCCTCCAGCGCGCTGGTCGAAGTCTGCGGCGTGGCGCCCGACGGGGCAGGTTTCATGGCCACCACGGGCGCCGGCGAGATCATCGAGGGCGGTGGTGCCACGCGGACGGAACCGGACTATGTCTGGGACAATCACATGCTGCGCATAGGGCCGGCGGCATAAGCTCTTCTGCCGGGCCAAACCGAAGCCGCTTAACAAATTATGCACTACACACTTGCGGTTGCGCGCCATGGCGGGCACAGGGAATTGTTTCTCGAACCGGTCGTTTCATGAAAGTTCTCGCCATCGACTGTGCCGCCAGCCTCTGCGCCGCCTGCGTCTACGACGCGGCGGCTGGGCTGGAGCTTGGCCGCTCGGTGCTTGATCTGGGCAAGGGTCATGCCGAGCACCTGATGGCCGTCATCGCTGACGCGTTGAAGACCGGCGCGACCGACTACGCCGGGCTTGGCGCCATTGCCGTCTCTGTCGGTCCGGGTTCCTTCACCGGCCTGCGCGTCGGCGTGTCGACGGCGCGTGGCCTGGCGCTGGCGCTCAAGCTGCCGGCAATCGGGGTGACGACCCTCGAGGCACTGGCCGCCGAGGCGGCCAGTGCCTTTCCTAGCCGCGCCGTGCTGGCGGCGCTTGATGCCGGCCGCGAGGAAATCCATGCCGCACTGTACGATGAAATGTCAGTGTTGACTTACGGTCCGGCCGTGGCCACGCTTGCGGATGCGGTGACGATGGCGTCGGAACGTTCCGCGGTGCTCGCCGGCACGGCAGCGACGCTGATCGCTGACGCGGCCGGCCGCACCTTCGACATCGGGCCTCGGGCGGCCACCGCCGACATTCTCACCTACGCCCGGCTGGCTGCCGCAAAGGGGCAGGGCGAAAGGCCGAAGCCGCTTTATCTGCGTGGTGCCGATGCCAGGCCGCAGGCCGGGTTTATACTATCGAGGCAAAGACCATGATCCCGAAAAGTGGAAGCCGGCTTTCGCGGACAAACGGTCCCGTTCGCCTAGAGACCATGGTCAGACGAGAAAACGAGAATTGATGCGCATACCTTTTCTTCAACCACGTCGCCGCGACTACGCGCTCGAGCCGCTCAGGATCACCGACAGCGCCGCGGTCTCGCTGCTGCACCGCGAGGATTTTGTCCGCCCCTGGACCGATGGTGAGTTCGCCGCCTTGCTCGAACAGGACACCGTGTTCGGTTATGCCGCGCGCGAAACCGGGCAGGGCGCCAAGCCGCCTGCCGGCTTCGTCCTCGCCCGGCTGGCCGCGGGCGAGGGTGAAATCCTGACCGTCGCGGTGGCACGGTCGCATCGTCGCCAGGGCCTGGGCTGGCAGTTGATGGACGCAGTGCTGCGCGAATTGCATTCGCAGCGCGCCGAAGCCTTGTTCCTCGAGGTCGATGAGACCAATGCCGCGGCGATCGCCCTCTATCGTCGGTTGGGTTTTCGGGAAGTCGGCAAGCGTCCGGATTACTACAAGTCGCCCGATCGCGGGCCGACTGGGGCGCTTGTCATGCGCCGCGATCTTCGCTAGCCAGGGACCGCATGATCCCGAAAATCGAATCCGATTTCGGAGAGGATCATGCGCCAGAATTAAGGTGTTACAGCGTCCTTTGCGCGTCCAAGAGGACGCGCGGCGCTGTAATGGTAGGGCGATGATCAAGAAAATCAGGATTTTCCTGGCGCTGGGCCTCGTCGTCGCTGGGTCGCTGGTTTTCGTGCCGCTGCAGATCCTGTCGATGAAGACCGGTTGGTGGCCGGAAACCTTCATCCTCAAAATCTGGCACCGGCTGATCATCCGGGCGCTCGGCATGCGTATCCATGTCAGGGGGGCACTGTCCGACAAACGCCCCTTGCTGGTTGCCTCGAACCACATCTCCTGGACCGACATCATGGTGCTGGGCTCCTTTGCCGATGTGAAATTCATCGCCCGAGCCGACATGGAAGGCTGGCCGCTGATCGGCATGCTGTCGAAACTGCAGCGCACTGTTTTCATCGAGCGCGAACGCAAGCGTTCGTCTGGCGATCAGGCCAGCGAGATCGCCAGACGCATGGCCAAGGGCGATGCCATGGTGCTGTTCGCCGAGGGCTCGACCGGTGACGGCAATGTCGTCCTGCCCTTCAAAAGCACCCTGTTCGGCGCCGCCTCGATGGCCATTTCCGAAGGCGCGGCCGAGCAGGTCTTCATCCAGCCCGTTGCGATCGCCTATACGCGCCTGCACGGCGTACCGCTCGGCCGCCGCCACCGTCCGATCGCAGCCTGGATCGGCGATGAGGACCTGATGCCGCATCTCAAGGTGCTGATGGCCGAGGGCGCGCTCGACGTCGAGGTGCATTTCGGCGAGCCGATCGCCTTTGCCAAGGGTTCCAACCGCAAGGAAACGGCCAAGCTGATGGAAGGCCGGGTGCGCGAGATGATGCAGGCGGCCCTTGCCGATCCGCTCCCGAGCCGCTGAACCCAACGCCCCAAGGCAGAATCGTCTGTTTTTTGTTACGGAAAGGCGTTAGAAGCCGCCGGATGGACTTGAACACGATTGAAAGCGACGACATCGGCACTGCGGCCGGACAGCCGGCGGCGCGCGCCACGGCAGCCAAGAAGGTCTTCGTCAAGACCTATGGCTGCCAGATGAACGTTTATGATTCACAGCGCATGACCGATGCGCTGGTCGCTGACGGCTATACGGCGACCGATGCTATCGGCGAGGCCGATCTGGTGCTGCTCAACACCTGCCATATCAGGGAAAAAGCCGCCGAAAAGGTCTATTCCGAACTTGGCCGCATCCGCGACATGAAGGCCGAGCGGGCGAGCGCTGGCCGCGAGATGCTGATCGGTGTCGCCGGCTGCGTGGCGCAGGCCGAGGGCGCCGAGATCATCCGGCGTTCGCCGGCCGTCGACCTGGTCATCGGTCCGCAGACCTATCACCGTCTCCCCGACGTGCTGGCGCGGGTTCGCGGCGGCGAAAAGATCGTCGAAACTGAATACGCCATCGAGGACAAGTTCGAGCATCTGCCGCAGCCCAAGCGTGCCGAGGTGATCAAGCGTGGCGTCACCGCCTTCCTCACCGTCCAGGAAGGCTGCGACAAGTTCTGCACCTTCTGCGTCGTGCCCTATACGAGAGGCTCGGAAGTGTCGCGGCCGGTGGCGCAGATCGTCGCCGAGGCCGAGCGGCTGGCCGAGGCCGGGGTGCGCGAGGTGACGCTGCTCGGCCAGAACGTCAACGCCTGGCATGGCCAGGGCGAGGCCAAAGGGGGCAAGACCGCGGAATGGGGTCTCGGGCGGCTGCTGTTCCGGCTGGCCGAAATCCCCGGCCTGGCGCGGCTGCGCTACACCACCAGCCATCCGCGCGACATGGACGACGAATTGATCGCCGCGCACCGCGACTTGGCCGCACTGATGCCCTATCTGCACCTGCCGGTGCAATCCGGGTCGGATCGCATTTTGAAGGCGATGAACCGCAGGCATACGGCCAAGGACTATCTGGCGCTGCTCGACCGCATCCGCGCCGCCCGCCCCGATATCGCGCTGTCGGGCGATTTCATCGTTGGTTTCCCCGGCGAGACGGAGGCCGATTTCGAGGCGACCATGGATCTGGTGCGCCAGGTGAATTATGCCTCGGCCTTCTCGTTCAAATATTCGCCGCGTCCCGGTACGCCCGGCGCCGAGATGTCCGACCACGTGCCGGAAGCGGTCAAGGACGACCGCTTGCAGCGCCTGCAGGCATTGCTGTTGAAGCAACAGCAGGATTTCGGCTTGAGTTTGATCGGCAGCACCATAGATACGCTGATCGAGAAGCCCGCTCGTCAGGCTGGCCAGAAGGTCGGCCGCTCGCCTTGGCTGCAGCCAGTTATTGTTGATGAAAACGCCGGCGAAATCGGTGACATTATCAAGGTGCGAATCACGAAGACGGGCTACAACAGCCTGTTCGCCGAATTGGCCTGATGGTCTCGGCAGATGAGGAGAGACGGTTGAGCGCAGCGGAGCTGAAGAATCTGCCCCCGGTACCGGCATCCGGGGCTTCTGACATGGCGCACATCGTTTTGACTTTCGACAACAACAAGCTTGCCAGCGCCCTTTACGGCCAGTTCGACGAAAACCTGGCCCGGCTTGAGCAGAAGCTCGGCGTCGACATACGCTCGCGCGGCAACCAGCTGACCATCAAGGGATCCGCTTCGGCCGCCGAACAGGCGCGCCGCGCCTTGGACAATCTCTACGGCATCCTGCAGAAGGGCGTCGATATCAGCCAGTCCGATGTCGACGGGGCCGTGCGCATGGCTATCGCCGCCGACGACCAGCTCACGCTGCCGACATTGGAGCGCAAGGGCAAGGTCTCCGCCGCCCAGATCGCCACCCGCAAGAAGACCATCTATGCCCGCTCCCTGAACCAGGACGCTTACATGCGGGCGCTGGAGCGGTCGGAACTGGTGTTCGGCATCGGTCCAGCCGGCACCGGCAAGACCTATCTGGCAGTGGCGCATGCGGCGATGCTGCTGGAACGCGGCATGGTCGAGCGCATCATTTTATCGCGACCGGCTGTCGAGGCGGGCGAACGGCTGGGCTTCCTGCCGGGCGACATGAAGGAGAAGGTCGATCCCTATCTGCGGCCGCTCTATGACGCGCTCTACGACATGATGCCGGCCGACAAGGTCGAGCGCGCCATTGCCGCCGAAGTAATCGAAATCGCGCCGCTCGCCTTCATGCGCGGCCGCACGCTGGCGCACGCCGCCGTCATTCTCGACGAGGCTCAGAACACCACGCCGATGCAGATGAAGATGTTTCTCACCCGTCTCGGCGAGAACTCGCGCATGATCGTCACTGGCGATCCGACACAGATCGACCTTCCTCCGAGCACCAAGTCGGGCCTGGTCGAAGCCTTGCGTGTCCTCGACGGTGTGGCAGGCGCGGTGACCGTGCGCTTCAACGATGTCGACGTCGTCCGCCATCCGCTGGTGGCGGAAATCGTCAGGGCCTATGATCGGGACGCCAAGCTGGCTCGTGGCCTCGGTGCCGAGAATTGATCTTGACGATGCGGCCTGATGGCTGAGGACAACACATCCGGCGGCGGGAGCCTTCCGGTTCCCGTCGAGATCGATATATCGGTTGAAGCGGGCGACTGGCCCGATGAAGCAAGGCTGACGCGGCTGGTCGATCGCGCGGTTGACGCCGCCTTTGCCGAGACCGGTGCGGCGGGTCATTCCGAACTCAGCATTGTTTTTTCCGACGACGCCCACGTCCGTATCTTGAATGCCGGCTGGCGCGGCAAGGACAAGCCCACCAACGTCTTGTCTTTTCCGGCTTTTCCGCCGGCAAAAGGCGGCCCGCTGCCGCCGATGCTCGGCGACATCGTGCTTGCCGCCGAGACGGTGGCGCGCGAGGCGGCACTGGAAGACAAGCCGCTGGAGAACCATATCTGCCATCTCGTCATCCATGGCCTGCTGCATCTCATGGGCCATGATCACGAGACCGACGCGGAGGCCGAGGAGATGGAAGCCATCGAGCGCGCCGCGCTGGCAAGGCTTGCCATTCCCGATCCCTACGCGTAACTAAAAACGACCAATTGACCGGACGACGATGAACGACAAACCAGAGACTGCCGCCCGCCCCGATGTCGGCAGTGCGATCAAGGCTTCCGATACGTCGGAAGAGGGATCAGGTCCGAGTACCGTCACCCCTGGTGTTGCCAACACTGGCAGCGCGGCCATCGAGCCGTCGCCTGCCGGCCCCTCCCTGTTCAACCGCGTGCTGGGCCTGTTCCGGCAACGCAACGGCACCAGCCTGCGCGAAGAGATCGCCGGCGCGCTCGCCGAGACGACGAGCGATGTCGAATCCTTCTCGCCTGGCGAGCGCGCCATGCTCAACAACATCCTGCGCCTGCGCGAGGTGCGCGTCGAGGACGTCATGGTGCCGCGCGCCGATATCGAGGCGGTCGAGATCGCCACGTCGCTCGGTGACTTGCTCGGCATGTTCGAACAATCCGGCCATTCCCGCATGCCGGTCTATTCCGAGACGCTCGACGACCCGCGCGGCATGGTCCATATCCGCGACGTGCTGGCCCATATCACCAAGCTGGCGCGCGTCAGGAAGGGCCGGGCAACCCGCAAAACGCCTGTCGCCACGGTTCTCGATCTTGCCCAGGTCGACCTCGCGCGCACCATCGGAGAGCTCAACCTGATCCGGCAGGTCCTGTTCGTGCCGCCGTCGATGCTTGCGTCCGACTTGATGGGCCGCATGCAGACGACGCGCACGCAGATGGCCCTGGTCATCGATGAATATGGCGGCACGGACGGCCTCGTCTCGCTCGAGGACATCGTCGAGATGGTGGTTGGCGACATCGAGGACGAGCACGACGACGACGAGCCGATGATCACCCAGACCGGCGACGGCGTGTTTATCGTCGACGGCAAGGCCGAGATCGACGAGGTCGCCAAGATGATCGGCGAGGATTTCGCCGCCGGTGAACATGGCGAGTATGTCGACACCATTGGCGGCATGATCTTCAACACGCTCGGCCGCGTGCCGGCGCGCGGCGAGGTGGTGCAGGCCATTCCCGGCTTCGAATTCCACGTGCTGGACGCCGATCCGCGCCGCGTCAAGCGCGTTCGCATCGTGCAGAGCCAGAAGGGCGAACGCCGCCGGCGGGCCACGGCGCGCACCGAACAGGCCTGAAAGCCTGCTGTCGCATGACGATCGAAGATCCGTTCAAGCACTCGGTCCTCGGCTCCGGTGTGTTTTACAAAGATCCACGCTCTGCCCTGGATTGGCTTGAAACAGCCTTTGGCTTCGAGCGCAGCATGGTGGTCAGCAATGCCGAGGGAAAGCTGGTCCACGCCGAAATGCGGTTCGGCGATTGCTACCTCATTGTCGATTCTGAATGGGCCGATCATGTCGCGAGCCCCGCGTCGGTCCAGGGCAAGAACACGCAATCGGTCTATGTCAGGTTGAAAGACGGCCTGGATGCGCATTGCGAGCAGGCCCGCGCGGCCGGTGCTGCAATAATCCAGGAGCCGGCGGACCAGTTCTATGGCGAACGCCAGTATCGGGCGCGCGATCCCGAGGGCCATGTCTGGACGTTCACGCAACCGGTGCGTTCTGTTTCTCGTGAAGAGGCCGAGCGGTTGGGTGGCCTGCGCATCGAAGGCTGGCACCGGTAGAGAGCGGCCGGGCAATCACGCCGGCGTTTGGAGCGCGCGGCGCGGCCTGATAAATCTTAGCTCCTGATTCGCGCGACGGAAATACGCATGGAGCGCCTTGCCGGCCGGATAATTCTGCTTTGGGGTTGGCGGCGTTCGCTTGTGGCGTTTTTCGCTGGGGCGCTGACGGTTCTGGGCCAGGCGCCTTACGATTTCTTTGCCGCCTGTTTCATTTCGTTTCCGCTGCTGGTCTGGCTGCTCGATGGCGCGACCGGCGAAGCCTCGGGCAGCCTGTTGCGGCGCCTGCGGCCGGCTTTCGCCGTCGGCTGGTGGTTCGGCTTCGGTTATTTCCTCGCCGGCCTCTGGTGGATCGGCTCGGCGCTGCTGGTCGAGGCCGACGACTTTGCCTGGGCGCTGCCGTTCGCGGTGGTCGGCATTCCCTTCGCGCTCGCATTTTTCTATGGCTTCGCAACGGTGGTCGCGCGGCTCCTGTGGAGCAGCGATATCGGCCGTATCGCTGCCCTTGCCTCCGGTTTTGCGCTGGCGGAGTGGCTGCGCGGCTTCCTGTTCACCGGTTTCCCCTGGAACGCCATCGGCTACGCGGCGATGCCGGTGCCGCTTTTGATGCAGAGCGTCTCGGTGACCGGCATGATCGGCATGAACGCGCTCGCGGTTTTCCTTTTCGCGCTGCCGGCGCTGCTGGCGGCGCGTCGGCATCTTCGGCTGGGCGCCGCGCTGTTTGTCGTGCTCGCCGCCGCCCATGTCGGCTTTGGCTATGTCAGGCTCAACGCCCCCGAAAAGCCGGCGACGCGCAGTCTCGATGTCCGCATCGTCCAGCCGGCCGTGGATCTGTCGGAAAAATGGGATGCCTCGGTGCGCGACCGCATCTTCGCCACCTTGCTGGGCCTCTCCGCAAAGGCACCGGACCCAGGTCACGAAAAACCGCAATTGATTCTCTGGCCGGAAACCTCGGTACCGTTCCTTTTCACGGAGCGCCCTGACGCCTTGACGGCGCTGGGCGACATGCTGGGCGACGGCCAGATGCTGATCGCCGGCGTCGTGCGTGAGGAGGGCGGCTCGGCGGCCAGCGCCGACAGCCGCTACTACAACTCCGTGGTGGCGATCAACGACAAGGGCGAGATCGCCGACGCCGTGGACAAGGTTCATCTGGTGCCGTTCGGCGAGTACCTGCCTTTCGCCGACCTGCTCGCTCGTTTCGGCATCGAACAGCTCGTCGCCGGGCCGCTGACGTTCACGGCCGGCAACGAGCGTCATGCCATCACGTTGCCGGGCGGCATTCGTGCCCTGCCATTTATCTGTTATGAGGTGATCTTTCCCGATCTGGTGGCAGTTGACGCTACGTCATCGCAGCTTATTGTGAACGTTACCAACGATGCATGGTTCGGCGACACGCCGGGACCGTATCAGCATTTCAGGCAGGCCCAGATTCGCGCGGTGGAGAATGGATTGCCCTTGTTGCGTGCTGCCAACAACGGCATCTCGGCCGTGGTCGACGCCCGTGGCCGCGTCGTCGACGCCCTTGCGATCGACGCGCGCGGAGCCATCGATGTGAAGGTGCCTGTTTCCGCACAGACGGTCATTTCGTCCAGCCAGCGGCGCATTAACGGAATGCTGATCATGTTGCTGTTTGCGCTTGTAGGGGGGCTGTTGAACGTAAGGCAAAAGCTACGGGTGAATTGACAGCTGGCACATTAGAAACTCATACTGTACCGCCTGAAAATTTCTCGAAGCTGGTGGATCGTTCTGTTGGGGCAGTCGCCTCCGGCTTTCTTTGGGCAGGAAAAAATCACAAAGCCGAAAAAATTCGGCGAGGAAAAAATGACAGAAGAAAACAAGAAGAAACCCAATCCCATCGATATTCACGTGGGAAGCCGGGTCCGGCTTCGCCGCAATATGCTCGGAATGAGCCAGGAAAAGCTGGGCGAGAATCTCGGCATCACGTTCCAACAAATCCAGAAATATGAAAAGGGCACCAATCGCGTCGGTGCCAGCCGCCTGCAGGCGATTGCCTCCATACTCGGCGTCCCCGTCGCCTTCTTTTTCGAGGATGCGCCAGGCCAGGAATTGACCGCCAACCGCGGCTTTGCCGAGGATAGTTCGATGGCTTTCGCTGTCGAGTTCTGCGGCAGTCCCGAAGGACTTCAGCTCAACCGGGCCTTTGTCAAGATCGCCGACGTCAAGGTACGCCGCAGGATCATTGACCTGGTGAAATCGCTCGCCGAGGACGATCCCGACTGATCCGCAATGCGCTTTGCGCCGGCGGCATGCGCCGCCGGTGGCACAAGATATCGCCTCCGACATTCAGGCCAGAGCCGCGGCAGCGCTTGACGAGCAGCGCTTTGCCCCGCTAACACGTGGCGCGCCAAAATCGGCAGCCTGCCGATCGTTTTTCAAGAGGGGACACCCGTGACGCGGCAGAACTACTTCTTTACCTCGGAATCCGTAGCCGAGGGCCATCCCGACAAAGTCTGTGACCGCATCTCCGACGAAATCGTCGATCTGGTCTATCGTGAAGCCAAGAAGACCGGCATGGACCCATGGAAAGTCCGTGTCGCCTGCGAGACGCTCGCGACCACCAACCGGGTCGTCATCGCCGGTGAAGTGCGCGTTCCCGAGACGTTGTTGAAGAAGGACAAGGCCGGCAACATCCTCAAGGATGCCGCGGGCCACCCCGTCGTCAACCCGGCGAAGTTCAAATCCGTCGCCCGCAAGGCGATCCGTGAGATCGGCTACGAGCAGGCTGGCTTTCACTGGAAGACGGCCAAGATCGAGGTCCTGCTGCATGGCCAGTCGCCTGATATCGGCCAGGGCGTCGACAATGCCGCCGACCGTCAGGGCGAGGAAGGTGCCGGCGACCAGGGCATCATGTTCGGCTATGCCTGCCGCGAGACGCCGGACCTGATGCCAGCGCCGATCTACTACAGCCACAAGATTCTCGAACTTCTGGCAGCGGCCCGCCACGAAAACAACGGCGAGGCCGGCAAGCTCGGGCCGGACGCGAAAAGCCAGGTCACCGTCCGCTATGTCGACGGCAAGGCCGCCGAGGCGACGCAGATCGTCCTGTCGACCCAGCATCTGGATTCAAGCTGGGATTCCAAGAAGGTCCGCAAGGTCGTGGAACCTTATATCCGCGAGGCATTGGGCGACCTCAAGATCGCTGACGATTGCATGTGGTACATCAACCCGACCGGCAAGTTCGTCATCGGCGGTCCGGATGGCGATGCCGGCCTGACCGGCCGCAAGATCATCGTCGACACCTATGGCGGCGCAGCCCCCCATGGCGGCGGCGCCTTTTCCGGCAAGGATACCACCAAGGTCGACCGGTCGGCTGCCTATGCGGCGCGCTACCTGGCCAAGAATGTCGTGGCGGCGAAGCTCGCCGATCGCTGCACCATCCAGCTTTCCTACGCCATCGGTGTCGCCCAGCCGCTATCGGTCTATGTCGACCTGCACGGCACCGGCAAGGTCGACGAGGCAAAGCTCGAGGACGCGCTGCGCAGCGTGATGGACCTGTCGCCGTCAGGCATCCGCCGTCATCTCGACCTCAACAAGCCGATCTACGCCAAGACGTCGTCTTACGGCCATTTCGGCCGCAAGGCTGGCCGTGACGGGTCTTTCTCCTGGGAAAGGACCGATCTGGCCAAGGCGCTCAAGGATGCTGTCGCGGCCTGAGGGCGGCGGCAGGACTGGCGCCAGTCGATGAGTGACGCGGACAGGCCAAGCCGCATGACCGAAGCCTTCTTCGGTCGCCGGCGCGGCAAGCCCGTGCGCCCGCAGCAGGCCGCGGCGCTGGAAAGCGGGCTTGGCAAATACCGGCTCGATCTGACGGCCGAGGCACCGCCAGACCTGCGCGTCCTGTTTGAAGCAGAGGTTTCGGCGGTTCGGCTCGAGATCGGCTTTGGCGGCGGTGAACATCTCCTGCATCGCGCCATCGAGGCGCCCGCGACCGGCTTCATAGGCGTCGAGCCCTTTGTCAACGGCATGGCCAAGATGATGATGGCTGTGCGGGCAGCGCCGCTGGCCAATCTCAGGGTCTACGACGACGACGCCACCCAGTTGCTTGACTGGTTGCCGCCGACCTCGCTCGACGGCATCGATCTTCTCTATCCCGATCCCTGGCCGAAGAAAAAACACTGGAAGCGGCGTTTCGTCAGTCCGGTCAATCTCGATCGTTTCGCACGCGTCCTCAAACCCGGCTCGAAGTTCCGCTTTGCGTCCGACATCGACACTTATGTGAACTGGACCTTGCTGCATTGCCGGGCGCATGGCGCTTTCGCATGGCAGGCTGCGGAAGCGGCGGACTGGCATCGCTCCTATGAGGGCTGGCCCGGCACGCGCTATGAGGCAAAGGCCATTCGCGAGGGGCGCCGGCCGGCCTATCTGACTTTCGTCAGGACCTAGGTCCGCCCAACCGGCAACCTGCCGGGAGGACGGGGTCGAATGCCTGTTGGAGTCAGAAACGACCGATCCTGTTGAATACGGCCGGATCCATGCCGAGATTGCGCAGGTCGTCGGCTCTGGGCTTGCGCCCGGCTTCCACGGCGCGAGACGCGGCAACGGCGCTGCCGAATGTGGTGAACAGATCGCCCAAGGCGGAGAATATCCTGCGGTTGCTCATGGTCTTGTCCTTTCGCGCGCCAGCGCGCCAATTCAATTCGTTTGATGGCTAACAAATAAGAGCGCGCCGCCGGCTCTCACAGGCGGATTGCCGCATGGCGGCCATGCGCCTGGAACAACCCTGAACCCACAGGCTTTCGTCCGGCCGGGACTGCGGACTTGAAACACGAACCGTGTTCGTTTATATCAGCCTCAAATTCTTGGTCGGTATGACGAAGAGTGGGTCCACCCGGTCCCGCTCTTTTTTATTACCTGCCGATAGGTTCGAGACCAACGATAGGCAACGATGACTGGAACGGCAAACGAAGGTGACGATCGCATCATCCGCGAAAGCGGCATCGATGCGCGCATTGCGCTGATCGTCCAGCCGGTGCTGCGTGGCATCGGCTTTCGCCTCGTGCGCGTGCATCTGTCCGGCCAGAACGGGCTGACGCTGCAGATCATGGCCGAGCGTGAGGACGGCACCATGACCGTCGAGGATTGCGAAGAGGTCAGCCGCGCGGTGTCGCCGGCGCTCGACGTCGATGATCCGATCGAAAAGGCCTATCACCTCGAAGTCTCTTCGCCCGGCATCGATCGGCCTCTGGTGCGTAAATCGGATTTCGTGACCTGGACCGGTCATCTGGTGAAGATGGAAACATCGGTCGTCGTCGCCGACCGCAAGCGCTTCAAGGGCAAGATCGCCGAAGCCGGTGAGAACGACGTGCTGATCGAGCGCGACAAGGCGGCGTATGGCGAGGAGCCGACGGTGCGCGTGCCCTACGATGCCATTGCCGATGTCAGGCTGATCCTGACCGACGACCTCATTCGCGAAGCGTTGTCCAGGGACAACAGGGAGCGCAAGGAAGCCAAGAGACGCCGCGGTGAACCGGACGACGATGTGTCCGAGGGTACGGAACCGGACGCCACGGAAGAACACGAACAGGAAATTTGATTGAGCTGCCGGGCGCAAAGGTCCGGCGAACAGGCTCGGGAGAAAGAACATGGTTGTAAGCGCCAACAGACTTGAACTGCTGCAGATCGCCGATGCGGTCGCGCGTGAGAAGTCGATCGACAAGTCGATCGTCATCGCCGCCATGGCCGATGCGATCCAGAAGGCGGCGCGTTCGCGTTATGGCCAGGAGACCAACATTCGCGCCGACATCAACCCGAACACCGGCGAGATGAAGCTGCAGCGGCTGATGGAAGTGGTCGAGAAGGTCGACGATTACGCGACCCAGATCGCCATTTCCTCGGCGCGTGAGCGCAATCCCGACGCCCAGCTTGGCGATTTCATCGCCGAACTGCTGCCGCCGATGGATTTCGGCCGCATCGCCGCCCAGTCTGCCAAGCAGGTCATCGTGCAGAAGGTGCGCGAGGCCGAGCGTGACCGTCAGTACGACGAATACAAGGACCGTATCGGCGAGATCGTCAACGGCACCGTCAAGCGCGTCGAGTATGGCAACGTCATCGTCGATCTCGGCCGTGGCGAGGCGATCATCCGCCGCGACGAGCTGATCCCGCGCGAAAACTACAAATATGGCGATCGCGTGCGTGCCTATGTCTACGACGTGCGGCGCGAGCAGCGCGGCCCGCAGATATTCCTGTCGCGCACCCATCCGCAGTTCATGGCCAAGCTCTTCACCATGGAAGTGCCGGAGATCTATGACGGCATCATTGAGATCAAGTCGGTCGCCCGCGACCCGGGCTCGCGCGCCAAGATCGCCGTCATTTCGCGTGACAGCTCGATCGATCCGGTCGGCGCCTGCGTCGGTATGCGCGGCAGCCGCGTCCAGGCCGTCGTCGGCGAATTGCAGGGCGAGAAGATCGACATAATTCCGTGGTCGCCTTCGGCGGCCTCCTTCATCGTCAATGCGCTGCAGCCGGCGGAAGTCGCCAAGGTCGTGCTCGACGAGGATGCGGAGCGTATCGAAGTGGTGGTTCCCGACGATCAGCTGTCGCTGGCCATCGGCCGCCGCGGCCAGAACGTGCGCCTTGCCTCGCAGCTCACCGGCTGGGACATCGACATCCTGACCGAGGCCGAGGAATCCGAGCGCCGCCAGAAGGAATTCGTCGAGCGCTCGGCGCTGTTCATGGAAGCCCTCGATGTCGACGAGATGGTCGGCCAGGTGCTGGCTTCGGAAGGCTTCACCAGCGTCGAGGAAGTCGCCTATGTCGATGCCGGCGAGATCGCCTCGATCGACGGCTTCGATGAGGATACAGCCTCGGAAATCCAGACCCGCGCCCGCGAATATCTGGAGAAGATCGAGGCCGAGCACGACGAGAAGCGCAAGGCGCTGGGCGTTTCGGATGATCTGCGCGAACTCCCCGGCGTCACCACCGCCATGATGGTGACGCTCGGCGAGGATGGCGTGAAGACGATCGAGGATTTCGCCGGCTATGCCGCCGACGACCTCACCGGCTGGAAGGAACGCAAGGACGGCGAGACCAAGGTCTATCCCGGCGTGCTGGCCAATCACGGCGTTTCGCGCGCCGATGCCGAGCAGATGGTTCTGGCCGCTCGCCTCAAGGCCGGCTGGATCACCGAAGACGAGCTTGCGGCCGAAGAAGAAACGGCCGACGAAGCCGTTGGTGCGTGAGGTGAAACCGCATCGCACACAACCCGCCCTTGGACGAGATGAACGATCGCACCTGCATCGTCACCCGCAAACAGGCCGAACCGGATGAACTGATCCGGTTCGTCGTCGGCCCGGATTCGGCCGTCGTTCCCGATCTCAAGAGAAATCTGCCCGGCCGTGGTTGCTGGGTGAGTGCGGACCGCCTACATATCGAGAAGGCGGCGGCCAAGAACCTTTTTGCCCGCGCCTTCAAGGCACAGGTGGTCGTGCCGCCCGATCTCGGCGGCATGGTCGACGGGCTGCTTTCCAGATACGCTCTCGGTATGCTGGGTCTTGCCCGCAAGGCAGGCTCGATTTCGCTAGGCGCTACCAAGGTCGAGAGCGCGGTGCGCGGCGGACTGGCGCTTTTCGTGCTCCACGCGACCGAAGCGTCCGAGGATGGCGTGCGCAAGATCAGCCAGGCGCGGCGGGCGACCGTCCATATCGGCGGCCCCTCCATCCTTGCCTACAAACTTTTCTCCGAGGCCGAGTTGAGCTTGGCATTGGGGGGTACAAATGTGATACATGCTGCCGTCCTCGCGGGAGACGCGGGTAAGGCGGTCCAGAAGCGCATGGTTGCGCTCGACCGATATCGGGGCGGTACCCCGGACGATCTTGCAATGCTTGCGGCCGTTGCTGACGAAGATGATGCCGCAGAGGATATGGAATGAGCGATACGAAATCGGGCGACGACAAGACGTTGAGTGTTACACCGAAGAAGACCTTGACGCTGAAGCGCCCCGGCATGGAACAGGGCACCGTGCGCCAGAACTTCTCGCACGGCCGTACCAAGTCGGTCGTGGTCGAGACCAAGAAGCGCAAGTTCTCGCTGCCCGGCGACAAGCCGGAGCCGGCCGCGGCTCCGCCTGCGCCCGTCTTCACGCCGAAGCCGGCGGTCGTGGCGGCACCTGTCGTCCAGGAAGCGCCCAAGGCGCCACCTCCGCCGCCGGCTCCGGTCGAGCGCAGCGGCATGGTGCTGAACGAATTGTCGCGCAGCGAGATGGAAGCGCGCCGCAGGGCGCTCGAGGGCTCGAAGGTCCGCGAGGTCGAAGACCGTCAGCGGGCCGCCGAGGATGCCAAGCGCCGCGCCGAGGACGAAGAGCGCCGCAAGCGCGAACGCGAGGATTCCGCGCGCCGCCAGGCCGAGGAAGAGGCACGGTTGCAGACCGAGGCCGAATCGCGCCGCCGCGCCGAGGAAGAGGCGCGCCGCCGCGCGCCGCAAGCCGCCGAGTTGGCGACCGCCGACGAGGAGGAAGAGGTCAAGCCGAAGCGGGCGACCGCCGGCGCACCGGTGCGCCGCCTGGTCACGCCCGAAGTGGCGCGCCCGGCAAAGCCCACCAAGAGCGAGGAAGACCGCCGCCGTGGCAAGCTGACACTGAACTCCGCGCTGTCCGACGAGGATGCCCGGGCTCGTTCGCTGTCGTCGATGCGTCGCCGCCAGGAAAAATTCAAGCGCGCGATGCACAACGAGCCGCGCGAGAAGGTCATGCGCGAAGTGATCCTGCCCGAGACCATCACCATCCAGGAACTGGCGCAGCGCATGTCGGAGCGTGCTGTCGACCTGGTCAAGTATTTCATGAAGCAGGGCCAGATCCTGAAGCCAGGCGACGTCATCGACGCCGACACGGCCGAACTGGTCGCCACCGAATTCGGTCATACGGTCCGCCGCGTTGCCGAGTCCGACATCGAGGAAGGCCTGTTCAACATCGCCGACAATGCCGAGGACCTGGTGTCGCGTCCGCCGGTCGTGACCATCATGGGCCACGTCGACCACGGCAAGACCTCGCTGCTCGATGCGATCCGCAATGCCAATGTCGTTTCCGGCGAGGCCGGCGGCATCACCCAGCATATCGGCGCCTATCAGGTCGAGAAGAACGGTCAGAAGATCACCTTCATCGACACGCCCGGCCACGCCGCTTTCACGGCGATGCGCGCCCGTGGCGCCCAGGCGACCGATATCGCCATCCTGGTGGTCGCGGCCGACGACAGCGTCATGCCGCAGACGATCGAATCGATCAGCCACGCCAAGGCGGCCGGCGTTCCGATCATCGTGGCGATCAACAAGATCGACAAGCATGACGCCGATCCGCAGAAGGTGCGTTCCGAACTGTTGCGCCATGAGGTCTTCGTCGAATCCATGGGCGGTGAAGTGCTGGACGTCGAAGTGTCGGCGACCAAGGGCACCAATCTCGACAAGCTGCTCGAGGCGATCCTGCTGCAGGCCGAAATCCTCGACCTCAAGGCCAACCCCGACCGTACCGCCGAGGGCGTCGTCATCGAGGCGCAGCTCGATAAGGGCCGTGGTCCCGTCGCCACCGTTCTGGTGCAGACCGGCACCCTGATGCCGGGCGACATCCTCGTCGCCGGCAATGAGTGGGGCCGCGTGCGCGCTCTGGTCAACGATCGCGGCGAGCAGATCAAGGAAGCACCGCCGGCGATGCCGGTCGAGGTGCTCGGCCTTCAGGGAACGCCGCAGGCCGGCGACCGCTTCGCCGTGGTCAACAACGAGGCCCGTGCCCGCGAGATCACCGAATATCGCCAGCGTCTGGCGCGCGAGAAGGCGGTGGCCAGGCATGCCGGCCAGCGCGGCTCGCTCGAACAGATGATGTCGCAGTTGCAGACGAGCGGGCTGAAGGAATTCCCGCTGGTCATCAAGGGCGACGTGCAGGGTTCGATCGAGGCGATCAATGCCGCGCTCGACAAGCTTGGGACCGACGAGGTTCGTGCGCGCATCGTTCATTCCGGCGCCGGCGCCATCACCGAAAGCGACGTCTCGCTGGCGGAAACGTCTGGCGCGGCGATCATCGGCTTCAACGTTCGCGCCAATGTGCAGGCACGTGCCGCGGCCGCGGCCGCGGGCATCGAGATCCGCTATTATTCGATCATCTACAACCTCGTGGATGACGTGAAGGCGGCTCTGTCGGGCCTGCTCTCGCCGGAGCGTCGCGAGACCTTCATCGGCAATGCCGAGATCCTCGAGATCTTCGACATCACCAAGGTCGGCAAGATCGCCGGCTGCCGTGTCACCGAAGGCAAGGTCGAGCGTGGTGCGGGCGTACGCCTGATCCGCGATAACGTCGTCATCCACGAAGGCACGCTGAAGACCCTGAAGCGCTTCAAGGACGAAGTTTCGGAAGTCCCGGGCGGCCAGGAATGCGGCATGGCCTTCCAGAACTACGAGGACATGCGCGTCGGCGACGTCATCGAGTGCTTCCGCGTCGAGATGGTGACCCGCACACTCTGAGGTCGAGTGACTTGTCGATATCGGGCGGTGGTCGAAAGACCGCCGCCCCAAGCCTGTTGACCGTAAGCCTGTTGAGAATAATCATTTGAGACATGCGGCACGGTCCCATCCCGCGCCTCACGCTTCAGGATCGAGAAAAATGCCCCGTTCCACCACATCAAGCCCATCCCAGCGCATGTTGCGCGTCGGTGAACAGGTGCGCCATGCGCTCTCGGAAACCCTGCAGCGCGGGGACATCATCGACCCGTTGATTGAAAATACCGTCGTTTCGGTGTCGGAAGTGCGGATGTCGCCGGATCTCAAGATCGCCACAGCCTTCGTTTCTCCGCTCGGCGCAAAGGATACCGACGCCGTGATCGAAGCGCTGAACAAGCATGCCAAGTTCGTGCGCGGCCGCGTCTCCGGCGCGCTCCGGCAGATGAAGTACATGCCGGAGTTCCGTTTCCGGCTGGATACGTCCTTCGACAATTTCGCCAGGATCAACGACCTGCTGAAGTCACCCGAAGTGGCACGCGACCTGGATAGCGACGACAACAAGGAAGAAGAATAATGGGGCGTCGCGGCAAGAAGAAGGGCCGGCCGGTCTCCGGCTGGGTGGTGCTGGACAAGCCGGTCGGTATGGGCTCGACCGAGGCCGTCTCCAAGATCAAATGGCTGTTCCAGGCCGAAAAGGCCGGCCATGCCGGCACGCTCGACCCTCTTGCCTCCGGCATGCTGCCGATCGCGCTCGGCGAGGCCACCAAGACCGTGCCCTACGTGCAGGACGGCGCCAAGATTTACCGTTTCACCGTTGCCTGGGGACAGGAGCGGTCGACCGATGACCTCGAAGGTCCGGTGACGAAAGAGGCCGATCAGCGTCCATCGGAAGCCGATATCCGGGTGTTGCTGCCGAAATACACCGGCGTCATCATGCAGACGCCACCGCAATTTTCCGCGATCAAGATTGCGGGTGAACGCGCCTACGACCTCGCCCGCGAAGGCGAGACGGTCGACATACCGCCGCGCGAGATCGAGATCGGCCGGCTCGACATTGTCGAGCACAAGCCGGACCAGACGATTTTCGAGGTCGAATGCGGCAAGGGCACTTATGTGCGTTCGCTGGCCCGCGACATGGGCCGCGACCTCGGCTGCTTCGGCCATATCAGCGAACTGCGCCGGGTCGAGGTCGAGCCGTTTACGCCAGAGGACTTCGTCACCATCGCCGAACTCGAGGCCGCGCGCTTCGGCGCGCAAGGTGACGATAAACCGGATCCGGAGGCAGATGCCGCGGACGCAGTGGAGATGCCTATCGATTTCGGCGCCATCGACGGGCTTCTCGTCGACACCTCGGCGGCGCTCGACTGCCTGCCGCAGATCGCGATCAGCGACGATGCCGCGACCAAGATCCGCCTCGGCAATCCCGTCATCATTCGTGGCCGTGACGCGCCGGTGGAGGCGGAAGAAGCCTGTGCGACGGCGCGCGGCAAGCTCGTCGCCATCGGCGCTATCGAGCAAGGCATGTTCAAGCCCAAGCGGGTCTTTGCCGGGTGATCGGTCTGATCGCCATGGCGGTATAGGACAAGCAGGTTCGACGGGTGGTGGCATGGCAAAGGCCGAGGTGGTGAAAAAACGGGCGCCGGTGAAGACGAGGCGGCCCCCGGTTGGCGCCTCGCCCGGCACGCTGATCGCCGATCCGGCGGCGCGGCGCTCCGAACTGCGGCTGACCTTGATCTCGCCGCAGAAGTTCAAGACCATCGAGAACGCCAGCATCGACGATGTCGAGGCCAGTTGCCGGAAATGGCCGGTCATCTGGCTCGACTGCACCGGCCTTGCCAACATCCAATTGATCGAGGAGATCGGCCGCATCTTCAGCCTGCATCCGCTGGCGCTGGAGGACGTCGTCAACACCGGCCAGCGGCCGAAAGTCGACTTCTTCGAGGACCACGCCTTCGTCGTCATGCGCATGATCGACGATGTCACGTCGCATCGCTACGAGCAGATCGCTCTCTTCCTCGGCGAGAACTTCGTCGTCACCTTCCAGGAGCGCGAGGGCGATCCGTTCGATCCGGTGCGCAAGCGCATCGAGAGTTCGGCCCCGAACCGGTTGCGCACGCGCGGCGCCGACTATCTCGCCTATGCGCTGATCGACGCCATCGTCGACAGCTATTTTCCGCCGATCGAGGCTGCCGGCGACCTGGTCGACAGCATTGAGGACCAGATGCTGCATTCGACGCACAAGCACCAGATGCGGCAGCTGCACGAATTGCGGCGCGATGCCAATGTTTTGAAAGGCGTGCTGTGGCCCATGCGCGATGCGCTGGCAACGCTGATCCGCAACGACGTGGCCTATGTCACAGCCGAGACCAAGGTCTTCCTCAACGATACGCTCGACCATTCGCTCAGGCTGATCGAGCTGGTCGAGACCCAGCGCGACATGCTGACCGGCCTGATCGAAATGCATCTGTCGCTGAGCCAGGCCCGCACCAACGACGTCATCTCCTATCTCACCATCGTTTCGGTCATCTTCATGCCGCTGACCTTCCTGGTCGGCATCTGGGGCATGAACTTCGACCCCGCCAGCTCGCCATGGAATATGCCGGAGTTGAAGGCGTACTACGGATATCCCTTGTCTCTGCTGTTCATGGCTGCCGTCGCTGTCGGGCTGATTGCATTCTTCAAATGGAAGAAATGGCTTTGACCGGGTTTAAACCTGTCATTTGAGCCTCAAAAGCCGGCTTGTGAATTGGGCTGGTGTTTTTCTGGGAATTGCACTATATGCGCCGCAGCATAGCGCCTTGACGCTTTGCATGCACGGCCCCTGCTGGACGACATCCCGGCTGCGGGCGACCCGTTTCCTCAAACAGATAAGGAAAAACACGATGTCGATTACTGCCGAGCGCAAACAGGAATTGATGGGTGAATTCGCAACCGCCAAGGGCGATACCGGGTCTCCGGAAGTTCAGGTGGCCATCCTTTCCGAGCGCATCAAGAACCTGACCGACCATTTCAAGGACCACAAGAAGGATAACCATTCCCGCCGTGGTCTGCTCGCTCTCGTGTCCCAGCGCCGCAGCCTGCTTGATTATCTCAAGCGCAAGGACGACTCGCGCTATCAGACACTGATCGAGAAGCTCGGTCTGCGCCGTTGACGAATTGACCGGCGGGCTTTCTTCGGAGAGCCCGCCGGTCGCGCATTCTGCCAGTCGCATAGGCTGGCCAGACCCGGTTTCGAGCGTGCAAAGGGCCGTTCGAAACCGCCCATGGACGGTCATGGGGCAGGATTGCAGGACGCTCGCGCGCGCTTGTCGCGCCTAAATCACCCGAGCTTCCCGTTGTCTTGCCCGTGGCTGCCCGAGAAAGGAAGCCAGGCAAAGGGCATCCGCGCACCGTGAAACGGCGCGGCCCTTTCCGCTTATTAAGGACAAGACATGTTCAATCACCACAAAGTGGAAATCGAATGGGGCGGTCGTCCGCTCATCCTGGAGACCGGCAAGATCGCGCGCCAGGCCGACGGCGCGGTGCTCGCCACCTACGGCGAGACCAAGGTTCTCGCCACCGTCGTTTCGATGAAGGAGCCCAAGCCCGGTCTCGACTTCTTTCCGCTGACCGTCAATTACCAGGAAAAGACCTATGCCGCCGGCAAGATCCCGGGCGGCTATTTCAAGCGCGAAGGCCGTCCGAGCGAGAAGGAAACGCTGGTTTCCCGTCTCATCGACCGCCCGATCCGCCCGCTCTTCGCCGCCGGCTACAAGAACGACACGCAGATCGTCGTCACCGTCGTCCAGCACGATCTCGAAAATGACCCGGACATCCTGTCGATCGTCGCCACCTCGGCGGCCCTGACCCTGTCGGGCGTTCCCTTCATGGGCCCGATCGGCGGCGCGCGCGTCGGCTACATCAATGGCGAATATGTGCTGAACCCGCATGTCGACGAGATGCAGGAGTCCAAGCTCGACCTCATCGTCGCCGGCACCACCGATGCCGTGCTGATGGTCGAGTCGGAAGCCAAGGAACTCGGCGAAGAGCTGATGCTCGGCGCTGTCATGTTCGGCCACAAGGGTTTCCAGCCGGTCATCGACGCCATCATCAAGCTGGCGGAAGTTGCCGCCAAGGAGCCGCGCGACTTCACCGCGCCGGATTATTCCGCGCTTGAGGCCGAGATGCTGAAGATCGTCGGCGACGAGCTCAGCAATGCCTACAAGAACGTCGACAAGCAGAAGCGCTACGCCGCCGTCGACGCTGTCAAGGCGAAGGTCAAGGCCGCGTTTGCCCCGGCTGAAGGCGAGGACGCAAAGTACACCTCCGAACAGATCGGCTCGGTATTCAAGGAATTGCAGGCGAAGGTCGTTCGCTGGAACATCCTCGACACCGGCGCGCGCATCGATGGCCGCGACTTGAGCACGGTTCGCAAGATCGTCTCCGAAGTCGGCGTCCTGCCGCGCACCCATGGTTCGGCGCTGTTCACCCGCGGCGAGACCCAGGCGCTCGTGGTTGCCACGCTCGGCACCGGCGAGGATGAGCAGTACGTCGATTCCCTGACCGGCATGTACAAGGAGAAATTCCTCCTTCACTACAACTTCCCTCCCTACTCCGTCGGTGAGACCGGCCGCATGGGTTCGCCGGGCCGCCGCGAAATCGGCCATGGCAAGCTCGCCTGGCGCGCCATCCGTCCGATGCTGCCCTCCGCCGACCAGTTCCCCTACACGCTGCGCGTCGTCTCGGAGATCACCGAGTCCAACGGCTCGTCCTCGATGGCTACCGTCTGCGGCACCTCGCTGGCGCTGATGGATGCCGGCGTGCCGCTGGCCAAGCCGGTGGCCGGTATCGCCATGGGCCTGATCAAGGAAGGCGAGCGCTTCGCCGTGCTCTCCGACATCTTGGGCGACGAGGATCACCTCGGTGACATGGACTTCAAGGTTGCCGGCACCGAAGGCGGCATCACCTCGCTGCAGATGGACATCAAGATCGACGGCATCACCGAGGAGATCATGAAGATCGCCCTTGGCCAGGCCAAGGACGGTCGCCTGCATATTCTCGGCGAGATGTCCCATGCCCTGACCGGCGCCCGCCCTGAACTCGGCGAGTTCGCGCCGCGCATCGAGGTCATGCACATCCCGACCGACAAGATCCGCGACGTCATCGGTTCGGGCGGCAAGGTCATCCGCGAGATCGTCGAGAAGACCGGCGCCAAGATCAACATCGAGGACGACGGCACGGTCAAGATCGCTTCGTCGAACGCCAAGGAGATCGAGGCGGCGAAGAAGTGGATCCACACCATCGTCGCCGAGCCGGAAGTCGGCGAGATCTACGAAGGCACGGTCGTCAAGACCGCCGACTTCGGCGCCTTCGTCAACTTCTTCGGTCCGCGTGACGGCCTCGTCCACATCTCGCAGCTTGCCAACGACCGGGTCGCCAAGACCTCGGACGTCGTCAAGGAAGGCGACAAGGTCTGGGTCAAGCTGATGGGCTTCGACGAGCGCGGCAAGGTCCGCCTGTCGATGAAGGTCGTCGACCAGGCCACCGGCAAGGAAATCGCCCGCGACAAGAAGACCGAAGGCGAAGAAAACGCCGCCTGAGGCCTCTGACGGAAAAATCGAAGCGGGCGCGGCTTATGTCGCGCCCGCTTTTGTTTATGGAGCACGGCCATGTCCGCTGAAGCGTTGAAGACGCTTTTTCATCCATTCGAGGCCGAGGCTCTTTCCCCGCCGGGCAGGGACGAGCGCATTCTCTTCCTTGGCGCCGAACCCGCCCTGCGCTTGCCACAGGGCTTCGAGGCTACGCCGCATCTCGTACAGGGCTTTCGCCCGTATTTCCGCGCTTTGCAGGCGGCTGGCTTCACGGTCACGCCGCGATCGGCCGGTGAGGATTTCGATGCAGTGCTTGTGCTCGCCGGCCGCCATCGCGGCGAAAACGAACTGCGCATCGCCGAGGCTCTCGAGCGGGTGGCGGAGGGCGGATTGATCGTCATTGCCGGTGGCAAGGAGGATGGCATCGCAAGCCTGCGTAAGCGCGTCGGCGATCTTGTTCTCCTTGATAGCCACATGCCAAAATATCACGGCATTGCCTTCTGGCTGCGTCGTCCGGTTGATGTGCAAGCCGCCGCCGCGCTTCGCGCCGCCAATCCCGCCTTGCTTGTTGAGGACCGGTTCCGCACCGCACCCGGCATGTTCTCCTTCGACCGCGTCGATGCCGGTTCGAAACTGCTGGTCGACAATCTGCCCGGTGATTTGCGTGGCACCGCGGCCGATTTCTGCGCCGGCTGGGGCTATGTGGCGGCCGCGATGGCTGCCCGCTGTCCGGGCTTGTCGGCCCTCGATCTTCACGAGGCCGATTTCGATGCGCTGGAGGCCGCCAGGGGCAACCTTGCCAACACCGTGGCGCAGGGCTTCTTCTGGACGGATCTCCTGGCCGAGCCTGTCGAGCGCCGCTACGACGTCATCGCAATGAACCCACCCTTCCACCGCAGCCGTGCGGCCGAGCCCGAGATCGGCGTCGGCATGATCCGCGCCGCGGCCAAGGCCTTGAAGCCCGGTGGGCGCCTGTTCATGGTCGCCAACCGCCAGCTTCCCTACGAGCCGGTGCTGTCGGCCGCCTTTGCCAGCCACGCCGAGCTTGCCCGCGACGGCATGTTCAAGGTGTTTGTCGCACGGCGCTGACGCGATGCATTTAATGCGTGTCGCCCGGAAGTGTCATCGGTTCGGGGACAACGCCATCCATAAATCGGAAGCTTACAGCAGGTCGGGCGAATCCTATTGCCGCGACATGTTGTAGGTCAGTGTAGATTGGCGACGCGCCGGACTTCGTCGGTGGCGTGCCTGTCACCAGCGCTGAATTTGAGCGGCGCCGGCCGGCCGAACAGATAGCCCTGCACCACTTCGCAACCAGCTGCCCGCAGCAGTGTCGCTTGGTTCTCGGTCTCGACGCCCTCGGCAATGATGCTGACGCCAAGCGCCCGTGAAAGCCCGACAATGGTCGATACGACCGCGCCGGAGCTCGCATCGGTATCGATGCGGCTGACGAAGGAGCGGTCGATCTTCAGCTTGCCGAATGAGAAGTCGATCAGATAGCTGAGGTTGGAATAGCCGGTGCCGAAATCATCGACAGCGACCGAGATCCCCATCTCGGCGAGTTCTTTCAGGATGGCGGCCGCGCGGTCGCGGTCCTGCATCATCGCCGTCTCGGTGACTTCCAGTTCCAGCCGTGACGGCTTGATGCCGGTGCTCCGCATCGTGTCGCGCACAAGGCCGACGAAATCCTTGGTCATGAACTGGACCGGCGAGATGTTGACGGCGACGAAACAGTCGTCCGGCAGATGGCGGGCATCGCTGCAGGCCTTGCGCAGCACCCATTCGCCGATCGGATTGATCATGCCGGTCTCCTCGGCGATCTGGATAAACTCCATCGGAGGGATCATGCCGCGTTCGGGATGCTGCCACCGGATCAACGCCTCGTAGCCGACGATGCGGCCGGTCGGAAGGTCGAGCTGCGGCTGATAATGCAGGTCGAAATCGCCGCGCTCGAACGCATTGTGCAGTTCGGACTCGACCCATTGGCGATGGTCGGCCACCCGCCCCATATCGCTGTTGAAGACCGACCAGTTGCCAACCCCGCTGGCGCGCGCATTCTGCAGCGCCAGGTTGGAACGGCGCAGGATGAGGACCGGATCGATCCCATCCTTGGGCATCGCCACGATGCCCACCGACAGGCTCACCGATTGCTGGTGGGTGCTGAGTTCATACGGCTCCATCATCTCGTCGATGAGCCTCTCGACCATGCTTTCCAGGGTCCCCTGGATCTGGTGATCGGGAAGCAGCACCGCGAACTCGCCGGCCCCGATCCGCCCGATCAGTGCGCGCGCCGGCACGCAGTCGTGCAGCCGCTTGGTGAAGGCGCGGATCAGTTCGTCACCGTGAGTGTAGCCGATTGCATCGTTGATCTGCTTGAACCGGTCGATGTCGATGTCGATCAGGAACATCGGTTCCCCGGTGCGGCTTGTCGCGCATGCCGCCTCGGCGATCTTGCCGACCATCGCCGGGCGGGCCAGCAGTCCGGTCAGCTTGTCGAAATGGGTTTCGTTGAAGACGAAATCCGCCGATTCATCGACACCAGCAAAGAAGGACATCGCCGCCACCGATGCGGCCAGCGCACAAAGCGCGGCCATGATCGACACCATCATATCAGCCGAAATGCCGGCAAATCCGTCGCCGAGACCGTGCTTCAGCCCCCAGATTCCGAGGACGAAACTGCCAATGCCCGAACTTGCTATCGTGAGCAGTCGGAACACGGGTGTTCGCTTCGGGTTGATGGCGGCAGGCATGAAAAAGGTCCCCAGACGGGAGCTTTATAGCGGAAACCTTCTTAAAATGGGTTTCCGCGAATGAATCCAATTTTACCGGAGAGGATTATTTTCTTTACTGGCAAAAGACCCGCGTGACCGGGGCCGCTCGTCAGTCGCGGCCGCCATCCGTCTGCTTCAACTCGTCGAGGGTCGGCATCGACACGATATGGTAGCCGGAATCGACATAGTGGATTTCGCCTGTGACGCCGGAAGCAAGGTCGGACAGGAGATACAGCGCGGAGCCGCCGACCTCGTCGATCGTCACCGTCCGGCGCAGCGGCGAGTTTCGTTGCTGGTAGGAGAACATGTGGCGGGCGTCCGAAATGCCGGCGCCGGCCAGTGTACGCACCGGACCGGCCGAGATGCCGTTGACCCGGATGCCGCGCGGACCGTAGTCGTTGGCGAGGTAGCGCACGCTGGCCTCCAGGCCAGCCTTGGCGACGCCCATGACATTATAGTTCGGCATGACGCGGACCGAGCCGGCATAGGTCAGCGTGATCATCGAGCCGCCGGCGGTCATCAGGGGCGCGGCATTGCGCGCCACCTCGGTGAAGGAATAGCAGGAGATCACCATGGTGCGGACGAAATTGTCCCGGCTGGTATCGGCATAGAGGCCTTTCAACTCGTTCTTGTCGGAAAAGCCGATGGCATGGACGACGAAGTCCAGTCCGCCCCACGCCTTGCCAAGCGTCTCGAACGTGGCGGCGACCGAAGCGCTGTCCTCGACGTCGCAGGGAACGACCAGCGAAGCGCCGAGCTTGTCGGCGAGCGGCTTGACCCGGCGGCCAAAAGCCTCGCCCTGGTAGGTGAAGGCCAGTTCCGCCCCCTGTTCGGACAATTTCCTGGCAATGCCCCAGGCGATCGAATGATCGTTGGCAACACCCATGACAAGCCCGCGCTTGCCCTTCATCAATCCGTCCATGGCCGGCAATCCTTATATGAAAAACTTGGCCTTATGCGGAGTAGCGCTGGAAAACGAGCGTCGCGTTGGTGCCGCCGAAACCGAAGGAGTTCGACAGAACGGTGTCGATCCCTGCGTTGTCGATGCGCTTGCGTACGATCGGCATGCCCTCGAATTCCGGATCGAGCGTCTCGATATGGGCGCTTTCGCCGATGAAGCCGCCTTGCATCATCAGGATCGAATAGATGGATTCCTGCACGCCCGCCGCGCCCAGAGAATGGCCGGTCAGCGACTTCGTCGACGTGATGAACGGCATCTTCTCGCCGAACACTTCACGGATCGCGCCCATTTCCTTGGAATCGCCGACCGGCGTCGAGGTGCCGTGCGTGTTGATGTAGTCGACCGGCGTGGAAACCGTCGCCAGCGCCTGGCGCATGCAGCGGACCGCGCCTTCGCCCGAGGGCGCAACCATGTCGAAACCGTCCGAAGTGGCGCCGTAGCCGACGATCTCCGCGTAGATCTTGGCGCCGCGCGCCTTGGCGTGCTCCAGCTCTTCCAGCACCAGTACGCCGGCGCCGCCGGCTATGACGAAGCCGTCGCGATTGGCGTCGTAGGCGCGCGATGCGGTTGGGGCCCTGTCGTTGAACTTCGACGACATGGCGCCCATGGCGTCGAACAAGTCCGACATCGTCCAGTCGAGATCCTCGTGGCCGCCAGCAAAGACCATGTCCTGCTTGCCCCACTGGATCAGCTCGTAGCCATTGCCGATGCAATGCGCCGAGGTCGAGCAGGCCGAGGAGATCGAATAGTTGACGCCATGGATCTTGAACCATGTGGCCAAGGTTGCCGAGGCCGTCGACGACATCGCCTTCGGCACCGCGAAGGGACCGATGCGCTTGGGGCTGCCGTTCTTGAGCGTGGTTTCGGCCGCCTCGACGATGGTGCGGGTCGAGGGACCGCCCGAACCCATGACGATGCCGGTGCGCTCGTTGGTGATGTCGCTCTCGTCGAGGCCGGCATCCGCGATCGCCTGGTCCATGGCGACGTGATTCCACGCCGCGCCGTGGCTTAGGAATCGCATCGCGCGGCGGTCGATCATCGCCGAAGGATCGAGCGTCGGCGCGCCCCAGACCTGGCACCGGAAGCCATGTTCGGCAAAGGAATCGGAAAAGCTGATGCCGGATCTGGCGTCATGCAGCGAGGTCTGCACCTCGTTGGCATTGTTGCCGATCGACGACACGATGCCGAGGCCTGTGACTACGACACGTCTCATTCGCAACTCCTTCCAGGGATGCTGGCCAATGCGCGGGCCAGGGCTGCGGTCAAGCGACCGCCGACTGCTTGGACAGACCGACCTTCAGGTCCGTCGCCGCATATATGGGCTCGCCATCCGCCTTCATCCAGCCATCGGCGATGCCGAGCACCAGCCGGCCGCGCATCACACGCTTGAAATCAACGCCGTACTCGACCTTCTTGACCGATGGCGTGACCATGCCCTTGAACTTGACCTCTCCGGTCGACAGCGCCATTCCCTTGCCGGGTTCGCCAAGCCAGCCGAGATAGAAGCCGGTCAATTGCCACAGGGCGTCAAGGCCCAGACAGCCCGGCATGATCGGATTGCCGATGAAATGGCAGGCAAAGAACCACAGGTCGGGATTGATATCGAATTCCGCGCGAATGAAACCCTTGTCGAAGGCGCCGCCGGTCTCGCTGACCTCGGTGATACGGTCGAACATCAGCATCGGCGGGTAGGGCAACTGGGCATTGCCCTCTCCGAACAGCTCGCCACGAGCGCAGGCCAGCAATTCTTCGTAGTCGTAGCTGGATTTCGAACCCGCCATCAATTTCGTCCCCATATCGTCCGGGCGGTAGCGCGCCCTTGTCGTTGGTGTCCTAACACAATCTGTTTCAGGCCGGAAACCGGCGTTTGCGCTTAACCCGCCAGTCTGCCCGGGTCAATGCGCGCTATTGATCGCATTCGGGCGACAGAATATATGTCAACAGGGGTCCGGTTCCGGCAGACATTCATTTTTTTGCCATTCTGGGCGTGTCTTGAAGCGGGACTGCGAGCTTGGAAGACCAGATGGACCGGGGCTGCCGGAAGGAAAATGTCGCTGTGGACAAGCGGGTACGTGAAGCCGGCCTGAGGCCGACCCGTCAGCGCATTGCGCTGGCCGACCTGCTTTTCGCCAAGGGCGACCGCCATTTGTCGGCTGAGGAACTGCATGAGGAGGCGCAGGCCGCCGGCGTGCCGGTATCGCTGGCCACCGTCTACAACGCGCTTCACCAGTTTACCCAGGCGGGGCTGCTGCGCATTCTCGCCGTCGAAGGTTCCAAGACCTACTTCGACACCAACACCTCCGACCACCACCATTTCTACATCGAAGGCGAAAACAGGATTTTCGACATCGCCAACGGCCCGGTAACCGTCACCAATCTGCCGGAGCCGCCCGAAGGCATGGAGATCGCCAATGTCGATATCGTGGTGAGGCTGCGTCCCAAGCGTCCGGAATGATCGGCAAGGCCGGAATAAGCGGTCTGGGATGAAATTCCTCGATTGGATAGTCCGGCTCGAATGGGCCGTCGCGGCGGCTGCCGCGATCGTCTTCTATGGCGCGACAGGCGTTTCCTGGTGGCTCTTCGCGTTGCTCATCCTGGCGCCGGACCTGTCGATGCTGGGTTATCTCGGCGGCCCACGCGTCGGCGCCATTGCCTACAACGCCTTGCACATTCTGATCGTACCGGTGCTTGTGTTGCTTGCCGGGCACCTCGCCGGCAGTGCGGTCGGCAACGCCGTCGCACTGATCTGGATCGCGCATATCGCGATCGACCGCGCGCTGGGCTACGGCTTGAAGCTGTCAACAGGATTTCAGGATACCCATCTCGGCCGTATCGGGCGCAAAAGCGAGCGAGACGTTCAGTCCTTGACCCGCTCGCCCGGATAAGCGCCCCAGACGACCGACTGGGCAAGCCAGCCGGTGTGGCCGTCGAACGTCATCTCGCACCACTGGCCGTCGCAGGCTTTGATCGTGCCCATGACGCCGGGTTCTACGATCGCCACCACTCTGGCATCCTTTTCGGGGCTCTTGAGAAGGTTGATCTGGCCGCCCTTGCCGCGCTGCCAGGGAGCGACGATTGCGGTACGTCGGCCCGAAAGCAGCGACTGGTTGATCCATCCTTCCGAGCCGTCGGCGTCGCGCACGCGCCGCCACGTATCGAATTCCTGGATGATTTCCATGGGCAGGCCAGCCTTCATGTACATCCAGTCGACCGAATAGTTGGCGCCGGGGCCGACACGCGAGTTGACGCGGCCGGATTTCAGGCTGACGAATCGCGGCAGCGGCAGGCCGCTCGGTCCGAGCGTGATGGCGCTCTGGGCGGGAGCGGCCGCGCTTTGCGCGCCGGCAAGCGGAGAATAGAGAAGAGCGCCGAGAAATGCTGCGCTGAGGGCCAGGCGAAGCGACGCGAAACCAGACACTTTCGTTCCTTTCGGCACCGGCCCGATGGCTGCGGCACCCCTTTTTCTTTGTCTTCGGCGGCACCGCTTGTTACATGGGTAAATCGGCTACCGCGACCGGCTTTCAGTTTCGCCTGTCTTGGTTAAAGAGGTCTCAACGAGGGAAACAATGGTAGGCAAAAAGAAGCCTCTCGTGGTCATCACGCGAAAGCTGCCCGACCCGGTCGAGACCCGCATGCGCGAGCTGTTCGACGCAAGGCTGAACGTCGAGGACAGGCCGATGACGCAGCCGGAACTGGTCGCCGCGGTCAAGGAAGCCGACGTGCTGGTGCCGACCGTGACCGACCAGATCGACGCCGCACTGATTGCCCAGGCCGGCGACAATCTCAAGCTGATCGCCAATTTCGGCAACGGCGTCGACAAGATCGACGTGGCGGCGGCGGCCAAGAGGGGCATCACCGTCACCAACACGCCCAACGTGCTCACCGAAGATACCGCCGATATGACCATGGCGTTGATGCTGGCGGTGCCGCGCCGGCTAGCGGAAGGCGCCAGTGTGCTCACGGGCGACAAGAAATGGGCCGGCTGGTCGCCGACCTGGATGCTTGGCCGGCGCATCTGGGGCAAGCGGCTCGGCATTGTCGGCATGGGCCGCATCGGCACCGCCGTTGCCAGGCGAGCCAAGGCTTTCGGCCTGTCCATTCACTATCACAACCGGCATCGTGTGCTGCCGGCGGTCGAGGATGGGCTGGAGGCGACCTATTGGGAAAGTCTCGACCAGATGCTGGCCCGCATGGACATCATCTCGGTGAATTGTCCCTCGACACCCGCCACCTTTCATCTTCTGTCGGCGCGGCGGCTCGCGTTGCTGCAGCCCACCGCCTATATCGTCAACACTGCCCGCGGCGACATCATCGACGAAGAAGCGCTGGTCAAGCTGATCCAGGACGGCAAGATCGCCGGCGCCGGCCTGGACGTTTACGAGCACGAACCGGCCCTGAACAGCAAGCTCTTGAAGCTGGCCGCCAGGAACAAGGTCGTGCTTCTGCCGCATATGGGCTCGGCCACGCTCGAGGGCCGCATCGACATGGGCGAGAAGGTCATCATCAATATCCGCGCCTTCGTCGATGGCCATCGCCCGCCGGACCGCGTGCTGCCGCTCAGGACCTGAAAACCTTCCAGGCGCCGGCTCTCATAAACCGAAGCTTACGAAATGGTCTTGCGCATGGTGATGGACGTCGGCCTGTCATAGCCCTCATGCGCCGTCCGTTCGGTTTCGCGAAAGCCGAGCCGGGCAAAGGCGGCATGATTTGCGGCCAGTTCGATCCTCGTCTCCAGTTCGATGTCGGCCTTGCCGCGGCTGCGGGCCAGATCTTCGGCCGCTTGCATCAGCCGCCGGCCAATGCCTTGCCCCTGCCGGTCCGGGGCGACGGCGAGCTTGCCGACATAAAGACCCTCGGCCTTTTCGAGAGCAAAAACGCAGCCCACGATCCTGTCGCCGTCGAGCGCCAGAAAGCCTGTCTCCCGCAAGGCTTTGGCGCGCAGTGCTTCGACCGTGAGCAGGTGAGCCGACGACGGCGGGTCGATGATGCCGTCCATGAAGGCGAAGGCATGCATGATCAGGGCAAGCACATCACCCCAGCGGCCGAAATCGGCGGGGATTTGCGTGATCGAAACAGGGGGTTGTTCCAAGATCAGCGTCTTTTGTAGCGGATGGTCTCGAAGCGGGCGGCGAGCGCATCGTAAAGCAGCAGCCGGCCGATCAGCGGCTCGCCTATGCCGGTGACCAGTTTGATCGCCTCCATTGCCTGCAGGGTGCCGACGACGCCGGTCAGCGCGCCGAGCACTCCGGCCTCCGCACAGGACGGCACCAGGCCCGGCGGCGGGGCTTCGGGAAACAGATCCCGATAGCTCGGGTTCGGCTTGCCGTCCCTGCCGTCCTCGAAAGGCTTCAACACGGTGACCGAGCCATCGAAACGTCCGACGGCCGCATGCACCAGCGGCTTCCCTTCGCTGGCGCATGCATCGGCAACCACATAACGCGTCTCGAAATTGTCGGACCCGTCGACGACGATATCGTACTTGGCGACGAGGGCAGGGGCGTTTTCCGCGGTGAGCCGGAATGTGTGCGTTTCGACCGATATGTTGGGATTGATGCGGGCGATCGCAGCGCCGGCGCTCTGGGTTTTCAGCATGCCGACCGTATCGGTGCCGTGAATGACCTGCCGTTGTAGGTTGGAGAGCGAAACAGTGTCGTCGTCGACAATGCCGAGCGTGCCGACACCGGCCGCGGCGAGATATTCAAGCACCGGCGCCCCGAGCCCGCCAGCGCCGATCACCAGCACCCGCGCCTGCTTGAGCTTCTGCTGGCCAGCGCCGCCGACCTCGGGCAGCACGATGTGGCGGGCATAGCGTTCGATCTCGTCGGCGGTGAGGGCGGTAGTCATGTCAGGACCATATAGCGGCCGAAAAATATTGTCAGGGGTCTTCGGTTGGCCCAACCGTGCCATGGTCGACCGTCAGGAACTGAGCGCGGCCATGCAGGCTGGAAAACAGCGCCGCATCGGTACCCGTCATGAAAGCCTGGCAGTTCAGGTCTTCCAGGATCGAGAACAGTGCCGCGCGCCGGCCGCCATCGAGGTGCGCCGCGATCTCGTCGAGCAGCAGGATCGGCGTCAGGCCGGACATTTCGCCGGTCAGCCGGGCATGCGACAGCACGATGCCGACCAGCAACGCCTTCTGTTCGCCGGTCGAGCAGAGTTCGGCCGGCATTGCCTTGGGCCGGTGCCGGACCATGAGGTCCGAGCGGTGCGGGCCCTCGAGGGTACGTCCGGCGGCGCGGTCGCGGTCGCGGCCATCGGCAAGCGCCCGTCGGAACCGCTCCTCGACATCGACCGCCGGCGCACCGGCAATCTCGGCCTCCAATTCACCCGAAAGGCCGATATCGGCCCGCGGAAACGGTCCGGTGTCGGGCAGCCTGTCGATCATGGCCACCAGCAGGCGCACCAACTCGGCGCGCGCGGCCGCTATCGCCACGCCGGTCTCGGCCATCTGCGTCTCTATCGCCTCGAACCAGCTGGCATCCCGCGAGCCTTCCGTCAGCAAGCGGTTACGGCCTCGCATCGCCTTCTCGTAATCGAGTGCGCGCTGGCCATGGCCGGGATCGATCGCTAGCACCAGCCGGTCGAGAAAGCGCCGGCGATCCGCGGCCGGCCCGGTGAACAGCGAATCCATCGCCGGCGTCAGCCACACGACCCGCAGCCATTCCAGCATGTCCTCGGCCCGCGCCGCGGCTCCATTTATACGCACCCGCCTGCCGCTTTCCGCGGTGTCGCCCCCGGAAATGCCTGTACCGATCTCGACCTCGCCTTCAGGTCCGTCGAGCCGTGCATGCAGGGCAAAACCGCCATCGCCACCCTCACGGGCCACATCCCCGTAGGCTGCGCGGCGCAAGCCGCGTCCCGGTGTCAAAAAGGAGATCGCTTCGAGGAGATTGGTCTTACCGGCACCATTGTCGCCGGAAAAGACCACGGCGCCCGGCGCGACATCTATCGCAAGGGTCGCATAGTTGCGAAAATTGGTAAGCGTGAGCTTACTTATGTGGGTTTGTGCCGGCAACCGCTATCCGCCTGTAGAAGTCGCCGCAACCAAGGCCTAGTCGTATCGCCAGCGACGCCGCGCCGGCTATACCCGCATCGGCATCAGCACGTAAAGCGCGGTCTCATCGGCCATGTCGTGGATCAGCGTCGGCGAACCGGCATCGGCCAACATGAATTTGGCCTCCGTGCCGGTCAATTGCGCGGCGACATCGAGCAGGTATTTGGCGTTGAAGCCGATCTCGATCGGGTCGGCCGAATAGTCGGCCGCCAGTTCTTCCGTGGCGCTGCCTGAATCCGGATTGTTGACCGCAAGCGTCACCTGGCCTTCGCTGATCGAGAGCTTCACCGCGCGGCCGCGTTCGGAAGAGATGGTCGAGACCCGGTCGACCGCTGCGGCGAAGCTTTGGCGGTCGAGGATCAGCTTCTTGTCGTTGCCGGTCGGAATGACTCGCTGATAGTCCGGGAAGGTGCCGTCGATCAGCTTCGAGGTGAGGACGACGCTGCCGATGGTGAAGCGGATTTTGGTGTCGGACAGTTCGGTGGTCACGGCGACATCCGGATCGTCGACCAGTTTCTGCAACTCGCTCACTGTTTTGCGCGGAATGATGATGCCCGGCATGCCCTCGGAGCCGGCCGGCGCGTCAATCTCGGCGCGCGCCAGCCGATGGCCGTCGGTTGCCACCGAGCGCAGCTTCAGCTTGCCGCCGACTTCATGCGTGTGCAGGTAGATGCCGTTGAGATAGTAGCGTGTCTCCTCGGTGGAGATGGCGAACTGCGTCTTCTCGATCAGGCCCTTCAGCGCCACCGCATCGAGGCGGAAGATGTGCGAGAAGGATCCGGCCGAAAGCTCGGGAAAATCGGATTGCGGCAGGCACTGCAGGCGGAAGCTCGAGCGGCCCGACGTCACCGTCATGGCGTTGCCGTCCTCATCCGTCTTCAGCATTACCTCGGCGCCGTCGGAGAGCTTGCGCACGATGTCATAGAGCAGGTGCGCGGGGACCGTCGTCGCGCCGCCGCGCTCGACCTTGGCGGGCGTCGCTTCCGTCACCTCTAGGTCGAGGTCGGTGGCCTTCATTTCGAGGCTGGCGCCGTCCGCGCTGAGAAGCACGTTCGACAGGATCGGTATGGTGTTGCGCCGTTCGACCACGCGGTGCACGTGGTTGAGCGACTTCAGGAGATTTGACCGTTCCAGGATAACACGCATGACGAAACAGGCTCGCTTGAATGAATGAACGGGTCTCCGGCTGCCGGCGCCCCGCGAAAGCTCTGAACAGGCTTCAGAATCTACGCAAACTGACAGGAAAAAACCAGTGAACGCAAGCCCGCGCCACCGGTTCGGGCCGGTTGCGCGGGCTTTCTGGGGATAAAGCTGGCCAACCCCGCAAGCGGGCGCTTCTGGCCGGTCAGGCCTGGTCGTTGATCAGCCTTCTCAGCAATTCCAGTTCCTGCGCCAGCGTGTTGTCATTGCCGGAAAGGTCCTCGATCTTGCGCACGGCGTGCAGCACCGTCGTGTGATCGCGACCACCGAAGCGCCGTCCGATTTCCGGCAGCGAGCGCGGCGTCATCACCTTCGACAGATACATGGCGACCTGTCGCGGCTTGACGATGGTGCGCGTGCGCCGATTGGACAGCAATTCCGTCTTCGAGACGTTGTAGTGACGCGCCACGATGCGCTGAATGTCCTCGATGCGGACCCGCTTCGGCTCGCCCGTGCGATAGATGTGGCCGAGGATCTCGTCGATGCGGTCGATGGTGATCTGCGGCTCGAACGACTGGCGAAACAGGAGCTGGTTGAAGGCGCCCTCCAGTTCACGTCCGCTGCCGGTCACGGTGCGGGCAACGTGGTTGAGGATCTCTTCGGAAATGCCCAGCGATGCATCGTCGATCCTGGCCGTGGCCAGACGCAGTTTGAGCATGCCGAGCCGCATGGCGAAATCGGGCGCCGACATTTCGAGCGCGACGCCGCCATTGAGACGCGAACGGACCCGCGGTTCGAGCGATTCCAGCTCCGACGGTGGCCGGTCGGCGGCAACGACGACCTGCTTGGCGCTGTCGAGCAGCATGTTGATCAGATGACAGAATTCATGCTGGATCGATTTGCCCTGCAGGAATTGCATGTCATCGATGATTAAGAGATCGATGTCGCGCAACTGCTCCTTGAGCGTCAGTGCGTTGTTGTCGCGGATCGCCGTGGCGAAGCGCCACATGAAATACTCCGCGGTGAGGTAGACGACGCGTGACTTCGGGTTCTGCTTCAGCGATTCCGCCGCGATGGCCTGCAGCAGGTGCGTCTTGCCGAGCCCGACGGTGGCATGCAGGAAAAGCGGGTTGAAGCGTACCGCGCTCGACTGCGATTCCGCCACGGCCTTGGCGGCGGCGAAGGCAACGCGGTTCGACGGTCCCTCGATGAAGGAGCCGAACGTGTAACGCGGATCAAGCGGTGATCCCAGGACATTGTGGCGGAACTCGCTCTCGACCGGCACGCCCGGACGCGGCATCGGAGACCGCTCCACCCTACTTGGACTGACGGTGCCGGCGGCCAGCGCCGTCTGCGTCTGCCGCGTCATCTTGCGGGCCGGCGCCAATTCCGGTTCGGGCTGGCCGCGCCCCTGACGGGTTGCGGTGCGCACGACGATTTCGATCTTGAGAAGCTCGGGATCCTCGTGCTTCCACAGCTCTGAAATGAGATCATGATAGTGGCCGTTGATCCACGAGCGCAGGAATGCGGTGGGCACGGAGATGCGGACAATGCCCTTGGACGCTTCCGCGACCTTCATGCGCCCAAACCAGCTGGAATAGACTTCGGTTCCCAGGCGCGCCTTCAACTGGGCCTTGACCCGGTCGAACTTCTGTTCCGCGTCGCTGGAGACCGCCATCTCGTTTGCTCCGATCAAAGTTCCAGGAAATGGGAGGTCGCCCGTAAGCTCCCTTTCGATGCCGCTCTGCATGATCGAGTTCCTTGCCTTTCTGTACCTGTTTTTCGCTGGGGATGCGCCTCCTGCATCCTTTTCCGGCGACCGTGTCTTCGCTACGATGCCCATTGCCGCCGCCGGCAATGAACGTCGCCCACTATCCGACGGGAACCGGTGCCGGCCCATGGAAGCCAGTCCGCGTTGGGTATGTCAGGGCAATACAACACCGTCCGGCGAAAGAGCGCCGGCGCGCCGTCCTACCTGCCATGTCTAGTTACGCCAGTCCCCTACCGTATCGAAAAAGAGCAAACCATACCCGTTCGCGGACTTGATCCACGTCGCAAATCCCGCCAATTTAAGCTGGCCGCGTAAGGCTGGGTTAGGGCCAGAGGCCCGTCCCGTTCGATAGATCGACATTACCGAAATCGCTGTGGATAGGGCAAGGCCACGTCTAACGGATTTTTAAGGAATCTGGTTACCTCGGGCAGGTTGGAGCGCCATGCCGCAGCGGCATATTTTGACAAAGCCATTGGGATTCAAACCCTTTTCCGACGAATATGAAAAAGCCGGGCCGGCGCGAAATTTTCTGAAATAATTCACTTGACAGCCAGTTGTCCTCCCGTCTCTTCGGCGCGTTGTGGACAAGCTGTGGATGACTGTCGCTAACCGCTTGAAAAAAAATAGCTATTTGTGCGGAGCGTAGTCTTTTCAGTCGGCGCTTTTCAAGCGTGCCGGTCATCAGCGGGCATGTATGTGCCGGCAAATCATTTCGCACTCGGGAATCTGCACTTGGGGCTGTCTGCGGCTATTCTTTTTAAGTACTTGCCGGCAAACGAAAAAACCCGGCGCGATCGGCCGGGTTCGAAGAAGATCGTCCTGAAAAGGCGATGTCAGGCCGACAGCACCTTGAGGCGCTGGGCGAGGCGCGACACCTTGCGGGACGCTGTGTTCTTGTGCATCACGCCCTTGGTTGCGGCGCGCATCAATTCCGGCTCGGCTGCCTTGAAGGCGGCCTGTGCGGCGGCCTTGTCGCCGGAGGCGAGTGCCTCTTCGACCTGGCGCACGTAGGTGCGGACGCGCGAGCGGCGGTTCTTGTTGATCGCTGCGCGGCGGGCGATCTTGCGCGTTGCCTTTTTGGCCGAGGATGTGTTGGCCATGATGCCTCTCTTCTGATCTGGTCGGCGCACGCGGCGTGCCGCAGGGCGCAAAAAACAAACGGGCAGCCACGGGGCCGCCTCGGTTGGTGCGGCTTATAGTTCAGCTTTTCCGGCGCGTCAACGCCGACGGGCGTTCTTTTTGCCGATGCCACGGGTTTCGGACGCTGGCCCGCCACGCCCTACCGGTTGGTGAAATTCGGCTTCCGCTTTTCGGCGAACGCCGCCATCCCTTCCTTCTGGTCTTCGAGCGCGAAAAGCGAGTGGAACAGGCGGCGTTCGAAGCGCAATCCCTCGGCAAGCGTCGTCTCATAGGCCCGGTTCACCGCTTCCTTGGCCATCATCACCGATGGCAGCGAGAAATCCGCGATTTTGGCCGCCGCCTTGACGGCCTCTTCGACCAGCTCGGCGGCCGGAACGACCCGCGACACCAGGCCCGAACGTTCGGCCTCGGCGGCATCCATCATTCGTCCCGTCAGGCACATGTCCATTGCTTTCGATTTGCCGACGAACCGGGTCAGGCGTTGCGACCCGCCCATGCCGGGAATGACACCGAGCGTGATCTCGGGCTGGCCGAATTTGGCCGTATCGGCGGCAATGATGAAGTCGCACATCATGGCGAGTTCGCAGCCGCCTCCCAGGGCATAGCCGGCCACCGCCGCGATGATCGGCTTTCGTGCCCGCGTGAACTCTTCCCAGCCAACGAAGAAGTCCTGGCTGTAGGCATCCGCGTAGGAGATCGCCTGCATTTCCTTGATGTCGGCACCGGCGGCAAAGGCCTTGTCGGAACCGGTAACAACCACGGCGCCGATGCCAGGATCGGCGCAGAAACCGTTCACGGCCGAGACGAGTTCAGCAAGGATCCGGGAATTCAACGCATTGAGCGCTTTTGGCCGGTTCAGCGTGATCAGCCCGACCTTGCCACGCGTCTCGGTGATGATCGTCTCATAGTCCATGGGCTGCTTCTCCTTGCTCGACGGCGGTCTAGCTTACCTCTGACAGGTCCGGCAATAGAAGGTCGAGCGTCCGCTCTGCACGATACGTTGGACATGGCCGCTGCAGCCGGGCTTGGGGCAAGGCTCACCCTCGCGGTCGTACACGGCGAAGGAATGCTGGAAATAACCCAGCGACCCATCGGTGCGCACATAGTCGCGCAGTGAAGACCCGCCGGCCGCGATGGCGTCCGCGACGACCGAACGGATTGCCTCGGCGAGGCCTTCGCTTTGTTCCCTGGCCTTCTTGCCTGGCTTGGCGATGGTGCCTGCCTCGCGCAGGGGTGACAGCCCTGCGCGCCAGAGGGCCTCCGAGACGTATATATTGCCTAAGCCGGCGATCAGCCTCTGGTCGAGAAGCGCTGCCTTGAGCGGCGCTCTGCGGCCTTTCAGCAGCGAGGCAAGCAGAACGCCGTCCAGCGCATTGCCGGTGGGCTCGACACCCAGTCCGCCCAGCATCGGATGCGTCTCCGGCGGCTCTTCCGCAAACAGCATGAAACCGAAGCGGCGCGGGTCGTTGAAGATCACCCGGGAGCGCGCGCCGGCCGCGGAAACGACATGGAACACGACATGATCGTGCGCCGCGCTCTTCGAACGCTCATGATGGAACACGCCCGGTGTCTCGTCGTTGTCGCCGGTCTCGATGCGAAAGGAGCCCGACATGCCGAGGTGGCAGATCAGAACCGGACCGCCCTGCATATGCATGGTCAGATATTTGGCGCGCCGGCCAAGCGCCGTGACCGTCCTGCCCGTCAGCCGCTCCGAGAACCGTTCGGGAAAGGGGAAGCGCAGATCGGGTCGTCTCATCTCGACCTTGGCCAGATGAGCACCTTCCATGACCGGCTGCAGGCCGCGCCGGACTGTCTCGACTTCGGGCAATTCAGGCATGACCGCGAATCGTGGCGTGGAAGGACGTGCCGTTACGGCCGCGCGCCAGCCGCAGATGTTCGGCAACCGTCTCGCCGATATCGGCGAATGTCGCCCTCAGCCCTATGTCGCCGCCTTTGAGGCCGGGTCCAGTGCCGATGACCGGAATGCGTTCGCGCGTATGATCGGTGCCGCGCCAGGTCGGATCGTTGCCGTGGTCGGCGGTCAGGATGAGAAGGTCGCCCTGCTTCAGCTTCGCAAACGCCTCCGGCAGACGCCGGTCGAAGGCCTCGAGTGCGGCGGCATAACCGGCGACGTCGCGGCGATGGCCGAATTCGGTGTCGAAATCGACGAAATTGGCGAACACGAGGTCACCGTCGCCAGCCTCGTCCATGGCGCCCAGCGCCTGGTCGAACATGGCCATGTTGCCCGCCGCCTTGCGCACCTGCGAAATCCCGCGATGGGCGAAGATGTCGCCGATCTTGCCAACGGCGATGACGCGGCTGCCGCGCGCCGTCAGCCGGTCGAGCAATGTCGCTTCGGGTGGCGGCACGGCGTAGTCCTGGCGGTTGTAGGTTCGCTCGAAGGTGGCTGATGTCTCGCCGACGAAGGGGCGCGCGATTACCCGTCCGATCCTCAGCGGGTCAACCAGCCGGCGAACCACCTGGCACAATTCATAAAGCCGCTCCAGGCCGAAATGAACCTCATGCGCGGCGATCTGCAGGACGGAATCGACCGATGTGTAGCAGATCGGCTTGCCCGTGCGGATGTGTTCCTCGCCGAACCGCTCGATGATCTCGGTGCCTGGCGCATGGCAATTGCCGAGGATGCCTGAAACCTTGCCCTCGCGGATGATCGCCTCGGTCAGGTCGGCCGGAAAGGCGGGAACCGTATCCGGGAAATAACCCCAGTCGAAGCGTACTGGCAGGCCTGCGATCTCCCAGTGGCCGGAAGGCGTGTCCTTGCCGCTCGAAATCTCCTGCGCCGCGCCATGGAAGGCATTGGCGAGCAGGTCCGTCCCGAAATGAGCAAAACCCAGTCCTGTCGCCGTCTCGGCCGCCTTGCCAAGTCCCAGCGATGCCATGTGGGGGACGAACAGTGGTCCCTGACGAAGCCCGTCGCGATCGGCGCGCCCTTCCGCGCAAGCTTCGGCGATGTGCGCCAGCGTGTTTGCACCGGCGTCGCCATAGCGTTCTGCGTCGGCCGCGCCGCCGATGCCGAAGGAATCCAGGACAAAGAGGAATGCACGCGCCATCGGGTCATTTGTTGCCAGTGTGGACCTCAAGACATAGGGTTCCATGGCGGCCTTGGCAATTCGGAAGGCGCAAAGATCAGGTGTCGCGACCAGTTGGGCGCCCATGGACGAAACAAGAGGCAAGGCGGTCCTGTCATGAAGGCTGCGCTCAAGACATGGACTGCCCTCATGGCTGTGAACGGTGCGTTCTGTTGTGGACCGGCGTGGGCAGACTGGCGCGACGATATCGGCACATTTCGCATCGGTATCGTCGCCGAACCCGGCGCCGGCAATACCGTTCCGGGGCTGGCCGTGCTGACGCAAGCCTTTACCAATGCGCTCGGCATGAAGGTGGAATTCGTCGTTGCCCGCGATTACGCGGCACTGATCGAGGCACAGGCCAATGCGCGGATCGAATACGCCATCTATTCGGCGACCGCCTACGCCACGGCGCTGCAACGCTGCGAATGCGTCGAGCCGCTCGTAGCTCCGGTCGATTCAGACGGTGCGGCCGGCATCCGCTCGGTACTGCTGACCAGGGACGGCGAATTGCCCGGCCTGGCTGACATGGAGACCCGCCGGATCGCCATGCCGCCGCCGGACAGCGTCGGCGGTTCGCTTTTGCCGCTGGCGGGCTTGGCCGCCGAACACGTCAGGATCGCCGAAGACGCACCATTCCTTGTCCATGCCCCGTCGGCGTCGGCGGCTGAAACCATGCTCGTCGGCGGCGAGGCCGACGCCATGTTCGGCTGGGTGAAGGCAGCGGCCGACGGTCAGCCGCGACTGCCTGGGGGCACGCAGGCAAGGCTCGAATCGTCGGGCCTTTCGGCCTCGGCCCTTCAGGTCGTGTGGACGTCGGGTCTGCTGAGATACGGTCCCCATGCGGTGCGCGGCGACCTCGATCCGGAAGCCAAGCGTCGGCTGACCGTGTTCCTCACCAACCTCAAATCGACGACGCCGGATGTCTACGACCTTCTGGAGCCGAAGCATGCTGGCGGCTTCATGCCCGTGGCTCCCAAGGACTATGCGGCGGCGGAGGCCATCGTGCGGATGGTATCGGTCGATGGGCGGCAATAAGTCTTTCAGCAATCGCTGCAAGGGATCGTGACGCTTCTGCGGGGACGCAGATAATAGGTTTCGCCCATCGTCATGCCTTTGGCGAGCGTCTCGACAAACCCGAGCTTCTGTTGGCTGTCGGTCGTCCAGCTGATGATCGGCTTATAGGCCAGGGTGCTGTCGACGCGGACGAGGAAGGTTCCGGGGACCCTGAGGCTTGCCGGAACCGTGGTGGCGGTGCCGGCGGTGGCCCCGACGCCGTTCACACCGTTGACCACCTTGCGCGACCACACCACCAGGACCTGCGGCGTGGCATCGGTGGTGACCTGTATGGCCGTGATGGTGATGTCCGGCACGGAGCGGTTATAGGGTTGAAGGGTCAAGGTGCCGATCTTCATGATGGCATCGAGGTCCACTTTGGCGATGATCGGCTGTTGTGTGACGAGATCGGCGACCATGCTGCCGACACGGCTGACCTTCTTGCTCGTCTCGATGGCCTGCGAAGCCTCCATGGTCATGAAATACATGACCAGCAGGATAGGCGCGATAAGCGCGAACTCGACCGCCGCGACGCCACGACGATTGGACCAGAACCGGATTGATTTGCCCCAGAGCATTGATTTGCCCCAGGGCCCAGCAATTCCCTGATGTGCCCCCGCACGCATCATATTCACTGCCTTTTTTCTTGTTGTTGCTTCGGTGATTGTCTCAATTGTCGAACGGCTCGTTCTGCCAGGTCACCGAAGCGAAATGCAGCGTTTTGTTGCCGCCCATCGACTGCGCCATCAGGTTGGTCATGATGGGCCATTTGTAGAAAACCCGCAGCATGTTCCTTGACTCCGCCGCACCCGCCGTGACGGTAAAGGGCACATCGGCGCCGCTATTCGTCAGCTGGATGTTACCGCCCTGAATCCTGAAGCCGGCCTGGGCCGCGTCGGCGAAAGCCGTGTACTGGCGAAGATCGACGCTCAACTGATTGGGGCAATCCTGCGAAACGATGATTTCCAGCTTGCCGCAGATCATGTTCTTCAAATTGTCTCCGGCGACGTCGGCGGCCCTCAACTGGCCGGTGCGCAGCCGGCGCGCGACATCGTCTGTAATGTTGGCCATCACCTCCTGGCTGGCAAACGAGATGCAGCTTTCGAGGATGGCGAAGACGAGAAGCGCGAACGGCATCGCAAGCAGCGCGAACTCCAGCGCCGTGGCGCCGCGCCGGTCGCGCACGAAGCGCTGGAAAGGCCTGGCGCGCTCGATCTTGCGTTGATCTGTCGAGCCGATTTCCTTGCTCATGCGATGTTCCTGCCATCCTGGACGGTGCTGACAGGTGTATTAGTGCAAAGCAATTGAGGTCCGGTTTGAATGATCGTTAAACTCGGCGCAGGCGCTTTAACCAGGCAGTAACCTGGGCGCTGGCACGGCCCGCATGGCTTATTTGCTGACGCTCATCTCGGCTTCGGACGATTTCTCCGCGTCGCTCTTGTAGGAGCTTTCGCAGTAGGGCGTGCACGACATGGTCTGGACCTCCGCGCGCCGGTAAATGCGAACCGACGAGGCCGCCTGGCGGACCACGGTAACCTGTGCGTCGACGATCGGGCTGCCCTCTGGGTCGAGAACGACGAGATTGGTGACACCGAAACCCTTGCCGGTGAGCACGATCGTCGAGGCATCCTGGACGGAGGCGTCGGCGATTGCCGGGTTGCCCACGACGATCGTATCGGCGGGGCGCGACAATTTCACGATCTTGGCCTGGTTCATGGTGACCTCGATCCCGGCGCCGGCCCTGGCGGGCGCGGTCAAGCTGGCGGCAAGAAGCACGGCAATCAGAATTGAGGATCTCGGCACGGCCATCACGGCGCTCCACGCAAGCGGACTGTTCAACGGAACATGAACGAGATTGGTGAACCAACGGTTAAGTTGACTTGTTGCGCCCGGATATGGCGGTCGGCATGGCCGAGCGCATCACCAAACTCGTGCAGGCGTCGCAAGCCTGCCCAAGCCCTTGCCGTTTGCGGCGTCGACCTGCAAAACAGAACATTAGCCAGCGCTTAGTGTGGAGTTAACCACGCAACATGTTCTAGCCGGGAAAGGAATCGGTAAGGCTGTTTATTAAGCCGATCGAAAGAGCTTCTCCCTAGATTTGCAGCATCCGATCAACCATCACAGAAGTTGACGGAAGTGCTGTAACACGTGGAGTAGGAGCTCTCGAATGTCTAATCTCATCGCACGTTTCGTGAAGGACGAATCCGGCGCGACCGCCATCGAATATGGTCTGATCGCCGCTCTCATCGCGCTCGCCATCATCACCGGCGCAGGCGCGCTCGGCAATGCCATCAACGCCAAATTCACGGCCATCGGTACAACGCTGAACAGCAGCGGCAGCTGATCTGCTTATTTGCTGATCACCTGGATTCCATTCTGGACAGGGGCCGCCACATGGCGGCCCCTGTTTCTCTGTGACCGGTCCAGAGTGCTGCCGACAACGACCGTCTTTTCATGCGGACCTCATCAATCGTTAATCGAACCGACCTAGATTGAGTATCCTGGAAATCCGCACAATAGGCATAAGCGCCGATGCTTGAAGCCCTGATCTTCGTCGTCTTCCCGTTCTGCATGCTGTTTGCCGCGATCTCCGACATGCTGTCGATGACGATCGCCAATCGCGTGCCGGTCCTGCTTGTCGTCGTCTTCGCGCTGGTGGCGCCGCTGACGGGCATGGACTGGGCAGCCTATGGCGGACATTTCGCCGCCGGCGCCATCGTCCTTGCCGTGACGTTCGGCCTGTTCGCCTTGGGTGGCATGGGCGGCGGCGACGCCAAACTGCTGGCCGCCACGGCCGTGTGGATGGGGCTCAACGTGCATCTCGTCGAATATCTGGTCGTCTCGACATTCATCGGCGGCCTTCTGACAATCGCGATCCTGCTTTACCGGAAATCGACGCTGGCGGTTTTCACCGGCCGCAATCCATTCCTGCGTCATTTCGCCGAAGAGTCGGCCGGTGTTCCCTACGGGATCGCGCTCGGCCTGGGCGGACTGCTGACCTTTCCCGATTCCCCCATGATGGTATGGGCGCTGGCAAGGCTGGCGAACTGAATTCATCAATTTTTCGTCGGCTGGCATGCCTTGCAAGCCGTCTTGCGGAGCGGCGGCCCAGCATTTCCGCGCATCTCGGCGCGATCCATTCAATTTATGTAAACCTTAAATTAATCACGATCGTAAGCATTGCATTAACCTTGTTTTGACGATTGCCGCTGCAAAGTCCGGCTTGGCTAGGTGGTTTGCCAAGGGCGAGGGTTCGGACAGATGCCAGCATCCCGATTGATTATTCTGAGCGTGGCGGTGGCCGCGGCGGGCGGTGCTGGCTATGTCGCAAAAAACATGGTCGCTCCGCCGCCTCAGATCGTCGTCGATTCTGGCCCCCAGGCCCCGGCGGTATCCCTGCAGGATGTGCTCGTGCTTTCGGGTGATGTCGCGATGGGCAACGCGCTCCAGAACAGCATCGCCTGGCAATCCTGGCCCGCTGACGGCATCAACGCGAATTTCATCACCAAGGCCACCGCTCCCGATGCCCTGGAGAAGCTGAAAGGGTCGATTGCCCGTGTGCCGATGTATGCGGGCGAGCCCGTGCGGCGCTCCAAGCTGATCGGCGAGGGGCAAAGCTTCATGTCGTCCATCCTGCCTTCCGGCATGCGGGCGGTCGCCACGACCATATCGGCCGACACCTCGGCCGGCGGCTTCATTCTTCCAAACGATTTCGTCGACGTCATCATGACCCGCAGGGCCGATGCCAACACCGGGGCCGGCTTCAGCACCGAGACCATCCTGAAGAATATCCGCGTCCTGGCAATCGATCAAACCATCCAGGAAGACGAGGAAGGCAAGAAGACCAGGGTAGGCCAGACCGCCACGCTGGAGCTGACACCCAAACAGGCGGAGATCATCACCGTTGCCCAGCAGATGGCGGATCGCCTGACGCTGGCGCTGCGGGCGATCACGGACACCCAGGAAAAGAATGTGGACGAGGCCGACTATCTCGTTTCCGGCAATGGTCGCAGGGGAACGGTGAGGCTGATCAAGTCGGGCGAAGTCTCCGAGGTAGGGGCAAGGAAATGAGGCTAAGCGCTAAACTGCCGGCAATCGTAGCCATGGCATTCGGCCTGCTGCTCGTCGGAGCGAATGTGCAGGGCGTCGAGGCGAAGAGCACGCAGGTGTCGGCCACGACAGCCACCCAGCGCGTCAAGCTTGGCCTCAACAAGTCGGTGGTCATTGACCTGCCGAGCGATGCCTATGACATTCTTGTCGCCAATCCCTCCGTTGCCGACGCCGTGACCCGCACCGCAAGGCGTATCTATCTCTTTGGCAAGTCGGTCGGCGAAACCAACATCTTCGTCTTTGGACCGAACGGCGAACAGATCGCCAGCCTGGACCTGGCCATCGAGCGCGACGTCGCCGGCCTGGAAGACTATATCAAGCGCTTCCTTCCGACCTCGGCCGTCAAAGTGGAACTGCTCAACGACAACGTGGTTCTGACCGGCACCGTGGATACCCCCTTGGATGCCAAGCGTGCCGAACAGCTGGCAAATATGTTTGTGTCCGGCGGTGAAGCGACGACGGGACAATATTCGCAGACCGCCGCTGGCGGCTCGGCCCAGAGCGGTGTCGACATCAACAATCCGGACCAGGAGCGCCGCGTCAGCCAGATCGTCAATCTGCTGCAGATCATCGGAGATGATCAGGTCACGCTGAAGGTGACGGTGGCCGAAGTCAGCCGTTCCGTGATGAAGCAGCTCGGCGTCAATATGGTCGGCAGTGGCGGCAGCAACGGCATCAGCTATGGAGCGATTAGCGACAATTTCACCGGACTCGGTAAGCAGCTGTCGAATTCGGGGTTCAATATAGGCGCCTCGGGGCTGCAAGCCTATGTCAATGCCATGGAGCAGTCCGGGGTCATGAAGACCTTGGCCGAGCCCACCTTGACTGCCGTATCCGGCGAGAAGGCAACCTTCAAGGTCGGCGGTGAATACAACATGGTGAGCGGCGTCACGGCGAACGTGTCGACCGACAACCAGACTGGCCTGAAGAACTATACCATCGACAAGATCGAATATGGCATCGGCCTGGAGTTCCAGCCGGTGGTGCTGTCTCCCGGTCGCATCAGCCTGAAAGTCAGAACGTCGGTTTCCGAGCCAACCACCGAAGGGTCCGTTTCGCTGTCCTCGGGTGTGACAAGTCCCGGCACGAATGTCCTGTCTCTGCGCAAGCGTCTTGCCGATACGACGGTGGAACTGCCCTCCGGCGGCTCCATGATGATCGCCGGCCTTGTTCGCGACGATGTCAGGCAAGCCGTCAACGGCTTGCCTGGACTGACAAAGATCCCGGTGCTCGGCGCGCTCTTCCGCAGCAGGGATTTCGTGCGCAACGAGACCGAGCTCGTCATCATCATTACGCCCTATCTGGTGAAGCCGGTGGCGCGCAATGAACTCGCCAAGCCGGACGACAATTTCAACCCTCCAAGCGACGGGGCAGGCATGTTCCTTGGGCGTGTCAATCGCGTCTACGGCACCATGCAGACCGACAGGCCCAACGGCCGCTATCATGGCGTTGTCGGCTTCATCTACAAGTGAACGGGAAAGCGGACATGTCTCAGTCAGTATTAAAGGCAAAGACCATGGCGATGCGCTCCGGCCGTTCTCGAACGGGCCTGCGGGTCCTTCCGATCCTCGCGGCTGCGTTGACGGCTCTCCTGGCCGGTTGCGCCCACCGCGACAGCATTACCGTCGGCGCCATCCCCGACGACTATCGCACCAATCATCCGATCGTCATCGCGGAGAAGAACCAGAAGATCGATCTTCCCGTCGGCGCCGGCGACCGTGGCATGACCGGCGCGCAGCGCGACACGCTTCTGGGGTTCCTCGACGGCTACGACAAGTCTGCCGCTCCGACATTGACGATCCAGGTTCCAAGCGGATCCGCCAACGAAGTCGCCGCGACGGCGGCCGGCCGTGATTTCGCCCGGCTCGCGGCCGCCGCCGGTATCAAGCGCAACCGGATCGTCGTGGTCTCCTATCAGGCTGGATCGAGCGAGGCATCAGCCCCGGTTCGCGTCTCCTATATCGCGGTGAGGGCACAGACCGACAAATGCGGACGTTGGCCCGATGACCTGGTGGAAACGTCGGAAAACAAGCACTACGCCGATTTCGGCTGCTCCTATCAGAACAATCTGGCCGCCCAGATGGCCAATCCGGCCGACCTTCTCGGGCCGCGCAAGTCTACCACCATTGATGCGGCAAATCGCAGCAAAGCCATCGGTGTCTACCAAGACAGGGGCATTTCGGATGAATTCCTCGGCAACTCGGAAGTGACTTACTAAGCCGCCTTCGGAAAGAAGCGACGCCAGGAACAGGCCACGGAAAGAGCATGACCATGAGCAGCCTTGCCTATGACGCCACCGTCGAGGGCGGCGATACCTCGCCGCAGGACGTCGCCGCGATGCAGGCGTTGCGGCCGGTTCCGCGCATTTCGATCCAGGCATTCTGCGAGACCGAGGGCGTTGCCAATCCGGTCCAGCGCGCCGGCGAGGACCGTCGCATGACCAAGGCGCATCTCAAGGTCCATATGGGCGGCGTCGCCACCGCAATCGAATTCTACCAGTCGGCGCCGACACCGAACCTGATCCTGCTGGAATCGCGCAGCGAACCCAAGCAATTGCTGGAGCAGCTCGCCCAGCTTTCGGAATACTGCGATCCATCCTCGAAAGTGGTGGTGATCGGTCACTACAATGATGTCGGCCTGTATCGCGAACTCATCCGTTCCGGCATCTCCGAATATGTCATCGCGCCGGTGTCGATGGCCGACGTCGTCAGCGTCGTGTCGTCGATCTTCGTCGATCCGGATGCCGAACCGCTCGGCCGCACCGTCGCCTTCGTCGGCGCCAAGGGTGGCGTCGGCTCTTCCACGATCGCCCACAACGTCGCCTGGGCAATGTCCTCGCTGTTCAAATCCGAGGTCGTTGTCGCCGACCTCGATCTCGCCTTCGGCACCGCCAACATCAATTTCGACCAGGATCCGGCCCAGGGCATCGCCGAGGCGGTGTTCTCGCCCGAGCGCATAGACGAAGTCTATCTCGACCGGCTGTTGACTCAATGCGCCGAGCACCTGTCGCTGCTTGCGGCGCCCTCGACGCTGGAACGCGTCTACGACTTCGATCCCGATGCCTTCGCGCAACTTGTCGATACCGCGCAGCGCAGCGTGCCGCTGCTTGTACTCGATGTTCCTCATGTCTGGACGGGATGGGCCAAGAACACGCTGGTCAAGGCTGACGAGATCGTCATCACGGCGACCCCGGAACTGGCCAATCTGCGCAACACCAAGAACCTGGTCGACATGTTGAAGCGGCTTCGTCCGAACGACCCGCCGCCGAAATTGATCATCAATCAGGCCGGCGTGCCAAAGCGGCCCGAGATCTCGGCATCCGATTTCGCCGAACCGCTCGGCCTGACACCAATGTCGGTCATCGGCTTTGATCCCCTGCTGTTCGGCAATGCTGCAAACAACGGGCGGATGCTGGGCGAGATGGATGCCAAGAATCCGGTTGTCGCCATAATCAACGAGATTGCTCATGTGCTGACGGGCCGCAGCGAAATCCGGGCGAAGAAGAAAGCTGGCCTGGGCAGTCTGCTCGGCAAGCTCTCGCGCAACAAGAAGTGACGCAATGGGGTCGGTAGTCGGTCATGTTCGGTAAAAGAGGCAACGACGACGGCAACCGGTTCAAGCCGGAATTTCGCCAGCCGGCACCGGCACCGGCCGCGCCGGCCGCCGCGGTTTCGGCCGACACCGCGGTGCTTGCCCGGCCCGCGGCCACGGCTCAGCCGAGCGCACCGGTCGCGCCGCCGGCCAGGCGCGCGGTCGAAGCGCCACCCATGGCGCCGGAACCGAGGAGGGGCCGCGAAAAGAGCGAAACCTACTATGACACCAAGAGCCAGGTGTTCTCGGCTCTCATCGATACGATCGACCTGTCGCAACTCGCCAAGCTCGATCCCGAAAGCGCGCGCGAGGAAATCCGCGACATCGTCAACGACATCATCGCGATCAAGAACTTCGCGATGTCGATCGCCGAGCAGGAAGAACTGCTCGAGGACATCTGCAATGACGTGCTTGGCTATGGGCCGCTCGAGCCGTTGCTGGCGCGCGACGACATCGCCGACATCATGGTCAACGGGTCCAAGAACGTCTACATCGAAGTGAACGGCAAGGTCGAGCAGACCGGCATTCGGTTTCGCGATAACCAGCAGCTTCTCAACATCTGCCAGCGCATCGTCAGCCAGGTCGGCCGCCGCGTCGACGAATCCAGCCCGATCTGCGACGCTCGTCTTCCCGACGGGTCGCGCGTCAACGTCATTGCGCCGCCGCTGGCTATCGATGGCACCGCGCTCACCATCCGCAAATTCAAGAAGGACAAGCTGACGCTCGATCAGCTGGTCAAGTTCGGCGCCATCTCTCCGCAAGGGGCAGAAGTTCTCAAGATCATCGGCCGTGTCCGCTGCAACATCGTCATCTCGGGCGGCACCGGCTCCGGCAAGACGACATTGCTCAACTGCCTGACCAACTACATCGACCGCGACGAGCGCGTCATCACCTGTGAGGACTCGGCCGAACTGCAGCTGCAGCAGCCGCATGTCGTGCGCCTGGAAACGCGTCCACCCAATCTCGAGGGCGAGGGCGAGGTGACGATGCGCGACCTGGTCAAGAATTGCCTGCGCATGCGGCCTGAACGCATCATCGTCGGCGAAGTGCGCGGACCCGAGGTCTTCGACCTTCTTCAGGCGATGAACACGGGCCATGACGGCTCGATGGGCACGATCCACTCCAACAGCCCGCGCGAATGCCTGAACCGTATCGAATCCATGATCGCCATGGGCGGCTATTCGCTGCCGCAGAAAACCGTGCGCGAAATCGTCGTCGGCTCCATCGACGTCATCATCCAGGCGGCACGCCTGCGCGATGGATCGCGCCGCATCACCCATATCACGGAAGTGATCGGGATGGAGGGCGACGTCGTCATCACCCAGGATCTCGTCCTCTACAACATCAAGGGCGAGGACGCCAACGGCAGGCTGCTGGGAGAACACGTCTCGACCGGCATCGGCCGCCCGCATTTCTGGGAACGCGCGCGCTACTACGGCGAAGAGCAGCGCCTCGCAATAGCGCTCGAGGCCATGGAGAAACGTGCTGACTGACGCACTCACAGGCGTGAAGGTTCTGGTCGATGTTTGGAATTGACGGCACCGTACTGGCGTTTGTCGTACTCGCCGGCTTCAGCGCCGGCGCGGTCGCCTATGTATTTCTGTTCAACCAGATCAGCAACGAGAAACAGGCCGGCAGGCGGCTGGAAACGATCAAGGCCGCCGAGACGGACCGTTCCGTCGTCAAGGCCACCCGCGACCGGGCGGCCGACGCCGCCAAGCGCCGCAAATCGGTGCAGGATTCACTGAAGGATCTCGACGAAAAGCAGAAATCCAAGGACATCGCCGTCAAGAAGCCGCCGCTTAAAGCGCAGCTTCGCCAGGCTGGGATGAAGGTGTCGATCGAACGTTTCTATATCTATTCGGCCATCTGCGGTCTCGCGCTGACGGTGGTCGCGTTCGTGGCCGGTGCGCCGATGATTGTCTTGCCCGGTGTGCTGCTCGCCGGAGCGCTTGGCCTGCCGCGTTGGTTCGTTTCTTTTCGTCGTAGCCGGCGCGTCAAGTCATTCCTCAACGAATTTCCAAACGCGCTCGACGTCATCGTGCGGGCGGTCAAGTCCGGCCTGCCGCTGAACGATGCCATACGCCTGATCGCCAACGAATCCCCTGAACCGGTCAAGACCGAGTTTCGCCGCATCGTCGATTCGCAGCAGATGGGCCTGTCGATCCCCGACGCCACCTTGCGCATGCCCGAAACCATGCCATGCACCGAGGCGAGCTTCTTCGGCATCGTCATCCAGATCCAGTCGCAAGCCGGTGGCAATCTCTCCGAAGCGCTAGGCAATCTTTCGCGCGTCTTGCGCGACCGCAAGAAGATGAAGGCCAAGGTCGCGGCCCTGTCGATGGAGGCGAAAGCATCCGCCGCCATCATCGGCGCCTTGCCTTTCATCGTTGCCTTTCTCGTCTATCTCTCCAGTCCCAACTACCTGATGCCGCTGTTCACGACCAGCGTCGGCCATCTGATCCTCGGTGTTTCCGGCATCTGGATGTCGATCGGCATCTTCGTGATGCGCAAGATGATGAATTTTGAAGTCTAGGACCGTGGCATGACCGAACAAGTCATCAAATCACTGACGGATCCCAGCCTCCTGATTGCGATGCTGGTCGCTGTCGCCGTGTTCGCAACCGTTTTTACGCTGCTGCCGGCGCTTGGCGGAAACCAGCTCAAGGCGCGCATGAAGTCGGTCGCGCTGGAGCGTGACGAGCTTCGCGCCAAGCAGCGCGCGCGGCTTGCGAACGAGGCCGATCGCCGCCGCAAGGGCCTGCGCGAGCAGCAGTCGGTCGGTATGCGCAACATTGTCGACCGGCTCGATCTGCGCCGTGCGTTGGCCGACGAGTCCACCTTGCAAAAGCTGAAGGTCGCCGGCTTTCGCGGGCAAAATCCGCTAACGCGATTTCTGTTCTTCCGTCTGGTGCTTCCTTTTGTCGGTTTCGCGCTGGGTCTGTTCTATATTTTCGTGCTCGGAGGGTTGCCCGACAAGCCATTGGTGATCCGGCTTTTCGTCTGCATCCTCGTTGCCTATGGCGGCTTCTATGCGCCGGTCCTCTACGTCAACAACCGCGCGACCAAGCGCAAGCAGTCGATCCAGCTGGCGTGGCCGGATGCGCTCGACCTGATGCTGATCTGCGTGGAATCCGGCATGTCGGTGGAAGCCGGCCTGCGCAAGGTCGCCGACGAGATCGGCGCGCAATCGGTGGCCCTGGCGGAAGAATTCATCCTGACCAACGCTGAGCTCTCATACCTGCAGGAACGTAAGCAGGCTTACGAGAATCTTGCGAGCCGTACCGGCTTGGAATCGGTCAGGTCCGTGTCACAGGCGCTCGTCCAGGCCGAGCGCTACGGCACGCCAGTGGCGCTCGCACTGCGTGTGCTTGCCGCGGAAAGCCGCGACATGCGCATGAACGCGGCCGAGAAGAAGGCCGCCGCGCTGCCGCCCAAGCTCACCGTGCCGATGATCCTGTTCTTCCTGCCGGTGCTGTTCGCCATCATCCTGGGTCCTGCCGGCATCCAGGTCAGCCAGCGCGGCATCTTCGGCCAGTCGCAAAGCAACGGCACCCAGTAGGCGAATCCGCACAATCCAAGCGAAAGAGCCGCGCGGAAAATGCCACGCGGCTCTTTCGTTTGGCGCGATCGGGCGCCGCGCGCGACGATCAGTTGGTGGCGGTTTTCGCCGTTTTCGCCTTGTCCTGATCCTTGAGCTGGCTCCAGGCGTTCTGCTGGGCCAGCATCTGCCGGAGATAGGCGACGTTGGCCTGCGCCTGTTCGGGGGAAAGTTCTTGCGAGGCGATCTTCTCGGCTTCATCGAAGCGACCCTGCAGCCCGACAACGAGCGCCAGGTTCTGACGCACCCGGCTATCGGCATTCGGCTGCTGGGCGGCAGAGCGCATATAGGTCTCGGCGGTGCGCAGATCCCCTTCCAGCACATAGGACATGCCGAGATTGGAAAGGATCGATGGCTCGTTCGGCTTGAGTTCAAGCGCCTTGCGGTAGAGTTGGCGCGCTTCGTCCTTCTGGCCGACCTGATCGAGGATGGCCGCCTCCGCCGACACCAGCCTCCAGTCGGGGTATTCCGGCGTTTGTGCGCGGCGCACGGCGTCGAGCGCTGCCTCGAGCTGGCCATTGGCGGCCAATGCCTTGCCATAGGCGGCGAGAACTTCGCGGTCCTTGGGGTAGGCGATCGCCAGCTTGCGCATCACGGCAAGCGACTGGTCGGCATCGCCGTCCATCTGCAGCGCCGCCGCGAAGTTGGTCGCTATCCGCTTGTCGTTGGGGTTCCTCGCGTAGGATTGGCCAAGTGCGGCCGTGGCGTTGTGCAATTCTCCCGCCGACATCGTTTCCAGCGGCTTGCCGCTGGTGCGTCCGATCGACCCTGTGGTGAGTTTGTCGGTCGCGCAACCGGCAACGCCCGCCGCGAGCGCCAGCATGAATGCCGTGGTAATGAGCCGTTTTCCCCGGATGTCTATTGTGCGGTTGGTCGGCATCGGCACCTGGGCCTCCATTCATGCGTGGCCATTGCGTGGCCATCTTCCCTCCAGCAGAAATATTCTGTTAACCCTAACGGAGGGTTAAGACGCGCCGACTCGCAACTCGGTAGGAGAAACATCTGATGTCCGTTGAACTGGTCGAGAGCAAGCCGAAGAACCCGCTGCCGATCCATCTGGTCGCCAGGGACAGACTGGAGACGGCCGGTCTGTCGCCGTCTATTGTCGCTTGGGCCAAGGCAAACGGCTTTTCCGGCGAGGCCGGCAGGACGCTGATCCTGCCGGGCGAGAACGGAGCGCTTGGCGGCGCCATGTTCGGTCTCGGTGACGGCGAGGGCGCGCTTGCCGTAGGTGCGCTGGCGAAAACCTTGCCGGAGGGCGATTGGCATTTTGCCTCCATGCCCGCAGAGCCGGAATTGGCGGCTCTTGCAATCGTGCTCGGCGGTTATGTCTTTGCCCGCTACGGCAAGAAACCGGGCAAGGCGCTGCGCTTCGAGCTGCCGGCCGGTGTCGATGCGCAGCGCGTTCGCCGCGTCGTCGACGGCGTTTTCCTGACGCGCGACCTGGTCAACACACCGACCAACAATATGGGGCCGGACGATCTGGAGAAGGCGGTGCGGACCCTGGCCGGGGCTCACAAGGCCGAAGTCTCGGTCACCAAGGGCGACGACCTGCTCGCACAAAACTTCCCGATGATCCATGCCGTCGGCCGCGCTTCGTCCGATGCCCCGCGTCTGATCGACATGACATGGGGGCAGCAGGGCGCGCCGAAGGTGACGCTGGTCGGCAAGGGCGTCTGCTTCGACACGGGCGGCCTCGACATCAAGCCGTCATCGGGCATGCTGTTGATGAAGAAGGACATGGGTGGCGCCGCCAATGTGCTGGGCCTGGCCTCGATGATCATGGCCGCCGGGCTCAATGTGCGGCTGCGCGTGCTGATCCCTGCGGTCGAGAATTCGATCGCCGGCAACGCTTTCCGCCCGGGAGACGTGCTGGCGAGCCGCAAGGGCATCACGGTAGAGATCGGCAACACGGACGCCGAGGGTAGGCTGGTGCTGGGGGACGCGTTGGCGCTGGCCGACGACGAGGAGCCGCAGCTTCTCATCGACATGGCGACGCTGACCGGCGCCGCCCGCGTCGCGCTTGGCCCCGACCTGCCGCCCTTCTACACCGATGACGAGGCGCTTGCCTCGGAGCTGGCGGCGGCGGCGCTGGCGGTCGAGGATCCGCTGTGGCGCATGCCGCTATGGCGGCCTTACGACGCGAAACTGTCGTCGAAGATAGCCGACATCAACAACGTCACATCAGATGGTTTCGCCGGTTCGATCACCGCGGCGCTGTTCCTCAGGCGCTTCGTCGAGAAGACGGCAAGCTGGGCGCATTTCGACATCTTCGCCTGGAACCCCGCCGATCGCCCGCATGGCCCGGCCGGTGGCGAGGCGCAGGGCATCCGGGCGCTGGAGCGGGTCATTTCGACACGCTTTGGCTGAAGGGACGGCCCGCAAGCAGAGCCGGCAAATTGCTGGAAACTGAAACGGAACCGAAACAATTTGCCGTCATGCTGGCGCGATGTCGATTGCGATGCGCCCGAGCCAGGCCCTGCGACTGTGGCAGCAAGTAATGCTGTCGCAGGTGCGCGAGGACGCGCCTGATCTCACCATGCGCCAGACGGCGATCCTGTTCACCATCTACCTCGATCCGCCGCCGCACACCGTGCGCGGGCTTGCCGCCCGCCTCAACGTCACCAAGCCGGTTATCACCCGCGCGCTCGACACGATGGGCGCGCTGAAACTGGTGTCGCGCCATCGCGACGAGCTCGACAAGCGCAACGTGCTGATCAAGCGCACCGTCGAAGGCGCGCTCTTTGTCGAGCGCTTCGGAGATGGTATCATCGCCAAGGCCCACGAACTGCCGATGTAACCGATTTCCATTTGACCGGATTTGACGATTTGACTGCCAGGGACGCCCGCCTCCACGCCTTTCGCTCCGATCTTGCCGATGCGCGGCTGAAGGGCGAGGTGACGGCCGACCGTTTCGTCGCCGGCCGGCCGGCGCGGATTGCCGCCTCGGTGGCCGATCTGCGCAAGGGGCCGCGGCCCGACGCCGGCATCAACACGCAGTTCCTCTTCGGCGACGATCTCCTCGTCTTCGAGGAGAGAGAAGGCTGGGCCTGGGTCCAGGGCGAACGCGATGGCTATGTCGGCTATGTCGCCGATGCCATGCTGGGCGGGCGTGACCATGCGTCCACTCATATCATTTCGGTGCCACGCACGTTTCTCTATCCCGGTCCGGACCTGCGCTTTCCGATTGCCGGGCAATTGTCCATGGGATCGACCGTAACCGTTACGGGTGCCGCTGAAACACGGGGCACGCACTATGCGTTGCTGCCCTCCGGTAAAGCCGTGATCGCTGGCCATTTGCAGCCGATCAGCGAAGTGGCCGGCGACTATGTGTCTGTGGCCGAGACATTTCTCGGCACGCCCTATCTATGGGGCGGTGTTTCCGGCTTCGGCATCGATTGCTCCGGCCTGGTGCAACTGGCCATGCGCATGGCCGGCAAGAATGTGCTGCGCGATTCCGACATGCAGGCCGCCTCGATCGGCGAGCCGCTCGGGCCGGGCCCTGATTTTTCGGGGCTGCGACGTGGTGACCTGGTGTTCTGGAAAGGGCATGTCGCCATCATGACCGACGCCGAAACCATGATCCACGCCAACGGTCACACCATGCTTGTGTCGCGAGAGGACCTGAAGGAGGCGATAGCTCGCATCGGCTATCTCTATGGCGGGCCGACAGGGTTCCGGCGCCCGTAAGGCTTTTTCGATCCCCTTTTGTTCCGAATCTGCTTGGCGATTGCCTGTCGCCGCGCTACCTCTGGCGCGTGACAGTTGAGCCCCGCCTCGCCGACCAGAATGCCGCAGTCGTCCTGCCCGAGCCATTCCTGAAATGGTTCGGCGAGAAAGGCTGGTCGCCGCGCGCGCATCAGATCGAGCTCCTGGCGAAGGCCCAGGCCGGGCAATCGGTACTGCTGATCGCGCCGACCGGCGCCGGCAAGACGCTGGCCGGCTTCCTGCCGTCGCTGACCGAACTGGCCGTCAGGCCAAGGCGAAACCTAGGCCAAGCGCGGCGCGGCATCCACACGCTGTACATCTCGCCGCTTAAGGCACTGGCCGTCGACATCGAGCGCAATCTCGCCAAGCCGGTCGAGGAGATCGGCCTGCCCGTCACCATCGAAACGCGCACCGGCGACACGCCGGCGCACAAGCGCCAGCGACAGAAGCTTGCGCCGCCGGACATTCTGCTCACCACGCCGGAGCAACTGGCGCTGTTGATCGCGGCAGGCGACGCGAGACGCTTCTTCGAGGATCTGCGCTATGTCGTGCTCGACGAATTGCATTCGCTGGTGACGTCGAAACGCGGCCATCTTTTGGCGCTCGGCCTCGCGCGGTTGCGCAGCTTTGTCCCTGGCCTGCAGACGATCGGCCTGTCGGCGACGGTGGCCGAGCCGGACGAGTTGCGGCGCTGGCTTGTCAGCCAGAACCCACCGGGTGACATGGCGGAATTGATCACTGTGACGGGTGGTGCCAAGCCCGAAATCTCGATCCTCGATTCCGAGGAGCGCGTGCCGTGGGCAGGGCACTCGGCGCGCTACGCCACGCCGGAAATCTACCGCGAGATCAAGCGCCACAAGACGACCTTGCTGTTCGTCAACACACGCAGTCAGGCGGAGCTGCTGTTCCAGGAGTTGTGGCGCGTCAACGAGGACACGTTGCCGATCGCCCTGCATCATGGCTCGCTCGACGTCGCCCAGCGCCGGCGCGTCGAGAAGGCAATGGGCGAGAACGCGCTACGCGCCATCGTCGCCACATCGACGCTCGATCTCGGCATCGACTGGGGCGATGTCGATCTGGTCGTGCATGTCGGTGCTCCGAAGGGCGCCAGCCGGTTGGCACAGCGCATCGGCCGTGCCAATCACCGCATGGATGAGCCGTCCAAGGCGATTTTGATCCCCGCCAACCGTTTCGAGGTGCTGGAGTGCCGGGCCGCACTCGACGCCAATTATCTCGGCGCGCAGGATACGCCGCCACTGGTCAATGGCGGGCTCGACGTGCTGGCCCAGCATGTGCTCGGCTGCGCCTGCGGCGCACCGTTCCGCGCCGATGACCTATACGCGGAGGTACGAGCGGCGGCACCCTATGCCGACCTCGATCGGCCGACCTTCGACCGTGTCATCGATTTCGTCGCCACCGGTGGCTATGCACTAAAGAATTATGAGCGTTACGCCCGCATCCGCCTCAACAAGGATGGACTGTGGCGCGTCTCCAATCTGCGCGTCGCCCAGCAATACAGGCTCAATGTCGGCACCATCATCGAGGTGCCCGCCCTCAACGTGCGTTACGTCAAGGCCGGCAGCAAAGGCGCGGCGTCGCACGGTGGCCGCGTGCTCGGCAAGATCGAGGAGGCCTTCCTCGAAACGTTGACGCATGGCGATACTTTCATGTTCGCCGGCAAGGTGCTGCGTTTCGAGGGCATCCGCGAGAATGAGTGCTTCGTGTCGAACGCGCCCGGCAGCGACGCCAAGGTGCCATATTATGGCGGCGGCAAGTTCCCGCTCTCGACCTACCTCGCAGAGCAGGTCCGCATCATGCTGGACGATCCGCAGCGCTGGAAGAAGCTGCCGGAGCAGGTGGCCGACTGGCTGCGGTTCCAGTCGGACAAATCCATGCTGCCCAAGCGCGACGATTTGCTGATCGAGACCTTTCCGCGTGGCAATCGCCATTATCTGGTCGCCTATCCCTTTGAGGGCAGGCTGGCGCACCAGACGCTTGGCATGTTGCTCACCCGTCGCCTCGACAGGGCGGGCGTCAGGCCGCTCGGCTTTGTCGCCACTGATTATGCCTTGGCCATATGGTCGCTGGGCGACATGGGCGCGATGTTCAAAGCCAGGAAACCTTCACTGAGCGCGCTGTTCGATCAGGACATGCTGGGCGACGATCTCGAAGCCTGGCTGGCCGACAGCTGGCTTCTCAAGCGCACTTTCCGCAATTGCGCGCTGATCTCGGGCCTGATCGAAAAACGCCACCCCGGCCAAGAGAAGAGCGGCCGGCAGGTCACCGTGTCGACCGACCTGATCTACGACGTGCTGCGCAGCCATGAGCCGGACCACATCCTGCTTCAGGCGACGCGTGCCGATGCGGCGACCGGCCTGCTCGATGTCAGCAGACTTGCGGACATGCTCTCGCGCATCCAGGGTCGAATCATGCATAAGGCGCTCGAACAGATATCGCCGCTTGCCGTGCCGATCATGCTCGAGATCGGCAAGATGCCGGTGAACGGCGAGGCCGATGAAACGCTGCTTATGGATGCGGCGACACTGGTCGAAGAGGCCATGGGGCCCGGGATGGTTGATGAATGAATTTCTCGCTGGCGCGCGCATCGCTGATCGCCGAGGCCGATCTCGTCGGCATCGCGGGCGAGCGCGCGGTCTGCGATCCGCGCGGTGTGCTGTATTTCCCCGAGCTCAAGCTGCTGACGGTATCGGACCTGCATCTGGAGAAGGGGTCGTCCCTGGCAAGGCGCGGCACGCTCATCCCGCCCTACGATACTGGCGCGACCCTGCTCAGGCTGCAGGCGGTCATATCGGACTACCAGCCGTCGATCGTCATCAGCCTGGGTGACTCCTTCCACGACGGTGGCGGCGCAGCGCGCATGCATTCGAGCTTTCGCGAACGGCTGGAAGCGCAGATGGCAGGCCGTGACTGGTTCTGGGTCGCCGGCAATCACGACCCCGAAGCGCCGGCGGATCTGCCTGGCGAGACCGTGCGGGAACTGGCCATAGGCTCGCTGCTGTTCCGGCATGAGCCATCGAAGGTGAGGGTAGAGGGGGAAATATCGGGCCACCTCCATCCCTGCGCCCGTATCGTGCAACAAGGCCGCTCGGTGCGCAGGCGCTGCTTTGCCGGCGATGGCGGCCGCATGATCATGCCGGCCTTCGGCGCCTATACCGGTTCGCTCAACGTGCTCGACCGCGCCTATGCCGGGCTGTTTCGCCTGGAGTCGCTGATGGCCTACATGCTCGGCACCGAGCGCATCTTCGCCATCTCGCACTCGATGCTGCGGCCAGGCTGATATCTATCGCCCATAATAGAGCATGACCGTGTGCTTCGCTTCGGCGAAGAACAGCCAGCGTTCGACCAGCATGCCGGCAAACTGGGCGATCGCGGCCAGCGCCGATAGCGCCGCCGCGAGCGGCCACGGCAAGGCGAAGGCGGCAAGCAGCAACAGGATGGGCAAACCGAAGGCCAGCGCCTGCGTGATCCGGCGCAGCTTGGCGCTGTGCTTGCGCGCGATGCGAAAACCCATTTCCTTGAGCAGGTAGTTCTCCTCGGTATGCGGCCATTCCAAGGATTGCACCATGCCGCCGGAGAGCCCGGTCGCGGTGTTGGCATTGGTCGGGATCTCAAGCTGGTCGTTGTAGCGCCACGTCGCCAGCTTCCAGCCCCAGCCGAGCAAAATGAGCAGCGCGGAAGCCGCCAGAAGCATTTTCGAGCCGAGAGAAAATGCTTGCAGCACAGCGTTCAGAAGCACGCTGCCGCTCATCGCCGAGTAGATGAGATAGCCGGGCAAGGTGTAGGGGCTGTGCCAGTGGGCGATGGGTTTCAGCGAGGCATAGATCATGCCTGTCATGCAGACCGTGGCTGTGGCGCCAACGGCGGCCAGGACGCCGGCGGCCGCCACCCAGCCATCGAGGCGGCCAAGGAAGGCCCAGCCTACGCCGAACACGCCTGCGGGAATGAAGGTGGCGACCGAGGCAACGCCTTCGCGCGACAGCCATGAACTGCGCCATTGCGAGAACGCCCGCCAGGCACGTTCGGGCCTGCCGAGATGGCCGGTCGATGACAACAGGCCGGCGGCGATCAGGCCGAGCGCCAGCCCCATGCCGACGAAGCCCGGCCAGAAATCGGGCGCGACGAAGCCGAGCGGGCCGAGCACGCCCAGCAGCGCGAGCAGCCCATAGCCGGCACCCGTGGCGGTGGTGAAGAAGACGACGGAAAAAGCCGGATGCATGGATGGTCAGCTCGAAAGCATGCGGTCGACCCAGCCAAGGAAACCGCCCTCGGCCCGTAGCGGCTCCAGCGCGGGAGCGGTCACCGATGCGGCGCGTTGCGTGTGAGCGCGCGGCGGCAGGTATTTGTTGGTCGGGCGATAGCCGAGTTCAGGCATCAGGTCGACACCGCCGCGCTCCGCCACCAGTTGCGAAACGGGGGATTGGGGATCGCCGAGGTCGCCGAAATGCCGGGCGCTGGTCGGGCAGGCGGCGACGCAGGCCGGCACGCGGTCCCCCTCGGCCAGGTTGTCGTTATAGATGCGGTCGACGCAGAGCGTGCATTTCTTCATCACCCCGACATCGCCATCGAATTCGCGCGCGCCGTAAGGGCAGGCCCAGCTGCACAATTTGCAGCCGATGCACTTGTCCTCGTCGATCAGCACGATGCCGTCCGACGCGCGCTTGTAGGAGGCGCCGGTCGGGCAGACGGTGACGCAGGCCGGCGTCTCGCAATGCAGGCAGGAGCGCGGGAAGTTGACCGTGCGCCCACCCATCTCGGTGATGTGCTCGTAACTGTGCACGCGGTTGAACCAGACCCCGTCGACATGGCCGCCATAGGGGTCGATGTCGGTCAGCGGCGCCATGTGGCCGCCGGTGTTCCATTCCTTGCAGGCGGTAACGCAGGCCTGGCAGCCGACACAGGTGTCGAGGTCGATGACGAGGCCGAGCTTCTTGCCGCCTGGACTTGGAAGACAGGTCATTCGGCCGCCTCTCTTGCCTGCCGAAACCCGGCGCCGAAAGTGAGCTTGTCGGGCGAGGGTTCGAAATGCGGCGGCTGTTGAAAACGCTCGAATTGCGGTTCGGTGAAGCCGGCCTCCTCCGCCGCGCATTTGACGATGCGCACGCGCAGATCGAACCACGCCGCCTGTCCCGTGACCGGATCGGAATTCGAATAACGCTTGCCCTGCGCGTCGGCCAAGGTCTGGTCTCCGATGATGTGGTTGAGCAGGAAGCCGCGATTGCTTTCGGCGGCATCGTCCTTCAGCCCCCAGCTGCCGCGTCGCTTGCCGATCGCGTTCCAGGTCCACACCGTGCTTTCGTTCACGCCGTCGACCAGCTTGATCTGCCCTTTCACCTTGCCGTTGATGCTTTCGATCCACACCCAGTCGTCGTCGCCAAGGCCGAGCCCGGCGGCGGTTCGCTGATGCACAAACAGCCGGTTTTGGCTGGAGATCTGCCTGAGCCACGCGTTTTGCGAACCCCAGGAATGGTACATGTGCATCGGCCGCTGCGTCAGCGCGTGCAGCGGGTATTCTTCCTGGTCGACGGACGCTTCCTCGAACGGCATGTACCAGAACGGCAGCGGGTCCATGTAGGTCTCGACGCGCTTGCGTTCGCTTTCGGGCGGCACCACCCGGCCATGACCACGCGCGGCCAGCCGAAAACGCTGCATCGGTTCGGAATAGAGCTGGAAGACGATCGGCTCGGCCTTGGGGATGAAGCCCAGTTGCACCGCGAAGTCGAGATAGGAGCGGTTGGCCATCTTGTAGTAGCGCTGGTCCTCGGTGAAATCGTGGTGCCAGAACCCGCCATTGTCGATGTAGCGTTGCAACTGGTTGGGATTGACGTCGCCCTTGCCGATCGAGTTTTCGTCCTTGCCGCGCCAGCCTGCGAGCGGGCCGATGCCGGGCGTGCGTTCATGATTGACGATGTAGTCGGCATAGTCGCGGTACTTCGGCGAGCCTTCGTCATCGACGAAGCCGGGCAGGCCAAGCCGCGCGCCGAGGTCGATCAGCACCGACTGGAAGGGCCTGACGTCGCGGTCGGGCTCGACGACCGGATGGCGAATGGCGTCGCCCGGCCCGTCGGCATGGCTGATCGGCCGGTCGAGCAGGCTGATGCAGTCATGACGCTCGAGATAGGTGGTGTCGGGCAGGACCAGGTCCGCGAAAGGCACGGTCTCGGAATAGTAGGCATCGGAATAGATGATGAAGGGGATCTTGTAATTGCCCGCTTCATCATGGTCGGTGAGCATGGCCATGGTCTCGACGGTGTTCATCGAGGAATTCCAGGCCATGTTCGACATGTACATCATCAGCGTGTCGATCGGGTAGGGATCACCGGCCCAGGCGTTGCGGATGACTGTGTGCATCAGCCCATGCGCCGCAAGCGGCGATTCCCAGGAATAGGCCTTGTCGATGCGCAGCGGCGTACCCGCTTCATCGACCAGCAGATCGTCGGGTCCACAGACGAAACCGAGCGGCATGCCGTCGAGCGGCGTCATCGGCCTGACATCCTTGCCGCAGGGCTTCGGGCCGGGCGGCGCCGACCTGGGATAGGGCGGCTTGAAGCGGAAGCCGCCCGGCACATCCACCGTGCCCAGCAGAACCTGCAGCAGGTGGATGGCGCGACAGGTGTGAAAGCCGTTGGAATGGGCCGAGATGCCGCGCATGGCATGCATCGAAACCGGCCGTCCCTTTATCGTCTGATGCCGGCGCCCGGCCCAATCGGTCCATGCGACCGGCAGTTCGATCGCCTGCTCGAAGGCGACATGGGCCAGTTCGGCGGCGATCCGGCGGATCGTTCCGGCCGGGATGCCGCAACGCTCCGCGACCGCATCGGGCGAATAGCTGACGTCCATGTAGCGGTCCGCGATCAGCTGGAACACGGGAAGGCACCTGCGCCCGTCGACCGTGACGCTGCCGGTCAGTGCCGGTTTGGCATTTGAATCGACTGCGTTGACGGAGGTCGTCGCCACTCTGTCCCATGCCAGCGGATTGCCGTCGCTGTCGCGCATGAACAGCCCGTCATCGGCCGCGCCCGGCTCCTGGATAACCAGGACATGCGCGTTGGTGTAGCGGAGCAGATACTCGAGATCGACGCGGCCGGCTTTCAAGAGTTCGTGGATCAGCGCGAACACAAACAGGCCGTCGGTGCCGGGCCGGATGCCGATCCAGTCGTCGGCGATCGCATTGTAGCCGGTCCGGCACGGATTGATCGACACCACCTTGGCGCCGCGCGCCTTGAGCTTGCCCAGTCCGATCTTGATCGGATTGGAATCATGGTCCTCGGCAACGCCGAACAGCATGAAGTATTTCGTGTTGTCCCAATCGGGCTCGCCGAACTCCCAGAACGAGCCGCCGATCGTGTAGAGCCCGCCCGCCGCCATGTTCACCGAACAGAAGCCGCCATGAGCGGCGAAGTTCGGCGTGCCGAACTGGCTCGCCCACCAGCCCGTCAAGGACTGCGACTGGTCGCGTCCGGTAAAGAAGGCGAGTTTCTTAGGATCGGTCCGGCGGATATTCGACAGGCGCTCGGTGGCGATCGAAAAGGCCTCCTCCCACTCGATCTCGCGGAACTGACCCGAGCCGCGCGGCCCGGTGCGTAAGAGTGGCTTCTTCAGCCTGGCCGGGCTGTAGTGCTGCATGATGCCGGAGCTGCCCTTGCCGCAGATCACGCCGCGATTGACCGGATGATCCTTGTTGCCGTTGATGTAGCGGACCTTGCCGTCCTTGATGTGCACGTCGATGCCGCAGCGGCAGGCGCACATGTAGCAGGTCGTCTTGGCGATGCTGTCGGAAACATCAGGCGAGGTGTCGACACCGTCGCCTTCATCGGGCGCCCGCGTGTCGGCAAGCGGGCGTTGCGAGGGGGCTGAATTGGCGCCGCGCGGCGGTCCTTGCATCATGATCCCGTGGTGCTCGCGCGGCCAGCGGATTTGGCTCGCGTCTTCGGCCCGGGGCCGCGCATATAATGTTCTTCGGGATGGTAGCGATCACCGGCCAGCCGTCGCCTTATACCGCGGCTCCAATGCGCAAGCAGGGACCTGAACCGCCCGACCATTTTGCTCTTTGCGACCTGCAGGCTAATTTTTTCTAACTTCCGACGAAAAAGTAGAATAAAGCTATCGATCCGTCTAATCAGTTGTTCTTGTAAATTCGATCGATATTGGTTCTTAATACAGGCATGACCCTCGATCAGTTGCGCATTTTCGTCGCCGTCGCAGAGCGCGGCCACATGACCAAGGCGGCGGAGCTTCTGGGCATTTCCCAATCGGCCGCGTCGGCGGCCATTCGCGCTCTGGAAGAGCAGCATGGTGTCCATCTGTTCAACCGCGTCGGCCGCAACATCGAGCTGGCTCAGACCGGCCATCGGTTTCTGCCGGAGGCCAAGGCCGTGCTGGAGCGGGCCGCCGCCGCGCGCAATGTCCTGGAACATGTTTCGCAGACGGTCGCCGGCAGCCTCTCCATCGCCGCCAGCCTGACCATCGCCAGCTACTGGCTGCCGCGCCGGCTGGCCTCTTTCCACGAGGCCTATCCGGCCGTCAGGCTGAGCGTCACCATCGGCAACACAAGGCAGGTCGAGGCCAGCGTGCTGGATGGAACCGCCGATCTCGGCCTGGTCGAAGGGCGCACCGAGTCCGACTTGTTGCGCCGCGTCAAGGTCGATACCGACCGGTTGATGCTGGTCGTTGCCAGCTCCCATCCAGAGATCGCCGAAACCGCGCCGGGCCGCCCCGACATCACCGGTCTGCGCTGGATAATCCGCGAGGGCGGCTCCGGCACGCGCGAGGTGCTGGAGGATCTGGCGCGCCGCGAGGGGATTTCGCTTGCCGACCTCAGGATATTCCTGGTGCTGCCCAGCAACGAGGCGGTTCGCCAAGCTGTCGAGGCGGGTGCCGGCGCGACCATCATTTCGGAGCTGGTGGTCGGGCGCGCGGTCGCCGAGGGGAGCCTGAGAGCCGTGCCGATTGAATTGCCGAAGCGCGACTTCGCCATGATCACCCACCGCGACCGTCAGGCTAGCCTGGCCCAGATGGCGCTGAAGGCGCATCTGGCCGCGGAGGCGAACCGGTCCACGTTGGGGTAGGTTCAGCCGAACTTCCGCTGCGCATCGAGCGCCAGGCCGAGCCCGACCGATCCGAACATGTCGCCTTCTATGACGGAAGCCCGCGGCACCAGCGACAGGATTTCCCGCCTTGCCAGCGGGATCGCCGTCGATCCGCCGGTCAGGAACACCGCGGTGATGTCGGAGGGCTTGACTCCGGCGTCGCGGATGGTCTGCGCCACCGTTTCGGTAACCCGCTCGATGTCTCGAGCGATCGTCGCCTCCAGCCCGTCGCGCGTGATCCCGGCGGCGAATGCCGCGCCCGGCAGCTTCACAGCCACGTCCGCCGATGACATGTCGGTCAGCTCTATCTTGGCTTTCTCGACCAGCGCCGCCAGCGCGTGCCCGTAGCGGTGCTCGACGATATGGATGAAGCGGTCGACCAGGTCGGCGCGCGCGGCCTCGTAGCGGATCTGGCGCAGATGCGTCATCGCCTTGGCGGTGTAGACCAGATTGATGCGCTGCCATGTGGCGAGATCGATGAAGTAGCTGGCCGGCAGATTGCGCTTGCCGTCCTTGGTCGGCGAGAGGTACCCGAGCTGCGGCATGACATGGGCGATGCTCAGCAGCCGGTCGAAATCAGTGCCGCCGATATGGATGCCGCGGCTGGCCAGGATGTCGTCCTTGCGATCGGCCGATCGCGCGCGCTCCGGCGAGACCCGCACGATCGAGAAGTCAGACGTGCCGCCGCCCATGTCGATGATCAGCGCCAGTTCCTCGCGTGTCACCTTCTGCTCGTAATCGAGCGCCGCCGCGATCGGCTCGAACTGGAAAGCGATATGCTTGAAGCCTTGGGCACGGGCAGCCTTCTCGAGTTCGCCTTGCGCCTCCGCGTCGGCTTGCGCGTCGTCATCGACGAACTGCACCGGGCGGCCGAGCACCACGCTCTCCACCACGCCGCCGGCGTCCTCTTCCAGCCGCGTCCTCAGATGACCGATGAACAGGCCGATAATGTCGATGAAGCCGATCTGGCGTGCCTTGATCCGCGTCTTCTCGTGGGCGAGCGAACTGCCGAGCACGCTCTTCAACGAGCGCATCAGGCGGCCTTCGATGCTTTCGGTATAGTCCCCGATAGCGCGGCGGCCAAAATAGGTATGGCCATCCTCGAAATTGAAGAACACGGCACTTGGCAAAGTGGGCTGCCCGCCCTCCAGCGGGACCAGCCGCGCCTTGCCGTTCCGGATGACGCCCACCGTGGAATTGGACGTGCCGAAGTCGATGCCGCCGAATGCCTGATGCATCGCAGCCTCCTGTCATTGTTTCATGGCGGCAAAACAGCGGCGACGCGTCGCCGCTGTCATCGGGATGCCGGACCGCTCCTGGCGAATGGTATGTGCGTGTTTGCCCCTGGGCTGGGAGGCGGCGGTTTATCGCATGGCGGCGAAAAGGGGAACCCCTCTTTTCCCGCGGCATCAATCCTTTCGGAACACCAGCCGGCCGAGCCAGCCAGTCACCATGGCCAACGATACGGCGAACACGCCGTAGAGGAACGAATAGTCGTGGGCGACGCGGAAGATCGATTGTTCGAAGCCCGATTTGCGGATTTCGAGCTGCGCCGAACTCTCCTTGACGAATAGGCCGCTCTTGAACAGGAATGCGCGCGCCTTGTGCGTGCCGACCGAGACATCAGGCGCCAGCCTGACGGTAGCGCGAAACAGGTTCTGCGACAGGAATTGCACGCCGCCGACATTCTCGCTGTAGAGGCCGGCGGCGGCCTTGCGTTCGCGCAGTGCGGCCGTGAATTCCTCGATCGTCGCCGGGCTGTCTCCGGCTTCGGCGGGCTGCATGTAGAGGTTGGAGGCGCCGAGCGACAGCTGCTTGTAGCTGTTGGGTTCGGTGATGTCCTGCAGCGGCCGCGTCGTCGCGACCGAATAGGACACCGGCACGTTCTCGAAGGTCTCGGAATCCAAATTGACCCACACGCCCAGCACCCGGTCCTTGCGGCGCACGACCACCGGTTTCGGCGGCCCTTCGAGCACGACGATGACGTCGTAACGGCCCTGGCGTGCGACCAGCGGGTCGGGATTTTCCAGCGAACCGAAGATGGTCAGGTCGGCGCCGGAAAAACCGGCGGTGATCGACACCGCGTCGGTGGAAAGGCCGATCTGGATGCCTTCCGTCAGCGGCGTCTGCGCCTTCGCCGGCGCGGCGGCGATCAGGGACAGGAGAGCGACGGCTGCGAGCGCTTTCAGGCCATTCATCAGTTGAGGCCCAGGCCGGACAGCGAATAAAGGTTGGGCGGCGTGACGAACAGATCGGTGGCAAGCCGGATCGCCACCGCCAGCACCAGCAGCGCCAGCAGCGCCCTCAATTGCTCGCCGCGCAGCCGCTGGCCGGCCTTGGCGCCATATTGCGCCCCAGCCACGCCGCCGGCCATTAACAGGAAGGCCAGCATCACATCGACGGTCTGGTTTGTGGTGGCGTGAACCAGCGTCGTATAGGCGGAGGTGAAGATGATCTGGAACAGCGAGGTGCCGATGACGACATTGGTCGGCACTTTCAAGAGATAGATCAGCGCCGGCACCATGATGAAGCCGCCTCCGACACCCATGATCGACGACAGGAAGCCGATGCCGGCGCCAAGCCCGAGCACCGGAATGACGCTGACGAACAGTTTCGACGCGCGGAAGCGCATCTTCAGCGGCAGGCGGTGGATCCAGTTGTGCTGGCCGGATTTCTTCAGCACCGGTGCCGCGCCGCTGCGCGTGGCGCGCAGGGCGTTGATGCTCTCGACCAGCATCAGCCCGCCGACGGTGCCGAGCAGCACGACGTAGAGCAGCGAGATGAACAGGTCGAGCTGGCCGAGCCTGCGCAGGAAGCCGAACACATAGATGCCGCCGGTTGAGCCGACGACGCCGCCGGCCAGAAGCACGCTGCCGAGCTTGAAGTCGAGCGTCCCTCGCTTCATGTGCGACAACACGCCGGAGACGGAAGAAGCAATGACCTGGTTGGCGCCGGTGGCGACCGCGATCGCCGGCGGGATGTTGTAGAAGATCAAGAGCGGCGTGATTAGGAAGCCGCCGCCCACCCCGAACATGCCCGACAGGAAGCCCACCGCGGCGCCCATGGCCAGCAGCACGAAGACGTTGACGGAAATTTCCGCGATCGGGAGATAGATGCCCACCCGTCTGTCTCGATCAGTTTGCCTGTCGGCGAATAAAGCCGCTGCGGGCACTATCGCATCGAAAAGCCAATTTTCTCTTGCGCCGACGCGGCAGCGGGACCAAACCCCGTCACCGCGCCGAAACAAAAAACAACTCAATCAGTTAACAGGCAAATGTAAGGCAAGGGCGTCGTGGAAACGACGCTTCTGCCGTTATTTGCGCGCCAGCAATGCCTTGACCAGCTTCTCGTCGACCGCGCCCGTCGCTGGCAGCTTGTTGTCGGTCTGGAAAGCGATGATCGCGTTCTTGGTCTTCCCGCCCATCACGCCGTCGGCGCCGCCGGCGTCATAGCCGTTCTTGTTGAGGATGAGCTGGATGTTCTTGACCGCCTTTTTCATGTCGATGCCGGCCGTCGTCTGCGGCGTGCCTTCCTGCCAGGATTCGGGAATGTCCACCGAATTGGCCGCCGCGTTGAGCGGCTTGGCCTTCCACAATTCGGTCGCCGCGCGCGCGCGCTCGAGCTGCTCGGGCCGCAGCGCGTTGGCGATCTCGTCGCGCTTGGCCGCAGCATCCTTGTCGCCGGTCTTGGCGACGAGCGCGAACCATTTGTAGGATTCCTCCAGGTTCTGCTTCATGCCGACGCCCTTGGCGGCGAGGATGCCAAGATTGAACTGGCTGTCCTTGACGCCGAGGTCGGCGGCCGCCTGGAACCAATGCGCGGCCGATTCATTGTCGGTTGCGCCGTCGGCGGCCATGGCGAACAGCACCGCCAGATTGTGCATGGCGCTGGCGTTGCCCTGCGCAGCGGCGAGCTGGTACCAGGTCTTCGACTTCTTGATGTCGCGCGCGACGCCGATGCCCTTCTCGTAGAAATTGCCGATGCGGTATTCAGCCGGCGCGAAGCCGAGTTCCGCCGATTTCTCGTACCATTTGGCGGCAGCCGGCATGTCTTCCTTGACGCCGCGCGACTCGGCGTAGCGCGAGCCGACCTCGAACAGCGCCTTGGCGTCGCCACCGGCGGCGGCGTCACGCAAGGCGACCGGGCCGGCATCGGCCGGAATGTCGAACTTGATCGCGGCTGTCGCCGCCGGCTTGTCCATGGGCGCAACGGTGCCAGTCGTGTCGTTGGTCGTCGCCTCGGTCGCCACTGGCGCGGCAGGGGCCGCTTGGAGATCGGCATCCGTCGCCTGCGTAGCGCCGGCGGCTGGTGCCGGATCCGTCATGGCCGGGGCAGCGGTCATCGGAGCAACCGGCGCGGCCGAAGCCATCGCGTCGGGGGCGCTCGGGCCGGAGGCCATGGCCGACGTGACCGGCGAAGCGGGCTCGGCCGTGGGCGCTGTGTCCGGCATCGCGTCCGTATCAGACGGCATGGCCACGACGGTCCGCGCCGCCATATCGTCCTTGCTGGCCGGCGCGGATTGTTCGGCCTGCCTGGCCGGACGGGCCGGCGCGCTGTTCATCGCCGTCGGCTGAACTTCGGTCTTCGGCTGGCTGGCGGTATCGAGAGATGCCGTCTGAACCGGCTGCGGGGCGACGATCGGGGATGCGTCGTTGCTTGCCACCTGGGCGGGATCCGAAAGGAACGCCTTGCCGAGCTGCAGGCCGGCAAGCGCCAGCATGATCGCTGCCGCCGCCATCAGGATCGGCTTGCGCCGCGCCTTGAGCAGGTCGCCTATCCTGAGCGCCTTGACGGGGCCTTTCATCGTCGACTGGCGCTTCAGGGCGTCGGCCTCGGCCGCGGCCGCCTGCGCCGCGCGCCGGGCGGCGGCGATGAAATCCGATTTCGCCGCGTCGCTGTCGCCGAACTTTGCCGGTTGTCCGCGCTCGTCGCGCACGCGCTTCATGATGGCATTGAGGTCAGGCGCGCCGGAGCCGGGCTCCAGCGGGCGGTTGGCCACTTTCGGGTCGAGCGGCTCGTCGAGATCGACACTCGGGATGTCGGCGCTCGGCGCCGAGCCGGCCAGCGGCGGAACATCCGCCGCCTTCTTGCCCTTGAAGGCCCGCGCCAGTCCGCCGAACATCGATTTGCGGCCTGCCGGCTGGTCCTTTCCGGCGGTGGTGTCGGAACCGAGTGCGGCCATCGCGGCGGCGGCGGCGGCTTCCGCCGGCGAGCGCGTGCCCGGCCGGGGAGACAAGCCCGTTCCAACGTGCAGTGCGGGCTCGCCGGGCTCGGTGCGCACTATGGCCGCGGCACGCGCGTCCAGATCGGCCATGTCGCCAGTCAGCGGCAGCTCGTCCATGGTCATGGATGGTGCGTTCACGGCCATCTTGGGCCGCTGCAAGCCACGCCAGCCACTGGGTTCGATCGAGGCCGCGTCCAGGAGTTCGCTTACCGCTTCGGACGGCTCGCTGGTTTCCAGCGAGCCCAGCCTGTCGACGATCTTGAGCAGTGTGTCGTGAATGGCCTCGAAGGTCCGCGAATTGCGCTCGTCGGAACGCCGCGTCAGCGTCTCCAGGGTCTTCAGATCCTGGGCGAGGCCGGATACCGCGGCCGTATTGGTGCTCGTTCCGGCCAGCGAGCGCACCGCGTTCTCGGCCGCCTCACGTGCCGCGCCGAGGATGGAATCGCGGGTCCCGGCCAGCGCTTTTTCGATTTCGTCGAGGCGTGGGCTGATGTCCTCGAAGTCCGGCAGCGGCGTGCTGGGCTTGGAAAGATGCGCCGACAGGCCGGCGACCTGCGCCTCCAGGCTGCGGATCAGCGCCGGATCGATGCCGGCCACCTGGGCCGCCGAAGCGTCCAGCCGGCTTGAAATATCTTCGAGCCGGCTTTCCAGGCCCCGGATCGCCGCCTCGCCGGCGGGATCGGGAGCGCGTGTCTCCATGCGCTTGGCCAGTGCGGTGAAGCGAGCGTCGATGGCGTCCATGATGCCGGCACTGTCGACCTGCGGCATGCTGCGCTGGTCCAGCCGGTCGGCAACCTCGTCCAGCCGGCGCTCGAGATCGCGAAACAGCATGTTGCCCTGCTCGATGGCGTCGCCCTGGCGCCGCTCCATCATGCCCGACAGCACGTCGAAGCGCTGCTCCAGCCCGTGGAAGATGTAGTCGGCGTCGGGCATGGCCGGCGCCTGATCGATCTTGTCGGCGATCAGCGCGATCTGCTTGGCGAGCCGTTCCATCGCCTGCTCGGGCAGGTTGGCGCGGCCGGCGAGGTCGTCGACCCGGCTCGACAGCGTGTTCAGCCGGTCGATCACGACATTTGCGGGACGGTCCTGCGCCACTTCCTCGATCTGCTGGGCGAGCGAGTCGATCCGCTTCTCGATGCGCTCGAAGGCTTCGTGGTCGATTGAATTCGCCTGTGCGGCGACTGTCGAGGCGACGATGGCGCGGGAAATCTCGTCCAGCCGCTCGTCGATCATGGCCAGCGTGCCGCCGCCGCGATTGTCCTGCTGGCTGGCGAAATGGTCGACCGCCCCGGCCAGCGTGCGGACCTTCTCCTCCAGCGAACGCAGGGACAGCGATTCCGGCAGATTGTTGACCGCGTTGCTGATCTGCTCCAGCCGGTCGGTCAAGGCGGCAAGGGCGGGGTCGTCGGAGCGTTTGCGCTGGTCGGCGTCGACGCGATCCTCGAAGGCCGTCCAGCGGCGATCGAACTCGTCCCAGCGACGGTCGACCTTCTGCACGCTCTCCTCGCGCGCCAGCGTGTCGAGCGCGGCTTTGACCTGTTCGAGTTCCAGTCGCAGCAGGTTGACGCTCCTGTCGTCGCTCTTCTCCGACAGCGATTTGATGGCGCCGGAGAGCCGCTCGAATTCCACGCCGAGTTCGGCGCTGCCCTTGCCCGATGTCCCGGATTTGGCGTTCGACTGGAAGGCGCGGTCGATGTCCTTGCGCAGCGCGTCGAATTCGCGCTGCAGCCCTGAAGTCACCTGGTGGCGCAGTTCCTCGCGCATGCCGCGCAGTTCGCCGGCGATCTTGCCGACCATGGCGACGCTGTCTTCCTGGCCGCGCACGCGGTCGATGTCACGCGCGATCGCCTGATAATTCTGGTCGAAGGGTGCAGGGGAGGGCGCCGGGTTGTGCGCACGCGGTGCCGGCTGCGGATCCTCGTACCAGCGCTGCTGGGCCGTCGGCTGCGCAGCGGGATAGCGCGGGTCGGAGGCGGGGTAACGCGGTTCGGCCCCATATTGGCGAGGCGCGGGTCGTGCCGTCGCGTCCTCGCGCGTCTGCCCCAGGCGCTGTTCCAGCGTCTCCAGGGAGCGGTTCAACTGCTCTAGCGTGGTCTGCGGCTTGCGCTGCCTGCCGGCATTGAGTGTATCGAGGTAGGACCGCTTGCTGTTCATCGGTGCGTCCGTCTTTCAGATTGGCCGGCTTGCGGCCAGCTCCCCAAGTCCCTGCCGGAACGAGGCGACCGCGCTTCGATGCCACGGTGGAAGACAAGCTTCCCGGGTTTCCCCGCGCTCCGAAAAACCGTGAAAATTCGATACAGGATAACCACGGGTAGCCGACACGCGCACATTTCGCCCAACGTGGTAAACAACGCGTTAACCAAGCTTAAGAAGTTGCAAGGAAGTTGGCTGACGTGACTTCCGGTGCGGCATAAAGCACCGTTCTCAGAACGCCCTTGCGTCATGAGACGGCTACCGGTATAGAATTGACGTAAACGTAAATGGCGTATCAACTGCGCTGTTTTCGATTTGTTTGTCGAAACCACGGCCGGAAGCACGCCCCCGCTTCCAGTCAGGCGACGCATGGTCCGGGACCGCGACGCCACCAGACGGGGAAGCCAGTGACCATGAAGCTTATCTCGGCCGGCGAGACCGCGGCCAACACCAATAATGCAACCGTTGAAGCCGGCGAGGATCTCTCCCGCATCGGCGAGATGGCCAAGAAGTACGGCGTGACGCTGCGCACGCTGCGTTTCTATGAAGACAAGGGCCTGCTCAACCCCCAGCGCGACGGTTCGACCCGTCTCTATACGCGCCGCGACAAGGCGAGGCTGAAGCTGATCCTGCTCGGCCGCAAGGTTGGGTTCTCGTTGCGCGACGTCAAGCAGATGATGGACCTCTACGATCCGACCGGTTCCAACACCAAGCAGTTGCGGCTGGCGCTGGACAAGTCGGAAAAGCAGCTCGCTCGCCTGCAGAAGCAGCGGGCGCTGATCGACGACGCCATCAATGAGCTCGGCGGCTCGATGTCGGCGGTGCGTCAGATGCTGGCCGAGCGTTCGGCGCCGCAAGCGAGCGTCGCGAGCTAAGCCACCCTCCGATACTGTCGGACCCTTCACAACAAAGCCGCGTGGCGATGCCGCGCGGCTTTTTCGCTGTCTGGCCTGCGTGATTCGCGCTGGCTTGCGCATTGCCGTGACGCTTGGCGATTGCGCCTGTGGTGGCGGAAATCTTGCCGCAGCGCAAATATTGACGTTTACGCAAACGTCAATATTTGCTATTGCGGCTTCGACATTGGCCCGCTTGCCGCGCACGGCTTGATTTCGGGGTCAATCCGCATGGTGGAGGAAAAGCATGCCGATCTACAGGGCCCCGGTCCAGGACACGCTGTTCGTGCTCAACGAGGTGCTCGGCTATCAGCGCTATTCGAACCTTCCGGGGTTCGCCGACGCAACGCCTGACGTGCTGGAGGCAATTCTCGCCGAAGGGGCCAAGCTCGCCGAGAACGTCATGCATCCGCTCAACCGTGTCGGCGACATGGAGGGTTGCGTGCGCCATGACGACGGCTCGGTGACCACGCCCAGGGGCTTCAAGGAAGCCTTCGACCAGTATCGCGAAGGCGGCTGGATGGGCCTGGCGGCGCCCGTCGAGTTCGGCGGCCAGGGCCTGCCCTATGCCGTGCACACGGCGGTGGCTGAATACATGGTGTCGGCCAACATGTCGCTGATGATGTATCCGGGCCTGACCCAGGGCGCGATCGCCGCCATCATCACCCACGGCACCGACGAGCAGAAGGCGACCTGGCTGCCCAGGATGGTCGAGGGCAGCTGGACCGGCACCATGAACCTGACGGAGCCGCATTGCGGCACCGATCTTGGCCTGCTGCGCACCAAGGCGGTGCCGAACGGCGATGGTACCTACAAGATTTCAGGCCAGAAAATCTTCATCTCGGCCGGCGAGCACGACATGTCGGACAACATCGTCCATCTGGTGCTGGCCCGCATCGAAGGCGCGCCGGAGGGCGTCAAGGGCATTTCGCTGTTCATCGTGCCCAAGCTGAAGCTCGACGCCTCGGGCAATCCGGGGACGAGAAACACCGTCTCCTGCGGCTCGATCGAGGAGAAGATGGGCATCCACGGCAACTCGACCTGCGTCATGAATTATGACGAGGCCGAAGGCACGCTGCTGGGCGAGGCCAATGGCGGCCTGAAGGCGATGTTCACGATGATGAACGAGGCCCGCCTCGGCGTCGGCCTGCAGGGCCTGTCGCTGTCGGAGATCGCCTACCAGAATGCCGCCGCCTATGCCAAGGACCGGTTGCAGGGCCGCTCGCTGTCGGGCCCGAAGGCGCCGGACAAGAAGGCCGACCCGATCATCGTTCATCCCGACATCCGCCGCTCGCTGATGACCATGAAGGCGTTCAACGAGGCCGGCCGTGCACTGGCGCTGTGGACCGCGATCAAGTCCGATATCGCGCACCGCTCCGCCGACGACAAGGATCGCCAGGCGGCCGACGATTACACCGGCCTGATGACGCCGGTGGTCAAGGGCGTGCTGACCGACAAGGGTTTTGATCACGCCGTCATGGCGCAGCAGGTGTTCGGCGGCCACGGCTACATCGAAGAGCATGGCATGAGCCAGTTCGTGCGCGATGCCCGCATCGCCATGATCTATGAAGGCGCCAACGGCATTCAGGCGCTCGACCTCGTCGGCCGCAAGCTCGGCTTGAACGGCGGCCGAGCCATCCAGGCCTTCTTCAAGGAGGTCGGCGAGTTCTGCGAGGAAAACCGCGCGGACGAGAAGATGGCGCCCTTCACCAAGGGTCTGAAGAAGGGCCTCAACGATTTGCAGGCGGCGACCATGTGGCTGCTGCAGAATGGCATGGCCAAGCCCGATAATGCCGGTGCGGCCTCGACCGACTACATGCATCTCTTCGGCCTCGTCGCGCTGGGCTACATGTGGGCGCGGATGGCCAAGGCGGCACAGGGCAAGACTGATGCCAACGGCTCCCAGTCTTTCTACGATAACAAGGTGGTGACGGCGCGCTTCTTCATGGAGCGGATCATGCCGGAGACCTCGGCGCACCTCGCCCGTATTTCGAGTGGTGCCGATACGCTGATGGCCCTGCCGGCGGAAGCGTTCTAAACTCCGTCTCGCTAGCCTTTCTGTCTGTCGATACGCGGAGGAAATCGTGGCGACAAATCCCGCCGAAGTGCTCTCTTTGCCGAAACCAGCCTGGGCGGCCGACGAGGTCGGCATGCTCTACGACATGGCTACCCGCTTCATGTCGGAGGAGATCGCGCCGCGCTACGACGAGTTCGAGAAGAACGAGATGGTCGACCGCGAAAGCTGGCTCAAGGCTGGTTCCTCCGGCCTGCTCTGCGCGTCCATGCCGGAGGAATATGGCGGCTCCGGCGGCACCTTCGCGCATGAGAGCGCCATCATCGAGGCGATCGGCCATGTCGGCGTCGACGGTTTCGGCATCGGCCTGCACAATTCGATCGTCGCCCCCTACATCCTCCATTACGGTTCGGAAGAGCAGAAGAAGAAATGGTTGCCCAGGCTCGCCACCGGCGAACTGATCGGCGCCATTGCCATGACCGAGCCCGGCGCCGGTTCCGACCTGCAGGGTGTCAAGACCCGTGCCGAGAAGGACGGCAACCAGTACAAGATCAACGGCTCCAAAACCTTCATCACCAACGGCCAGCTGGCGAACTTCATCATCGTCGTCACCAAGACCGATCCGGAGAAGGGCGCCAAGGGCACCTCGCTGATGGTCATCGAGACCGACGAGGTCGAGGGGTTCGAACGCGGCCGCAACCTCGACAAGATCGGACTGAAGGCCAACGACACGTCGGAGCTGTTCTTCAACGACGTGCGTGTACCGACCTCCAATCTGCTCGGCCATGAAGAGGGACAGGGCTTCGTCCAGCTGATGCAGCAATTGCCTCAGGAGCGGCTGCAGATCGGCACCGGGGCGATCGCCATGATCGAGCGGGCGCTGGCGCTGACCATCGACTACGTCAAGGAGCGCAAGGCCTTCGGCAAGGCGATCATCGATTTCCAGAACACACAGTTCAAACTGGCGGAGCTGAAGACCGAGGCCACCATCGGCCGCGTCTTCTACAATGAATGCGTCACCCGCCACATCAATGGCGGCCTCGATCCGGTGACCGCTTCGATGGCCAAGTACTGGCTCTCCGACCTCCAGGGCAAAGTCGTCGACGAATGCCTTCAATTGCATGGCGGCTATGGCTACATGAATGAATATCCGATCGCCCGCATGTTCCGCGACGCTCGCGTCCAGCGCATCTATGGCGGCACCAACGAGATCATGAAATTGCTGATCGGACGCTCGCTCTGAGCAGCTTTTCAGCGAACCCCAGGGAGCATGAAAAATGACCGAAGCTTATGTCTATGACGCCGTGCGCACGCCGCGCGGCAAGGGCAAGAAGGACGGATCGCTGCACGAAGTGCCGGCGGTACGGCTCGCCGCCAGGACGCTCGAGGCCCTGCGCGATCGCAACGGGCTGGACACTGCAAACGTCGACGACATCATCTTCGGCTGCGTCGACCCGGTCGGCGAGGCGGGTTCCGTCATTCCACGCGCCGCCGCCTTCGAGGCCGGCTACGACACCAAGGCACCCGGCATGCAGATCTCGCGCTTCTGCGCCTCCGGCTTGGACGCCATCAATTTCGGCGCCGCCAAGATCGCGCAAGGCGCCGATGAAATCGTCATCGCCGGCGGCGTCGAATCCATGTCGCGCGTCGGCATGGGCATGTCCGGTGGCGCCTGGTTCATGGATCCTTCGGTCGGCCTGCCCGGCTGGTTCGTGCCGCAAGGCATTTCGGCCGACCTGATCGCCACCAAATACGGCTTCTCGCGCGACGACGTCGACGCTTACGCGGTCGAGAGCCAGAAGCGCGCCGCAAGATCCTGGGCTGATGGCCGCTTCAAGAACTCGGTCATCCCGATCAAGGACCAGAATGGTCTCACCATTCTCGATCATGACGAGCATATGCGGCCGTCGACCGACATGCAGTCGCTCGCCTCGCTCAACCCGTCCTTCGTCATGCCTGGCGAAATGGGCGGCTTCGACGCGGTGGCGGTGCAGAAGCATCCGGAGGTCGAGGAGGTCAACCACGTCCACCACGCCGGCAACTCGTCCGGCATCGTCGATGGCGCGGCCGCCGTGCTGCTCGGCTCGAAGAAGGCCGGCAAGGCGATGGGTCTCAAGCCGCGCGCGCGCATCCGCACCTTCGCCAACATCGGCTCCGAGCCGGTGTTGATGCTGACCGGCCCGGTCGACGTCACCGAGAAACTGTTGAAGCGCGCCAAGATGAAGCTGTCGGACATCGACCTGTTCGAGCTCAACGAGGCCTTCGCCTCGGTGGTGCTGCGCTACATGCAGGCTTTCGAAATTCCGCACGACAAGATCAACGTCAATGGCGGCGCTATCGCCATGGGTCACCCGCTCGGCGCCACCGGCGCGATGATCCTCGGCACCGTGTTGGACGAACTCGAGCGGCGCGACCTCAACACCGCGCTGGTGACGCTCTGTATCGGCGCCGGCATGGGCACTGCAACCATCATCGAACGCGTCTGACGGGGAGAGAACGATGAGCTACACCAATTTCACCCTCGACATCGACGCCGATGGCATCGCCTTGGTCACCTGGAACAGCCCGGACCGCTCGATGAACGTCTTCACCGAAGAGGTGATGCGCGAGCTGAACGATATCGTGGACAAGGTGGCCGGCGACGCCGCCATCAAGGGCGCGGTGATCACCTCCGGCAAGGACACCTTCTCCGGCGGTGCCGACATCACGCTGTTGCAGAGGATGCTGACCACCTTCGCCACCGACAAGGTCAAGGATGTCGAAAAGGCGACCAAGGCGCTGTTCGACAATGCCGGCATCATGACCGGCCTGTTCCGCAAGCTGGAAACTTGCGGCAAGCCATGGGTCTCGGCGATCAACGGCACCTGCATGGGCGGCGCCTTCGAAATGTCGCTCGCTTGCCATGGCCGCGTCGCGGCCGATTCCGACAAGGTCAGGATGGCACTCCCCGAGGTGAAGATCGGCATCTTCCCCGGTGCCGGCGGCACCCAGCGTGTGCCGCGGCTGACCGACCAGCAGCAGGCGCTGCAAATGCTGACCTCCGGCCAGACCCTGTCGCCGCAGAAGGCGAAGGCGATGGGCCTGATCCATGAGATCGCCGAACCGGCCAAGCTGGTCGAGATCGGCAAGGCGATGATCAGGAACGGCCTCAAGCCGGTGGCGCCGTGGGACGAGAAAGGTTTCAAGCTGCCCGGCGGCCCGGTCTATTCGGCGGCCGGTGCCAATCTGTGGCCGCCAGCCATCGCCATCCTGCGCCGCGAGACCCATGGCAATTATCCGGCCGCCGCGGCGATCCTGAAATGCGTCTATGAGGGCCTCCTGGTGCCCTTCGACACGGCGCTCAGGATCGAGCAGCGCTATTTCACCGAGATCATGCAGACCAAGGAAGCGGCGGCGATGATCCGCTCGCTGTTCGTGTCGCTGCAGGAATTGAACAAGGGCGCACGCCGCCCGGCCGGCGTGCCGGACACCAAGTTCAAGAAGATCGGCATCCTCGGCGCCGGTTTCATGGGCGCGGGCATCGCCTATGTCACGGCCAAGGCCGGCATTCCGGTGGTGCTGCTCGACCGGGACATGGAGGCGGCCGCAAAGGGCAAGGCGCATTCCGACGGCCTGATCTCGGATCAGGTCAAGAAGGGCCGTGCCAAGCCCGAGGATAAGGACAAGCTCTTGTCTCTGATCACGCCGACGGCAGACTATGCCGACCTCGCCGGCTGCGATCTCGTCGTTGAAGCCGTGTTCGAGGATTCCGCCGTCAAGAAGAACGCCACCGAACAGGCGGAAGCCGTGCTGAAATCGTCGGCGATCTTCGCCTCGAACACCTCGACCATTCCGATCACCGGCCTCGCCAGGAATTCGGCGCGGCCGAAGAATTTCATCGGCATCCACTTCTTCTCGCCGGTCGACAAGATGATGCTGGTCGAGATCATCCTTGGCAAGAAAACCGGCGACAAGGCCCTGGCCACCGCGATCGACTTCGTGCGGGCCATCAAGAAGACGCCGATCGTCGTCAACGACACGCGCGGCTTCTACGTCAATCGCTGCGTGCTGCGCTACATGTCGGAAGCCTACAAGATGCTGATCGAAGGCGTGCCCGCGCCGATGATCGAGAATGCGGCAAAGGCCGCCGGCATGCCGGTCGGTCCCCTGGCGCTGACCGACGAGACGGCCATCGACCTTGCCCAGAAGATCATGAAGCAGACCATCAGGGATCTCGGCGAAAAGACCGTCGACCCCAGGCAGATGGCGCTGATCAACACCATGGTCGACGATCACGGCCGCTTCGGCCGCAAGAACGGCAAGGGTTTTTACGACTACCCGGGCAAGCCGGCCAAGAAGAAGCTGTGGCCCGGCCTGAAGGATCTTTATCCGCAGCTCGCGGCCGAGAAGGTCGACTATGAGGAGCTGCAGCAACGCCTGCTGGTCACCATCGCGCTCGAAGCGGCGCGCGTGATGGAAGAGGGCATCGTCACCGATCCACGCGAGGCCGATGTCGGCTCGATCCTGGCCTTCGGCTTCGCGCCCTACACCGGTGGCGCGCTGTCCTATATCGACGGCATCGGCGCCAAACAATTCGTCAAGATCGCCAAGGCGCTGCAGAAGAAGTATGGCGCCGAGTTCAAGGCGCCCAAGCTGCTCCTCGACATGGCCGAGAAAGGTGAGACCTTCTACGAACGCTTCGACCCCTATGCCAAGGGCGATGTGAAGCAGGCAGCCTGACAGAGCGTCATGTTATGTCTGGGCGCGCATGCCGGCCACGGCGCGAAGCCGTGGCCCCTACATGATGGGCGGTGAAGGCCGGCTGGCCTTTCGCTGCCTGCCGACCGACTATGACCGCAAGGCGCGCCGCTTCCTCGACATTGACGCGGTTGTCGCCGCACTTGGCCGTGCGGTGAACCGCGGCCACCGACCGAGGCAGAACGCATTTTCATGACATCGCACCAGGGACTGCGCGGCCTGGCCAAATCGTCCGGCTGACCAACCCGTTGGCAAGCAGGATTCGATCGACTTTCCCAAACCAGGCGCGGATGATATATTAGGTATCGCTAACATGATGTTGGCGGAGGAGTAATCATCATGCGTATGATGCTGAGAGTTTCCATCCCGGCCGAGGAAGGCAATAAGGCGATCAAGGACGGCAGCATGGGCAAGATCATCGAGCAAACCCTGTCCGATCTCAAGCCGGAGGCTGCCTACTTTACCGCGGACGGTGGTTGGCGGACGGCCTACCTTTTCCTGGAGGTAAAGGACAGTTCGGACATGCCCTATGTCGCCGAGCGGTTCTTCTTCGCCTTCAATGCCACCGTCGAGCTCATCCCGGTGATGAACGTCGACGAGCTCCAGAAGGGCCTGCCGAGGGCGATGGCGGCATTGGCCGGATAGCCGGCTTCGGCCATGACACTGTGCCGTGGTTGCGGCACACAGCTTTGTTCGTGATCCGCCAGCCCGCTGGTGGACAACTCAGCCGTTGCGCGTTAGACAGGAAGAGGCATTTTTTCCTGTTTCGAAGGAGAGCACGTCATGCTCTCGCACGACCGAGTCTGGGCTGCCATCGATGCTCTTGCCGAGCGCTATTCGCTTTCGGCTTCGGGTCTGGCAAGGCGCGCGGGACTTGATTCAACCGCCTTCAACAAATCCAAACGCTTGTCCTCGGACGGTCGGCCGCGCTGGCCTTCGACCGAATCGCTGGCCAAGATCATCGAGGCGACGGGCGCTTCGCTGGACGAATTCACCGGGCTGATCGAAGGCCGTGGCGCATCGCCCGCCAGCCGGCGCGCGGTGCCGTTGCTCGGCTTCGCCCAGGCCGGCGCCGGCGGCTTCTTCGACGATGCCGGCTTTCCGGCGGGGCAGGGCTGGGATCTCGTCGAATTGCCGGCGCAATCGACCGAAAGTTCCTATGCGCTGCAGGTGCAGGGCGATTCCATGCTGCCGCTCTACCGCAATGGCGACGTCCTCATCGTCGAGCCGGGTGCGGCCACCCGCAAGGGCGACCGCGTCGTCGTCAAGACCACATCGGGCGAGGTGATGGCCAAGGTGCTCGAGCGCCAGACAGTCAAGTCGATCGCGCTGGTCTCGCTCAATCCAGAGCATCCGGACCGCGACATCCCCATGCTCGAGGTCGAGTGGGTGGCGCGGATCGTCTGGGCAAGCCAATAGGTGCAACGGGTGCGACTTCCTCATCTTGTCCTGGCGGTTCTGATGATCCCGGCGATGGCGGCGCTGGTCGTTGCCGGCGGACGCACGCTGAAAGGCAGCGAAAGCACTGTTGCGGTGGATCAGATCGATCCCGGCGCCGACACTACCGCTGAGGCAGATAGGGATGCGACGCCCGAGGAACCGTCCACCTCAGCAATTCGTGTACCGGCGCAGCCACCAAATCCGGCGGCGCATTCGCGGGCGATCGACCCGGACGTGGTCGCGCCCCCGGAACTGCCCACCGGCGAACTCGAGCGGGTCGAGCCGCGTGCGCCGTTGAGCAAGCTGGCGCTCGCCGTGCCGCCCAAGCCTAAAATGCCCGACGACTGGAACGGCACGAAGCTGTTCCAGCCGGTCGCTCCGGCCGCCGGCCTGATCGAGGCGAAGGGGTATTCGGTCGCGATTTCCGGCATCGATGTCGTCAGGCAGGACGAGACCTGCACCACCGACGGGAAATCCTGGCCGTGCGGCATCCGCGCGCGCACGGCATTCCGCGCCTTTCTGCGCGGCCGCGCCGTGGTTTGCACGGTGCCGCCGGAAGGCGGACGCGACCGGATCGCGGCGGAATGCCGGATCGGCAAGCAGGATGTCGGTCAATGGCTGGTCGAAAACGGCTGGGCGCGTGCCGCCAAGGGCGGACCCTATGTCGAGGCCGGTGACAAGGCACAAGGCGCGAAGAAAGGCATTTTCGGGTCGGCGCCGAACCTTGCCGGCATCTCGGCGATGCCGGCCGCACCCACCCCAGCGCCTCAGGCGCCGGGCTCGATCCTGGAGGAGGACGGCGGCGTCCTCAAGCCAGCTGACCAGCCAGCGCCTTCTGAATGAGCGAGCGGGTCTCGGCGACGCCGTAGAGGGCGGCGAACGATCCGAAGCGTGGACCACGCTCCTGGCCGATCAGCACCTGGTAGATCATCTGGAAGAAGGCGCCTGAGACACCCGGGCCACCTTCAGGACTTTGCTTGGAATGATCCTGATAGCGTTCGATCTTGCGCGCCACGTTGAGCGAAGCGTTCTGGATCGCTTCGCCGCTGGCGCCCGCCGGCAAGTCGCCAAGTGCCTTTTCGAGAGCCACCAGCGCTTCGCGCTCGACCTCGTCGGCCGGGCGAAAGGTTTTCGTCGGCTTCACGAAATCGTCGAAGTAGCGGATCGCGTAGCCCGTCAGCCGGTCCAGCTCGGGATGGGTCGCCGGAGTCACACCCGCGACGTGACGCGAGATGAAACCCCACAGAACGTCCTTGTTCTGCGCATTGGAGGCGCTGACAAGGTTGAGCAGCAACGAGAACGGCACTGGCATGTCGATGGCGGGCGGATTGCCGTCATGCATATGCCAGACCGGGTTGCCCAGCCGCTCCTTCCACTCTTGGCGGGGATAGGCGGCGAGGAAGGTGTAATATTCGTCCACGGCCCGCGGGATGACGTCGAAATAGAGTTTCTTGGCCTGCCGCGGCCGCTGGTACATGTAGAGCCCCAGGCTCTCGGTCGGCGCATAGGTCAGCCATTCGTCGATGGTCAGGCCGTTGCCTTTCGACTTGGAGATCTTCTGGCCATTCTCATCGAGGAACAGTTCGTAGACGAAATGCTCCGGCGCCCGCCCGCCCAGTATGTTGCAGATGCGGTCATAGACCACTGCATTGGTCTGATGATCCTTGCCGAACATCTCGAAATCGACGCCGAGTGCCGCCCAGCGCATGCCGAAATCCGGCTTCCACTGCAGCTTCACGCGGCCGCCGGTGACCGGCAGCGTGGTTTCGGTGCCATCATCGTCGAAGGTGATGGTACCGGCCTTGGGGTCGACATGCTTCATGGGAACGTAAAGCACGCGCCCACTCTTTGGCGAGATCGGCAGGAAGGGGCTGTAGGTCGCCTGCCGCTCAGGTCCGAGCGTCGGCAGCATGACCGCCATGATCTGGTCATAGCGTTCGGCGGCGCGCAACAGCATCGCATCGAAGCGGCCTGACTTGTAGTATTGCGTCGCGCTGGCGAATTCGTAATCGAAGCCGAACGTGTCCAGGAAGCGGCAGAGCATCGCATTGTTATGGTCGGCGAAGCTAGCATAGTCGCCGCCGAAGGGGTTGGGCACCGATGACAGCGGCTTGTGCAGATATGGCTCGAGCGCAGCGCGGTCCGGCACGCTGTCGGGTATCTTGCGCATGCCGTCCATGTCGTCGGAAAAGCACAGCAGCTTGGTCGCGACCTTGTCCTGCGTCAGCACGCGAAACGCATGGCGCACCATCGAGGTGCGCGCCACTTCGCCGAACGTGCCGATATGCGGCAGGCCCGACGGTCCATAGCCGGTCTCGAACAGGATCGTTTCGGGGAAATCGGCGCCCTTGTAGCGTTCGATAATCTTTTTGGCTTCCTCGAACGGCCATGCCTTGCTCTCGGCCGCGGCCGTCAGCAGTTCGGGATTGAGATCGATGATGTTTGATCCCGCCATGTCACAGTTTCCAGATTGTATCCCGGCAATAGCCGCAAGTGCATTTTCAACCGGTCTCTAGGCGTGCGTGGCCGGAGCGTCAACGCGTCGGGCGCTTTTTCCTTGCGGCCTCAGGCTCCCCTTCCTACTTTCGGAGCCCGTTCAAGGAGCAAAGAATGCTGTCGCCCACCCCGCACGAAGCCCTGATCTATCTGATGGTCATCACTTCGGCCTCCGACCGGGACATGACCGATGTCGAACTGGCCAGGATCGGTGAGGTTGTTCGCTCGTGGCCGGTGTTCGAGGATTTCAAGCAGGACCGGTTGGTTGCCGTGGCCCAGGCCTGCCAGAAGATGCTGCATGAGAAGGGTGGGCTCGAAGGTGTCCTGACCCAGGTCTCGGAGGCGCTGCCGGAGCGGTTGCGCGACACCGCCTATGCCGCGGCCTTCGAAGTGGCCGCCGTCGATCTGGAGATGCGGCTGGAGGAAGTGCGGGTGCTGCAGTTGATCCGTCGCCAGCTCGATCTCGACACGCTGACCGTGGCGGCCATCGGTCGTGCGGCCAAGGCAAGGCTGCGAACTCTGACCTGACGAGGTTACGGCCGGATCAGAAAAGCTGACCGGACCGGATCAGAAGAAACTGACCGGGAAATAGCGCAGGTAGAATTCGGCGAAGGTGCCTTTCATCGAAATCTCTTGCAAAGCGTAGTCGAGGGCCGCGGCCAGCGCCGGATTGTCCGCTCGCGTGGCGATGGCCATTCCGGTGCCCAGATATTCGGGCGCCAGGTAGGGGCCGCCGGCAAAGCGACAGCAGCCGGCGGCATCGGAGCCGCCGAGCCAGAAGGCGAAGCGCATGCCATCGCCGAAAGCCGCGTCGATCTTGCCGGCCTTGAGGTCGCCATAGAGGGCTTCCGGCTTGTCGAAGGGGACGACCTGGATCGTGCCGAAATAATCGCGCAGCATGCGTTCATGGGCCGAGCCCGATATCACGCCGACTCGCTTGCCGTGCAATTTGTCGAAGAGCGGTTCCGCCAGCGCCTTGTTCTTCGCAGTGATGAAGCGCGCCGGGAACTGCAGGTAGGCGCGCGAGAAGGCGTATGTCTGGCGCGACTGTGACGTCGGGGCAATGCCGGCGATAACAGCTTCACCTTCGCCCCTCTCAAGCGCGCCTTGAAGCTCCGCCCAAGGCAAGGCCTGGATCTGGCATTTGTCGACGATGCCGAGTTCCGCGCAGATGGCGCGCGCCAGGTCGATGTGGAAACCGGACAGCTTCCCCGCGCCGTCGAGGAAATTGAAGGGCGGAAAATCCGTGGTCGTCAGGAACCGCAGCCGCGGCAGCGCCGAAAGGTCGGGCTTGGGAAGCCGCTCCTTGGCATCCCACAACACCGGCACCTGCGGCTCCGCCGCGCCCGCGCCGGAAACCCATGACAATGCGGCGATGAGCGCCGCTGCCAGGACATGGGACCTCCATTGGAACGCCACGATAAAACTCCGCCGCACCCGTGCTCGTGCCGGTTTTGGTACGAAAACGATACAGGCACAATGCTTTTTGATTTCAACGCTTCGATTTCAGGATATGGTTCGGTCGGTTTGCAAACAGCGGTGGCTGCCCTGGTGGGAATACCAGGGTCGAGAACCACAACCGGAAGCGGGCGCTTTGCAATCCGTGGTCGGTGGCGAAGTGCCGGGAAGGCGCGGACCATGGACTTAATGCATGAGGCAACATGGGGTTGATGTTGCGATGAGTCAGTTCGATCGAACGCTGGAATACATAGATCAACTGCAGCACGCCGCAACGGCGGCCGCGGTCTGCGAGAAACTGTTGGGCGTAACGTCGGAGTTCGGTCTGACCGCGCTGATGGCCGGAACCGTTCCGCAGCCGGGCACACCGACGGGCCAGCAGAAGCAGCATGTGCTGCTCTGCGACTGGCCGGTCGAATGGCTCGAGCGCTACGTGACGCGCAACTATGTCGATCACGATCCCGTCGTCAGTCACATGAAACAGCTGCAAGCGCCGTTCCAGTGGCGGGAAGCCGCCCAGGGCATCCGCATCGACAAGAGCAGCGGCGAAGTGATGGGCGACGCCGGCGCCTTCAAGTTGCGCGACGGGCTGGCCTTTCCGTTGATCACGCTCGACGGCGAAATCGTCATGGTGTCGCTGGGGGGCGAGGCCGTGGAACTGTCGGCGGCCGAGTTCGGCCTGGTCTCCCTGGTCTCGACCTATGCCGTCGGCCGCGCCATGCAACTCCACACCATGGCGACCACGACGATCGATCACATCGAGCTGACGCCGCGCGAACGCGAATGCCTGCAATGGGCTGCCGTCGGCAAGTCCGAATGGGAGATTTCCCAAATCCTCGGCATCTCCGAGCACACCTCGGAGAAACATCTTCTTAACGCCAAAAGCAAACTCGGTGCCGTCAACCGGGTCCAGGCAGTCGCCGAGGCGATAAGGCGCGGCTACATTAGCTAGGTCGGCCGTGCAGGCCTAGAACTTCTTGCCTACGTGATCACGCAATTTTCGCATCGAAGCACGGCCGTATCTTCCCCTGAACCACAGGAGACTACGGAATGCTTTTTTGTCTTACGACCAAGGAATTGATGGAACGTCCCGACCTTTGGGAGGCCGTCCATCGGCTGCGCTACCGGATATTCGTCGAGGAGATGGGATGGGAGGACCTTCGGCGCCCCGACGGATTTGAGGTCGACCAATTCGATCATGACGAGGCGGTGCATCAGATCGTCATCAGGGGCAATGAAGTCGCGGGCTATCAGAGGATGTTGCCGACCACACGGCCGCATTTGCTGACCGAGGTGTTGACCGATCTCTCCGAAGGAACGCCGCCGGCGGGTCCCAACATCTGGGAGTTGACCCGCTACGCGGTGGCTCCGGGTTTTCGCGATGGCCGGCGCGGCGTCTCGACCGTCGGCACGGAATTGATAGCCGGCTTCGTCGAGTGGGGTCTGAAGCGCGGCGTCGACAAGGTGATCATCGAGTTCGAGCCGATGTGGGTGCTGCGCGCATTGCAACTGCACTTCCTGGCGACGCCGCTCGGTTATCAGCGCACCTATGGCAACCAGCAGGTCGTGGCGACGCTGCTCACCTTCAACGAGCACACGCTGGACGTGGTGCGTTCGCGCCGCAATCATCATGCACCCGTCTTGGCCAGGGGATATCCCGACATGTTCGGTCAAAGGAGGGCGTCATGAACGCGCACCCGCAACCCGAACTGCGCAACCACACACTGATCGTCACCGTGTCGTCGAACGACGGCCGGCCGGTGCTCGACCGGAGGGCCTATGAGAGCCTTGCCAGGACGTTCCATGAAGCCGCCGAGAATGACGAGGTGCGGGTTGTCGTGCTGCGCGGCCTGGCCGGCTGCTTCTGCCTTGGTGGTGACTTTTCCGAATTCCTGGATGCCGCCAAGCACCAGAAGCTGATCGCCGCCGTCACCGACATGTTCCGCATGCTGGCGACGTTTCCAAAGCCGATCCTGGCCTGTGTCGACGGCGATGCCGTCGGCGTCGGCTGCACCATCCTGTTCCATTGCGACATGGTGATCGCATCTGAAAAAAGCACCTTCCGGGTGCCGTTCGTCGATTTCGGCCTGGTGCCGGACGCGGCAACCAGCATCCTGGCGCCGCAGAAACTCGGCTATGCCGGTGCTTTCCGCTTCTTCTGTCTCGGCGACACGCTTGTTGCCGAAGACGCCAGAGCGCTCGGCCTCGTTGCCGAGATCGTCGCGGAAGGCAGCGTCGAGGAAGCGGCGCTTGGCCGAGCCAGGCAGCTCGCCAAAAAGCCGGTTGCCGCTTTGCTGCAGACACGCGGCCTGCTCAAGGGGAACACCGCCGCGCTTTGCGAGCGCATCGATGAGGAGATATCGCTGTTCCAGCAGGCGCTGCAGGACGACGCCACGTTGCGACGGTTGCAGCGGATCGCCAGGCTGGCTGCCTGAGCCACCGCCCGGAATGCTATGCCGCGTGGACCGTCATGCGGCATAGCAGATATCAACTTTCCTTGCCCAGGAATGACGGCCCTTCGCCGATGATCTTCTTGTCTTCCTTGCCGATAGCGTCGAGATCGCGCCCCTCATAGGGCAGCGACAGCAGGATGCGGCGCATCACCGCCAGCCGCGCGCGGCGCTTGTCGTTGGCCCGCACGATGATCCATGGCGCGAACTCCTTGTGGGTGCGCTCGAACATGGTGTCGCGCGCCTTGGTGTAATCGTCCCACTTGGTGATGCCGGCAATGTCGATCGGCGAGAACTTCCAGCTCTTCAGCGGACTGTAGCGGCGATCGTGAAAGCGCTCGAGCTGCGTCTCCCGGCCGATGTTCAGCCAGAATTTGAAGAAATAGATGCCGTCATTGACGATCATGCGCTCGAAATGCGGCGTCTCGTCGAGAAACTTCTCGTGCTGTTCGGGGGTGCAAAAACCCATCACCGGCTCGACGCCGGCACGATTGTACCAGGAGCGGTCGAAGGTGACGAATTCGCCGGATGTCGGGAAATGGTCGGCATAGCGCTGGTAGTACCATTGCCCCAGTTCCGTCGGGGTTGGCTTGGTCAGCGCGACGTTGCGCGCCGTGCGTGGGTTAAGATACTGGCGCAGCACGAAGATCGTGCCGCCCTTGCCGGCCGCGTCACGACCCTCGAACAGCGCCATCATCCGCTTGCCGGTCGCCTGCAGCCATGCCTGCGCCTTGACGAGCTCTATCTGCAATTTCTCGAGCGTCTCGTCATACTCCTCGCTCTTCATCTTCTTGTCGTAAGGATATCCGCCCGCGGTCAGCTTGTTCTCCTCGACCCAGTCCGGAAGCTCGGGATTCTCGATATCGAACTCCCGTTCCTTGCCGCCGATCCTGATTTTCAGCGGGCCCGAGGTTGGAGTGACCGAATTGTCGTTGGCTTTTTTCATGCAGACGAACCCTTTTAAGTGTCTGGACTCATGCTATTGGGAGCCACTACAGCGCCGCGCCTCCGTTTGGACGCGCAAAGGAGGCTGTAGCACTTTTGATTTGCGGTCCAGCGGAAGTTTTCGCCGCCGTCTGACCGGTGGAGGCTGGGCGCGCGAATGACCGAGCTGGGCGCAGAGCAGAAGAGCACGGGGCAAGCTGTGGCCGCTCGGCTGTGGCACAGCCGCTGGCTGCTTGCGGCCGGTGTCGTGGCGGTTCTGATCGCCTTTGGCTTCGCGGGCTTTTCCGCCTACGTGCTGGTGCCGGCGCTGCTCCTGCTGCCGGCCGCGGCAATATTGCCGGTCACCGGCGCCCGCCATTCCGCGGGGAACGCCGCGGCGATCGAGGCGATTGGCTTGCAGCGCCTGTCCGGTGAATATCTGGCGGCCGCCGTGGCCGACCCGCTCATCATCTTCGACCACGCCGCCACCATCGTCCACGCCAACGCCGCCGCCTTTGCCGCCTTTGGCGGCATCGCGCCCGGCATATCGCTGCCGCTGAAATTCCGGGCGCCGGAAATGCAGGCGCTGCTGGACAGTGTGCTGTCGGGCACTGTCGCCTCGGATGTCGTCGACTACACGGAGAAACTGCCTGTCGAACGGGCCTACCGGGTCAGCGCATCCTCGGTCGGGCATGGCACCGATCTTTATGTGCTGGTTTTCAAGGACCAGAGCGAGGCGCGGCGTATCGACCGCATGCGCGCCGATTTCATTGCCAATGCCAGCCACGAATTGCGCACCCCGCTGGCCTCGATCGCGGGCTTCATCGAAACGCTGCGCGGACCGGCCCGCAACGATCCGGCGGCGCGCGAGCAGTTCCTCCAGATCATGCAGAACCAGACCGGCCGCATGGCGCGCCTGATCGACGACCTCCTGTCGCTGTCGCGATTGGAGATGAAGCCCTATCTCAAGCCGGGAACCGAAGTCGATCTGCGCCAGACCGTCGACAGCGTCATCGATTCGCTCGGCCCGCTCGCCCGCGAAAACAATGTCGCCATCGAGCGCGATTTCGCCAAGGGGCCGCTCGATGTGCCGGGCGATCGCGACGAGCTGTTCCAGGTGTTCGAGAACCTTTTGGAAAATGCCTGCAAATACGGCCAGTCGGGCGGTCGTGTCGTGGTGTCGATCGCGCGCGGCGATGATGGTTCCGAACCCGGCATCGACGTCACCATCAGGGATTTTGGTCCCGGCATCCCCGAGGAGCACATACCGCGCATCACCGAGCGCTTCTATCGTATCGATGTCGAGACCAGCCGGACCCAGAAGGGCACGGGGCTTGGCCTGTCGATCGTCAAGCACATCCTGACGCGTCACAACGCCAGGCTGACGATCAGGTCCGAGGTCGGCAAGGGCGCCGCCTTCTCGGTCCATTTGCCGGCGCACTGATACTGCCCTAGTTTTCCACGGGGCCGTTTCTTTTTTCTGTCATCCCGTTAGCGTATCAGCGGGGATTCGAGGAAACGACTCAAAGACAAGATCCCGTGGGAAGGCATTTCATCCATGCAGTCCGTTCACATTGTCAGCGCCTATGACGAGGAACTGAAATATCTGTCGAAGCGCATCGCCGCGATGGGGGGCCATGCCGAGCGTATGGTCGAGCAGGCGGTCGCCGCCCTGGTCAACGCCGATCCGGGGCTGGCCCAGAAGGTCATCCGAGACGACGCCGTCCTGGATGAGGGACAGCGTGAGATCGACGACAAGGCGATCATCATCATCGCCAGGCGTCAGCCTATGGCGACTGACCTGCGCGAGATCGTCGGCGCCATCCGCATTTCGGCCGACCTCGAGCGCGTCGGCGACCTCGGCAAGAACGTCGCCAAGCGGGTGGTTGCCGTTACCGACGGCCGGCAGCCGACCAGCCTGTTTCGCGGCCTGGAGGCTCTGGCCAATTTGGCGCTGACCCAGCTGAAGGAAGTGCTCGACGTCTATGCGTCGCGCTCGGTCGACAAGATCGGCTTCGTGCGCGACCGTGACGACCAGATCGATGCCATGTACACGTCGCTGTTTCGCGAATTGCTGACCTACATGATGGAAGATCCGCGCAACATCACGCCCTGTACGCATCTGCTGTTCTGCGCCAAGAATATCGAGCGGATCGGCGATCACGCCACCAACATCGCCGAGACCATCTACTATATCGTCACCGGCGACCAGATGCCCGCCGACCGGCCGAAAGGCGACAAGACCGACAAGATCGGCCTCCCCGAGGCGCTGCCGGTGAAGTGAACGCACGTCCTCTCGAACGCTTGATCATATTGCGCTAGACTATCCCAAGATAAGCTTGCCGGTTCCCAGGGAAGGCAACGCTTTCGGGAGGCTGCCATGGAATATGTCCGGGAGTTCAAGGCCTCGCCGCCGACATCGGGCATCATCGCCTGCGGTGTCTATACCGCCGGGCGCCGTATCGCCGATATTCCGATCGAGGAAGCGGGCGAATGGGCCAAGAAGTCGGGACATGTCGTCTGGATCGGGCTGCTTGAGCCTGATCGCGAACTTCTGCTGCGCGTCAAGGCGCAGTTTCATCTGCATGAACTGGCGATCGAGGATGCCGAGCATCCGCACCAGCGGCCAAAGATCGAGCAATATGGCGATGCGCTGTTCATCGTCGCCCGCACGGCGCAGCTGATCGACGGGCGCGTCACCTTCGGCGAGACACATCTGTTTGTCGGCTCAGGCTATATCGTCAGCGTCAGGCACGGTCCTTCGACATCCTATGCCGCCGTGCGGCAGCACTGGGAAAGCTGCCCGCACTCGCTGGCCAAGGGAGAGGATTTCGTCCTCTATGCCATTCTCGACTTCATCGTCGACAATTACATGCCCGTGCTCGAGCAGATCGAGGACGAGGTCGAGGCGATCGAGGACAAGGTCCTGCTGAAGCCAATGACCGGCCCCGACATCGAACGCCTTTACATGCTGCGCCGCGACCTCCTGCGCCTGCGCAACGCGGCATTGCCCCTGGTGGAAGTCTGTCGCCGGCTGACCAGCGCCGACCTGCCGCAGATCCATTCGGCCATGCACCCGCTGTTCCGCGACGTTACGGATCATATCCGTACCGTCCAGGAGAAGATCGACAGTCTGCGCGAGGTGCTGGCCTTTGCCTTCGAGGCCAGTCTTCTGGTCGGCCAAAGCCAGGAAACGGCGATCTCCAAGAAACTCGCTTCATGGGCGGCCATCCTGGCGGTGCCAACCGCATTCGCCGGCATCTACGGCATGAACTTCACCGACATGCCGGAGCTGAAGATGGCATATGGCTATCCGATGGTGCTGGCCACCATCGCGCTTATCTGCTGCTTCCTTTATTGGCGCTTCAGGAAGAACGGCTGGCTGTGAGGAAGTCGGTAGTCGGTAGTGAGTAGTCGGTAGTGGTTGGTGGGAGCGCTTGTTTCCTCACTACTCACTACTCACTACTCACTACTCACTACTCACCGCTTATCTATTCCGCCGCCGCTCCGCCGCCGGCTGGAACGCCACGCGGGCATGGTATTTACAGTAGGGACCGGTTTCAGCGGCTTCGTTGCCGCAGAAATTGAAGTCCTCCGAAAGGGGATCGCCGTTCGGCCATTTGCAGGTGCGCTCGGTCAGTTCGACGAGCTGCAGATGCCGTGAGATCGGCACCACGACGTTCTCGACCGGACGGATGTAGTGCCGCGCCACCGGTTCGGCCTCGAATTGCGTCTGAAGAGCCGTCGCGCCGATCGAAGTCGTGACGTGGCGTGCCGTGCTTGCGGCGCGCGCCACCGACTTCTGGACGGTCGATCCCTGCGTCGCCTTCTTCTGGCGCGCCGGCGTCGCCGTTGCGCGACCGCGACCCGACAGCTTCAGCCGGTGCACCTTGCCGATGACGGCATTGCGGCTGACCCCTCCAAGCTGCGCGGCAATCTGGCTTGCGCTCAGACCCTCCGACCACAGTTTTCTCAAGAGTTCTACCCGCTCGTCAGTCCAGTTCATGACCGCGCTCCTCATAAGCGTGCGGCAATCAGAATCCATTCCCGACCCAGCACCACTGCTGGGGCAGACACCACATATATCTGGTGATTAGGTCCGCCGCACGAAATCTAGTTATTTCTCGACTACAACTACTCTATGCGCTGACTCGGTGACAAGAGTCCCAAGTGCAACACGAATCGGTTTTTTCGGTTTTCCCCAACTTGCCCGGTCGCTCATGAGCCGGCGTTGCGTCGGGGAGCTTGCCGCGCGCCACTACGCGACGTTTTCGTTGACTTCATGGCCGAAAAACACGATAAGCCGCAGCAGGCCGCCGCTTTGGCGGCTTTTTTGATTTTCCGGTACCGGAGACGCATATAATGAGCGGTTCGGCGCTTTACGAGACCTTTGCTCGCGCACCCCTGGCCTTCGACCATGGGGAAGGCACTTGGCTGGTTACCGACAAGGGCGAGCGATATCTCGATTTCGCCGGCGGCATCGCGGTCAATTCGCTTGGCCATGGCCATCCGCACCTTGTCGCGGCCCTCACCGAGCAGGCGGCGAAACTCTGGCACGTCTCCAATCTCTATGAGATCCCGGGGCAGAGCAGACTTGGCGAGCGGCTGGCTGATGCCACCTTCGCCGACAAGGTGTTCTTCACCAATTCCGGCGCCGAGGCGCTGGAATGCGCGATCAAGACGGCGCGGCGCTACCACTTCGTCAAGGGACATCCCGAGCGCTTCCGCATCATCACCTTCGAAGGCGCCTTCCATGGCCGCACGCTGGCGACCATCGCGGCAGGCGGCCAGTTCAAATATCTCGAAGGCTTCGGACCCAAGGTTGAAGGCTTCGACCAGGTTGGCTTCGACGACATCGACGCCGCCGAGAAGGCGATCACGCCCGAGACCGCCGCGATCCTGATCGAGCCGGTGCAAGGCGAGGGCGGTATCCGCCCAGTACCGACACAGTCGCTCAAGCGGCTGCGGCAGCTCTGCGAACAGCACGGCCTGTTGTTGATATACGACGAGGTCCAGTGCGGCATTGGCCGTACCGGCAAGCTGTTCGCACATGAGTGGTCCGCGGTGACGCCCGACATCATGGCAATCGCCAAGGGCATTGGCGGCGGCTTCCCGATGGGCGCCTGCCTTGCCACCGACGAGGCGGCCGTCGGCATGACCGCCGGCGTGCACGGCACCACATTCGGCGGCAATCCGCTCGCAATGGCGGTCGGCAACGCCGTGCTCGACGTCGTTCTGGAAGACGGCTTCCTGGAGGATGTCCAGCGCAAGGCGCTGCTGATGAAGCAGGGGCTAGCCTCGATAGCCGACGAATTCCCCGAAATTGTCGAGGATATCAGGGGCACCGGGCTGATGCTCGGCCTCAAATGCGCGATGCCTAACGGCAAGGTGAACATGGCGCTGCGCGACCAGCATTTGCTGGCGGTTCCGGCCGGCGACAACGTCATTCGCCTGCTGCCACCGCTCACCGTCACCGACGCCGAGATTCACGAAGCGCTCAACCGCATCCGCGCCGGCGCCAAGGGCCTGTCGGAGGCGATCGCCTCCGCCGCCGCGAAGTAATCCGGAACCATTCCTGATGTCAGTTCGCCATTTCACTGATCTTTCCACCGTTTCCGAAGGCGATTTGCGCTTCATGCTGGATGATGCGGTGACGCGAAAGGCGCGTCTCAAGGCCGGCGAGCGGAGCAAGCCGCTCGAAGGCAAGGTGCTGGCCATGATCTTCGACAAGCCGTCGACGCGCACGCGCGTTTCTTTCGACGTCGGCATGCGCCAGCTCGGCGGCGAGACCATCATGCTGACCGGCACCGAGATGCAGCTCGGCCGCTCCGAGACAATCGCCGACACCGCCAAGGTGCTGTCGCGCTACGTCGATGCGATCATGATCCGCACCACCTCGCATGAGCGGCTGCTGGAGCTGACCGAGAATGCCACCGTTCCGGTGATCAACGGACTGACCGACGACACCCACCCTTGCCAGCTGATGGCCGACATCATGACTTTCGAGGAGCATCGCGGTCCGGTGGCCGGCAAGACGATTGCTTGGACCGGCGACGGCAACAATGTGCTGCACTCGCTGCTCGAGGCCTCGGCACGGTTCCGCTTCAATCTCAACGTCGCCGTGCCCGAAGGCAGCGAACCGGCGCAGAAGCATGTCGACTGGTCCAAGGCGCATGGCGGCAAGCTGCATTTCACCCGCTCGCCCGAGGAAGCCGTCGACCAGGCCGACTGCATCGTCACCGATTGCTGGGTGTCGATGGGACAGGAACACCGTGCTCGCGGGCACAATGTCTTCTCGCCCTATCAGGTCAACGCGGCGCTGATGGCCAAGGCCAAGCCGGATGCATTGTTCATGCACTGCCTGCCGGCCCATCGCGGCGAGGAAGTGACCGACGAGGTCATCGACGGGCCGCATTCGGTGGTCTTCGACGAGGCCGAGAACCGGCTCCATGCCCAGAAGGCAGTGCTTGCCTGGTGCCTCGGTGCTTGAAGTGTCTTGGTGCTTGAAGTGTCTTGGGGCTTGAAGTGTCTTGGGCGCCCGAAATGCCCAGGCGCCTGAAATGCCCAGGCGCTTGATCTGCGGCGGCGCGATGCCTATCTGCGCCGCATCACGCAAATCAAGCGCGTTTGGACGCATGTGCCCACCAGGGCCGCATGGCCGCGCCCTGGAGCTTTGTCATGTTGGAAAGCCATCAAGTGACTGAACATCACCCCAAACTCGGCGAGTTCGGCTACGCCGGCGACGATCACGTCGTTCCCTTCGAGGTCGGTCCGCTCGACGTGCGCGGCCGCACGGTCCAGCTTGGGCCGATGCTCGACGCCATCCTTGGCCGCCACGATTATCCCGAGCCGGTCGCCCGCCTGCTGGCGGAAGCCTGCGTGCTGACCGTTCTGCTCGGCACCTCGCTCAAATTCGAAGGCAAGTTCATCCTGCAGACCCGTACCGACGGGCCTGTAGACATGCTGGTCGCGGACTTCTCCACGCCCTCGGCACTGCGCGCCTATGCACGCTTCGATGCGGATCGGCTCGAAGCACTGGTCGCGGCAGGCGAGACGTCCCAGCAGACGCTGCTTGGCAGCGGCGTGCTGGCGCTGACCATCGACCAGGGCGCCCATACCCAGCGCTACCAAGGCATCGTCCAGCTCGACGGCGAAACGCTGGAAGACGCGGCGCGCACCTATTTCCGTCAGTCGGAACAGATCCCGACCGATATCAGGCTCTCGGTCGCCAAGCTGCTGACGCCCGGGATCGGCGGCGCGCGCGAGCAATGGCGCGCCGGCGGCATCCTGGCGCAGTTCCTGCCGCAATCGCCCGAGCGCATGCGCATTCCGGACCTGCCGGGTGGGGACGGCGATCCGCGCGAGGAAGTCCACGATCCGGCCGATAATTCCTGGCAGGAACTCCTGGCCTTGCTCGGCACCATCGAGCCGACCGAATTGATCGACCCGACCATCGGCGCCGAGCGGCTGCTGTATCGTCTGTTCCATGAGCATGGCGTGCGCGTCTTCGGCGGCGTTCCCGTGGCCGATCAGTGCTCATGCTCCCGCGACAAGATCCGTGGCATCCTCGAAGGCTTCTCCGCGCAGGAGATCAAGGACAGCACCGAGGATGGCGGCATCCATGTCGCCTGCGAATTCTGCTCGACGCAGTACGACTTCGATCCAGCCGAGTTTGCGGCTCAGTAAAGCGTTTCCTTCTCTCCGTTCCGCGGGGAGAAGGTGCCCGAAGGGCGGATGAGGGGCGGCGCGACCGTCGGCCCTCAGTTCACTGTGCGCCTTGTCCCCGGCAGATCGAGCGAGAAGGCTGGGATGGCGATGTCGAACGTCTCGCCGCGCTTGTTGCGCATCGTGTAGCGTCCGACCATGATCCCGGAGGGTGTCGAGAGCGGGCAGCCGGACGTGTACTGATAGCTGTCGCCGGGATTGAGTTCCGGCTGGTCGCCGACAACGCCCGGCCCGCGGACCTCCTCGACCCGGCCGGCACCATCGGTGATGTGCCAATAGCGCGACAGAAGCTGCACGAACTCGTCAGACTGGTTGTCGATCGTTATCTGATAGCCCCAGACGTAGCGGTTCTCCTGGGGATCTGAACGATCCTCCAGATAGAACGGCCTGACCTGCACTTCGATGTTGCGCGTCACGGCGCGGTACATGAGCGGCTCCAAAACAATCCGACGACTTTCGACGCTCGCGGTGAGCAGGTCAACGTGCGCGTCCTGTCGCGCCTGGGATTGAAACGCAGGTGCCGGCAAAGAATGTCATTTAAGTGACACACGACAATGGTGGTGTGCGCGAACCGGGCGACTCGGCCCTCTGTCGAACTGTTGAAAACGGCCGCGACGCGGGCCGACTTCCGGAGTGACCAGATCTCGATGGAACTCACTCTCATATCCGCCTCGCTTTCGACCGCACTCATCCTCTCAAACGCTGCCAGCATCCTGCTTGCCGCTTCACAGCTGAAACGGCGCACCACGATTGCCCCGCCGGCGGGCAGATCGCCGGCGGTGTCGATTGTCGTCCCGTCGCGCGGCGTCGAGCCATTCACACATGAGACGCTGGAACGCGCCTTCGCGCTCGACTGGCCACGCTACGAACTGATCTTCTGCGTCGCCCATGCCGACGACCCGGTGGTCAAACTGATAAACAGGGCGATTGCCCGGTTTCCGCAGGTGCCGGCCCGGCTGTTGATCGGCGACGACCGTGTCAGTGCCAATCCAAAGCTCAACAACTGCGTCAAAGGCTGGGAAGCGGCGCGCCACGACTGGGTCATTCTTGCCGATTCCAACGTTCTGATGCCGAGGGACTATGTCGAGCACATGATGGCGGCGTGGCAGCACGGTACCGGCCTTGTCTGCTCGACGCCGATCGGCTCCAGGCCAGATGGTTTCTGGGCCGACGTCGAATGCGCCTTCCTCAACACATTGCAGGCCCGCTGGCAGTATGCCGGCGCGGCGCTCGGCCTCGGCTTCGCGCAGGGCAAGAGCATGCTGTGGAAGAAGCCGATGCTGGACGCCAATGGCGGCATACGCGCGCTGGCCGCCGAGATCGCCGAGGACGCCGCCGCAACCAAGCTGGTGAACGGCCTCGGCCTGCGTGTCAACCTCGTTGCCGCCCCCTTCGAGCAGCCGCTCGGCCAGCGCACGTTTGGCGAGATCTGGTCGCGCCAGGCCCGCTGGGCGCGCCTGCGCCGCGTCACTTTCCCGCTGTTCTTCGCGCCCGAGATCCTGACTGGTGCGGCGGTCCCGCTGGTTCTTGCGCTGATTGCCGCGGCGAGCGCCGGCATTAGTCTCTGGGCGACCGCGATTGCCGTGCTGGCTGCGTTCTATCTTCCGGAATGCGCTCTGGCCCTGGCCAAGGGTTGGCACGTCTCGACGGGCATGATCGCGGCGACGGTCGCGCGGGACGTCATGCTCCCGGCCATCTGGGCGCGCGGCTGGCTCGGCGGCGCCGTCGACTGGCGCGGCAACGCCATGACCATCCGGACCAAGACGGCGGAACTGGAGGAGACGCCGTCGAGCGCCTGATCGCTGCTGACGACGCTTCCTGGACGAAACCTATTTGGCGGCCTTCAAGGCTTGGGCGATATCTTCCAGCAGATCGTCCGTATCCTCCAGGCCGACCGACAGCCTGAGCGTACCTGGCCCGATGCCGAGTTCGGCGCGGGCCTCATCGCTGAGGTTCTTGTGGGTGGTCGTCGCCGGATGGGTGATCAGGCTCTTGGCGTCGCCGAGATTGTTCGAGATCAGCACGATGTCGAGGGCGTTCTGCAGGGCGAAGGCCGCCGGCTTGCCGCCCTTGACGTCGAGGCAGATCAGCGTCGAGCCACCCGACATCTGCTTCTTGACGATATCGGCCTGCGGGTGGTCGGCACGGCCGGGATAGATGACGCGGGCGATCTGCGGCTGCCCGGCCAGGAAGTCGGCGATCCTGCCGGCGCTCTCGGTCTGCTGGCGCACGCGCAGCGGCAAGGTTTCCAGGCCCTTCAGCAGCGTCCAGGCGTTGAACGGCGACAGGCTGGGACCGGTGTGGCGGAAATAGTCGTGCAGGTTCTCGTCAATCCACTTCTTGTCCGACAGGATGACGCCGCCCAGGCAGCGGCCCTGGCCGTCAATGTGCTTCGTGGCCGAGTAGACGACGATGTGCGCACCAAGCTGCAACGGCTTCTGTTGCAGCGGCGTGGCAAAGACATTGTCGACGACCAGCCGCGCGCCGATCGAATTGGCAAGCGAGGCGACGGCAGCGATGTCGACGACCTCGAGCGTCGGGTTGGTCGGGCTTTCCAGGAAGAACAGCTTGGTGTTCGGCCTGACCGCCTTTTCCCAATTGGCGATCTCGGTGCCGTCGACCAAGGTCGCCTCGATGCCATAGCGCGGCGCCAGCGTCTCGACCACCCAGCGGCAGGAGCCGAACAGCGCGCGCGCGGCCACGATGTGGTCGCCGGCCTTGACGCTGCACAGAAGGGCAGCCGTCACCGCCGCCATGCCCGACGCCGTGGCGCGCGCGTCTTCGGCGCCTTCAAGCGCGCACATGCGCTTTTCGAACATGTCGACGGTCGGGTTGGCGTAGCGCGAATAGATGAAACCAGGCTCTTCGCCCTTGAAGCGGGCCTCGGCGGCCTGCGCCGTCTGATAGACATAGCCCTGGGTCAGGTACATCGCCTCGGAGGTTTCGCCGAAGCCGGAACGCAGGGTTCCGCCATGCACGAGTGCCGTCTGAGGTTTCCAGTTGCGCTTCTTGGTGCTCATCGCTTTGTTCCAGACACAAAAAAACCGGCCGCGAAAGTCGCAACCGGTCCATACGGCCTTGCGGCCCGACGGTCCTTTAGCGACTTGTTTAACGTGGCTGCAAGCCGACCGGCCAAATCACCACGGGATAACGACCCTTTAGACCCGCGCCACGCTTGCGTCAATTGCCGGCTTCATTAAGACGTTTGTACCAAGGCAGGTTCCGCAGAAGTGCCCCGCGGTTTTGCGGCAAGAACCTGCAACAAACAAGAACCTGCAAACGAAAGAGACCAGTCTTGGGGCGGAGCCAGACTTTGCGGCAGACAGGCATTCTTCCCGATCAGGACATATCGGCGCTGTTCCGGTCCGGCGCGCTGAAGTCGCCGCGCGCGCTTGATGCCGACCAGATCCAGCCGGCGAGCCTTGATCTCAGATTGGGCGAAAAGGCCTGGCGGGTTCGCGCCTCGTTCCTGCCCGGTCCCAACCACAAGGTGTCGGAAAAGCTCGATCGGCTGCAACTGCACGAGATCAGTCTGACCGAAGGCGCGGTCCTCGAAACCGGCTGCGTCTATATTGTGCCGCTGCTCGAAAGTCTGGCCCTGCCGGCTGACATTTCGGCCTCGGCCAATCCGAAGAGCTCGACCGGGCGGCTCGACATCTTCACCCGCGTCATGACCGATCGGGGCCATGAGTTCGATAAGATCGCCGCCGGCTACAACGGTCCGCTCTATCTCGAGGTCAGCCCGCGCACCTTTCCGATCATCGCGCGCACGGGTTCGCGCCTGTCTCAAATCCGCTTTCGCACCGGCAACGCGCTGCTTTCGGAAGCCGAGTTGCATGAGCTGCATCGTGCCGAGATGCTGGTCGCCACGGAGCCGCCGAACATTTCCGGCGGCGGCATCGCGCTGTCGATCGACCTCAATGGCGACAAGGATGGGTTGGTCGGCTATCGCGGCAAGCACCACACCGGCCTCGTCGATGTCGACAAGCGCGCCGCGCAGGATGTCCTCGACTTCTGGGAGCCGATCCACAAGAGCCGCGCCGGCGAACTGGTGCTCGATCCCGACGAGTTCTACATCCTCGTCAGCCAGGAGGCGGTGCATGTGCCGCCGCTCTACGCCGCCGAGATGACGCCGTTCGATCGGCTGGTCGGCGAGTTTCGTGTCCATTATGCCGGCTTTTTCGATCCGGGTTTCGGCCATTCGGCGGCCGGCGGCACCGGCAGCCGGGCGGTGCTCGAAGTGCGCAGCCACGAAGTGCCGTTCATCCTCGACCACGGCCAGATCGTCGGCCGGCTGGTCTACGAGCATATGCTGAAGCGACCGCAGGCGCTCTACGGCACCGATCTCGGCTCGAACTACCAGGCGCAGGGCCTGAAGCTGTCAAAGCATTTCCGCGCCGTGCGCTAAGGTTGAAGCTGCCGACCTCGCTCTTGTGGGAGAGATGCCCGGCAGGGACGTGACTGAAACCTATTGCCAGATCGGCGGGACAGCGCCCCGCTCTGGCTTGCCAGCCATTCCCCACGAGAGGGGAATCACGCGCTCATGGCTTCAAAGCGCCTTCACCGACACCTTCACCGGCTTCTCGATCTCGAGCGGGTTGCGCAGCGGCAGTCCGAAGTCCCCGGCCTCGATCTCGAACACGTCGCCGGCCTCCGTCTTGATGCCGTCGGCGAAGGATAGCGTCGCGGTGCCGAACATATGCACATGCACGTCGCCAGGCTGGCGGAAGGCCGAATATTTGAAGTGGTGGTGTTCGAGATTGGCGATGGTGTGGGACATGTTCGTTTCACCCGACAGGAAGGGTTTCTCCCACAATGCCTTGCCGTCGCGCAGGATGCGCGACGTGCCGCGGATGTCCGAAGGCAGGTCTCCGATCAGGATCTCCGGGCCGAAGGAGGCATTGCGCAGCTTGGAATGGGCGAGGAAGAGATAGTTGACGCGCTCGGTCACATGGTCCGAGAATTCGTTCGACAAGGTGAAGCCGACGCGGAATGGCGCCCCGTCATCGCCGATGACATAGATCCCGGCGACCTCTGGTTCCTCGCCAGCATCCTTGGCAAAGGCCGGTGACATGAGCGCCGCGCCAGGCGCGACTGCCATGGTGCCGTTGCCCTTGTAGAACCATTCCGGCTGCACGCCGACCTGGCCTTTCGCGGGCTTGCCGCCTTCCAGTCCCATGCGGAACATCTTCATGGAATCGGTAAGTTGCTCCTCGCCGTCGGTGCTGAGCTTCTTGTGCATGGAATCGCGCGTCGCCGCCGACCCCAGATGCGTCAGCCCGGTGCCGGTCAGGTGCAGATGCGCCGGGTCGGGGTGATTGATCGGCGACAGCAGGCGCCCCCTTTTGTAGGCGGCGTCGAGATCGATCGTCTCGCCAAGCCCCTTGCGTTCGATCAGGGCGGCCAGGCCGACGCCGGTGCGGGCAGCCTCCATCGCCAGCGAATAGACGCTGCGCGCCCCGTTGATGATCCGGGTCTTCCCGCCGCTGCGGGCAACGACACGGATCGTCTCGGCGTCGTCGAGAATCTGCGAGATCAGCATGATCAGTCCTCTCTCATTTATCTGTATCCGGCTGCCAATGGGCAAATCCTGACCGGCGCGGCGCGGAAACGCGCCACGGTTGAAACGCTTCGTCCGGATTGCGTTCGCGAGCCTGGTCCTTCCCCGGACTTCTTGGTGCCGACGGGCTGCCGGCAGCTTCGCGATCTAGAACCGGTATGCCTCCTAGTCCTCGCCCCAGCCCTCAAGCCTTGTTCTTGTTGTAGACGTCGAAGATCACGGCCCCGAGCAGCACCAGGCCCTTGACCACCTGCTGCCAGTCGACATTGACGCCCATGATCGACATGCCGTTGTTCATCACGCCCATGATGAAGCCGCCGACCACCGCGCCGATGACCTGGCCGACGCCGCCCATCGCCGAGGCGCCGCCGATGAAGACGGCCGCGATGACGTCGAGCTCGCTGCCGAGGCCCGCGGCCGGCACGGCCTGGCCGAGACGTGCGGCGATGATCAGCCCGCCGAGCGCCGACAGAACGCCCATATTGACGAACACCCAGAGCGTCAGCCTTTCGGTGTTGATGCCCGACAGTTGCGCAGCCTTGGCGTTGCCTCCCATGGCGTAGATGCGGCGGCCGATGGTCATGCGCTTGGTGACGAAGACGAACAGCGAGATCAGCACGCCCATCACCAGGAGCACGATCGGCAGGCCCCGATAGGTCGCGAACTGGAAGACCAGGAAGAGCGCCAGCGCGCTGCCGACCAGGGTCTTGATGACGAACAGGGTGAAAGGCTCGGCCTCATAACCGTGGAGTTCGCGCTTGCGTCGCGTCCTGAAGCCGAAATAGGCGTAGGCGAGCACCGCGATCAGGCCCAGCACGACTGTCGTCATGTGAAGCGTCAGGCCACTGCCCAAAACGGTCTTGCCGGCCGCGTTCACCGTCGGCGGGATCAGGGTCAGCGGGCCGATGACATCGGGGATGAAACCGGAACTCAGCGCCTTGAAACTGTCGGGAAGCGGGCCGACCGAGGAGCCGCCGCCAAGCAGCGCCTGGCAGATGCCGCGGAAGATCAGCATGCCGGCGAGCGTCACGATGAAGCTTGGTATGCGGTGATAGGCGATCCAGTACCCTTGCGCGCCACCGATCAACCCGCCGACGATGAGGCAGACGATCGAGACAACGAGCGGATTGCTGAATATGCCGAGCGGCCAGATGACCATCATCATGGCGGCAAGCGCGCCGATGAAGCCGGCGACCGATCCTACGCTGAGATCGATATAGCCGGCGACGATGACCAGCAGCATGCCGAGCGCCATCACGATGATGAACGAGTTCTGCTGCACCAGGTTGCTGAGGTTGACCGGTTTGAACAGCGTTCCCGACGTCGTGTACTGGAAGAACAGCATGATGACGATCAGCGCGATGATCAGGCCGTATTCGCGCAGATTCGTCGTCAGCGCCGAGACGGCGACGCGAGGACCCTGCTTGACGTCCTCGGCGGTGCCGCTTTGGGGTGCGGGAGCGCTGTCTGTGCTCATGATGCTTTTCCTTCTCCGCGAACAATGGCGCGCATGATTTTTTCCTGGCTGGCGTCGCTTGCCGCCATTTCGCCGACGATGCGCCCTTCGTTCATGACATAGATTCTGTCGGTGATGCCGAGCAATTCCGGCATTTCAGACGAGATGACGATGATCGCTTTGCCCTCGGCGGCAAGGCGAGCGATGATTGTATAGATTTCGTACTTGGCGCCGACGTCGATGCCGCGCGTCGGCTCATCGAGGATCAGGACTTCCGGGTCGGCGAACAGCCATTTCGACAGCACCACCTTCTGCTGGTTGCCGCCAGAGAGATTGCCGGTCAGCTGATAGACGCTGGAGGCGCGGATATTGGTCTTCTTGCGATAGTCGTTGGCGACGCTCATTTCGCGCATATCGTCGATCACGCCGCCACTGGAAACGCCGCCGAGGTTGGCCAGCGTCACATTGTGCTTGATATGGTCGATGAGGTTCAGTCCATAGGTCTTGCGGTCCTCGGTGACATAGGCGATGCCGTTCTGCACGGCCTTGCCCACTGTGGAAAGGTCCACGGGCTTGCCGTTGAGCAGCACCTCGCCGCTGATGCGCCGGCCATAGGAGCGGCCGAACAGGCTCATGGCGAATTCGGTGCGGCCGGCGCCCATCAGTCCCGCAATGCCGACAACTTCGCCCTTCCGCACCTTGAGGTCGATGCTCTTGATCACTTGCCGTTCGGCATGGATCGGGTGGTAGACGGACCAGTCCTTGACCTCGAAAATGACGTCGCCGATGCTAGGTTCGCGCGGCGGGTAGCGATCGTCGAGGGATCGGCCGACCATCGAGGTGATGATGCGGTCCTCGCTGATGTCCTTCCTCGGCAATGTCTCGATCGTGCGCCCGTCGCGGATCACCGTCACCTTGTCGGCGACGCGGTTCACCTCGTTGAGCTTGTGGGAGATCAGGATCGAGGTCATGCCCTGCCGCTTGAACTCGAGCAATAGATCGAGCAGCGCCTGGCTGTCCTTCTCGCTGAGCGATGCTGTCGGCTCGTCGAGGATCAGCAGCTTCACTTCCTTGCTGAGCGCCTTGGCGATCTCGACCAGCTGCTGCTTGCCGACGCCGATATGGGTGATCAGCGTCTTGGGGTCTTCCTTGAGCCCGACTTTCTTCAAAAGCTCGGCCGTGCGCGCCTCGTTGGCGTCCCAGTCGATGACGCCGTATCTGGCTTGCTCGTTGCCGAGGAAAATGTTCTCGGCGATCGACAGCATCGGCACCAGCGCAAGCTCCTGGTGGATGATGACGATGCCCTTGTGTTCGCTGTCATGAATGCCTTTGAACTGGCATTCTTGGCCCTGAAAGATGATCTGGCCATCATAGGTGCCGGAGGGATAGACGCCCGAAAGCACCTTCATCAGTGTCGATTTTCCGGCGCCGTTCTCGCCGACCACGGCATGGATTTCGCCTTCCTCGACGTGGAGGTTGACGTTCGACAGCGCCTTCACGCCGGGGAACGTCTTGGTGATGTCGCGCATCTCCAAAATCGTCGAGGTCATCAGGCAAGCTCCTCCTAGACTTTCTTTTTTAGGCGATTCCTGACGGAAAACCGCTGCGCAATTTCCGGGAATGGCTCTAGGCCGGCAGAGACAATACCGGGGCCGCTTGTGAACGAAAAGGGGCCCTGCGTCGCGCAGGACCCCTGCCTTTGTAACCGGGATTACTTCAGGTCTTCGGCCTTGATGTAGCCTGAGTCGACGACCAGGGCCTGGTAGTTCGACTTGTCGACCTCATGCGGCGTCAGCAGGATCGAGGGAACCACCTTGACGTCGTTGTTGTAGGTCTTTTCGTCGAGGCCTTCCGGCTTGCCGCCGGAGAGCACCTTGTCGACCAGCTGCACCGTGGCCTTGGCCAGTTCGCGGGTGTCCTTGAACACGGTCGAGTACTGCTCGCCCGAGATGATCAGCTTGACCGAGGCGGTCTCGGCGTCCTGACCGGTCACGATCGGCCAGGGCTGTGCGTCGGTGCCGTAACCGACAGCGCGCAGCGAGGCGGTGATGCCGCGCGACAGGCCGTCATAGGGCGACAGAACGCCATCGACGCGGCTGCCGTCCGAGTAGTTGGCCGACAGAAGGTTGTCCATGCGCGCCTGGGCGGTAGCGGCGAGCCAGCGCAGCGTGCCGACCTTGTCCATGCCGGTCTGGCCGGACTTGATCTTGATCGAGCCGTCGTCGATCAGCGGCTGCAGGACGGAGATCGCGCCATTGTAGAAGAAGAAGGCGTTGTTGTCGTCGGGCGAGCCGCCGAACAGTTCGACGTTCCACGGCTTGGTGTTCGGGAAACGCTCCTTGAGGCCCTTGACCAGGGAATTTGCCTGGATCACGCCGACGCCGAAATTGTCGAAGGTGGTGTAATAGTCGACATTCTTGGTCTTCTTGATCAGGCGGTCATAAGCGACGACGACGACGCCCGCGTCGTTGGCCTTCTGCAGCGCATCCGACAGCGTGGTGCCGTCGATCGAGGCGATGATCAGCGCCTTCGGACCCTTGGTGATTTCGTTTTCCAGCTGGCTGAGCTGGTTGGGGATGTCGTCCTGCGCGTATTGCAGGTCGACAGTGTAGCCGAGCGCCTCGAGCTGGGATTTGACGGCGTCGCCGTCATTGATCCAGCGTTGCGAGGTCTTGGTCGGCATCAGCACGCCGACAAGACCCTTGTCGGCCGCGTGCGCCTGATAGGTCATGGCAGCGATGCCAAGGGCCGCCACGGCGGCCAGCGTCTTGATAATCTTCACATTACTCTCCCTGGTTGATGGACGCGACACCTCGGGGCTTCGCGGGCCGCGCAGCCAGACAGGAGCGCAAACGCGCCGCTGTCGGCATTATCGATCTCCGGTATCCTCCCAATCGGCTCCGCGACGCAGTTTCAATCGATACGATTTTGATCGCTACCGACCCTTGCGTCCCGGAACGCGCGAAGGGTGGGTCCCTTTGCCATAACTGTCAAATGCGATCTTTGGTGGTTGCTATACCGAAACCGGTATGATCTAGCATCCGGAAAGCAATCGGCGAGAAAGCTGGAGATCATGGCGGCATTGCGCGATCCCGATGCGATTCCAGTAAGTTACGAGAAGCTCCCGGGAGACGGTGAGACACTCCTGCGCAGTGGTTTGAGCTTGCGCCACATGCGCATGATCGCCGCCCTCGACGATCACGGACGGGTGAGCGCCGCGGCCCAGGTCATGAACATCTCCCAGCCGGCCGCTTCGCGCATGATCGCCGAGATGGAGGCGGTGCTCGACGTGAAGCTGTGCGAACGGCTGCCGCGCGGAGTGACCCTCACTCCCTATGGCCAGGCGCTTGCCAGGCGGGCCCGCTCGATCCTGCTCGAGATGCGCGAAGCCGACCGCGAGATTGCCGAGCTCAAGGCCGGCAAGGGCGGTTCGGTGTTCCTCGGCGCCGTGACCGCGCCGGCGATCGAATTGGCAGTGCCGGCGATCCGTGAAATCCGCCGCATCTATCCGCGCATCGAGATCACCATGCAGGTCGAGACGTCGAACGTGCTCGCCCGCGAGCTGATCGGCTCGCGCCACGACTTCATCATCGCCCGCATTCCCGACGACCTCAATCCACGACTGTTCGAATCCCGTGTGATCGGCGTCGAGAAGGCCTGCCTGATCGTGCGCCGCGGCCACCCGCTCGCCGGAGGCAATGTGGTGCGGCTGGAAGACACCGCTGCCTATGACTGGGTGTTCCAGTCGGGCGGTTCGCCCTTGCGTCAGGCGATGGAGAGCAACTTCCTGAACCGCAACATCGCGCTGCCGGACCGGATCTTGAACACCAGTTCGCTGCTGCTCACGCTGGTCATGGTCGCGCAATCCGATGCCATCGCGCCGGTCTCGGTGCAGGTGGCGAAGTTCATCCAGAACCCGGACGGGCTTGCCGGCGCCATCGATGTCGTCCAAACCGAATTCGACATCGAGGTCAGGCCTTACAGCCTGATCACCGTCAGGAATCGCGTACTGTCGCCGGCTGCCAAAATGCTGCATGATTTCATCCTGCGCGAAGTGGGGTAATGGAACGAGAACCGCTGCCGCGCGTTCAAACCGTTCGGCATGCGCGCTGGAGCCCGTTGCGGGCGAGGAAACGAGGTGTCGACGATTAACAACTCGGGAGGTTTTTATGGAACGTCGGTTGTTTCTTACTGGAATGCTTGGCCTCGCGGGGGCAGCGGCGTTTGCGAGCGTGGCCGGACCAGGCCGCGCGGTAGCCGGTGTTCCCCAGGGAAACGGAATTCTCGATGAACTGGACAAGCCGGATCCGGCTGTCTTCGAAGGGGATGAAGCGGTCGAGGTAGAGCAGGTCTCGCATCGCGACTGGCATTTTCGCCGCCATCATGGCCACGATGGCTACTGGCGTCGTCGCCACGGGCGACGCCGCGGCTGGAGACGAGTTTGCCGCAGCTACTGGCGCCATGGCCGCCGCCGTACCCGCTGCTGGCGCGAGCGCGTCTGGCTCCGCGTATGGCTGTAATCTCTTCTTGCTGACGCATAAGCCGGCCACCGCAGGTGGCCGGCACCTGTGTTCAGGCTCTTCAAGTCCGGCGTTGATTACCCAACTGTAACGTGTTTGGGACTCGCACTTTTGCCTAGCTGCCGCCGAATCGGCGGAACCATATGAGCCTTTGTCCGTTGAAGCCTGTTTAAAGCGGAGCTTTGACCATGCCGAGGGACCATCAAGAAGAACGGCATTCTGCAATCAAGATCATGCGTGCCGCGGAGAAGCGGCACGCATGAAGGGCGTCGCCATACTGACCGAAGCCCGCAGCGGCTCCGAATGGCTTGGCAGTCTCACGAACAGCACGGGATTGTTGGGCAAGTCGGCCGAGTGGCTCGATACGGCCAATCTGGGGTGCAAGCCGAAATCCTTCGATGACCTGATGTCCGCCGTGATCGATCGCGGCGGAACCGCAAACGGCACGTTCGCCGTGAAACTGTTTCCGCGGCATCTTCACTGGTCGCAGGCCAGATATGGAGTTGACTTCCTCGCTGAATGCAGCCGGCGCCATGCCATGGGCTTGGTCCTGCTGGAGCGGCGGGACCGCCTTCGCCAGGCGATTTCCTATTGCCGGGCAAAGGCGTCGGGGCACTGGAAAAGCACGATGGACGGCGCCGATCTGGTTCCGCGATACGACTTCGCCGGCATCTGCCAGGCCTATTTCCTGATCGAGCAGAGCTATGCCTTCTGGGAAGCTTACCTGCGGCTGGCCGACCTGGCATACGATCACTTTTTTTATGACGATTTGTTGGACGATCCTCGGCCGTACGTTGCGTCGGTGGCCCGGCAGTTGTCGGTTGAAATGCCGGACGGAGAGTTCGAAACGAATTTACGCCTGCAGCGGGACGATCTCACCGAAGACTGGGCGGAGCGGTTCCGCAACGACGTCAAATCGGAAGACTTGCTGGCGCATCTGCCCAGGAAGGTGGCGCCGCGGAACATCAACAATCTCGCCCGGTTCCTCCTCAAGAAGCAGATGCTAACCGGACAGGCCTAGGCGAAATCCCGATAGTGCTGCCAATCGGACAGGGGCCGGGCTAGGCAATCGGCTTTTCGCATCAGACTGGAGCGGGTAGCGGGAATCGAACCCGCGCGTTCAGCTTGGGAAGCTGACAGGCTACCATTACATCATACCCGCGCTGCAGCCTCGTTATCATGACGGCATGGCCTCGGGCAATCGCAAACCGGTCTCACAAGGCGGGCTTCGCCAACTCACCGGTGACGGTCGGCGTTGGCTCCCTGGCCTTTGCGACTTCGCCGCCGGCGGCGAAGCTCGGCCAGTATTTCGAGATGGCCAGCGTCGCGCCGGCGGAAGAGAAATGGCCATAGTCGAAATAGAGAAACTGCTTGCTGCCGGCATCCGCATAGGAGCAACCGGTTGCGTCGCACAGATAGGTGAGCGGGTCGATGAAGGTCGCGCCGTTGGCGAAGAGTTGCACCTGCTTGTTGATGTCGGGATCCATGGCCATCGGCCAGGATGTATTCGCGGCGCCTTCGTGTTTTGCAAAGAAAGCGATCTTCTGGACGTCGGCGATGAACTCCGGAGACTGGCCGATGACATAGACCTTGACACCCATGTCGCGTAGCCGGTCGATCGTCGTCTGCAGGCCATCGAAGCCCCTGGCCTGGTAGTCGGTCCATCGACCGCTCAGGATCACCGCCTGGATATTGGCATCACGGATGATCGACAGCGCCCGTTCGTTGAAGCGGGTGCAGGCCGGCCGGGCATAGGAAAAATAGCTCAGGTTGGGTGGGCAGCCGGCATAGGTATATTGGACGACGTTGGCCTGGATTTTCTGCGCGTTGGCTTCCAGGCCCGATACGTAGTGAGCCGCGAAGGAATCGCCCCACAGCAGCACATTGGTGGCAAAGCCGTGCGTGCGCGTGCAGTCGGCAAGGTTCCAATCCTCGATCCGGCTCGCACCCTCATTGAAGCAGACACCGTTGCGCCAGTCGCCCACCAGGATCCGTTGCGTCGAGAAATCCGGGAACCGCTGCGGAAAGCCCTTGCCCAGCACACCGGCCAGACCGCCGACGCACAGCAGGGCGATCGCCGTCGCCGAAAAGGCGAAGATCGGCAGCGGGGCGGTGAAGGCCCGCTTCCGCCGGAAAGGCTGCTCGACATATTTCCACGAGAAGGTCGCCAGGGCGACGCTGGCCACCGTCATCGCGACGATCATCGGCACCGAGATGGCCTTCAGCGAGAGGTAGTGGACGAAGGAGTTGATCGGCCAGTGAACAAGGTAGAGCGAATAGGAGATGAGGCCGATCCAGACCATCGGGGCGAACTGAAGCACATGCGTGGCGAGGGGCACGGGTCGGTTCGCATGGTTCTGGCCCGCATAGATCAGCAGGGCCGTTCCGACGCAGGGAAACAGGGCGTTATAGCCCGGAAACGGGTCGCTCTCCGAGATCGTCAGGAAGCCGAAGCCGAGCAGTGCAAAGCCGGCCAGGCCGATCAGTTCCGTCGCCGGCCGGCTGGCAAGTGGCGGCGGCCTTTTCAGCATCAGCATGGCGCCCAGCGCCAGTTCCCAGATGCGTGTCGGCAGCAGGTAGAAGCCGGCGGTCGGCGCCAGCGTGGTCGCCATCACCGCCAGGGCAAAACTGCCGATGGTGATGGGCAGAAGTATCGTCAGCCAGCGCTTCGAGGCATAGCGATAGATCAGATAAACCAGGATCGGCGCGAAGATGTAGTACTGTTCCTCGACCGAAAGCGACCATGTGTGCAGCAGCGGCCGCAGTTCGGCGTCGATCGAAAAATAGTTCGTCGTCTTCCAGAAATAGATGTTCGACCAGAAGGTCGAGGCAGCGATCACGCTGAGGCTGAACTCGTGCAGGTCCGACGGCAGGAGGATGAACCATGCCGCGATGCTTGCAAGCAGGATGACGAAGGTCAGCGCCGGCAGGATGCGCCGTGCGCGGCGCCAGTAGAAGCGGCCTATCGAAAACTGGCCGCGCTCGAGATCATCCAGCAAGCTGCCGCTGATCAGATAGCCCGATATGACAAAGAAAATATCGACGCCGGTGAATCCCCCTGGGATGGCGGACACGCCAAAATGAAAGAGCACCACGGGCAGCACGGCAACGGCCCGCAGGCCGTCGATGTCGCGCCTGTAGTTCATTCGGACAGTCCGCGGCTCGCGGCCCGCCGATCTCGTGCGAAGCATGCCACGCCGCTCATGCGACGATGCCTTGGTTGTGCGAAAAATCGTGACGCCGTGGGGTTCACAGGCTCTCCTCTGCGAAACGATTTTGCTGCACTGCAACATGAGTGTCAAGCCGGAACGCCATGCTTTGGACGCCGGCGCAGCCGGTTTGGAAGCGGCCGGTCAGGTTGCCGGCAGGTAGATCACGGCATGGTCATCGGCATAGGCCCGCTTCCAGCCCAACTCGGCGAAGAAGGGGATGCGGGTATCCGCGGCTGTAAGCAGTGCCCAGCCGATGGCGTATTTCTTCAACTGCGCCTCGAGCAGTGGTTTTCCGCCGGTCTGCCCCGTCGCCTCATCCGCTTTCGTGAACCCGCCCAGGAACAGCTGGTCCGTCCTGCCGTCGACATAGGTCTTGATGTCGTGGAAAATCAATGTGCCGCCGAAATTGTAGGAATTCAGCACATTGCCTGCGAGGTGGTGATCCCTGGCGAACGCAAGGGCGCCGCTGGCTGATGTCTTCGGGCTCGGCGCGACCTGGTAGGCGGCGTTGTTGAGCGCAAGCATCGCAACGACCAGCGACACCGCCGTCGCGCCGCGGAGCAGATGGAACCGGCTGGCGAAGAATTTTTCCAGTCCGTCGCGCTCTTCTTTCAGCCAGGCGCCTGCGGACAGGGCGGGATATTGGCGCGCGACCTCGACCGCGACCACCAGGGGAACAAGCAGGAAGAACAGATAGACGAACCGCAGATGCGAAAGGTAGACGTGCAAGGTGAAGACGATGAACAACGCCTTGGCCCAGCCGATCCGTAGCCTCGATGTCAGAAGCCCGAAAAAGGCCAGCAGTATCGCGGCTTCCTGGAGGACCTGTTCCTGGGCATTGAACGGCCGCCACTCCAGGATCAGCGGCACCGCCTCATTGCCATAGGCGACGGTGAGCGTGGCCAGGATGGCCTGCACGCCATAAGGGTGTATCAGGCTGACCAACGGACAGAGCAGGCCAAACGCCACCCACTTCGCCAAAAGTGCGGGTTTCGACAGGCCGGTGCGCGCCAGCAGATCGAGGCCGGCGAAGGCGGCGATGATGAAGCTCAGAGTGAACGTGGCATGCAGGTTCGCCCACAATACGACCAGACCGAGCAGCCAGAGCGGCGGAGCCTTCTCGTCCTGCGCGGCACGAAACAGCATCGTCGTCCAGACGACGATAATCGGTAAGGTGAAGACGTGCGGGCGCGCCGTATAGATCGGGCTGATCAGGAAGGCCGCGACGAATGCCAGCGCTACGGCCAGGACCGGTTTCAGGTGCGCGCTGAGGAACCATCCCGACAGGAAGACCGCGAGACAGATCGTGCCGATGATCAGCGTGACGACGCCGTTCCAGCCACCCGCGCTGTAGGCAAGGGCCAGCAGAACCTGCCCCAGCCATTCCTTGGCAATCCACGGTTGGCCGGCGAAGGTGTAGGAATAGGTGTCGACGGTCGGAAGCGTTCCGTTTGCCAGGAAATCCAGCCCCACTTTGACATGCCACCAGCTGTCGGGGTCCTGCAGGGTTGCGCTGGCAAAGGTTGCCAGAACCGTCGCCATGACACCCGCGCCGATCAGGCAGAATATCAGCCTGGCGCGCTGTGCGTCCTCGAGCGGCGAGAACACTGGAACGATTGCCTCGACCTTGTTCATGTCGCCGCTCCAGGGGACTTCATGTCGATCGCGACCAAGACAGCGTCTTTTGCCGCGCCGACGAAGACGAAACGGACCGAGCCGAGATAGAAGAGGACCGAGTAGAGGCAGTTTCCCGCCAGGTGGACAAACGGATTTTCGACGACGCCGGCGGACATGGCGGCGACCACTATCGTCAGGTTTGCGGTATAAGCCACAACGAAGGCAAGCGCATACCGCACCGCCGTGCCGGAGCGAAAACCGCCTGCACGGCCGAAGGTCCAGCGGCGGTTGAGGAAGAAGCCAAGGACAAGACCGCCGGCATAGCCGGTCATGTTGGCGGCGATGTCGCCAAGGCCCAGCTCCAGCCCAGCCAGGATAAGACAACAGCCCAGCGCCGTGTTGAGCAGCCCGACCGCGCCAAACCGCAGCATCCGCGAAAAGCCGGCCGGAACAATCGACCATATCCTGCCCATGGCGTTCCCGTTACCCACGGTCGACCCTTACCTCAACGACGCGCCGCCCGTTTCACTATTTCCTGGAGGCGGTGGACCGGCAGGTCCTGGTCCTCGGCCGCCGCCTGGCTTCGTGAAACGATCTCGTTGACGAAATAAAGCGGTCGCCGCTTCGTCTCCATGTACATGCGGCCGAGATACTCGCCGAAAATGCCCAGCACCAGAAGCTGGACGCTGCCCAGGATAAGCATGATCGCGGCAAGGCTCGTCCAGCCCGGCAGAACATTGCCGATAGACCATTCGAACAGCGTATAGCCAAGCACGACCAGGCCGAGCAGGCCGAACATCATGCCCAGCAGCGAAGCGAAGCGCAAAGGCACGATCGAAAAGCTGGTCATAGCGTCGACCGCCAGAAGAACCATCTTCTTCAGCGGGTAGTGCGTTGCGCCGGCAAAGCGCCGCTGCCGTTCATAGGGAAAGGCGGCCTGCCTCAGCCCGATCCAGCTCACCATGCCGCGAATGAACCTGTAGCGTTCGGGCATCGCGATCAGATGGTCCAGCGCGCGCCGGCTCATCAGCCGGAAATCTCCGGAGTCCGGCGCGATCTCGACATCGACCATCCGGCCGAGCAGGCGGTAGAACATCGAGGCGGAGGCCAGCTTGAACCAGCTTTCGCCCTCCCGTTTTACCCTTTGGCCGTAGACCACGTCGAAGCCTTCATCCATTTTCGCCATCATTGCGCTCAATAGTTCGGGCGGATCCTGAAGGTCGGCGTCGAGGATGAGAATGCGTTGGCCGCGGCAGAATTCCAGCCCGGCGCTCAAGGCGATCTGATGGCCGTAGTTGCGGGCAAGGTCGATCGCGACCACATGGTCGTCTTTTTCGGCCAGTTCGAAAACGGCATCACGGGTTCCGTCGGTCGCTCCATCGATGACGAGCACGACCTCGTAGGAGAGGCTTTGCTCGAGGCATGCCGCGCTGACGCGTCGATGAAGCTCCGCCACGCCGTCGCGCTCATTGTAGCAAGGCACGACGACCGACAACATGGGTGCGCGGTGCGCGCCGATTTTTCCCGTTCCCACCAAAGCCTGGCTCCCGCTTTGGAATGGCAATAGCGGCAATTGGTTAGAAAACAGAAAACAGGTAAGCCGGGGGTCGTGCGGCCGCCACGCTTTTGGCGGCGCCGATGGCACGTGTCACGAACGAACCGGCAGTTCCATGCGGATGCGGGCACCGCGCCATAAGCCCGCCAGGATCCGGCTTTCACCAGCTGTGGCAGGGCAGAGCGCCCTCCCGATGGCGCCCAACATCTGCCGCGGCTTATCAATTCCCCCGCACCGGCCCCTGGCGGCTTGATGGATGGCCGCCAAGCACGTATCTCTGCGCCGTGCCCATGAATCGGGGCATCTCAATCGGGAGACGGCCTTGTCCGCACTGACGCGCTTTCTCGGCGACTCGCCGCTCAGGATTATTCTGAAGCTGCTGGTGGTATCCTTTCTCGTCGGCCTGGTTATGAACGCTTTCGGTTGGTCGCCGATGGACGTGTTCTACGGCATCCAGAAGTTCTTCATTGATCTATGGAATCTCGGCTTCCACGCCATCGACCGTTTCCTCGGCTACATCCTGCTCGGTGCCGCGATCGTCGTGCCAGCCTTCATCCTGCTCAGGATCGCCAACTACCGGAAGTGACCTTCAGGCATAGTCCGATGCGACCTCGAACAAGATGGCGTGGCGCGCGGCAAGTGCCGGCACATCGGTGGAATAGCCGCCGCCGATGACACCGCAGACGGGAATGCCGAGCGCCCGGAAATGGCCGATGACCATCTTGTCGCGGGCGCGCAGGCCTTTGTCGGAAAGCGACAGCCTGCCGAGCCGGTCCTCGGCATGGACGTCGACGCCGGCATTGTAGAAGACGATGTCCCAACGCGCCTTGGCCGACAGCTCCGGCAGGATGGTATCGAGCCTTTCGACATAGGCGGCGTCGCCCGTGCCGTCGGGCAGGGCGACGTCGAGGTCGGAGGCGATCTTGCGCGCGGGGTAGTTGCGCTCGCCATGCATGGAGAAGGTAAAGGCGCGCGGCTCGTCGCCCAGAATATCCGCCGTGCCGTCGCCCTGGTGCACGTCGAGATCGACCACCAGGATATTGTGTGCCGCGCCCTCCTCAAGCAGCACCAGCGAGGCGACGGCGACGTCGTTGAAAGTGCAGAAGCCGGCGCCTTGCGCGCGCCGCGCATGATGGCTGCCGCCGGCGGTATTGCAGGCAATGCCGTGACGCAAGGCAAGCCGCGCCGCCGCCACCGTGCCACCGGTGGCAAGCTGCGCGCGCAACGAGACGCGCGGGCCGACCGGAAAGCCGATCTCTCGCTCGATTTTTTCAGGGACCGAACAACCGACGACCTGCTCGACATAATCTGCCGCATGGGCGAGCTTAAGCCAAGACGCAGGCGCGGGTTCGGCTGTGTTGAGCGCCCCGGCTCCGGCCAGGCCGCGTGCTCGCAGGGCCTCCATCAGCAGCGGATATTTGCTCATCGGAAAGCGATGGCTGGTCGCGAAGCCGGCGTCGTAGTCGGGATGGTGGACGATCTGCAGGGGCATGAACTGGGTCGGACGGTTTCGCGCCAGAGCGGGATTTCGGTTGGCCGCCGCGGAAGGGCGATTGCGCGGTGGCCGGAAAATGGGGCACATCGGTTCCCCGATCAAGCCGCAAATCAGCAAGGCAGCAATCCTTTGGACAAGGGCGCCATCCCAGCCGACATCAAAGTATTTTCCGTCACCAACCGGTCGGTGCTTGCCATCGCCGTGCCGATGACGCTCGCCTATCTCACGACGCCGCTGCTCGGCCTCGTCGACACGGCTGTTGTCGGCCAGTTCGGTGACGCCGCCTTGCTTGGCGGCTTGGCCGCCGGCGCGCTGGCTTTCGACGTCGTCTTCACCACCTTCAATTTTCTGCGTTCGGGCACCACCGGTCTCGTCGCCCAGGCCTTCGGGCGTGGCGACGCGCTGGAGGAACAGGCGGTGTTCTGGCGTGCCGTGCTGATCGCGGTCGTTGCCGGCGTCGTGCTGGCAGCGCTTTCACCACTCATCGCCGTTGGCGGCCAGTGGTTCATGGACGCCGGGCCACGCGTCAGCGACGCGATGGGTGTCTACATCAGGATCAGGCTGCTTGCCGCCCCGTTCTCGCTGATCAACTACGCCATCCTCGGCTACGTACTGGGGCGCGGCGAGGGCGGGCTCGGCTTGATCCTCCAACTGGTGCTGAACGGCACCAATATCGCGCTGTGCTTCCTGCTCGGCCTTGAGCTCGGCTGGGGTGTTTCCGGCGTCGCCTGGGCAACCGTCACCGGCGAATTCCTCGCCATGCTGCTTGGTCTCGCGATCGTGGTTCGCCGGTTCCGATCCACCCCGCCCTTGCCTCGGCAGCGCCTGCTCGATATGGGCGCCTTCCTGCGCATGCTGTCGCTCAACCGCGACATCATGATCCGCTCGTTCTCGCTGCTCGCCGCCTTCGCGCTGTTCACCCGCCAGGGCGCGCAGTTCGGCACGGTGACGCTGGCCGCCAATGCGGTGCTGATGAACTTCTTTCTCGTCGCCGGCTATTTCCTCGACGGGTTCGCCACCGCCGCCGAACAACTCGCCGGCCGCGCCGTCGGCGCGCGCTCCGAACAGCCCTTCCGGCAGGCGGTGCGGCTGACCCTGTTCTGGGGCCTTGGTCTGGCCGGTGCCGCGGCGCTGGTGCTGCTCATGGCCGGCACCAACCTGATTGCCGTCGTAACGACGTCGCAGCAGGTCCGCGCCGTGGCCGACACATACCTGCCTTGGGCCGCGTTCACCGCGCTGAGCGGTGTGCTCGCCTTCCAGATGGATGGTGTTTTCATCGGCGCGACCTGGTCGCGCGACATGCGTAACATGATGCTCTTGTCATTCCTCGCCTTTGCCGCCGCGCTGATCACGCTGGCGCCCACCTTCGGCAATCGCGGCCTGTGGGCGGCGCTGCACGTCTTTCTGCTGGTGCGGGGATTGAGCCTGCTGACAATTCTGCGGCTGCGGATGCAAACCGCGTTCAGCTGAGCGGCTTCGACGCCCATCGGTCGAGATGGCTGTCGCGCAACTCGCGCATCGACTTGAGTTTTTCCGTTTCGGCAAAACGTGCCATCCCGGCGACGATCCGGCCCGGCAGCGCCGGTCCGCCATAGATCATGCCGGTGTAGAGCTGGACGAGATCGGCGCCGGCGCGGATCTTTTCCAGAGCCGTCTCCATTGAGTTGACACCGCCGACACCGATGATGGCCATTTCGGGCCCGAGCAGCTTGCGCATCCTGGCCAGCACGATGGTCGAGCGCTCGAATAGCGGCTTTCCCGAAAGCCCGCCTGTCTCCCGCGCGGCATCGTCGCTGCGCAGCGCCGGGCGGGAAATGGTTGTGTTGGAAACGATGATGCCGTCGATCTGCTTTTCGATGACCTCGGCGGCGATATCCTCCAGTTCGGCCTCGACCAGATCAGGCGCGATCTTGAGGAAGATCGGCGGCTGCGCGGACGCTGCAGTGCGCGCGGCCCTGACCCGGGACAATAATTCGCCGAGCTGCTCGCGCGCCTGCATGGTGCGCAGGCCTGGTGTGTTGGGCGAGGAAATGTTGACGGTGAGATAGCTGGCATAAGGAGCAAAGCGGGAAACGCCGCTCTCATAGTCGCCGACGCGGTCGGTGCTGTCCTTGTTGGCACCAATGTTGACGCCGACGATGCCGCCGCGCCCCAAGCGCGCCACAAGCCTTTTTTCGGCGGCCGCATGGCCCTCATTGTTAAAGCCCAGCCGGTTGATGACAGCTTCATTCGATGTCAGCCGGAAGATGCGCGGCTTCGGGTTGCCGGCCTGCGGCAGCGGCGTCACCGTGCCGACTTCGGCAAAGCCAAAGCCGAGGCCAAGCAGCGCGTCGGGTACTTCGGCGTTCTTGTCGTAGCCAGCCGCCATGCCAAGTGGGTTCGGGAAATCGAGACCGCAAAGGCTGACCTTCAGCCTCGTATCGCGTACCGTCCGCGCGCCGCCCGGCAGGCCGCAGCGCAGTGCCGCGATCGACAAGCCATGCGCGGTTTCCGGATCGAAGGTGAACAGCAGTTTCTGGCCGATCCGGTCGAGCACGCTCATTGCCCCTCCAGGGCCGGGAACTGGTGGGTACCGTCGGCCCCAAGCGGCAGCGGCTTGACCCAGAGCACCGCTTTCAGGTCGAGCACGCCGTAGAGGTGCGGAAACAGCGCGCCGCCGCGCGAGATTTCGTATTTCAGCGCATCACCCAGGCGGTTTCCGTCGACGGCGACCAGCAGAAGGTCGGTCTGGCCCTGGAAATGCTTTGCCGCGGTTTCCCTGGCCTGCGCCGCCGTCGAAAAATGGATGAAGCCGTCGGCGGTGTCGATCGGCGCTCCGGCGAAGCGGCCTTTGGCTTCGGCCTCGCGCCAAGGCGCTTGCGGAGTTATCTTGTAGATAATCTGTGACATGGTTGCGCTATAATCCGAACCAGTCGCGCGGGGAAGGCCAGGCCAAGGGTCTTCCCCATTTCCGGCGCAAACATGCGATATTTGAGGCCTTGGCCATGGAGGACAACATGCGTCTGCAGCACATCTTGATCCCCGCCGCGCTCGTTTCGCTGGTCGCGGCTTCAGCTTATTCGGAAGAAACGGACCGCTACCGGCTGGAAAAATCGGCCACCGGCTATATCCGCATGGATACGCAGACCGGCGCGATGTCGATCTGCGAGGAGCGTTCGGGCCAGCTCGTCTGCAAGATGGCGGCCGACGAACGCGCCGCCTACCAGGACGAGGTCGATCGCTTGCAAGCCTCGATGAAGGCGATGGACGAGCGCGTCACCAAGCTGGAGAATTCGCTCTCCGCCCGTCTCGAATCGAAACTGCCGAGCGAGGAGGATTTCAACACGACGATGAGCTACATGGAGCGCTTCCTGAAGAGCTTCATGGGCATCGTCAAGGATATGGACAAGGACAGCGGCGACGGCGCCCGGCCCAACTCGCAGAAGACCTGATTGCCATAGACGAGGGAAAACGCGGCGCGCTGGCTTTGCCGCTTGAAAACAGTGCGCAGCCCCTCATAATCGTCCAACTGATCCCGCAAAAAGCAGTAAATCGGGGATTCGGGGAGGGACATTTGCCGTCAGGCTATTCTTTCGTGATCGCCGACGATCATCCGCTGTTTCGCGGCGCGCTGCGCGAGGCGCTTGCCGGCATCGGCAATGTCGCCGCCATCCATGAGGCCGGTGATTTCGAAAGCGCCAAGGCGCTGGTCGTGGCTAATGAAGATGTCGATCTGGTGCTGCTCGACCTGTCGATGCCCGGCGCCAGCGGCCTCTCCGGCCTGATCTCGTTGCGCGGTATCCATCCTGCGGTGCCGCTGGTCGTGGTGTCGGCGCATGACGACCCGGCGACCATACGGCGCGCGCTCGATCTCGGCGCCTCCGGTTTCATCTCCAAGTCGGCCAGCATGGAGGAAATCCGCGGCGCCGTGCAGTCGGTGCTTGCCGGCGATATCGCGGCACCTGTCGGCGTCGATCTCGGCGTCGAACGCGATCCCGAAATATCGGACCTGATCAAACGATTGCAGACGTTGACCCCGCAGCAGACCCGCGTGCTCGGCATGCTGGCCGAGGGTCTGCTCAACAAGCAGATCGCTTATGAACTCGGCGTCTCCGAGGCGACGATCAAGGCGCATGTCTCGGCCATATTGCAAAAGCTCGGCGTCGACAGTCGCACCCAGGCGGTGATCCTGCTGTCCAAGATAGGCAGCGACCCGCTGCAGCCGGCGGGCTGAGTGCCGGCTGCTTGGCTCAGTCGGAACTTTTAACTTCGGCTCGCCGCATCGACCTGTTCCGATGCGCTCGCCGACATGTTCTGCGCCTATCTCGAAGCCCTGGAGCACCAGGCCTGATTCAGGCGCTTCGATGTCACTCCGCCGCCCGCACCATCGGCCTGAACCTGGCCATCATCGAACGCAGCACCGCCGGCTTCAACGGCTTGTTGATCATCGGGATGTCGAGGCCTGCCGCGGCTGCTCGTACCTCGTTGGAACGGTCGGCCGTGACCAGCACGGCCGGCAAGTCATCGCCGTGGGTGGCTCGCAGCCTGATAATGATATCGAGACCGGTTTCGCGGTCGAGATGGTAGTCGGCAAGCACGATGTCCGGACGGTCGATCGCGGCCCTCTCCAGATCCTCCGAGCCGGTCACCGTAGCGACATTGCAGCCCCAGCCCTCGAGCAGCAGCCGCATGCCCTCGAGGATACGGATGTCATTGTCGATGCACAGCACATGCAGGCCGGAGAGCGAAGCCGCCGCGCGGGCCGGCGCCCTGGTCTCGACCTCGCGTCGCGGCACCTGCGCGGCCGCCACGGGCAGGATGACGGAAAAGCGCGTGCCCTTGCCCGGGTTGGAGAAGATACGGATCTCAAGCCGCAACACCCTGGCGATACGGTCGACGATGGACAGGCCAAGACCAAGACCTTCTGCTTCGCGTGCGCCTTCGTCCAGTCGGGTAAACTCATGGAAGACAGTGTTCAGCTTGTCACCGGCGATGCCAATGCCGGTGTCGATGATCTGGATCTCCGCCAGTTCGCCGCGCCGCCGCACGCCGACCAGGATGCGGCCCTGGCGGGTGTACTTGATGGCATTGGAAACCAGGTTCTGGATCAGGCGGCGCAACAGGTTGCGGTCCGTCATCACGGTCAGTGAGGATGCAATGATGGTCAGCTCGAGCTTCTTTGCTGCGGCCATCGGTCGAAAATCATTGCCGATCTGGCTGAGCAGGCCGTCGAGGTTGAAGGCGGTATCGTCCGGCTTCATGGCGCCGGCATCGAGGCGCGAAATGTCGAGCACGGCGCCGAGAATGGTCTCGACCGATTCCAGCGAGGATTCGATGTTGATGGCCGCCTTGCCGGCCGGACCCTTGCCGGCCTTCTCGATCAGCGAGGAGCAATAGAGCCGGGCGGCGTTCAAGGGCTGCAGGATGTCGTGACCGGCGGCGGCAAGGAAGCGCGTCTTGCCGAGATTGGCCTCCTCGGCGAGCATCTGGGCCTGCGCCAGTTCCTCGTTGACCCGGGTCAATTCCTCGTTGACCCCAGTCAGTTCGATGGTGCGGGTCTTGACGCGCTGCTCCAGTGATTCATTGGCGCTTTTCAGCGCGAGATCCTGTTCGACGCGGCCGGAAATGTCGGCATAGGTGGCGACGATGCCGCCGTCAGGCATCGGGTTGGAGCGCAGTTCGAGGATGCGGCCGCTGGTCTTCAGCTCCATCTGCCAGGGGCTGACGAAGCTGGTCAGCCGGTTGAGCATCGTCACGCGCTGGTCGGCGGGAATGTCGCCGCGTTCGGCCAGATGGCGAAGGATCTGGTCGAGCGAAACGCCGACCTGGCCCATCTCGTCGGGCAGGTCGAACAGCGCCCGGTATTGGCGGTTCCAGCAGATCAGCCGGAAATCGCGGTCGAAGACGGTAATGCCTTGCTCCATCTGGTCCAGCGCGATCTGCAGCAGGTCGCGGTTGTGCTGCAGCGCTTCCGTGGCGTCGTCGAGCAGGCGGAAGGCGTCGCGGGATTCGCGGTCGTGGCGCCGGAACAGCAGCGACAGGATCAACCGTGCCGAGGAGGAGCCGACGGCGCTGGCCAAAAGCTGCTCGGAAAAGCGGATGACGTCCATGCTGGCCTGCTCGTTGCCATGCAGCGAGGTACCATTGCTCTTCTCGAAGGATTGAAACGACCGCTCGGTTCGTTCGACGCCGAGATAGCGTGCGATCGTATCCTTGAGGTCGTTGACGGTGATGGCGGTGCGGAAGCGGCGCAGGCTCGGCATCGGTCCGGCTTCGCGCGGCACGAAGATCGATGCCTGGATGCGCTCCAGCGGTACCGACGCGCGCGACAGTGACCCGAAGACGAAAAACAGCGCGTTGACCGAAAGGCTCCACAGCACGCCGTGGTTCAGCGGCTCGGCGACGGTGCCGAACAGTGCCTGCGGCCGCAGTGCCTCGAAGCCGAACAGTCCGTGGACGATGATGCCTGTATCGGGCGCGACGAGCGACGGGACCAGCAGCGTATAGCCCCAGACCAGGATGCCGGCGACCATGCCGAGTGCCGCACCCCGGCCATTGGCGCCGCGCCAGATCAGCCCACCAACCAGGGCAGGGGCGAACTGCGCGATCGCGGCGAAGGACATCAGGCCGATCGAGGACAGCCGGGCGCTGTTGGTGCTCTCGCGATAATAGAGAAAGGCGATGAACAAAAGGATGAAGATCGACGCCCGCCGCACATTGAGGATGAGCGTCGACCAATCCTCGTTCTCCGAGGTGGTCGTCCGCAACAGCCGGCGCACGAACAGCGGGATGATCAGGTCGTTGGAGATCATGATCGACAGCGCCACGCTCTCCACGATGACCATGGCGGTTGCCGCCGACAAGCCGCCGATGAAGGCGGCCATGGCCAGGAAATCGTGGCCGCTGAACAGCGGCAGCGACAGCACGTAAAGGTCGCTGCTCGTCCTCGCGCCGACCAGCGTCAGGCCGGCAAAGGCGATCGGCAGCACGAACAGGTTGATCGCCACGAGATACAGCGGGAACACCCAAGTCGCGGTGCGCAGTTCGGCCTCGCTGCGGTTCTCGACGATGGTGACGTAGAACTGCCGCGGCAAAAGGATGATGGCAAAGCCGCTCAGGCACGTCAGCACCAGCCAGGTGGCCAGCGATGTCGAATAGCCCATTGCCTGCCGCACCTGGCCATTCTCGGCCAGCCGGTCGAACATGTCGCCGGGGCCGCCGAAGATCAGGAAGGTGACCATCAGGCCGATGGCCAGGAAGGCGGCGAGCTTGACCACGGTCTCCACCGCCACCGCCAGCACCAGCCCATCCTGGTGTTCGGTGGCATCGGCGTGGCGCGTGCCGAACAGGACCGCGAACAGCGCAAGCAGCATGGCGACGACCAGCGAGATGTCGCTGACGAACGGATCGAAGGACGGCGGCGAGCCCGTATAATGCTCGACCATCAGGCTGACCGAGCCGGAGATCGCCTTCAATTGCAGCGCGATATAGGGCACGGCGCCGATCGTGGCGATCAGCGTGGCGATGGCTGCCACGGTGAAGCTCTTGCCGTAGCGGGCGCCGAGGAAGTCGGCGACCGAAGTGATCTTCTCGGTCTTGGCCAGCCGCACGATGCGGTTGAGCAAGGGAAAGCCGAACACGAACACCAGCACCGGGCCGGTATAGATGCCGAGGAACTCGAGGCCGCGTTCGGAGGAAAGGCCGACCGAGCCGAAGAAGGTCCAGGACGTGCAGTAAATGGCAAGGCTGAGCGCATAGATGAAAGGTCGCGCCCTGCTGGGCCCTGACAAGGCCGAGCGGCGGTCGCCCAGGCTGGCGATGGCGAACAGCAGCGTCACATAGGCGATCGCGATGATGACGATGAACAAGCCCTGCACGCCGGCAAGATCCTCCCTGTGCCGATTTTCACCTGGCCGGGTCAGACGCAATCACAGCTTGGGCGTCAAGTCCATCACGGCTTTGGGCACCTGATTTCAAAGAGGTAACGCAGGGTAAGGCGAAACCGGTTGTTTTCTCCTTTTTGCCCATGTTGCAACTTGAGGTTTTTGTTATGGTGTCGCCGGGGCGGTGCTTCCGGGATGGGACGGCTGCGCGGCCCGCCATGATAAGGAGGGTCGAATGCTGAAAGAATTCCAGGAATTCATTTCCAAGGGCAATGTGATGGACTTGGCCGTCGGCGTCATCATCGGCGCTGCCTTCGGCAAGATCGTCGATTCCCTGGTCAACGACATCATCATGCCGATTGTCGGAGCGATCTTCGGCGGCTTGGACTTCAACAACTACTTCTTTGGGCTTTCCTCGGCCGTCAACGCCACCTCGCTGGCGGAAGCCAAAAAGCAAGGTGCTGTTTTTGCCTATGGCAGCTTCATCACCGTGGTGCTGAATTTCATCATCCTAGCCTTCATCATCTTCCTCATGGTCAAGGCCGTGAACAACATGCGCAGGCGCCTGGAAAGGGAAAAGCCGGCTCCAGCGGCCGCGCCACCGCCGGCCGATGTGCAGCTTTTGACCGAAATCCGCGATCTGCTGGCCAGGCGATAGACGGATAGGGTTCTTCTGGACCAAAACCCCGGTCGTTCGCGGCCGGGGTTTTCTGTTTTCGCATCTGGTAAACAGCACCTGCGAACGCCCCGAGACAATGGACCTGCCCATGACCTTGATCCAGACCCTGCGCCCCGAGGCCCTGGCCGCGCCCGAAAGCGGTATCGTCGCCGTCGTCAACTATGGTAGATTGCGCGAAGGCCTGATCCCGCTTTGGGCCGGCGAGGGCGACCTGCCGACGCCGTCCTTCATCACCGATGCGGCGTCGAAGGCGTTGGCCGGCGGTGAGACGTTCTACACCTGGCAGAGGGGCATTCCCGATCTCAGGCAGGCGCTGGCACGCTACTACGAAAGGCACTTCGCCAAGACCTTCGCCGAGGAGCAATTCATCGTCACCGGCTCCGGCATGCATGCCATCCAGTTGGCGCTCGATGCGCTTGCGGGAGCCGGCGACGAGGTGATCTACCTGTCGCCCGCCTGGCCGAATTTCGACGCCGCCGCCGCTATCGCGGGTGCCGTGCCGGTGCCGGTCACGCTCGACCATTCCGGAAATGGCTGGTCATGCGACGTCGAGAAAATAGCGGCGGCGGTCACACCGCGCACGAAGGCGTTGTTCATCAACACGCCGTCCAATCCGACCGGCTGGACCGCCGATCACGAGACCTTGCGGGCGATCCTCGATCTCGCCCGCGCCAAGGGCCTGTGGATCATCGCCGACGAGATCTATTCGCTGTTCCACTATGGTCACGGCCGCGCGCCGTCCTTCCTCGACATCGCGGAGGCGGAAGACCGCATCCTGTTCGTCAACAGCTTCTCCAAGAACTGGGCGATGACCGGCTGGCGCGTCGGCTGGATCAAGACGCATCCAAGCCTGCAGCAGGTGTTCGAGAACCTGATCCAGTATTCGAACTCGGGCGTGGCCCAGTTCATGCAGCGCGGCGCGGTCGCGGCGCTCGACGAGGGCGATGCCTTCGTCGCCGAACAGGTGGAGCGGGCGAGGCAAGCGCGCGACCTGGTCTGCGGCATTCTGGGCGAAACCGGCAAGGCGCGCTTCACCGTGCCGCAGGGCGCCTTCTACCTGTTCTTCACCGTCGACGGCATCACGGACTCGCGGGCAGCCGCTTTCGAAATCGTCGACAAGGCCAATGTCGGCCTGGCGCCCGGCACCGCCTTCGGGCCCGGTGGCGAAGCGTTCCTGCGGCTGTGCTTCCACCGCCGGCTCGACCAGCTCGAGGATGCGGCAAACCGGCTGGCAAGGTGGATGAAGACTGTCTGAGCGGTGGCGGCTTCCGCCACCTGACTTCAGCCGCCCGACTTGGGCACCAGCAGTGGAATGATGCGGTCGCTCTTGGTCACTGAGGGCCGTCCCGCCGAACCGTAGGGGATGCCGAGCGCGTCCCAGGTTTCGACCAGCGCGTCCTGCAGTTCGGCGATCAGCGCATCGGAATGGAACGGCGTCGGCGTGATGCGCAACCGTTCGGTACCGCGTGGCACCGTCGGGTAGTTGATCGGCTGGATGTAGATGCCGTGGACGCCGAGCAGGCGGTCGCTCGCCATCTTGCAGAGTTCAGGATCGCCAACCAGTACCGGCACGATATGTGTCGGCGATTCCATCACCGGCAGACCGGCCGCCGACAGGATCTGCTTGGTTCGGCTCGCCTGCTGCTGCTGGGCGTCGCGCTCGGCCTGCGAGCGCTTCAGGTGACGGATCGAGGTGGTGGCGGCCGCGGCGATCGCCGGCGGCAGCGCGGTGGTGAAGATGAAGCCCGGCGCGTAGGAGCGCACCGCGTCGATGACGGCGCTGGTGCCGGTAATGTAGCCGCCCAGCGTGCCGAACGCCTTGGCCAGCGTGCCTTCGATGATATCGATGCGGTCGGCCAGGCCTTCGCGCTCGGTGATGCCGCCGCCGCGCGGTCCGTACATGCCGACGGCGTGGACCTCGTCGATATAGGTCATGGCGTTGTAGCGTTCGGCGAGTTCGACGATCTCCTTGATCGGCGCGATGTCGCCATCCATCGAATAGACGCTTTCGAAGACGATCAGCTTGGCGCGTTCGCGCCCCGCGGTCTGCAGCAGGCTTTCCAGATGCGCGACGTCATTGTGGCGGAAGATCTTTTTCTCGGCGCCCGAGCGCCGCACGCCTTCGATCATCGAGGCATGGTTCAGCTCGTCCGAGATGATCAGGCAATTGGGCAAAAGCCGCGCTATTGTCGAGATCGAGGCCTCGTTGGAGACGAAGCCGGAGGTGAAGACCAAGGCGGCTTCCTTGCCGTGCAGGTCGGCCAGCTCATGCTCGAGCTCGACCAGCGGGTTGGACGTGCCGGAAATGTTGCGGGTGCCGCCGGCGCCCGATCCCATCTTGCCGGCCGCGTTCTGGAATGCGGCGATCACGTCAGGATGCTGGCCCATGCCGAGATAGTCGTTGGAACACCAGACGGTGATTTCCTCGGCGCGGCCGTTGGAACGCCAGACGGCGCGCGGAAACTTGCCCGCGATACGCTCCAGGTCGGCGAAGACGCGGTAGCGACGCTCGGCATGGAGCTGATCGATCGCTTCCTCGAAAAACCGCTGATAGTTCATGTCGACTTCCCAATTTTGCGCGGCATCATAATCATTGGCCTTTTGGCCGTCCACCGGGCCATTTTGGTCAAAATGCCACGCCCCGCACCTGTTCCTAACGTTGGCGGATCGTGGCCTATTCCGCTTCACGACACGCTCAGTGGATCACTTTTGTTTCCGCATGATGCCACATCAAGTGAACGCCGGTTACCTCTCGTTCTAATGGTCATGCGCGGGGCTTTCCAGTAAGGCGGTTGTTGAGACAGTTTCCGATAAATCTTGGGTAAGCGAGGACTTGGGATGACGGTTTTGGTGACAGGCGGCGCCGGCTATATCGGCAGCCATATGGTCTGGGAATTGCTGGATGCAGGCGAAAGCGTGGTCGTTCTCGACCGCCTTTCCACCGGCTTCGAATGGGCAGTGGCGCCGGAGGCAAAGCTGATTGTCGGCGATGTCTCCGACAAGGAATTGGTCGGCGGGATCATCCGGGACAATCATGTCGACGCCATCATCCATTTCGCCGGCTCCATCGTGGTGCCGGAATCGGTAGCCGATCCGCTCGCCTACTACGAGAACAACACCTCGAAGACCCGCACGCTGATCGAAACAGCGGTCCGCGAAGGCGTGCCGAATTTCATCTTCTCCTCGACAGCCGCCGTCTATGGCGGCGCCGGGCTGGAGCCGGTGCGCGAGGATGCCCGCCTGGCGCCGGAATCGCCCTATGGCCTGTCCAAGCTGATGAGCGAGTGGATGCTGCGCGACGCCGGCCTTGCGCACGACATCCGCTACACGGCGCTGCGCTATTTCAACGTCGCCGGCGCCGACCCGAAGGGCCGCACCGGCCAGTCCACTCCGGGCGCCACCCATCTGATCAAGGTCGCCTGCGAGACCGCGCTCGGCAAGCGACCCTTCATGCAGGTCTTCGGTACCGACTATCCGACGCCGGACGGCACCTGCATGCGCGACTATATCCACGTCAGCGATCTGGCCGCCGCGCATCGCCTGGCTTTGCAGCGGCTGCGCGCCGGAGGCGCCAGCCTCGTCGCCAATTGCGGCTACAGCCATGGCTATTCGGTGCTCGAGGTGATCGAAAGCGTGCGGCGCGCCTTCGGCCATGATTTCGAAGTCAGGATGGGCGACCGGCGTCCCGGGGATGCCGCGGCGGTGGTTGCGAATTCCGATCTCGCCCGGTCCGAACTGGGCTGGACCCCGCGGCGCGACGATCTCGACCAGATCGTCAACGACGCGCTGGCCTGGGAACGCATCCTGACCAGCAAGAACTCCGCGCGGGGCTGAGCGCGCTTTCCCCAGGGGCTCACAAGCCCAGGGCTCGCAAGGCGCGCGGCGACGCGCTATGCAAGTATCCGCGACACGTGTGGAGGCGGTGCCGCGAAGAGCTTTGGGGGATGGTATGAAGATAACGGTGCTTGGAGCCGGCGTCGTCGGTACGGCGGCAGCCTACTATCTGGCCGCCGACGGTCACGAGGTCACCGTGATCGAGCGTCATGCGGCGCCGGCGCGAGGCACCAGCCAGTCGAATGCCGGGCTGGTGTCTCCAGGTGACGCCACCGCCTGGGCCTCGCCGGCGGCACTCAAGACGTTCCTGCGCGGGCTCTACAATCATGATCTCGGCATCAAGGTGCGGCTGCGCTTCGATCCCTATTTCCTCGCCTGGAGCCTGCGCTTCCTTCGCCAGTGCACGGTGGCCCGCCTGCGGGCCAACAGCCAGGTCAAGCTGCGGCTGGCGCTCTATTCGCGCGACTGCATCAACGCCATATCCGCCGACACCGGCATCCACTACGACGAGCGCAAGAAGGGCATCCTCTACTTCTTCCGTTCGCAGCACAGTCTCGACACCGGCACCGACAATTACCGCTATCTGGCCGAGCATGGCCTGCCGATCGAGATCGTCGGCCGCGACCGGCTGGTCGACCTTGAACCAGGTCTTGCCGGGGTGAAGCAAAAGATCGCCGGCGGCGTCTACTCGCCGATCGACCAGACCGGTGATTCCCGGCAGTTCGTGGAAAACCTCGCTGCCTATGCCGCCGAAAAGCTCGGCGTGAGATTCCTTTATGGGACGACGGTCGAGCGCCTCGATATCGAGGGCGACCGGGTGCGCGCCGTGATGACCTCGGCCGGACCGATCGCCGGCGATGCGGTGGTCATATCGATGGGGCCGGAGAGCGGCCTGCTCGGCCGGCGCTACGGCATCGACCTGCCGGTCTATCCGGTGAAGGGCTATACCGCGACGATTCCGCTGGAGGATGAGAGCAAAGGCCCGACCATGGGCGGCGCCGACGAGGATCAGCTGATGGCCTATTCGCGCCTCGGCAATCGATTGCGGTTGGCTTCGACCGCCGAATTCACCGGCTTCGACCGCACCCACAAACCCAGCGACTTCGCCACCATGTTCAGAACCGGCAAGGACCTGTTCCCCGGTGCTTTCGACGAGAGGAAGGCCGAGCTATGGGCGGGCTTGCGGCCGATGATGCCGAACTCGGTGCCGGTCATCGGCCAGGCGAAATACCGCAACCTTTATCTCGACACCGGCCACGGCCATGTCGGCTGGACCATGGCGTGCGGCTCGGGAAAATTTCTCGCCGACCTCATTGCCGGCCGCAAGCCGGAGATCGACCCCCAAGGCCTGGTCTACAGGGGATAGGATGTCGGGACCGCAAGTCGCCATCGACCTTGGCCGCATCGAGCGCAACGCCCGCACCGTCGTGGACCGCTGCGCGCTTTCGGGCATCAAGGTTTTCGGCGTCACCAAGGGCACTTGCGGCATGCCGCAAGTGGCGCGCGCCATGCTGCGCGGCGGCGTCTCCGGGATCGCCGAGTCGCGTTTCGAAAACATCCGCCGGCTGCGCGACAGCGGTATCAGCGCGCCGATCATGCTGTTGCGCAGCCCGCCGATGGCGCGCGTCGAGGAGGTGGTGCGCACCGTCGACGTCAGCCTGCAGTCGGAGCTGACGATCATCCGCGAGATCTCGCGCATCGCCGAGCGTATGGGCCGCGTCCACGACATCATGCTGATGATCGATCTCGGCGACCTCCGCGAAGGCATCTGGCCGAACGACCTCATCCCCACCGTCGAGCGGATTCTCGACATGAAGGGCGTGCGCATCGCCGGCATCGGCACCAATCTCGGTTGCTTCGGCGCCATCATGCCGACGGAGGAAAATCTCGGCCAGCTCGTCGCTCATGCCTACAAGACCGAACGCCTGTCCGGGAAAAGCCTGGACTTCATCTCCGGCGGCGCGTCGTCATCCCTGCCGCTGCTGCTTGAAGGCAAATTGCCGGCCGGCATCAACAATTTGCGCGTCGGCGAGGCGATCCTGCAGGGCGGTGTCGAGACCTTCCGCGATGTGCCATGGGCGGAACTCGAACCCGATGCCTGCCGGCTGACCAGCGACGTCATCGAGGTCAAGCTCAAGCCGTCGCGGCCGATCGGCACCTCCGGCTACGACGCCTTCGGCAACCAGCCGGTCTTCCCCGACGAAGGCGACAGGTTGCGTGCCATCGCCAATATCGGCCGCGAGGATGTGCTGGTCGAAGGGCTGATCCCGATCGCCAAGGGGATAAGGGTGCTCGGCGCCTCCAGTGACCATCTGCTGCTCGATGTGCAGGATGCCGACCCGCCGCTCGCCGTTGGTGACCGCGTCGCCTTCCGCATGAGCTACGGCGCCATGCTTCTGGCCATGACCTCGGAATATGTCGAAAAAGCACCGATGCACGATGTCGCGGATTTCTCCGGCCGCAAGATGGTGTCGATCTCGGCCGAAGCGGAAGCGGCTCGCATCCTCGCGCGCGAAGCAACCAGCGCCCGGCTGGAGTCGATGAATTTCGACGTCGTCGAACTGGCCGATATCGATCGGCCGCCCTCGGGTCTGATCCGGTTCGCCGCCGGCGCCGATCGTCGCATCGCGCACAAGGCGCTGACCGCAACGGCCCGCGCGACCCACTCCTTCGGCCTGATCTGGATCGATTCCATCGCCGCGCTGATGCCGGAGGACGAAGATGGCATCGACCTGCCGGAGGCGTCGGTACTGGCGCGCTCGCTTGGCCTCGACCACAAGGCCGGCGCGCTGCAGCCGCAGCTGTCGCCGGAAAACGTCGTCATCATCGGACTGCGCCAAGCCGATCCGGCGGAAGTGCGGGTCCTGAAGGATTCGCGCGTCTCGGCCTTCACGATGACCGATATCGACGCGATGGGCATGCGCGACCTGATGCACGAGGCAATCCGCATCGCCACCTCGGGCACGCAAGGGTTTCATGTCAGCTATTCGCCCACGGCGACCGAATTCGCCGGCTGGGCGGCTGGCTCCGGCGGCCTCACCGTGCGCGAGACGCATCAGGCGATGGAGGCGATCGCGCTTTCCGGCGGGCTGCTTTCGATGGATGTCTCCGGCCTGGGTGCCGATCTGGAGCCCAGGATCGGTAGCGACGCGGTCAACTTCGTCATGTCGGCCTTCGGCAAGCGGATTCTCTGATCAGCCAATAGCCTCGACGGCCGCCCGCCATGCGCTGATATACTCCGCCCAGGCCGGATCGGCCGGCGGCTCCAGTGTTTGACCTTTGCCATGCGCCGCGCGCTGGTCCGATGCAAGCAGGGCGGCCCCGATGCTGGTGCCGGTAGCGGCTTCCGATGCGATGACGGCGCGGCCAGTGCTCGCGGCGAGCATCCGCGTGAACAATTGATTGCGCGCGAAAGGCCCCTCGACGGTCGTCGGGCCATCGCCGCCGACGAGGTCGAGGCAGGTCGCCGTCATCAGCGCCAGGTAGAAGGAGATGGCGGCAAAGCGTTGGCCGGGAGGGATCGCCTCGCCCTTGCGCCAGGCGGCGGTGTGATGCGGAAACGGCCCCGAGCCTTGCTGGATCGAAGGCAAAAGCAATGTCTTGCGCGCCAGCACCGCGGTGACATCGCTGTCGCTCCAGCTCTGCGCCGAGCCCTCGGTCAGCAGCGAGAATTCGCGGCCGCCCATGAACCGCGCCGAGGGCACGGGGTTGCCGAGCGCATTGACATTGACCAGCGTATCCCTTGCCGGATCGAGCGCTACCGTCTTGCCGCCGACCGCCATCGACACCACCCAGGTGCCGGTCGAGACCACGCAGAAGGGCGGCGCATCTGACAGGAGATGCGGCAGCAGCGAGGCGTTGGAATCGTGTAGGCCGCAAAAGACCGGGGTTTGTGGATCGAGCCCGGTCCGCTCCGCAAGCGCGGGCAGGATCGAGCCAAGCCGGTCCCTGGCCGGCCGTACGGGAGCCATCAGCTCGCGCCAGCCCAGGCGATCGACCAGCGCCGAAAAATCCCCCGCCCAGGGGTTCCACAAATCGGTGTGGCAGCCGAGCGAGGTGACCTCGTTGACGGCGACGCCGGTCAGGCGCAGCGCCCAGTATTGCGGGTACATCAGCATCGCGGCGGCCCTGGCGAACTCCGTCGGGAAACTTTGCTGCTGCCAGAAGAATTGCGCGCCGAGATTGAGGCCGAGCGGCAGGCGCGGCGTGCCGGTCTCGGAGAAGGGCGGGCGGATCGCGTCATAGTCGGACGCCAGCTCATCGGGCCCATCGTATTCATAATCGAGCACAGGCAGCACCAGCTCGCCCGTGGCATCGACCAGCACGCCGGTCGCGCCATGCGTGGTGATCGAAACTGCGTCGATGCGCTGTTCGCGATTGAGGTCGGCAAGGCTGTCGAGGATGAACGCCCATAGCGCTCCGACATCATGATGCGGGTAGGGCGCTTGTCGCACCGGCGCGTTCGCCATCCGGCGCAGCGTCACCTCGCTCAATGTGGCGAGATCGACCAGCGCCACCTTGGCGTTGGTCTTGCCGATGTCGATGACGGCGATATGGCGGACCGCGCTCATTCCATATGGAACATCATTTCCAGCGGCACCGCCACCGGCTCGTTATCCGGTTTCGTCTCCATGATGTCGGCCATTTCAGCCCACCAGCGCTGCATCACCGGATGCTTCGGCAGATCGTCCATACCGTGGCCATTGCGCCGCCACAGCACACCGAACAGGATGTTCGTTTCCTCGTCCAGATGGATGGAGTAGTCGGAGACGCCGGCCTGCTTCAGCAATGCGACCAGCGACGGCCAGATTTCATCGTGGCGCTTTTTGTACCCGGCCTTCATGCCGGGTTTAAGCATCATTTTGAATGCGTATTTCTCGGGCATCAGGCCAGGCGTCCCCCGCGCAGCCGCCGCCAGACGATCGGCAGCGCAATGACGATGATCAACAGCAGGCCGATGAAGATCGACATGACGATGCCGGGCACGTTGAGCAGGCCGAGCCCGAAGGTCACCAGCCCCATGATCAGGGCGGCAAGCACCACGCCGACGATGCTGCCGGCGCCGCCGAGGATGCTGACGCCGCCGAGCACCACCATGGTGATGACCTCCAGCTCATAGCCCTGCGCGATCGACGGACGCGTCGAGCCGAGCCGAGCCGTGATCAGCACCGAGGCGATGCCCGACATCAGGCCGGTCAGGCAAAACAGGATGAATTTTATACGGCCGACGCGCACGCCGGAAAACTGCGCCGCGACCGGATTGTTGCCGATCGCGAAGACCCGGCGGCCGAAGCTAGTCCGGTGCAGCAGGAACCAGTAGATGACGGCCGCGATGAGGAAGAGCACCAGTTCGAACGACACCACCCACCAGACATAACCCTGGCCGAAGAAGGCGAAGCTTTCGGGATAGCCCTTGTAGGCCTGGTCGCCGAGAGTGATGAAGGCGATGCCGCGAAACAGGCTCATCGTGCCGATGGTGACGACGATGGAAGGCAAGCCGAGGCGCGTGACCAGCAGTCCGTTGAAGGCGCCGCAGCCGAGCCCGACGACGATGCCGATCAGGACAAGCACTGGCGTGCCGGCGCCGGCCTGCACCGCCATGCCCATCATGGTCGAGGCGAGCGCGATGATGGCGGCCACCGACAGGTCGATCTCGCCCGAAATGATCAGCAGCGCCATGGCGAACGCGATCAGGCCCTTCTCGGTGAAATTGAAGGTGAGATCGGACAGCGAATACGGATCGAGGAAATAGGGTGAGGCGAAACTGTTGATGGCAAAGATGGCGATGGCCACCACGACCAGCAGCGCTTCCCAGGAAAAGATCGCCGAAGAGAGCGGCTTGTCGAGCCGGTCGGGAATGTGGCGCGGGGCGGGGACGTCGGTCATGTCACCGCTTCCACTTTCTTGAGGATGATGCGGCCTTGCTGGCGTTCGCCGCGCGCGTTGAGCACGACCGCCAGGATGATGGCGCTGCCCGAAATCGCCATCTGCCAGAAGGGCGAGATGTTGATGACCGGCAAAGCGTTGGAGATGATGCCGAGGAACAGCGCGCCGAGCACGGCGCCGCCGACCGAGCCGATGCCGCCGGCGATCGATATGCCCCCGATGACGCAGGCGGCGATGATGTTCAACTCATAGCCATTGGCGACCTCGACCGAGGCGATCACATAGCGCGAGATCCAGAGATAACCGCAGAGGCCACCGATCATGCCGGAGATGCAGAAGACGATGAATTTGGTCCGCCCGACATCGATGCCGGTATAGACGGACGCCGTCGGATTGACGCCGATGGCATAGATCGAGCGGCCGAGCGCGGTGCGCGTCATCAGCACGAAGAACAGCGCGATCACCAGGATAGCGATCCAGGACAGAACCGGAATGCCGAGGAAAGCAGCGCGCTGGAAGCCGATGAACTCCGGGCTCATCCTGTCGGCATTGACCCAGGCGCCGCCGGACAGGACGAAAGTGGCGCCGCGATAGATGGTGAGCGTGCCCAGCGTCACCACGATCGAGGGGATGTTCAGACGCCACACCAAAAGGCCGTTGATGGCGCCGAGCGCCAGCCCGACTGCAAGCGCGATGACGATCAGCAGCGGGATCGGGATCGCCGGGTGCGCGGCGTTCAGCATCGCCACCGCCATGCCGGTGAAGCAGAGGTTCGACGCCATCGACAGGTCGATCGAGCGCGTCAGGATGACGACCATCTGGCCGAGCGCCAGGATCATCAGGATCGAGGTGTCGTTGAACACCTGGCGCAGATTGCCGGGGTCGGCAAAGGCGGGGAAGCGCGTCGAGATCAGCCCGATCAAAACGACGATGGCCGCGAGCAGCCAGATTTCGCGGTATTTGAGGAAAGCTTTCATGCCGCGATCCCTGCTGCTGTCCTGACCAGCGTCTCGGCATCCAGTCCCTTGTTGTCGTAGACCGCCGCGACAAGGCCCTCGCGCATGACGACGACGCGATCGGACATGCCGAGAATTTCAGGCAGTTCGGACGACACCATGATTACCGACAAGCCCTGCGCCACCAGTTCGGCCATGAAGCCGTGCACGGCGGCCTTGGAGCCGATATCGATGCCCTTGGTCGGCTCGTCCAGGATGATCACCTTGGGCGCGGTCGCCAGCCATTTGGCGATGACCACCTTCTGCTGGTTGCCGCCCGATAGCGTGCCGACATCCTGGCTGAGCGAGGAGGCCCTGAGGTCGAGCCGTTCCGTGTAGGAACGGGCCAGCGAAAACTCCTCCGCCAGCCGCAGCATGCCTGATTTGGAGGTGCGGGCGAGCGATGGCAGCGAAACATTCTGGAAGATCGGCAGGCCGATAACCACGCCCTGCTTGCCGCGTTCTTCCGGGACGTAGACGATGCCGGCCTCGATCGAATCCGCGGCCGATTTCGGCGCGATCGCCTTGCCATCCAGCGTGATCGTGCCGGCGCTTATGCGGGTAATGCCTGAAATCGCCTGCATCACCTCGCTGCGCCCGGCGCCGACCAGGCCATAGAAGCCAAGAATCTCGCCCTTGTGCAGTTCGAAGCCGATATCCCTGAACTCGGTCGGATGCGACAGGCCGGAAACGGAAAGCACCGGCGCGCCGATCTCGGCCTTGCGCTGCGGAAAGATGTGGTCGACCGAACGGCCGACCATCATGCGCACGATCTGGCTCTGGCCGGCATCCCTGATCAGGCCTTCGCCGACCATCTCGCCGTCGCGGAACACCGTGTAGCGGTCGGCAATGCGATAGATCTCGTCGAACTTGTGGCTGATGAACAGGATCGCCTTGCCCTGCTCCTTGAGGAATTCGATCAAAAGGAAAAGCTCCTCGATCTCCTTCATCGAAAGGGCTGCGGTCGGCTCGTCCATGATGACGATCCGGGAGTCGATCGACATGGCGCGCGCGACGGCGACGAGATGCTTGTTGGCGATGCCGAGATCCCTGAGCCGCGCATCGGCATCGATATGGCCGGCATGCATGGTGTCGAGCACTTCGCGCGCATTCTTGCGCATCGTGCGCCAGTCGATGGTGCCGAAGCGCGTGCGCGGCGCATGGCCGAGGAAGATGTTTTCGGCGACGCTGAGATCGTCGAACAGCACGGTTTCCTGATGGATGGCGGTGACGCCGTGGCCGAAGGCGACGTGCGCGCTGGGCAGCGCGACGGCCTGGCCGTCGATGCTGATCGTGCCCGCATCGGGCTGGTAGATGCCGGTCATGATCTTGACCAGCGTCGACTTGCCGGCGCCATTCTCGCCGATCAGCGCGGTCACCTGGCCGGGATAGAGCGACAGGCTGACATTGTGCAGGGCACGGACACCGGGGAAGCTCTTGGAGATGCCGGACAGTGCCAGGCGCGGAGCGGAGGCCGGAAGCCGCTCGTCAGTCTCGCTGTGTCGGGCCGTCGTGTCCATATCCGTATCAAGCCCTGAAACTAGGTCCGTTTGAAGTCGCGGCGGGGTGTGAGGACCCCCGCGCCGGCGCCAGCTTGAAAGCTCCGAGATCAATAGATCTTGGAGAACTTCTCGATGTTGCTCTTGTCGAACTGGAAGGGCGGAGCCATCGCGGCCGAGTTGGTGTCGTCGAGCGTGACCTTGCCGACGCGGCCGATCGACAGCGTCGCACCCGGCTTGGCCTCTTCCTTCTTCACCGCCAGGTCGTGGGCGAGGTAAACGGCGGAGTAGCCGAGGTCGATCGGGTTCCACAGCGCAACCGCCTGGCTGGCGCCGTTGTCGATGAACTTCTTGAACTCCGACGGCAGCGCAAGGCCGGTGACATTGACCTTGCCGATCAGGTTCTCGTCGGTGACGACCTGGGCGGCGGCGACGACGCCGACGGTGGTCGGCGCGATGATCGCCTTGAGGTTCGGATAGGACTTCAACAGGCCCTTGGCCTCGTCCGTGCTCTTGGCCGAATCGTCATCGCCATAGACTGTGGCGACGAGCTTGATCTTGGGGAACTTCTCCGGCAGCACCTTCTTGGCCGCTTCGATCCAGGAATTCTGGTTGGTCGCGGTCGAGGAAGCCGACAGGATGGCGACATCGCCGCCTTCCGGCAGATAGTCGGCGGCGAGCTTGATGATGGTCTCGCCGATCAGGCCGGTGTCGGACGGATTGAGGTGAAGCTGACGGCCTTCCTTGGCGACGCCCGAATCCCAGGAGATGACGGTGATGCCGCGTTCCATCGCCTTCTTCAGCACCGGCACCAGCGCGTCGGCGTCATTCGCGGAAATCGCGATGGCGTTGACCTTCTGCGCGATCAGCGAATTGACCACTTCGATCTGCGCCTCGGCGGTCGCCTTGGTCGGGCCGGTGTAGATGATGTCGACGTCGCCGAGTTCCTTAGCCGCCTCTTGCGCGCCCTTGTTGGCGGCATCGAAGAAGCCGTTGCCGAGGGACTTCACCACCAGCGCGATCTCGACGTTTTCCGCGTAGGCGGCATTCACGAACATGGCGGCCGAGAAGGCCGCCGTCACCATCAGTTTCTTCAAGAAGCTCATCGAATTTCCTCCCTTGAGCGTTGCATTCCATCGCCGCTGCGGGCGTGAGGTGTCTCAGGCCTGCAGTGAAGATTCTTCTTTTGTCGACTTGCGGGCGACGATCAACGTCACCCCCGCGGCTTCCAGCATCTTTGCCTCGCGGTCCTCGATGCCGTCGTCGGTGATGACGGTGGCAATGCGCGAAAGACCGCACAGGATCAGGCTGGAGCGTTTGCGGAATTTCGAGGAATCGACCAGCACCACCAACTCGTCGGCCTGGTCGATCAGCTTCTGCTCCGCCTGGATCAGCAGTGGATCGCCTTCCATCAGGCCGAGCGGCCCCAGTCCCTGAGCGCCCATGAACATGCGGCGTGCGTAGAAATTGCGCGTCACGTCATTGTCGAAGGGCGACAGGATGATGTTCTGCTCGCGATAGATGGTGCCGCCCGACAGCATGACCGTGTTCTTGGAGTGCTTGAGCAGGTGCTCGGCGATCGGGAACGAATTGGTGAAGATCGGCATGCGGAGGCCGGTCAGGAAATGCACCATCTGGAAGGTGGTGGTACCGCCATTGATGATGATCGGCTCGCCGTCCTTGCACAACTCGACCGCTTCACGAGCGATCGCCCGCTTCTGCGCCGCGTTGAGCGTTTCGTTGACGGAGAAGGGCCGGCCGGCCAGCCCGATGAACTGCGGCGGCGATATTGCTTCAGCACCGCCGCGCACACGGCGCAGGCGCTTTTGGACATGGAGAGCCGCGATGTCGCGCCGGATCGTCGCCTCGGACGATTCCGTCAGGTCGACCATTTCCTGCACCGTCACCACAGGTTTTTCCTGGACGGCGGACAGAATGATCCTGTGGCGCTCTTTTTCGTGCATGGTTCCTCCCTGCTTGAGCATCTAGGCACCCAAACCGAGCAGTGTCAATCATTTCCGATCATATAATTTCATTGTGCAGTGCAATATGATTGATATTGATCGTTTGTGATTGACAAGCTCGCCTCTTGCGTAGACATTCCCGAGCGAAAAAGGAGCGCATGGTGCGCGCTCCAAAGGGAGGATTACTATGCTCGACAAGCGCTCCGGCTCGCGCCTCGCCAATCTGTGGGACGACGCGAAGGCGAAGGGGATGAGCGAGCCCGAGCTGCTGGTCTATCGCTCGAACACGCTCGGCTCCGACAAGCGCGTCACCAATTATGGCGGCGGCAACACCTCCTCGAAGATATGGCAGAAGGATCCGCTCACCGGCCAGGATGTGGAAGTGCTGTGGGTGAAGGGGTCGGGCGGCGACAGCGCCTCGATCAAGCTTGATGGCTTTGCAACGCTCTACATGGACAAGCTGCGGGCGCTGAAGGGGCTTTATCGCGGCGTCGAGCACGAGGACGAGATGGTGGGCTATCTTCCCCACTGCACCTTCAACCTCAATCCGCGCGCGGCCTCGATCGACACGCCGCTGCACGCCTATGTGCCGAAGCCTTTTGTCGACCACATGCATCCCGATGCCATCATCGCCATCGCCGCCGCCAAGGATTCCAGGGTGCTGACGAACGAGATATTCGGCGGTGCCATTGGCTGGCTGCCGTGGAAGCGGCCGGGCTTCGAACTCGGCCTGTGGCTGGAGAAATTCTGCGTCGAACACCCCACCGCCAAGGGCGTCATCCTCGAAAGCCACGGCCTGTTCACCTGGGGCGATACGCCGAAGGAGTGCTACGAAACGACGATTTCGGTGATCAACCAAGCGATAGAGTGGTTCGAGCGCCGCTCCGAAGGCGTGGCGATCTTCGGTGGGGAGGTAGTGAAGTCGCTCGATGCGGCTGCCCGCCGAGCGATTGCCGCCAAGCTGATGCCCAGGATTCGCGGCCTGGTCTCGGAAAAGAGCCACAAGCTTGGCCACTTCGATGACTCGCCCGCCGTGCTCGAATTCGTGAACTCCAGGGATTTGCGCCCGCTGGCAGCCCTCGGCACCTCGTGCCCGGACCACTTCCTGCGCACCAAGATCCGCCCGCTGGTGATCGAATTCGATCCCGCAAAGCCCGACGTCGATGCCGTCATCGCGCGACTCGCCGACGACATTGCCGAATATCGTGTCGGCTACCAAGCCTACTACGACAGCTGCAAGCATGCGGACTCGCCTGCTATCCGCGACCCCAACGCGGTGGTCTATCTGATGCCCGGCGTCGGCATGTTCACCTTCGCCGGCGACAAGGCGACAGCGCGCATCTCGGGCGAATTCTACGTCAACGCCATCAACGTCATGCGCGGTGCGTCGACCGTCTCGTCCTATGTCGGCCTGCCGGCGCAGGAGGCCTTTGACATCGAGTATTGGCTGCTCGAGGATTTGAAGCTGCAGCGCATGCCGAAGCCGAAGTCTCTCGCCGGCCAGGTCGCGCTGGTCACCGGCGGCGCCGGCGGCATCGGCCGCGCCACGGCCAACCGCCTGCTGCGCGAAGGCGCCTGCGTCGTGCTGGCCGATATCGACGAGGCGGCACTCGCCGGCGCCAACGAGGAACTGGCAAAAGCCTATGGCAGGGATTTCGTCCGCCCAGTTCTCATCAACGTCACCTCGGAGGACCAGGTCGTCGCCGGCTTCGCCGAGACGGCCGTCGAGTTCGGCGGCATCGACATTCTGGTCTCGAATGCCGGTTTGGCATCGTCGGCGCCGATCGAGGAGACGACCCTGGCGCTGTGGAACAAGAACATGGACATCCTGTCCACAGGCTATTTCCTGGTCTCCAGAGAAGCATTCCGGCTGTTCCGGGTACAGAAGATCGGCGGCAACGTCGTCTTTGTCGCCTCCAAGAATGGCCTGGCGGCATCGCCCAACGCCGCCGCCTACTGCACCGCCAAGGCCGCCGAAATTCATCTCGCCCGCTGCCTGGCGCTGGAGGGCGCGGAAGCCCAGATCAGGGTCAATGTCGTCAACCCGGATGCGGTGCTGCGCGGCTCGAAGATATGGACCGGCGAGTGGAAGGAACAGCGTGCCGCCGCCTACAAGATGTCGACCGACGATCTGGAAGAGCACTACCGCTCGCGTTCGATGCTGAAGCGCTCCGTCTTCCCGGAAGACATCGCCGAGGCGATCTATTTCCTCGCCTCCGACATGTCGGCCAAGTCGACAGGCAACATCATCAACGTCGACGCCGGCAACGCACAGAGCTTTACGCGGTAGCCGCTCGCCGGCGCTCACGCTGGCCCCTTCTCTCCCGTCGCTATACGGGGAGAAGTTTCCGGCAGGCGGATGAGGGGCGCCGCCGACCGAATGCATTCTGGGAGGAACAGCAGTGTCCGAATCCATCATCTCCGCCGACATCGTCGCCAGCAGTAACGCCGCGCGCAAGGTTGACCTCGAGCGTGACTATGCCTCGCTCGGCGAGCGCCTCGACCGACGCGGCATCGCCATCGACGCTATCCGTGACAAGGTGGAAAACTTCGCGGTCGCGATCCCGTCCTGGGGCGTCGGCACCGGCGGCACCCGCTTCGCCCGCTTTCCCGGCGCCGGTGAGCCGCGCGACATTTTCGACAAGATCGAGGATTGCGCCGTCATCCAGCAATTGACGCAGGCGACGCCGACCGTGTCGCTGCACATTCCTTGGGACAAGGCCGATCCGAACCGGCTCAAGCAGGCGGCCTCCCGCTTCGGGCTTGGCTTCGATGCGATGAACTCCAACACCTTTTCCGACGCGAAGGACCAGACGCTTTCCTACAAATTCGGTTCGCTGTCGCATGCCGACGCCGACACGCGTCGTCAGGCGGTCGAGCACAATCTCGAATGCATCGAGATCGGCAAGACGCTTGGGTCGAAGGCGCTGACGGTGTGGATCGGCGACGGCTCCAACTTCCCCGGCCAGGTCAATTTCGCCAAGGCGTTCGAGCGCTATCTCGACGCGATGAAGGAGATCTATGCCGGGCTGCCGGACGACTGGAAGCTGTTCACCGAACACAAGATGTATGAACCTGCCTTTTACTCCACCGTCGTGCAGGACTGGGGCACCAACTACATCATATCAAGGGAGCTCGGCGACAAGGCCTTCTGCCTGGTCGACCTCGGCCATCATGCGCCCAACGTCAACATCGAGATGATCGTCTCACGGCTGATTCAGTTCAAAAAACTCGGCGGCTTCCACTTCAACGATTCGAAATATGGCGACGACGACCTCGATGCCGGGTCGATCGACCCCTATCGGCTGTTCCTGGTTTTCAACGAATTGGTCGATGCCGAGCTGTCAGGCCCCGAGGGGTTCGACCCCGCTCATATGCTCGACCAGAGCCACAACGTCACCGATCCGATCGAAAGCCTGATGCTGTCGGCGGTCGAGGTGCAGCGCGCCTATACGCAGGCGCTGCTGGTCGACCGAAAGGCGCTTGAAGGGTTCCAGGACGGCAATGACGCGCTGATGGCGACGCAGACGCTGAAGGCGGCCTACCGAACCGATGTCGAGCCGATCCTTGCCATGGCACGGCTGAAGACAGGTGGCGCCATCGATCCGGTCGCCGCATACCGGGCGGCGGGCTATCGCGCCAAGATCGCGGCGGAGCGGCCAGCCGTCGCAGGTGGTTCCGGCGGGATCGTTTGAGGTAGAGCCGATCTTCCCCTTTGCGGGGGAGATGTCCGGCAGGACAGAGGGGACGCTGTCGCGCCGACGTCCGAAAGTTGGCGATCCTTCACGCCTCCTCTGCCCTGCATCTCCACCACAAGCGAGCAGTCACCAACCCGTGAATGTCTTTATTGAAGATGGACTCGATCGCTCCAAGTAGCTCTTCTAGGCAAGCACCACTTGGAGAACCCGCCATGCATCTCACCCGTAGGACATTGATCGCCCTCGGTCTTTCCATCGCCTTCGCCTTTTCGCCATCGGCTTTCGCCGCGTCGCCGGCACCGGCCAAGGGCGAGAACGGCATGGTCGTCACGGCCCAGCATCTGGCTTCCGAAGTCGGCGTCGAGGTGTTGAAAAAGGGCGGCAATGCCGTCGATGCGGCGGTCGCCGTCGGCTATGCCTTGGCCGTCGTCTATCCCAATGCCGGTAATATCGGCGGCGGTGGCTTCATGACCATCCGCTTCAAGGACGGCAAATCGACCTTCCTCGATTTCCGCGAGCGGGCGCCGCTTGCCGCGACCAAGACCATGTATCTCGACAAGGACGGCAACCCGGTGAAGGGCGCTAGCCTGGACGGCTATCTCGCGGTCGGCGTACCAGGCTCGGTGGCTGGTTTCGAGATGGCGCGCCAGAAATATGGCACCTTGTCCAGGCAGGACCTGATGGCGCCGGCGATCGCCTATGCCAGAGATGGGTTCGTCCTCAACCAGGGCGATGCGGCTTCGTTCGCCGGCAGCGCCGAAAGGTTGGCGAAGGACCCAGCGGCGGCGGCGGCCTTCCTCAAAACCGATGGCAAGCCCTATGGCGTCGGCGAGAAGCTGGTTCAGCCCGACCTTGCCGCGTCGCTCTCGGCCATTTCCGAGAGAGGTCCCGATGCCTTTTACAAGGGCGCCATCGCCGACGCCATCGTCAAGGCGAGCGGCGCCAAGGGCGGTATCCTGGCCAAGGGTGATTTCGAACAATACGCGGTGCGCGAGTTGAAGCCCGTCACCTGCTCCTATCGCGGCTACGAGATCATCTCTTCGCCGCCGCCGAGCTCAGGCGGCGTCATCATCTGCGAAATCCTCAACGTGCTGGAAGGCTATCCGCTGTCCTATCTCGGCGCCGGCTCGGCCGAGACCGTCCACGTCATGGTCGAGGCGATGCGCCACGCCTATGTCGACCGCAACTCCGCGCTCGGCGATCCCGATTTCGTCGACAACCCCGTCTCCAGGCTGCTGGACAAAGCCTATGCCAAGGACATCCGCGACAAGATCGATCCGTTCCGCGCCGGCGTGTCGCAGGATCTGATGCCGAAGGGCTTCGGCGAGTCGAAGGAGACGACGCACTATTCGATCATCGACAAGGACGGCAACGCGGTCGCGGTCACCTACACGCTCAACGGTTCGTTCGGTGCCGGCGTGGTCGCCGACGGCACCGGCATCCTGCTCAACAACGAGATGGACGACTTCACCCAGAAACCCGGCGTGCCCAATCTCTATGGCCTCGTCCAGGGCGAAGCCAATGCCATCCAGCCGAAGAAGACGCCGCTGTCCTCGATGAGCCCGACCGTGGTGGCCAAGGATGGCAAGCCGTTCATGGTCATCGGCAGCCCAGGCGGCTCGCGCATCATCACCATCACGCTGGAAGCCATCGTCAACGTGATCGACCACGGCATGAACATCCAGGAGGCGATCGACGCGCCGCGCATTCATCACCAATGGCTGCCCGATACCGTCTATGTCGAGCCGTTCGGCCTTTCGCCGGATACAGAAAGACTGCTGGCCGGGATGGGCTATCGCCTTGATCTCAGTGACCAGAGCTGGGGCCAGGCGGCGGGCATTCTCGTCGGCGGCAAGAGCCTGGCGGAAATCGAGAAGGGCGGCGGCGCGCGCTACAATGGCGCCATCGACAGCCGCGCGGCAGCCGGCGAAGCGCTCGGATATTGACAGGCCGCAAGACCGTTGCTTTCCGGATGAGGCCGGATTCCGCCTTTCGGGACCGGCCTCCGCCTCATGGCCCGGGAGCCGTCAGGTCACCAGCGTGATGGTCGACGCGATCAGCATCAAGGCGGCGATGCCGACGAACAGCGCATAGATGCGTGGCCGGTCGAGCAGCAGCGCGTTTCCCGATATCCAGGCCGACGTGGCACCGCCCAGCGCGAACAGGAACCCGTTGCGGTGGCCGAAAGTCATCGACGCGGCCATCAAGCCGCCGATGATCAGGGCGCCGAACACGATGATCACGGCGACCGCGTATTTCTCGAAGTCGTTATTGCCGATCCCTGGTCCGATCGCGTTCAAATTCGGCAGGTCGTCCGGATCGAAGGGGTTCGCCGACCCGTATTCGTCTTGACCCATGGATTCTCGCATCACTTGATCTCCGCTGACCGGCAACAAACCATCAACGCCTGCCGAGCGCAACCCGATCACGCTGTGGCGGATGCGCCCGGCACCGCCTCCGGCCCCTTTTCGGGGATAGTTTGCTGACGGATTTTAGGAGCTGTTGCCGGATCGCGTCACCTGCCTTCTTGGGGTTTGTCGCCGCCGGCCTCGTCTTAAAAACTTGACTAAGAATATCCTGTTTAATAGTCAACTCGGATTGGTCGCCGGAGACCAGGGCCCCGGGCAACAGGCAAGCCAAGTTGAATACAGATCATCAACCCCGGCCAGGAGAGGTCAATCGTCCGCGCGTCCGGATCACGCGTCGCCACGCGCTCGCGCTGTTCACTCTGCCGTTCACCGGCGTCGTGACGCCAGCCGCGGCCAGCCCGCCGCGCATCGTCTGCCTCGATGACGGCTTGGCGGAGACCTTGCTCATGCTCGGCATCACGCCGGTCGCTATCGCCGACCGTGAGGTCTGGGAAACGTGGGTGGTCGAGCCGCCGCTGCCGCCCCAAGTCGCCGACATCGGCACGATCCTGGAGCCCAATCTCGAATTCCTGCAACAGCTTCGTCCCGACATCATCCTCTCCATCCCTTATCTCGACGGCATCAAGCCGCTGCTCGAGCGCGTGGCACCGGTGACGACGATCGGCATCTATACGCCCGACGGTCAGCCCTATCAGCGCGCCATCGAGGCGACCCGGCAATTGGCCAGGCTTGTCGGCAAGGAAAGGGAGGGCGAGGCGCTGATAGCGGCGACGGAGGCGCATTTTTCGACCATCAAGCAGCAGCTGGAACCGCTTTCGGCGCGGCCGATCTATGTCGTCAGCTTCCTCGACCCGCGCAATGTGCGCGTCTATGGCGAAAAAAGCCTGTTTCAGGCGGTGTTCGACCGCATCGGCATCCGCAACGCCTGGGCCGGAGAGACTAATTACTGGGGATTTGCAACTGTCGGCATCGACGGGCTGGCAACGTCTGATGATGCGCGCCTTGCCTATCTCGAACCCTTGCCCGAAGGGGCGGGCGGAACGCTGACCGAGAGCCCGGTCTGGAATGCCATGCCGTTCGTGCGCAAGCGCTCGATCATGCGCCTGCCTGCGGTGCTGATGTTCGGCACGCTGCCCTCGGCGAGCCGTTTTGCCCGCCTGCTGGCCGCGGCGCTGACGGCGGAGACCGCCCGTGGTTGAGCAGGAAGCGATCTTGCCCGACAATGCCGGCCTCGTCCGCGGCCGCGCCCCGTCGCCTCGCATACCAGGCGGATATCCCCTGGGCGCGATCCTGCTTTGCGTCGTGCTTCTCTGCGCGGCCGGCGCCGCGACCCTCTCCAACATGAGCGTGCAATTGCCGCCGGCACTCTGGCTGGGGGCGCTCGCAAGCCCCGATATCGAGGATATCAGGCAGGTGCTCGTCCACTACGCCTTCCTGCCCCGGCTCGCCGTCAGCCTTCTCTGCGGTGCGGCCCTCGGACTGGCCGGGACGGTGCTGCAGCAGGTTTTGCGCAATCCGCTCGCCTCGCCCGAAACCGTCGGCGTCTCGGCCGGCGCCTATCTGGCGCTGGCACTGGCGACGCTTCTGGCGCCGTCGCTGCTTGCCTTCGGCCGCGAATGGGTGGCGCTTGCCGGCGCCTTCACTGCCCTTGCGGCGGTCCTGGCGCTCTCCTGGCACAAGGGCCTGTCGCCGCTTTCGGTCGTGTTGGCCGGGCTGGTCGTCAGCCTTTATGCCGGCGCCATCGGTGCTGCGTTTGTGGTGCTTCGGCATGAATGGCTGGCCAGCCTGTTCCTCTGGGGCGCCGGTTCGCTCGGCCAGCAGGACTGGTCGGTGATGCGGTGGCTCTTGCCGCGCCTTGGCGGTGCCGCGCTGGCGATCGGCCTCATGGTGCGGCCGCTGACCCTGCTTGGCCTCGACGACGAAGGCGCGCGCAGCCTCGGCGTCCCGCTCGGTACCTATCGCTTCGCCGGACTGGCGGCGGCGGTCGCCCTGATCGCCTTCGTCGTTGCCGCCGTCGGCGTCATCGGCTTCGTCGGCCTTGCCGCCGCCACGCTCGCGCGCATCGGCGGCGCCCGCCGGCTCGGCCAGCAACTGGTGATGGCGCCGCTGATCGGCGCGGCACTGCTGTGGGCGGCGGACCAGGGAGTGCAGGTCGCGACCGGGCCACAGGGCGACCTGCTGCCGACCGGCGCGATGACGGCGCTTCTCGGCGCGCCTCTGCTTCTTTGGCTTCTGCCGCGCCTCGCGCTTGGCGCGGAAGCACCGGCACTCGCCGCCGAGCGCTTGCCCAGAACGAAAAGGCCCGGCCTTGTGCTGGCGGCGATCGGCGGCCTCCTGCTTTTGCTGCTCGTGCTGGCGCTGCTCTACGCGCCGGGCACCGATGGTTGGACATTCGCGTCCGGCGATCAGCTGCGGCCCTTGCTGGCCTGGCGGCTGCCTCGAGTGTCCGCGGCACTTGCCGCCGGCGCCATGCTGGCGCTGGCCGGGCTGATGATGCAGCGGCTGACCGGCAATCCGATGGCCAGCCCCGAAGTGCTCGGCATCAGCGCCGGTGCTGTGCTCGGCATGATGGTGGCGCTGTTCGCGCTCGCCGATGCCAGCCGCCCGGTACAGACCCTGGCCGCCACGATCGGCGCCTTCGCCGCCCTTCTGGTGACGCTGGCGATCGGCCGCCGTACCGCCTATGCGCCAGAGCGGCTGCTGCTTGCCGGTGTCGCCTTGACGGCCCTGTTCGACGCGCTGATCCTGGTGCTCACCGCCACGGGCGATCCGCGCGCCATGCTTTTGCTCAATTGGCTCACCGGCTCGACCTACGGCGTCGACGCCGGCTCGGCGCTTCTGACCTCGACGTTTGCCTTTTGCCTGTTCCTGCTCGCACCGTTCTTCCTGCGCTGGCTGGACATGCTGCCGCTCGGCTCCGCCGCGGTGCAAAGCCTCGGAGTCAACCTCAAGGCAACACGGCTGCTGGTGCTTTTGATGGTGGCAGCGCTCACCGCCGCCTCGACCCTGGTCGTCGGGCCGCTGACCTTCATCGGCCTTATGGCGCCGCACCTGGCGTGGCGCCTTGGCCTGTCGCGTGCGCTGTCGCAAGCGATCGGCGCGATGCTTGCCGGCGCGCTGATCATGGTCTGCGCCGACTGGATCGGCCGCACCGCCATCTTCCCGCGCCAGATTCCGGCCGGCCTCGTCGCGACGCTGATCGGCGGCCCCGTCCTGATGTGGCTCTTGCGCCGCCGCTGAGCCTTGTCCCGTGGAGATATCCAAGCCGATGGCGACGCCAGCCTTGATTGCCGACACCACCGTCCACGACTTCGTTGGCAAAAGCGGAGGCGATCCCTGGCGGGTCTTCATCCATGTGCCGTCGGGGCCAATGCCCGAGGCCGGCTGGCCGGTGCTCTACATGACCGACGGCAACGCCGTTATCGGCACGGCGGTCGACGCGATGCGCGCGCAGGCCCTCTATCCCGCCGGCACCAATGTCGGCTGGGGCGTCATCGTCGCCATCGGCTACCCCGTCGAGGGCGCCTATGACTCGCTGCGCCGCTCATGGGATCTGGGGCCCCCGCCGGGCAGGACCTATCCGCCCTTCCACGAGGGCACGCCGGAAGTCAGGACCGGCGGGGCGGGGGATTTTCTGGCCTTCATCGAAGCCGAGCTGAAGCCGTGGGTCGCCAGCCGGACCAGGATCGATGAGAGCCGCCAGGCACTGTACGGCCACTCTTTCGGTGGCCTGTTCGCGCTCTACGCCCTGTTCACCCGCCCGCTCTCATTCAGCACCTTCATTGCGGCCAGCCCTGCCATCTATTGGGAAGATCGCGTTATCGACCGCTTTCTCGAAAGGTTCGAAGCCGCTGTTCCCGACGGCCTGAAAGCCGACGTAATCCTGTCGGCCGGAGAGTATGAGACCGAAAAGCTGGCGCCGTTCCAGGTCGGCGCGGAAGACGAGGAAAAGCGCCTGGCGCAGAAAAAGCTCATCCTTACCGACGGATTCGCCAGGGCGATGGCGGAACGCCTCGACGCGCTCCCGGGCCTGCGGGCAAGCTTCGAACTCCATGCCGGCGAAAACCACATGTCGATCCTGCCGGTGACGGTCAACCGGGCGGTGCAGGCGGCGTTCGCGGTGCGGTAGAATTTCTATTCAGCGCGCAGGCGGCAGTTCGAACAGTTTTGCGCCGTTTTCCTGGCCGCGCTCGACATAGCCGATAATGCCGAACCACCTGGCGACGTCGGGCCCTTGGAGCCAACTGCGCGAGTGGATTGGAAGGTTGCCGGCAAGCGCCTGGATATGCCTGATATGCCGCTTGCAGAAACGGACGGTCGAGCCGCGGAAGAAATCCTCCCGCGCGGCGAACAGCGTATCGGCGGCGTCGCTGTTTTCATGCCAGGCAATGATCGCCACGGCCTTCTCGCCCTCGACAAGCGCGTGCGCGCGGCCTTCCTTCAAATTCATCATCAGATTGTCGTAGGCGATCTTGCTGTCCTTGCCGGCCGCCGCGTACTCGTCCGACATCCGCTTCGACAGGCCATGGAAGACATCCTCGAGATCCCCAAGCGTTGCTGCGCGTGCTCTCATTTCACCTCCTGCAGCCCCGGCAGGGAGTTTGCCCTAGGGTTGTGGGATCACCAAGCAAATTGAATCCTCCACAAGCCCGGCGAAGGCAAAGTCGTTCCGTCCATCGATCTTTGTGACAGGGCGGGCACCCGCACCAAGCCGACAGAAGGCTTCGGCCTCCCGGTTCTTTAAGACACAAGGGAACAAGAGCCTGTGGTTGCGGTTAACTGGATATGCCAGCCAAGATCCAAGAACCACGGCCGAAGCCCGGCCCGCAGCCACCCGTCCGTCGGCCGGACAAGGAAGCACCGCCAGAGCCTGAGCATGTCGATCCGCCACCGCGAGACGTGCGAGAGGCACCGGCACCAAATCCCGATGGCGACAAGAAAACCTAAGCGACGACACGCGAACGCGCCTGCAACAGGCGCATGCGATGATAGCGATCAGGTGGTCACGCCATAAGCGCTTGGATTTTTAAAATGATGGTGCCCAGAGGCGGATTCGAACCACCGACACGCGGATTTTCAGTCCGCTGCTCTACCAACTGAGCTATCTGGGCCTGTTCCGGCTAACGAAAACTCCCGCTCCGGATTTCATGAAGGCACCGTGGGCGCCCCTTGAAAGCGCGTGGGTTATAGCATGGGAATCCGGCCTGTCCAGCGCCCAGATGTGGATTTCCCGCAGGAAAAGAAATGTCGCCCGATGGGCCGGTTTCCATGCCGTGCGCCCGCCTATCTGGCGCTTGGCAGCCCCTTGCGGAAGTCGGATGGGGTCATGCCGGCCAGCTTGCGGAAGGATTTGTTGAAGGCGCTGAGCGAGCCGAAGCCCGAGTCCATGGCGACCCGCAGCACATTGGCGTCCTGATGCATCAGAAGCGCCTGCGCGTAGCTCAGCCGCAACAGGTTGACATATTCGTTGAGCGTCATGCCGGTTGATTTCTTGAACAGGCTCATGGCGTATTTGGGGTGGATATCGGCGGCGGCCGCTATGTTCATGCAATCGATGTCGTAGAGGAAATTTTCGGCGATGAAATCGCACATGCGCCCGACATTGCGTGAGGACTGCTGGTCGAAGGGACTGCCCGCCTCCTGCCCGGCGGCGTTTTCCGGCACCAGCCGATAGGGCTCGAACCGCACCCGCTCCAGCCGCAGCAGGAGTTCGTTGACGGCATGCTCGGTCTTGGCCGGATCGCCCGAACGGGCGTAGCGGTTCCAGCGGGCGAAATTGTCATTGTCGGATTGATCGGTGGCGCTTGTCACCAGCGTCGCACCCGTCATCAGCCGGTGGCGTATGTCCGCCGGCAGGTGCAGCCGGAAGAAATGCACCAGCGGCAGGTGCGCGCCGGCATAGACGGCGTCGTCGCTCAAATCGTCCATCTGGTGCGGCAGGCCGCCCCAGAACAGGCACATCTCGCCGGCCGAGAGCGAGATTTCGTGCTCGTTCATGCGGTAGTGGACGGAGCCGCGGACGATGAAATTCACCTCGACCTGGGCATGCCAATGCGGTTTCAGCATCACCAGCGGATTGGTGTGGAACATCTGCAACAGCAGCGGCAGGCCTTCCACGCTGCTGGCACCAGGCTGGTAAAACGGCCGTTCGGGCATCTTACTTTCCGCCAATTTCGTATTCCCTTTGTCGGGGACAGGCCTTTGCCGGTGCCTAGTCTAGCCAGGCTCGCAGAGAGAGCAAATGAAATGGGAGGATTTCAATGCGCATCACACTGTCCTGCGCCGCGCTCGCGCTTGCCTTGGGCTCAGCCCCGGCCTTCGCGCAATCCGGCGAAATCACCATCTGGAGCTGGAACATCGCCGCCTCGTCGCTGAAGGCAACGGTTGCCGGTTTCAACAAGGTCCATCCCGACATCAAGGTCACGGTCCAGGATCTCGGCAACCAGCCGACCTATGACAAGTCGATCGCCGGATGCGCGGCCGGCGGCGTCGGCCTGCCCGATATCGTGACCATCGAGAACGGCGAGGCCGAGAATTACTGGAGCCAGTTCCCCGACTGTTTCGTCGACCTGCACACGTTGGGCTACACGGCGGAAGACCAGAAGAAATTCCCCGATTTCAAGCGTACCGAACTCGAAGTCGGCGACAAGGCCTATGCCATGCCGTGGGATTCCGGCCCGGTCGCCGCCTTCTATCGCCGCGACTTCTATGAAAAGGCCGGCGTCGACCCGGCATCGATCAAGACCTGGGACGATTTCATCGCCGCCGGCAAGAAGATCCAGGCCGCCAATCCAGGGGTCTCGATGACCAATGCCGATTTCAACGGCGACAGTGAATTCTTCCGCATGATCTCCAACGAACAGGGCTGCGCCTATTTCGCCGAGGACGGCCAGTCGATCACGGTCAACCAGCCCAAATGCGTCGACGCCATGACCAAGGTCAAGGAGATGAAGGACGCGGGCATCGTCTCGTCGGCCGATTGGGGCACCAAGATCACCAACAACACCGCCGGAACCGTCGCCACCCAGGTCTATGGCGGCTGGTACGAAGGCACCATCCGCACCGAATCGGCCGGCGAAAACGGCAAATGGGGCGTCTACCTGATGCCAAGCCTGACCGCGGACGGGCCGCATGCCGCCAATCTCGGCGGCTCGTCGCTCGCCATCACCTCGGCGTCGAAGAACAAGGAAGCGGCGTACGAGTATTTGAAATACACGCTCGGCACCAATGAAGGCCAGATCACCATGCTGAAGGAGTTCGGCCTCGTCCCATCACTGGTCTCGGCCCTGAACGACCCTTACGTCAGCCAGGGCCAGCCCTACTGGGGCGGCCAGGCGGTGTGGAAGGATATTCTGGGCACCTTGCCCAAGGTCGTTCCGAGCCGCGGCACGCAGTTCCAGAGCGATGCCGAGATCATCGTGCGCGCCGTGCAGACCAAATACCTCGCTGGCGGATATCCCGACGCCAAGGCGGCACTCGACGATGCCGCCAGCCAGATCGCCTCGGCGACTGGGCTGCCTGTCAAGTCCTGACCTCCCAGGACGGGGTCCGGGACGGCAGCTATGCCGTCCTGGACCCGCCGCTTGCACGCTTGCTTTCAACACCAGGGATGAAGGAGGACAAAAGATGCGCGACCGCAATGCCACGGCCTATCGCTTCCTTACGCCCTATCTCCTGATCTTCGCCATCTTCTGGGTGTGGCCGATCATCTCCTCGTTCCTGATCTCGTTCCAGGCGACGCGCACCGTGCCGTGGCGCTTCGCGCCCGGCTTCAACTGGGGCCGGCTGGTCGGCGACCCCGCCTTCTTCAACGCGCTGAAGAACACGCTGCTCATCCTTGTCATCCAGGTTCCGGTGATGATCGCGCTGGCCATGGTGATGGCGGTGCTTCTGAATTCGCCGCTGCTCAAGGCCCGCGGCCTCTACCGCTTCGCCTTCTTCGCCCCCGTGGTGGTCGGCGAGGTCGCTTATTCGGCGGTGTTCCGGCTGATGTTCAGCCTCGATTTCGGGATCGTCAACAAGCTGCTGAACAGCATCGGCCTGCCCAAGGTCGACTGGTTTTCCAATGTCACGCCGGCCATGGCGCTGATCATGATCGCGGTCACCTGGCGCTGGGCCGGCTACAACGCCATCATCCTGCTGGCCGGCATGCAGTCCATTCCCGAGGATGTCTACGAGGCAGCGACGCTCGACCGGGTCAGCAAGCTCAAGCAATTCTTCTACATCACCCTGCCGCTGTTGAAGCCGGTCATCGTCTTCTGCGCCGTGCTGTCGATCATCGGCACCATGCAATTGTTCACCGAGCCGTTCCTGATCACCGAGCGTGGCGGGCCGGGCGGCGGCACCGAGACGCTCGGTCTGCTGCTTTACCGCCAGGGCTTCCGCTCGCTCAATTTCGGCTATGCCTCTGCCATCGCCTACACCATGGCCGGGCTGGCGATCGCCATCACGCTGGTGCAGCTATGGCTGACGAGGGAACCGAAATGAGTTCGCTCTCGTCGGCAAGACTGAAACGAAGCATCGCACTGCACCTGTTCCTGACGCCGCTGGCGCTGATCTGGTTGTTTCCGCTGTGGATGATGGTGGTGTTCTCGACCATGCCCGACAACGGCATATTCAGCCCGGGCATCGAACTGTTGCCGCGCGGCAATTTCGTCGACAATTTCAACAATCTGCAGCGCGACACAGACTTCGTCGGCGCCATCGTCATCTCCGTTTGCGTGGCGGTGACCTACACCGTCTTGTCGGTGCTGTTGACCTCGATGGCCGGCTGGGCGCTGGCCCGCTACCAGTTCTTCGGTAAAAGCGTGGTCGTGGCCATCATCCTGGGCACCATCACGCTGCCCTATGCGGTGGTGCTGATCCCGCAATTCATCATGGTGGCGCGCGACTTCAAGCTTGCCAACACCTGGGTGGCGCTGATCGTGCCGCCGCTGTTCAATTCGCTGGGCGTGCTGTTCATGCGCCAGAGTTTTTCGATGATGCCGGACGATCTGTTCGATGCGGCCCGCGTCGAGGGCGTCAAGGAGTGGCGGATCTTCGTCTTCATCGCCTTGCCGCTGGCGCGGCCGATGCTGGCGGCGCTCTGCATCATCCTGTTCCTCGCCTCCTGGAATAATTATCTGTGGCCACTTCTGATCAACAGCCAGCCGGGTTCGATGACAGCACCCGTGGCGCTTGGCACGCTGATCGGCCTGACCAAAGTGTCGTGGGGCGGCATCATGGCGGGCGCGGTCATGCTGACCGTGCCGATGCTCATCGTCTTCGTGCTCCTGCAGCGTCATTTCATCGCCGGCATCGCCGCCGGCGCGGTCAAGTAAGGGGCAGAATGGCAACCGTCACGCTCACCAATGTCGCCAAGCGCTTCGGCGCGTTCGAAGTCGTCCACGGTGCCAACATCGACATCGCCGATGGCGAGTTCGTCGTCTTCGTCGGCCCGTCGGGCTGCGGCAAGTCAACGCTGCTCAGGATGATCGCCGGGCTGGAGGACATCAGCGGCGGCGAGATCGCCATCGGCGGCAAGGTGGTCAACGATGTCGAGCCCGCCGACCGCGGCATCGCCATGGTGTTCCAGTCCTACGCGCTCTATCCGCATATGAGCGTCGAGCAGAATCTCTCCTTCGGGCTGCGCATGACCGGCAACCCCAAGGCCGACACCGAGCGGCGGGTGAAGCGCGCGGCCGAGATCCTGCGCATCAGCGAATTGATGGACCGCCGTCCGAAGAAACTTTCCGGTGGCCAGCGCCAGCGTGTCGCCATCGGCCGCGCCATCGTGCGCGAGCCGCAAGTGTTCCTGTTCGACGAGCCGCTCTCCAATCTCGATGCCGAACTGCGTGTCCAGATGCGGGTCGAGATTTCAAGGCTGCACAAGGAACTCGGCGCCACCATGGTCTATGTCACCCACGACCAGACCGAGGCGATGACGCTGGCCGACCGGATCGTCGTGCTGCGCGCCGGCCATATCGAGCAGATCGGCCGGCCGCTGGAACTCTATGACAATCCCGACAATATGTTCGTGGCCGGCTTTGTCGGTTCGCCGAAGATGAATTTCATCAAGGCCCATATTGTCGGGCGTGATGAAAAAGGGGTCGTGGTCGAGCTGGCCGGCGAGGAGAAGACCCGCATCACGCAACCGTTGAAATGCGCAGGGCCCGAACTGGGTAGCAAAGTCATCGTCGGCGTGCGGCCGGAACATTTTGGCAGCGCCGGTGAAGGCGACGCCGACCTGACCGCCGCCATCGACGTGGTCGAGCATTTGGGGGGCACGAGCTTCCTCTATGCCCGAACGGCCCATGGCGAGGATATGGTGATTCAGCGCGACGCGGCAAAGATTCCCGACACCTCGGAGGTCACCGTTTCCATCCGCAAATCCTACCTGTTCGACGAAAAGGGGCTGCGGCTGCGCTGACCGGCCGCCCCTTTCCAAGCCCGCAAGGAGAATGACATGACTGCATCAACGCCCATTCGCTGGGGGATTCTTGGGCCGGGCGGCATCGCCAAGGCCTTTGCCGGCGGCGTCGCCGGTTCCCGCACCGGGAAACTGGTCGCCATCGGCGCGCGCAACCCCGGCAAGCCGGGTCTGGCCGAGAGCTTTCCCGGCACCCGCATCCTCGACGGTTACGACGCTCTTCTCGCCGATCCGGAGATCGACGCGATCTATATCGCGGTGCCGCATCCCGGCCACGCGCAATGGGCGATCCGGGCGGCGGAAGCCGGAAAACATGTGCTTTGCGAAAAGCCGCTCGGGCTGACCGCCTTCGAGGCCGACGCCATGATGCATGCGGCGCGCAAGGCTGGCACCTTTCTAGGCGAAGCCTTCATGTACCGGCTGCATCCGCAGACGCTGCAGCTGGTAGGCCTGGTCAAGTCCGGCGTCATCGGCGAGATCAGGATGATCAAGTCGAGCTTCGGCTTCGCCATGCCTGATTTCATGCCGGAGCACCGGCTCTATGCCAACGACCTCGCCGGCGGCGGCATCCTCGACGTCGGCGGCTATCCCGTGTCGATGGTGCGCCTCATTGCCGGCGCTGCCGCGGGAAAGCCATTCGCCGAACCCGACAAGGTGGTGGGCGGCGCCCACCTTGGCCAGTCCGGCGTCGACGAATGGGCCTCCGCTGTCCTGCATTTCCCCGGTGGCATCGTCGCCGAGGTTTCCTGCAGTATCTCGCTGAACCAGGACAACGTCCTGCGCATCTTCGGCACCAAGGGCCGCATCGAGGTGCCGGACTTCTGGTTCGCCGGCGGCGACCGCGATGTCGGCCTCGGCCGGATCGACGTGATCGGCGCCGACGGCGCGCAAGAGACCATCAGCGTCAACGAGAAGCGCCATGTCTATTCCTTCGAGGTCGATGCCGCCGGCGAGGCGATCCGCGCCGGGCGACAGGAATTCGCCTGGCCGGGGATGGGCTGGGCCGACAGCCTCGGCACCTTGCGCGTGCTAGACAGATGGCGCGCGGCGGTGGGGCTGGAGTACGAGATCGAGAAGGCCTCGCTGCGCACCAACACCATCTCCGGCCGACCTCTGCGGCCCGGCGGCACCGCGATAGGCAAGCGCACCATTCCGGGCCTGCCGAAACCGACCTCCGTGGTGGCGCTCGGCTTCGAGGATTTCCGCACCTTCTCCTCCGGGTCGATCCTGCTCGATGCCTTTTTCGAGGCTGGCGGCAATCTGTTCGACACCGGCTACGTCTATGGCGGCGGCTACACCGAGACGCTGCTCGGCCAATGGCTGAGAAACCGTGGCGTGCGCGAGCAGTCGGTGATCATCGCCAAAGGCGCGCACTCGCCGCTCTGCTATCCCGACGTGATCGCAAAGCAGCTTGCCCAGTCGCTCGACCGTCTGCAGACCGACCATGTCGACATCTATTTCATGCATCGCGACAATCCGGACGTGCCGGTCGGCGAGTTCGTCGACGCCATGGACGCGGAGGTCAAGGCCGGGCGTATTCGCGGTCCCTTCGGCGGCTCCAACTGGACGATGCAGCGCATGGACGAGGCCATTGCCTATGCCGAGCGCACTGGCAAGCAGAAGCCCGGCGCGCTCTCCAACAATTTTTCGCTGGCCGAAATGCTGGAGCCGATCTGGGCCGGCTGCATCACCTCCTCCACCGACGACTGGAAAGCCTGGCTGACATCCAGGCAGATGCCGAATTTCGCCTGGTCGAGCCAGGGACGCGGCTTCTTCACCGACCGCGCCGGGCGCGACAGGCTGGACAGCGAGGAACTGGTGCGGGTCTGGTACTCAGAGCGCAATTTCGGCCGCCGCGACCGGGCGATCGAACTCGCCGCCAGGCTGCGCAAGAGCCCGATCCATATTGCGCTGGCCTATGTCCTCAACCAGCCTTTCCCATCGGTCCCGTTGATCGGGCCGCGCACGCTGGGCGAACTGGACGACAGCCTGCGGGCGCTGGACATCGCGCTTTCGCCAGCCGAACTCGAGTGGCTGGACGGGGGCAGCCTGCACGCGGCCTGATTAGGTCTCAAGCGGCATCAGGTCTCGTCGTCCGACACCCTGGCGCCGCGCCTGGCCGGCGTTCGCAAGCTGGCATACATGCCGGTGGTGCGGAACTGGCTGGGCGTCGTGCCGTAGAGGCGGCGAAAAACCTTCGAAAAATAATTCGCATCCTCGAACCCGCACAGGATGGCCACTTCCTTCACCGGCAGGAAATCGGCCTTGGTCAGCAATTTCGCCGCCCGCTGCAGCCGCTGCTGCAGCACGAACTCGGCGGGCGGCAGGCCTTCGCTCTCGGCGAAGCAGCGTGAGAAATGAGCCCGGCTCAGTCCGCTGATCTGGACAAGGTCCGCCACCGGCAGGGCTTTGTCGAGATTGGCGTTGATATGATCGATGACCGGCTGCATGGCACTCTGTTTTTCGGCAAAGGCGTGCGAGCCGAACACATCGTCGTAGAGCGCCATCGCCGCCTCGTAGGCGATCGCCGAAGCAGCGCCTGGAGAAGCGGCCCCTTTGATAAGACGCAGACTGCAATCGGCAAGATGATCGATCGTCGCCGGCTGCAGCCGAAAGACCGGTCCCGACACGTCGAGGATCGACTTGTGGACGCGCAACGCCTCCTCGCCGTTCATCGAGATCCAGAAATATTCCCAGCGCTCGCCCCTGGCCAGCCAGTAGCGGTGGTTGTGCGGCACCAGCACCAGCAGCGTGTCGTTCGTCTGCAGGCGGTAATCGCGGTTTTCGTAGCGCAACCGGCCGGTACCGCCGATCGTATGCTGCAGGACGGTGAACGGTGTCTGACCGCGCTTTCGCCCGTCCCAGTCATAGGTCACGTCCTCGCGCACCTCATAGCCCGTGCTCGTCGGCATGGCATGCAGGCGCTGGCGGCCGCGCGGCAGCGAGACGGTCCGCATTGACTCTCCGTTGGCGATTAAATCCCGCAGCACAAAATTACCCCTGAAAGCATAATCCTTCTCTGGCCGCGCCCGCGAATAAGCGCATAATCGCGCCTCGAAGAACGCGAATAGCCTGCGAACGAGGAGCGGGCGGGAGGAGAGAAAAGCCGGATTCCGGCTTGAATGGCATGCGCCCAAAGGCGTGTGGCCATCTTTCTTCCCTTGCTGCTCCTTGCCTAGCATTCGATTGGACCGAGGTGAAGGTGATGAGTTTCAAAATCGCTATTATCGGCGCCGGCAGCGTCGGTTTCACGAAGAAGCTGTTCACCGACATATTGTGCGTGCCGGAATTCAAGGACATCGAATTCGCGCTGACCGACATCAGCGAGCACAATCTCGCGATGATCAAGGCGATCCTCGACAGGATCGTCGAGGCGAACAATCTGCCAACGAGGGTGACCGCGACGACCGACCGCCGCAAGGCGCTCGAGGGCGCGCGCTACATCATAAGCTGCGTGCGGGTCGGCGGCCTCGAAGCTTATGCCGATGATATCCGCATTCCCTTGAGATACGGCATCGACCAATGCGTCGGCGACACGATCTGCGCCGGCGGTATTCTCTACGGTCAGCGCAACATTCCGGTGATCCTGGATTTCTGCAAGGACATCCGCGAAGTCGCCGATACCAACGCCAAATTCCTCAACTATGCCAACCCGATGGCGATGAACACCTGGGCGGCGATCGAATACGGCAAGGTCGACACGGTCGGTCTCTGCCATGGCGTCCAGCACGGAGCCGAACAGATCGCCGAGGTGCTGGGCGCGAAATCGCCGCGGGAACTCGACTATGTCTGTTCCGGCATCAACCACCAGACCTGGTTCATCGATTTGCGGCTGAACGGCCGCAAGATTGATAGGGATGAGCTAATTGCCGCCTTCGAGGCACATCCGGTCTATTCCCAGCAGGAAAAGCTGCGCATCGATGTGCTCAAGCGCTTCGGCGTCTATTCGACCGAAAGCAACGGCCATCTCTCCGAATATCTGCCTTGGTACCGCAAGCGCCCCGACGAGATCACGCGCTGGATCGACATGTCCGACTGGATCCATGGCGAGACCGGCGGCTACCTCCGCTATTCCACGGAAACCCGCAACTGGTTCGAGACCGAATATCCGCAATTCCTCGAAGCGGCGTCGAAACCGATCGACGCGTCAAGGCGCTCGAACGAGCATGCGAGCCACATATTGGAGGCGCTGGAAACCAACCGCGTCTATCGTGGCCACTTCAACGTCAGGAATGACGGCGTGATCACCAATCTGCCACGCGACGCCATCATCGAGTCACCCGGTTTCGTCGATCGTTTCGGCATCAACATGGCCGCCGGCATCACGTTGCCGGAAGCCTGTGCCGCTACTTGCATGGCCTCGATCAACGTCCAGCGCATGTCGGTCCACGCGGCGATATCTGGCGACATCGATCTTCTGAAGCTTGCCGTGCTGCATGACCCGCTGGTCGGCGCGGTGTCGACGCCGGAGGAGGTCTGGCAGATGGTCGACGAAATGGTCGTCGCCCAGGCGCAATGGCTGCCGCAATATGCCCATGCGGTTCCGGCAGCCAAGGAGAGGCTGTCGAAATCCACGGTCAAGACGCGGGAATGGGCCGGTGCCGCGCGGCGAAGCGTGCGCTCGATCGAGGAACTGCGCGCCGAAAAGGCCGCGCTGAAACAGGCCGTCTGAGAACCGGGCGCGGCGGCGGATCCACGGGAGGCGGATCCACCGCAGTCTGCCGTCCAGGCAAGATACGAGCAGCAGCAAACGTCTGAACAGGAGGGAGGAGACAATGAGGAACCTACGCAGCATTGGCATTGCCACCGGACTGGCGCTGAGCGTCTCCGTTCCGGCGCTCAACGCTTTCGCTTCCGAGCCGACAATCCCACCGGTTCCGGCGACGTTTCCGGCCGAGGGCAAGATCAAGTACGTGCCGCGCGACTCCATCCTGGAGTTCAAGGCGCTGCCCGACTATCACGAGCCCGATTGGGTCACGGAAAAATACGTCAAGGCCGGCAAGCTGCCGCCGGTGAAAGATCGGCTGCCGAAAGAGCCGCTTGTCTTCAAGACCGCCAACATGCCGGACGGCATCGGCGTCTACGGCGATACGATGCGCCATGTCATCGGCGGCCGGCCCGAAGGCTGGAACTACGGCGCCGGCCAGACCCAAGGGTGGGGCGGCATCGACATCGGTCTTTCCGAGTGCCTGACGCGCACCGCGCCGCTGTTCCAGGTCGAGGCGAAGGACACCGAGCCGCTGCCCAATCTTGCCAAAAGCTGGGATTGGTCAGCCGATGGCCACAAGCTGACCATGCATCTCGTCGAAGGTGCCAAATGGTCCGACGGCGTGCCGTTCAACGCCGACGACGTCATGTTCTACTGGGACGACGAGGTCATGGATCCCAACGTCTCGCCGCTCAATGGCGCCACCCAGGAAACCTTCGGCGTCGGCACGACGCTGAAGAAGATCGACGACTACACGGTCGAATGGACCTTCAAGGACGCCTTCCCGAAACAGCACCTCTACGCAATGGCCTATGGCACCTTCTGTCCCGGTCCCGCACACATTTTGAAGCCGCAGCACCCGAAATATTCGAAGAACACCTACGACCAGTTCAAGAACGCTTTCCCGCCCGAATATATGAACATGCCTGTCATGGGCGCCTGGGTGCCGGTCGAATATCGGGCCGACGACATCATCGTCATGCGCCGCAATCCCTACTATTGGAAGGTGGACGAGAAGGGCAACCAGCTGCCCTATCTCAACGAGCTGCATTACAAACTGTCGACCTGGGCCGACCGCGACGTTCAGGCGGTCGCCGGCGCCGGCGACTTCTCCAACCTCGAGCAGCCGGAAAACTTCGTCGCCTCGCTGAAGCGCGCGGCGGAGGCGAACGCGCCGGCGCGCCTTGCCTTCGGCCCGCGGCTGATCGGCTACAATCTGCGCCTGAACTTCTCCGCCAATGGCTGGGGCAATCCGGACGAGCGCGGCCAGGCGATCCGCGAACTGAACCGCAACGAGGATTTCCGCAAGGCCGTCACCATGGCGCTTGACCGCAAGGCGTTGGGCGATTCCCTCGTCAAGGGGCCGTTCACCGCGATCTATCCAGGCGGCCTCTCCTCGGGCACCAGCTTCTATGACCGCAAGTCCACCGTCTACTATCCATTCGACCTCGAGGGCGCCAAGGCCGAACTCGCCAAGGCCGGTCTGAAGGACACGGACGGTGACGGCATCGTCAACTTCCCGGCCGGTACCGCCGACGGCAAGAACGTCGAAATCGTGATGCTGGTCAACAACGACTACACGACCGACAAGAGCCTCGCCGAAGGCGTGGTCGCGCAGATGGAGAAGCTTGGCCTCCGGATCGTGCTCAACGGGCTTAACGGCACCCAGCGCGATGCCACGCAATATTCAGGCCGCTTCGACTGGCTGATCCGGCGCAATGAGCAGGAGCTGACTTCCGTGGTGCAGAACACCGTGCAGCTCGCTCCGGTCGGCCCCAAGACCAGCTGGGATCACCGCGCGCCGGAAAGCGGCGAGGTCGACCTGATGCCTTTCGAGAAGGACCTCGTCGACATCGTCAACAAGTTCGTCTCGTCGGCGGACAACAGCCAGCGCGCCAGTCTGATGCGGGACTTCCAGAGGATCTCGACCGAGCACGTCTACAATGTCGGCCTGACGGAATATCCCGGCGCCTTGATCGTCAACAAGCGCTTCTCCAACATCCCGCAAGGCACGCCGATCTTCATGTTCAACTGGGCCGAGGATTCGATCATCCGCGAACGGGTCTTCGTCGCGGCCGACAAACAGGCGAAATACGAATTGTTCCCCGAAGAGCTTCCCGGCAAGCCTGGAGACAAGGGCCCGATGTAAGTTTAAGGGCCGATGCAAGTTTACCTCCCTGACTGAGAGACACCCGGCCGCGTCGATGGCGCGGCCGGGACAAACCAACCCTCCGAACGCCCCTCCAGGGGAGCGTCCGGCGAGATGAGGAAGCGGACCGTCCATGCTGCGATTCCTGCTCATGCGCATAGCGTCGGCAATCCCGGTTCTCGCTATTTTGAGTCTCGTCACCTTTGCCATCATCCAGGCGCCGCCTGGCGATTATGCCGATTACATCCGCTCGCAGCTGATCAACCAGGGCGGAGCCTCCTTCGCGGAGGCCGACGCACAGGCCCAGGCCTATCGCGTCGAACACGGCCTCGATAAGCCGCTGCCCGTCCAGTATCTCAACTGGATCGGCGGCGTCGTCACCCGCGGCGATTTCGGCTACAGCCTCTATTACAACAAGCCGGTGGCCGAGGTCGTCGGCGAGCGCCTGCCGCGCACGCTGCTGCTCGCGCTGGTCTGCCATCTGCTCGCCTCGGTGCTCGGCATCACTTTCGGCATATGGGCCGCGACCCGGCAATACACCTGGATCGATTCCACGCTGTCGGCCATCGCCTTCCTCGGCATGACGGTGCCGCGCTTCCTGATGGCGCTGATCATCGTCTATCTCCTGGTCTTCCAGTTCAACGTGTCGGAGATCGGCTCATTCTTCTCACCGCAATATGGCGGCGCGCCATGGTCGTGGGCCAAATTCGTCGACCTGGTCAAGCATGTCTGGCCGGTGGTGGCGATCGCCACCTTCGGCGGCCTTGCCTACAATATGCGCGTCATGCGCGGCAATCTGCTCGACACGCTCAACGCGCAATATGTCGAGACAGCCAAGGCCAAGGGCCTGACGGGCAGCGCCGTCGTCATGCGCCACGCCGTGCCCAATGCCTTGCATCCGCTCGTCATGTACCAGGGCGTGGTGCTGCCATACATGCTGACCGGCGAGATCGAGACGGCGATCATCTTCGCGCTGCCGACCGTCGGTCCGGCGATCGTCGGTTCGATGGCGGTCGGCGACGTCTATGTCACAGCCACCTTCATGATGGTGCTGTCGGCGACGCTGATCGTCGGCAACATCATCGCCGACATGCTGCTCGTCCTGCTCGATCCGCGCGTGCGCCAGTTCGGGGAGGGCTAGATGCTGGCGCGAGAGCCTTCACCACCGCCACTGCCGGCCGAGCGAGCCACAGTAGCGCCCGCACGCGGCAATGAGAGCTACATGGCGCTTGTCTGGCGCCGGCTGAAGCGCTCCTGGACCGGGATGGCTGGGCTTTGGCTGGTCGTGCTCTTGCTGGTGATGGCCGCGTTCGCCGAATTCCTGGCCCCGATGGATCCGAAGGCGACCGATGTCGGCTTCGCCCCGCCGCAGCTGCCGTCCTTCCACGACAAGGATGGTAATTTCGTCGCGCGGCCTAGGGTCTATGCGCTGGCCGATTCGGCCGATCTCGATCCGGTCACCTTCCAGCCCATCGTCGGCCCCGACTACGACCACCCGAGGCTGCTTGGCTTCTTCGTCGAGGGCGCGCCCTACAAGCTCTTCGGGCTGATCCCGGCGAACCGGCACTTGTTCGCCTCGACGGACGGCCAGCCGGTGCATTTCCTCGGCACCGACAAATTCGGCCGGGACGTGCTGTCGCGCGCCATCCATGGTTCGCGCGTCTCGCTGATGATCGCGCTGACGGTGGTCTTCATCATCACGGCCATCGGTACCACTGTCGGCATGGTGTCGGGCTATTTCGGCGGCCGGTTCGACGTCTGGATGCAGCGCTTCGTCGAACTGGTGCTCGCCTTCCCACAACTGCCGCTCTATCTGGCGCTGACGACGCTGATCCCTGTCACCGCGCCGACCAATGTGTTCCTCGGCTTTGTCATCATCGTCATGTCGGCGTTGGGCTGGGCGCAGATGTCGCGCGAGGTGCGCGGCAAGACACTGGCGCTGGCGCGCATCGAATATGTGCGCGCCGCCATGGCGGTCGGCTCCACCGACCGGCGCATCATCCTGCAGCACATCTTCCCCAATGTGATGAGCCACGTGATCGTCGCCGTGACGCTGGCCATCCCGACGGTTGTGCTGCTCGAATCCTTCCTCGGTTTCCTCGGTTTTGCCGTCAAGCCGCCCCTGATCTCCTGGGGGCTGATGCTTCAGGACACCGCGACCTATTCCGTCATCGGTACCTATCCCTGGATCCTGTCGCCGGTCGGTTTCGTGCTGGTCACCGTCTTCGCCTTCAACGCGCTCGGCGACGGCCTGCGCGATGCCGTCGATCCGTATTGAGGGGACAGGAATGACCGTCGTACTCGCCGAGCCCTTCGCACCAGCCTTTCGCCTCGATCATGATGGGCGCCAGGGAGAGCCCGTCATCGACGCCCGCAACATCGAGGTCGCCTTCAAGGTCGAGCACGGTACCGTCGAGGCGGTCAAGGACATCTCGTTCCAGCTCTATCGCGGCGAGACGATCGCGATCGTCGGCGAATCCGGTTCCGGCAAGTCGGTGACGGCGCGCACCGTCATGGGCCTGCTGTCGCGCCGCGCAACGGTGTCACCGAAATCGAGCGTCTGTTATGACGGACAGGACATTCTGAAATTCCCCGAGAGCGCCCGGCGCAAGCTGCGCGGCAACCGCATCTCGATGATCTTCCAGGAGCCGATGAGCTCGCTCAACCCGATTTACACGGTCGGCAGCCAGATCGTCGAAGCGATCCGGGTGCATCGCAAGGTGAGCCGCAAGCAAGCCTGGGCGCGGGCGCTGGAACTGCTGCGGCATGTGCAGATTCCCGAGCCCGAGGCGCGGCTCAAGCAATATCCGCACCAGCTGTCGGGTGGGCAAAGGCAGCGCGTGATGATCGCCATGGCGCTCGCCAACGATCCCGACGTGCTGATCGCCGATGAGCCGACGACCGCGCTCGACGTCACGGTCCAGGCGCAGATCCTCAACCTGATACGCAATCTGCAGAAAGAGCTGCGGATGGCGGTAATCCTGATCACCCACGACCTCACCGTGGTGCGCAAGTTTTCCGACTACGTCTATGTGATGCAGCATGGCGAAATGTGCGAGCACAACGTCACCGAAGGGTTGTTCGCTGATCCGCGGCATCCCTACACCCGGCGATTGCTTGCCTCCGAACCAAGAGGACGGCCGCAACCGTTGCCCGAGGGCTGTGGCACCATCCTCGAAGCGAATGGCGTGCGCGTCTGCTTCATGCTGCGCCACGGCACGTTCTTGAAGCCGGACTGGCGTGAACTGGTCGCGGTCGACGACCTCGATCTCAAGCTTTGCCGCCATGAGACGCTTGGGCTGGTCGGCGAATCCGGCTCCGGCAAGACCACGTTCGGCCAGGCGCTGCTCCGGCTGACCGACGCGCAACGCGGTGAGATACGCTTCGATGGCCAGCCGATCCATGGCCTGTCGCGAGCGCAGATGCGGCCGCTGCGGTCGCGCATGCAGATCGTCTTCCAGGACCCGTTCTCCTCGCTCAACCCGCGCATGACGATCGGCCAGATCATCGAGGAAGGGCTGGTCGTCAACAGCATTGGCGCAACACGGCGCGAGCGGGTCGAGCGGGTGCGCGAGGCGCTGGTCAGCGCGGGCATGCCGGGCGATATCCTGTCGCGGTTTCCGCATGAATTTTCCGGCGGCCAGCGGCAGCGCATCGCCATCGCCCGGGCCATCGCGCTCGAACCCGAATTCATCCTGCTCGACGAGCCGACATCGGCGCTGGATCTCTCCGTCCAGGCGCAGATCATCGACCTGCTACGCAAGCTGCAGGACGAGCGCGGCCTGAGCTATCTCTTCATCTCGCACGACCTCAAGGTGGTGCGCGCGCTGTGCCACCGCGTCATCGTCATGCAGCACGGCAAGATCGTCGAGCAGGGACCCGTCGACCAGGTCCTCACCAATCCCAAGACCGCCTACACCGAACGGCTCGTCAGGGCCGCTTTCGACGTGGCCTGAACATATGCCGGAGGTTAACGTGGCAAGACATCCCAGGATCACTTTCATCGGCGCCGGCTCGACGGTGTTCATGAAGAACATCGTCGGCGACGTGCTGCAGCGCCCGGCGCTTTCGGGCGCCACGATCGCGCTGATGGACATCAATCCGCAGCGGCTGGAAGAAAGCGCCGTCGTCGTCAACAAACTGATCGCCACACTCGGCGTCAAGGCGATGGCCGAGACCTACACGGACCAGCGCAAGGCGCTGGCGGACGCCGATTTCGTCGTCGTCGCCTTCCAGATCGGCGGCTATGAGCCCTGCACCGTCACGGATTTCGAGGTGCCGAAGACATATGGCCTGCGCCAGACCATCGCCGATACGCTCGGCGTCGGCGGCATCATGCGCGGCCTCAGGACCGTGCCGCATCTGTGGAAGATCTGCGAGGACATGCTTGCCGTCTGCCCGCGGGCCATCATGCTGCAATATGTCAACCCGATGGCGATCAACACCTGGGCGATCTCGGAGAAATATCCCGAGATCAGGCAGGTCGGGCTGTGCCACTCGGTGCAAGGGACGGCGATGGAACTGGCACACGATCTCGACCTTCCCTATGACGAGATCCGCTACCGCTCGGCCGGCATCAACCACATGGCTTTCTACCTGCAGTTCGAGCATCGCCAGCCGGATGGATCCTATCGCGACCTCTATCCCGATCTCGTGCGTGGCTATCGCGAAGGCGGCGCGCCCAAACCCGGCTGGAATCCGCGCTGTCCGAACAAGGTGCGCTATGAGATGCTGACGCGGCTGGGCTATTTCGTCACCGAGAGCTCGGAGCATTTCGCCGAATACACGCCCTATTTCATCAAGGACGGCCGTCCCGATTTGATCGAGAAATACGGCATTCCGCTCGATGAATACCCCAAGCGCTGCGTCGAACAGATCGAGCGTTGGAGGGACCAGGCGCGGGCCTACCGCTCGGCCCAGCGCATCGAGGTCGAAGAGTCGAAGGAATATGCCTCCTCGATCATGAATTCGGTCTGGACCGGCGAACCGTCGGTCATCTACGGCAATGTGCGCAACAATGGCTGCATCACCTCGCTGCCGCGTGATTGCGCCGCCGAAGTGCCGTGCCTGGTCGATGCGTCCGGCATCCAGCCGACCTATATAGGCGACCTGCCGCCGCAATTGACGGCGCTGATCCGCACCAACATCAACGTACAGGAACTGACGGTGCGGGCGCTGATGAGCGAAAACCGCGACCACATCTATCACGCGGCGATGATGGATCCGCACACCGCGGCCGAACTCGATCTCGACCAGATCTGGTCACTGGTCGATGATCTCCTGGCCGCACATGGCGACTGGCTGCCGGCCTGGGCGCGCGTCAAACGCAAGAACGAAGCCGCCTGACCGGCGCTCGTCTACTTCGGCTCGTCGGCGTCCGGTTCTTCCTCGTCGTCGCGGGCCGAGATGACATAGGCACCCTTCAGCCAGCGGTTGAGGTCGATGTCCTTGCAGCGCGTCGAGCAGAATGGATAGGTCTCGCGCGCCGATGGCTTGCCGCATTCCGGGCACGGGCGCTTGGGCCGCAGGGGCGTGACCTTGTCGTCGAGGCTCATGGTCGCGCGGACAACCAGTTTTGATGCGTCTTGAAACCTTCGCCCGACAGCAGCGCCACCGTCTCGTAGAGCGGCAGGCCGACAATGTTGGTGTAGGAGCCGACGAGCTTGACGACGAAGGCGCCGGCCAATCCTTGCACGGCATAGCCGCCGGCCTTTCCGCGCCATTCGCCGGACGCGACATAGGCGTCGATCTCCTCGCGCGGCAGCCGCTTGAAACGCACCCGCGTCTCGACCAGTCGCTGGCGCAGTTTGCCGCCTGGCGTGATCAGGCAGATGCCGGAATAGACCCGGTGCGAACGTCCGGACAACAGCCCGAGGCAGTTGGCGGCGTCATCCAGCGTCTCGGCCTTGGGCAGGATGCGCCGCCCGACGGCGACCACCGTGTCGGCCGCCAGCACGAAGCTCGGCGCATGGTCCGTCTCGGACTTCAGCGACGCGAACGCCTTCTCGGCCTTTTCCTTCGACAGCCGTTTGGCCAGCGAGCGCGGATGCTCGGCACGCAGCGGCGTTTCGTCGATATCGGCTGGCAGGATGCGGTCCGGCTCGATGCCGGCCTGCTGCAAGAGTTCGATGCGGCGCGGCGAACCCGAGGCAAGCACCAGCTTTTGCAAAATGCTCATCGCTTTACCGGCCGGGTCTTGATCTTACTTGAAGCGGTAGGTGATGCGGCCCTTGGTCAGGTCGTATGGCGTCATCTCGACCAGAACCTTGTCGCCGGTCAGCACACGGATGCGGTTCTTGCGCATGCGGCCGGCAGTATGGGCGATGATCTCGTGTTCGTTTTCGAGCTTTACCCTGAACATCGCGTTGGGCAACAATTCCGTGACGATACCCGGAAACTCGAGGACTTCTTCCTTCGGCATTCGATACCTTTGCTTGGATGGCAGTTCCAGCGCCCCGGCTGGAATTTCGGCGGAACCTATATGATAATCTGTCGCTTGTGAACACGCTTAATCGCCAGGCCTCGGAACGGTGAACCGGCTGTAGATCCGGGCTTTCAGCCGCTCGCGCACGTCGCGATAGCTGGCCATGATGTGTTCGCGCGTGCCGCCGGCATCGGTCGGATCCGGCGTCGGCCAGTATTCCACCTCGACGGCAAGCGAGCGCGTGAGTTCGAGCGCGGCATGGTGGGCCTCCGGCGCCAGTGTCACGATCAGGTCGAAATAGTCGTCCTCGAGATCGTTCAGCGTCCTTGGATGACGCTCACCCAGCGACAGCCCGTCCTCGGCAAGCACGGCATCGACGAACGGGTCGCGCTCGCCGGCGCGCACGCCGGCCGAGGCGACGAAGACGGTGGCGGGCAGCATCCGGCGCGCCAACTGCTCGGCTATCGGCGAGCGCACGGCATTCATGCCGCACAGGAACAGAACCGAGCGGGGCAGGGCGCCGGGGGCCAGGATCAGCCCCGCCAGTGCAGCACGCAGACCAGCGTGAACAGCCGTCGCGCCGTGTCGAAGTCGATGTCGATCTTGCCGGAGAGCCGATCCATCAGCGTCTGCGAGCCCTCATTGTGCAGGCCACGGCGGCCCATGTCGATCGCCTCGATATGGCTCGGCGTCGAGGAGCGGATGGCGTCGTAGTAGCTCTCGCAGATCATGTAGTAATCCTTGACGATGCGCCTGAGCGGCGTCAGCGACAGGATGTGGGTGACGACGGCAGTGCCGTCCTCGCGTGCCACGGCAAAGACCAGGCGGGACTCGGCCAGCGACAGCTTCAGCCGGTAGGGACCCGCACCGCTGTCGTTGACAGGCTGAAAACTATTCTCCTCGATCAGGTCGAAGATCGCCACCGCCCGCTCATGCTCGACATCGGGCGTCGAACGGCCGATCGATTCATCGAGTTCGACATCGATCAGTTTTGCGCGGGTTTGACCGGAGCCCGTCATACCGGCCTACATGTTCAGCCGTATGGCGACAGAGCGGCCATGCGCGTCAAGCCCTTCCGCCTGCGCGAGTGCGATCGCCGCCGGTGCCAGCACGCGCAACTGCTCCGGTCCGAGTTTGAGGACCGAGGTGCGCTTGACGAAGTCGAGCACGGACAGGCCCGACGAGAAGCGCGCCGAGCGCGCCGTCGGCAGCACGTGGTTGGAGCCGCCGACATAGTCGCCGATGACCTCGGGCGTGTGGCGGCCGAGGAAAACCGCGCCCGCGTTGCGCATCTTCGCCAGGAAGCCTTCGGCATCCTCGATGGCCAGCTCGACATGTTCGGCGGCGATGCGGTCGACCAGCGGCAGCGCGGCCTCGACCGTCGCAACCAGGATGACGGCGCCGAAATCGCGCCAGCTCTGGGCCGCCGTTTCCGCGCGCGGCAGGCTCCGCAGCTGGCGTTCGACCGCCCGTTCGACCGCCTTGCCGAATGCTGGGTCGTCGGTGATCAGGATCGACTGCGCCGACACGTCATGTTCGGCCTGGGCGAGCAGATCGGCGGCGATCCAGTCCGGATCGTTGTCGCTGTCCGCCACGACGAGCACTTCGGAAGGGCCGGCGATCATGTCGATGCCGACCGTGCCGAACACCTGCCGCTTGGCTGCGGCGACATAGGCATTGCCTGGACCGACGATCTTGGCGACGGGCTTTATCGTCTGCGTACCATAGGCGAGTGCCGCGATCGCTTGCGCGCCGCCGACGCGGTAGATTTCGGAGACGCCCGATATATCCGCCGCCACCAGCACCAGCGGGTTGACGACGCCGTGCGGTGCCGGCACGACCATGACGATGCGCTCGACGCCGGCTACCTTGGCCGGCACGGCGTTCATCAGCACCGAGCTCGGATAGCTTGCCGTGCCGCCCGGCACATAGAGTCCGACCGCTTCGACCGCCGTCCAACGCGAGCCGAGCTCGACGCCGACGGCATCCGTGTAGCGTTCGTCCTGGGGCTTTTGCCGCTGGTGATGGGACCGGATGCGGTCGCGTGCGAATTTCAGCGCCTCGACCGTGGCCGGATCGGCCTCGGCATAGGCGCCGGCGATGTCTTCCGCCGAGACGGCAATGCCGAGCTTGGCGAGGTCGCCTCCGCCGAATTTCCGCGTGTAGTCGATCAGTGCCGCATCGCCCTCGGCACGCACGCGCGCGATGATGTCTCGCACCACGGCGTCGACGTCGGCCGACACCTCGCGCTTGGTCGTGAGAAACGCGGCGAAACGCTGCTCGAAATCGGCGTCGGACTGGGCAAGCGTGATGGCCATCGTATGCTCAAGCCCTGTGGATGGGGCGCGAGGTGGCTTCCCACGCACCGCCAATATCGGCAAGGCGGGCTTCGATGCATTCGACATCGAGCATGATTGTGCCGCCGCCCGAAAAGATCAGTTCGACGATGCCCGCGGGCTTGCTGATCTCGATAAAGCTGATCGCCAGCAAGGAGAGAATTTCGGCGGGCTTGTCGCGGGCGATACCGTTGGTCTTGGCGCCCAGCACCCGGTCGAAATGCAGCACGGCCTGCCGTCGTTCATTGTGCTGGCGAAACAGGCCGGATTTGGCCTCCCACACGAAACGGTTCATGGTCAGGACGAAGCGTTTGGCCTTGGGCAGGAATTCGAGGTCCGAGACCTTCATCACGGCGTCCTGGAGATGGGCCGAGACGATGCTCAGATCCTGGTCGTCGAGCGCGATAAGCTTGAGGGCGGTCATCCGGATTTTCGACCTACAGGTTGGCTTCAGCCTCTGTTAGGCGGTCTTTCCGGTCGGTGCAACCACCCCACGACGTCCGCCCGAGGCATTGCCTCGGGTTTGCGCTGCGGGCAGACGGGCGCCAGCGCTATGAGCCGCCCTTTGCCAGAAGTTGCTGCTGTCCGACCGTCAGGCGGAAATACGTTCGATCACCGCGCCGCAGTTGGACAGCTTTTCCTCCAGCCGCTCGAAACCGCGGTCGAGATGATAGACACGGTTGACCGTGGTTTCGCCTTCGGCCACCAGGCCGGCGATGACCAGCGACACGGAAGCGCGAAGATCGGTCGCCATGACTGGCGCGCCCTTCAGCTTCGCCACGCCGTCGACGATCGCCGTCTGCCCCGAGAGCGTGATGTGGGCGCCGAGCCGAGCCAGTTCCTGGACGTGCATGAAGCGGTTTTCGAAGATCGTCTCGGTGATGCGCGATTTGCCCTTGGCCATGGTCATCAGGCCCATGAACTGCGCCTGCAGATCGGTCGGGAAGGCCGGGAAGGGGGCCGTCGTCACGTCGACGGGTGAAATGCCGGCGCCATTGCGCTTCACGCGGATGCCGGAATTGGTCTGGGTGATCTCCGCGCCCGTCTGGGAAATCACGTCGAGCGCCGTCTGCAGCAGCTCCGGTCGTGCGCCTTCCAGCACGACGTCGCCGCCGGTCATTGCCACCGCCATAGCATAGGTGCCGGTCTCGATGCGGTCGGGGATGACACGCACGCGCGCGCCCGACAGCGCTTCGACGCCGTCGATGGTGATGGTCGGCGTGCCGGCGCCGGAAATTCTGGCGCCCATGGCGTTCAGGCATTCGGCGAGATTGACGATCTCGGGCTCGCAGGCGGCGTTTTCAAGCACCGTCTCGCCCTTGGCCAGCGACGCCGCCATCATCAGCACATGGGTGGCGCCGACCGAGACTTTCGGGAAGACATAGCGGTTGCCGACGAGGCGGCCGTTCCGGGTCTTGGCGATGACGTAGCCGGTATCGACATCGATGTCGGCGCCCAGTGCCTGCAGGCCTTCGAGGAACAGATCGACCGGGCGCGTGCCGATGGCGCAGCCGCCGGGCAGCGACACCTTGGCCTCGCCCATGCGGGCCAGCAGCGGGCCGATTACCCAGAACGAGGCGCGCATTTTCGACACCAGTTCGTAAGGCGCCGTCGTGTCGACGATGTTGCGAGCGGAGAAGTTGATGGTGCGCGAATAGCCCTCATTCTGCTTCTCACGGCGGCCATTGACCGAATAATCGACGCCATGATTGCCGAGGATGCGGATCAACTGCTCGACATCGGCCAGATGCGGCACGTTTTCCAGTGTCAGCGTGTCGTCGGTCAGAAGCGAGGCGATCATCAGCGGCAGGGCGGCGTTTTTCGCGCCCGAGATCGGAATGCTTCCGGCAAGCTTGTTGCCGCCGACAATTCTGATGCGATCCATGGAGACTGTCCCTCTCGGCCAGAAAAGGGCCGGTTCAATCGTTTGAGTATCGGCCCGTCTAGACCATTGACCAATTTGGTTCAAGAAATAGGATTTCGCCCACCCCGGCCGAAGAGTGGCCGATTTGAGTTAATCTTTCTTCATTTCCTTGGCCGCGCCGAGCCCGTCGGGCCGCTGGTCGGCCTCGCCTGTCCGGCGCGAGCGCGACTGCGCCTTGCGCTTCTGCAGGTTGGCCCGCAACTGCTCGGCGAGCCGGTTCTTGCGGGTTGTTCCGCTGTTCTTCGGTGGATTTGTCTTGTCGTTCATTGTCCCGCCACGGCTGGCGCCCGGCCAACCCGCTTTCAGGGATAGCCAACATTGTGGCGCCGCCATGTCAATAAAAGCTATCCGGCAAAGCCATTCACAGAAGCGTTGTTCTTGGCCTTGCGCTTGCCGGTTCGATATGGCAGAAGCCCCGCCATCAGCGGCTGCGGTAGCTCAGTGGTAGAGCACTCCCTTGGTAAGGGAGAGGTCGAGAGTTCAATCCTCTCTCGCAGCACCAGACACCCTGCAAACAACGCGGCCTGTGACACCGTCTTTCCGGCACGGACAGGCGATGAAGTCACGGCATGCGCCGGGCACCGGATCGCGCAGTCGGACAATTCCGTCGTGTGCCGGATAGCCCGTCTCTTCCTCTCGCTGAAGATGAGGAAATTCGGCATACAAATCCCCGTGGAGACCAGCATCGGCCATGGCTTCTACATAGGCCATGGCGGCCCGTGCGTGGTCCATCATACGGCAACGATCGGCAACAACTGCAACATATCCCAGTATGTGACGATCGGGGCGACGCTTGGCAAATCCGCGTCGATAGGGAACGAGGTCTATATCGGCCCAAACGTGTGCATCGTAGAGGAGGTCACGATCGGCAGCCGCTCGCTTATCGGCGCGGGTGCCGTTGTCACCAGGAATATTCCGGCGGGGAGCACCGCGGTCGGCGTCCCCGCGAGGCCGATCGACAAGGCGCGGCAGCACAATTTCATCACCAATCGATGGCCGCCGGCAATGTGAACAGGTCTATAGTGCTTGCCGGTGGCGCGCCCTCATCGGTCGAACGCATGCTCGGCATGACACGATTCGTTAACCAAGATGCTGTTCTTCGACATGTCGGGTTGTCGGACGGCTGCCTGTCCGGCTGGTTAAGTCATTGCCGGGGAGAGTGCCGAACGAAAGCTCCTCATCTGAGCGAAGACGTCAAATCGCCTGAAACAGGAACGATGTGCAAGGCATGAATGGGATTGAAAGCGAACAAAACCCGCTCGGCGCTTCCCGTCGTTGGACATGGTTGCCGGCCATTGCGATGGCGTTGGTTTGCATGTGTGTCACCGATGCGTTCGCCGAGACGCGCGCCTTGCGGATTCAGCATCTTCATACGGGCGAGAAGGCCGAGATCGTCTTCAAGCGCGATGGGCGCTACGATCAGGCGGGCCTGAAGAAGATCAACTTCATGCTGCGCGACTGGCGCCGCAACGAGCCGACCAGGATGGACCCGCGCCTGCTCGACCTGGTCTGGCAGGCTTATCGCGCCAGCGGCTCGACGGCCTATATCCATGTGGTCAGCGCCTATCGCTCGCCGGCCACCAACGCCATGCTGCGCGGTCGTTCGAAGGGCGTGGCCCGCGAAAGCCAGCACATGGTTGGCCGCGCCATGGACTTCTTCCTGCCTGACGTGCCGCTGAAGAAGTTGCGCGACATCGGCCTGAAGATGCAGGGCGGCGGCGTCGGCTATTATCCGACCTCCGGTTCGCCGTTCATTCATATGGATGTCGGCAATGTGCGGCATTGGCCTGGCATCAGCCGCCTGGAACTCGCCAGGGTCTTCCCGAACGGCAACACGCTGCATGTGCCGAGCGACGGCAAACCGTTGCCTGGCTACGAGCAGGCGTTTGCCGCCTACGAGTCACGCAAGGCCGCCGGCACGCCCAACATCGAACTGGCCAGCGCCGACCGCGGCCAACGCAGGCCAGCGCGCGGCCTGCTGGCGACGCTTTTGGGTGGGCGCGGCGCGGATGAAGCGGACGATGCCGCGGAAGCGGCGCCTGCGCCACGCAAGCCGACCAAGTCAGTTGAACCTAAAACGGCCGGTGATCCCAAGATGCCTGGCGACTCCAAGACGGCTGGCCAGGGCATTGCTATCGTGGCGTCGGAGGCAGCCCAGCGGGCGGACGTCCAGACCCCCTCCGCCGATCCGGCTGAAGAAACGTCTGCAAAGACGCCTGAAGCGATCGTCATGGCGATGCCGCCCGGCACGGTGCCGATACCCGCTTTCGCACCGCGCCCCGGGTTCGCCGCCACCATTCCAACCCCGCAAGCCGTGCCGTTCGGCGTAGCCAGCAGCGCATCCACCGCGCGGGTTGAACCGGCGGCGACCGGTGCCGAAAATCCCGTGGCCAGGATGAATGCCGCCCCCGCGATTGCCGGTCCGGACATGCTGGCGCTCAACATCCCTGTCCCGACATGGCGACCGCAAGACCAGACGGGCCCCGCGCGTCAACCGGAGGCGGCCAAATCCGCCGATGCAATCGGTGCCTTGCTGGCCACGCATCACGTCGATGACAGCCTCGATTCGCTGGCTGGACAGCGGATTGCAGTCCCTGCATCGAAACCTGAAGATCGTGTCAGGACCAGCCCCAAGGCCGACCGTGTCCAGCCACGTCTCGATCCCGAAGCCACCGCCGTCATTCTGCCAGCGGCGCCGACCGGCCAATCGGTTGAGACCGGGCGCCGCATCACCGGAACCGGCTCGACAGCGGCGACCGTCATTGCCGCCAATTTCATCCGCACGGCGCCGGAGCAGGTCTATCTCGATGGCTTCCAGCCACGAGGACAGACGTCCGATCACCGCCGCTTCACCGGCTCCGCTGTGAAATTCCTGCCCATCGCCAGATTCAGATAGGTCGACGCGCAAGTCTGTAAGATATTTTCCAAATTTGACAATCTTGTATGAAATTGTAAGATAATCGTCTTTCCGTTGGCGAGAGGCGATGACCATGTCGATCCGCGAAGAGTTGGCCAACACCACCTTGGCTTTCACGTCGGCGGAAGAAAAGATCGTTCAGGTCCTGCTCGCCGATTATCCGATGTCGGGGCTGGGAACGGCGACCCGGCTGGCGCGACGCGCCGGAGTCAGCGACCCGAGCGTGACCCGCCTGATGACCAAGCTCGGATATGTCGGCTTTGCCGATTTCCAGGCGCGGCTGCTGACGGAAGTCGAATCAAGACTGCATTCGCCGTTGCTGATGATGGAGGCCAAGCGTCCCGGCGGCTCCAGCGAGGGCACGGCACTGGCCTACTTCCATTCGGTTTCCGACAGTCTGGAGCGCACGCGCACGGCGGTCCCCCTGCAGGCCTATACACGCGCTGTCAATTTGCTGCTCGAGACCAAGGGCCAGGTCGTCCTGCTGGGCGGCCGCTTCAGCCGCCACATCGCCTCCATGCTCGCCGGCTATCTCCTGCAGTTCCGCTCCGGCGTGCGCGACATCGGCTCGTTGAGCCCGGCGGATTTCGACTTGCTGATCGACCTCGGCAAGCGCGACCTTCTCGTCGTGTTCGACTACCGGCGCTACCAGTCGGACGTGGTTAGCTTTGCGCGGCAGGCGAAGGAACGCGGCGTCTCCCTCCTGCTGTTCACCGATGTGTGGCTGTCGCCGATCGCTGACGTCGCCGACCTGACGATGGTCGCGGCGATCGACGCCAACTCGCCCTTCGACACGCTGGCGACCGCCGTGGCTCAGATGGAGACCGTTTTCGCCCATGCGCTGGAAGGCCATGGCGCCGGGGTGCGCAAGCGCATCGAGGACATCGAGAAGATCCGCAGCGCCAATGCCGTCACCCTCGATGCCGCCTTGTCGCCGTCCGACAACGAAACCGCCAAACCAAGAACCACCAGGAAATAGCACCGATGCGCCCGGCGCGGCGGTGCGAGGAAGGAATAATCATGGCTGACGCCCAGACGATCATCGATGCCGTGCAGGCTGAAATCGAGAGAGACCGCGACTGGCTGATCGGGCTTGTCCGCGACATGGTCCGCATCCCTTCGGTCAATCCCAAATTCGAGGCCAATCCGGCGATCAACCGCGAGGCGGATGTCCAGGCTCTGCTGGAGCCGATCCTCAAGCACGATGGCTTCAAGACCGAACAGTGGGACGCCTTGCCCGGCCGGCCCAATCTGGTCGGCGAATGGGCTGGAAACGAGGAGCGCAGCCTGATCCTGTGTGGGCATATCGATGTCGTGCCGGTCGGCGAGATGAAGGACTGGTCGGTCGATCCGTTCGGCGGTGAGATCACGAATGGCCGGCTCTACGGCCGGGGTGCGGTCGACATGAAGGGCGGCGTCGCGGCTTGCGTCGCCGCCGCGCACGCGATCCGCAAGGCGGGCATCACACTGCAAGGCCGGTTGGCCGTCCACTCCGTCGTCGACGAGGAGGCCGGTGGCTTCGGCGCCATGGATGCGGTCAAGAAGGGCAAACTCGCCAAGGCGGTGCTTGTCGCCGAGCCGACCTGGGGCGATGTCCTCCCGGTCGAGGGCGGGCTCGAATGGGCGCGGGTGACGATCCGTGGCCGCAACGCGCATTCGGCGCTGCGTTACAACGAAATCTACCCGCAACGGCACGACAAGGACCGGCTGAAGCCGGGTGTCAACGCCATCGAGATCGCGGCGCGGTTCATTGCCGCCGTCCGCCAATACGAGCTCGACCGGACACGGGCAAAGTCCCATCCGCTGCTGCCGGTCGGCATGAACACGATCAACATCGGAGTCATGCATGGCGGAACGGGCCTTGGCGAACACGGCCTGCCGACGGTGATGACCAACCCGGCCATCATCCCCGATGTTGCCGTGCTCGATCTCGACATGAAGTTTCTGCCGGATGAGAATTCAGCCGAATACCGCCGCGACTTCGAAGCGTTCGTCCATCATTTCGCGCAAACCGACGCCTGGTTGCGCGACAACCCGCCTGCCATCCAGTGGGAGCTCGGCGGGCTGCATTTCCCGCCGATGAACACGCCGGTCGACCATCCGCTGGTGACGTCGCTGATGAAACGCAAGGCGGCGATCGGCAAGGCGCCTCAGACAAGCGGCTTCGTCGCCGTGTGTGATGCAGCGCACTATGCTGGCGCCGGTGTCGACGGTGTCATTTTCGGTCCGTCGGGCGACGGCTTCCATGGCGCCAACGAATATGTCGAAGTGGAATCGGTGGTCGAGACCGCTAAGGTGATCGCGGCATCCGTCATCGACTGGTGCGGCGTGCGCTGAGAAGCTTGCTTTTCAGGTGGTCACGCCGGGCGGTTGATCCGCCCGGCGACGGCACCCCAAGCCGCTTTGATCATGCCGGCCAGTCCGCTGGGATAGGCCAGCATCACGCCGATGATCAGAACCGCCGTGATCATTGGGCGCCATGCGCCGAAATCAGCCATCCACTCGGCGAAAACCGTCAGCACGAAAGAGGCGACGATGGCGCCGTAGATGGTGCTGGTGCCGCCCAGCAGCACCATCGACAGGATGATGGTCGCCAGGCTCATGCCGAACACGTCGATCGAGGCGTTGCGCTGGTAGGCGGCATAGAAGGCCCCGGCGATGCCGGTAAAGAAGGCGCTTGCCGCAAGCGTCAGCATGCGCTGGCGCACGATCGAGACACCGCGGCTGACGGCGTATTCCTCATTGTCGCGCAGCGCCACGATGCTGGCGCCGGCGCGCGAGCGCACGAACACACGCAGGAACAGCGTGCTCGCCACCAGCAGCGCCAGCGCGATATAGAAATAGGCGAATTTGGCGTCGCGGACCATATTGTGGTCGAACCAGTAGAGGCCGGGGATACGCACGATCCCTTGCGTGCCGCCGGTGATGTCGGACTGGCTGAGGATCACTTGCATGACCAATTGCGCGAAGCCGAAGGTGACCAGGATGATATAGATGCCCTTCAGGCGCAGGATCGGGATGGTCACCACGATCGCGGCAAGCGTGGCGATGATGCCGCTGGCAAACAGCGCGATCCACGGATCGAGCCCGGCCAGCTTGGTCAGCAGGCTGTAGGCGTAGACGCCGATGCCGAAGAGCGCCAGATGACCGAAATTGAAGACGCCGCCATAGCCGAGGCTGAGGTCCCAATTCGACGCCACGATGGCGTAGATAAAGGCCATGATCAGGATGTGGCGGGCATAGGTGTCGCCGAAGACGAGCGGCAGCAGCGCCAGCACGGCCAAGCCGAGCACGAATCCGATGGCTTCGTGCTTCCACGGCGTGCGGCCAGGTGCGATCGGGGTTGCCGCCGCTGTGCGGATCTGGGTGATCGGCGAGGTCGTGTCGGTCATGCGAGGCCTCGCGAGCGGCTGGCGAAAATGCCCTCGGGACGTACCATCAGGGTCAGGATCAGCACGCCGAACAGCAATGCCGGCGTCCAGTAGAGGCCGAAATAATAGCTGCAGGCGGCCTCGAAAAAGCCGATCAGATAGGCGGCGAAGATCGGCCCCGATATGCTCGATATGCCGCCGAAGACGACGACGATCAGCGCCTTGAGCAGCGGGTCTGAGCCCATCACGGGCGACATGAAGCGATAGCCGCCCATGAAGATGCCGGCGAGCCCCGCCAGCGAAGCGGCGATGGCGAAGGCCAGCCCGTAGAGCGCGGTGACATTCAGGCCGACCAGATGGCTGGCGTCCTCGTTCTGCGCGACCGCACGCAATGCCAGCCCGAGGCGCGAACGGTTGAGGAACATCCACAACGCCGCCAGGATCAGCGGCGTGATGACGATGATGGCGATCTGGTGCAGCGAAACGCCGACGCCGCCGATGATGGCGTTGCCGTCGACCAGCGCCGGAATCTGCTTGGAGCGCGGCCCCCAGATGGTGAGCGCTCCGTTCTCGATCAGCGATCCGGCGGCAAGCGTGGTGATGACGACGACCAGCACGATATTGGGCCGGCCGATCAGCGGCCGCACGACGCTTGCCTGCAGGATCCAGCCGACGCCGGCCATGACGATCACGGCGACGGGAAAGGCCACCGCCGCCGGCAGGCCGAGTTCCACCAATTGCCAGGCGACATAGGCGCCCAGCATCATGAACACGCCATGGCTGAAGTTGAACACGCCGATCGTCGTCCAGACCAAAGCGAGCCCGACCGCCATCATGGCGTAGAGCGAACCTTGGAACAGGCCGCCGAACAGGATTTCCGCCAATGCGCTCATACCGAGTTCCTAGTGGCCAAAATACATCGACATGATCTCGCCGTGGTCGAGGCTCTCGCCCGGCTTGATCTCGGTCGCCACCGCGCCGTGGTTGACGAGGTAGAGTTGCTGCGTCAGTTCCAGCAGGAACTCGATATCCTGCTCGACGACGATCAGCGGCACCCCGCCGCGCGAAATGTCCATGACGGAGGCGCAGAGTTCGTCCTTGATCTTGGGGGCCAGCCCAAGCGTCGGCTCGTCGAGGATCAGGAGGCGCGGATGGCTCATCAGCGCCGTGCCGATCGACACCATCTGGCGCTCGCCGCCCGACAGCGTGCGCACGCGCTGGCGCCAGCGTTCCGCCAGCTTCGGGAACAGTTTGATCACCTTCTCGCGGTTCTCCGCCTCATGCGGACGGGCGCGCGGTGAATAGGCGCCGAGCGCCATGCAGTCGGCGATGGAGAGGTCGGGAAACAGCCGGTTGCCTTGCGGCACGTGGATCAGGCCGGCGCCGACGATGGCGCGGGCGTTGAGGCCTGCTATGTCTTGCCCGTCGAACTGGATACGGCCGTTCTTCGGCCGCAGCAGGCCGGAAACGGTGCGCAACAGGGTCGTCTTGCCATGGCCGTTGGGTCCGAACAGGCCGACATTGCCGAAGCGGCCAGCTTCCAGCGAAATGTCGTGCAGCACGGTGACGCGGCCATAGCCGGCGGTGACGCCTTCGACGGTGAGGATGGGACTCACGCCACCGCCCTCCTGGTTCCGAGATAGGCCTCGATGACGCGCTGGTCGGCGATCACGCTTGCCGGCTCGCCAGCGGCGAGCACGCGGCCATTGTTAAGCACCAGCAGATGCTGCGACAGGCTCATCAGGAAGGTCAGCACATGCTCGATCAGGAGGATGGTGATGCCGCGTTCGGCGGTGCGGCGGATCAAACCGATCGACGTCTCGATCTCGGGCTTGGTCAAGCTCGATGCCGGTTCGTCGAGCAACAGCATACGTGGCTGCATGGCGATCGCGGTGGCAAGCATCAGGCATTTGCGCTCGAAGACGGAAAGCTCGCCGGCCAGCCGCCCGAAGGACACTGAACCCAAGCCGACAAACTCCAGTGCCTCTGCGGCCGCCTCGCGGGCGGCTGCCGCTGCAGCTTTCTCCTTTCTGCCGTAGCTGGCGCCGATCAGCGCGTTCTCGAATACGGTCAGGCCGTCGAAGCTGGTTTCGCGCTGAAAGGTGCGGGCAAGGCCGAGGCGCGCGATGGCATGTCCAGACTTGCCGTTGATCGCGGTCCCGTCAAAGCGGATGTGGCCTCTGTCCGGCCCGAACGGGATGCCGGTGATGATGTTGAACAGCGTGCTCTTGCCGCTGCCGTTAGGGCCGGCGATGCCAAAGATCTCGCCGGCCTCGACCTTGAACGACACGCCATCGACGGCCTTCAGCGAACCGAAGGCCTTCGATACGTCGTCCAGTTCAAGCAGGGCCATGCCTCACTGCATCCAGGGCTGCGGCTTGAAGGCACCGGTGGCGTATTTTTCCGGCGAGATCAGCGTGCGCTGGCCGTCCCAGATCTGGAAGAAGGTGATCGGGATATAGTCGTCGCCCTGCGTGGCGAGATGCGTGGCGGGATCGAATTTCAGCCGGCCCTCGGCGACCTGCTTGTCGGTCTCCGACAGCGCCTTCATGATCGCGGCGTGGTCGGATGCGCCGCCGACCTTCTTGACCGCGTCGAAATAGACGTTGGTCATTTCATAGAGGCCGACGCCATAGGTGCCGCTCTCGACGCCATATTTGGCCTTGAACTTGGCCGCCACCTCGTCGGCGCGCGGGTTCTTCGGCGTCGTCAGCGCCCCGCCGAGGAGATTGTAGATGACGCCATTCGACTTCTTGCCGGTGAGTTCGACGAATTCCGGAACACTCGGCGCATATTGCAGGAAGACCAGGCTCTTGGTCGGCTGTTCGAGGAACTGGTTCAGGAAAGACGCCGAATTGCCCGGCAGATAGTCGGTGTTGATGACGACATCGGGGACATTCTCGCGCATCTTGGCCAGGATCGAACGCCAGTCGGTGACTTCGCCGAAGGGCACGATCTCATCGACGCTGATAGTCCAGCCCTTCTCCTTGAAAGTCTTCTTCATGCCCTCCGAGATGGTCTTCGAATAGGCGTTGTCGGAGGAGATGATGGCGACCTTCTTGGTCGGCAATGTGATCTTGCCGTCGGCCGCGAGTTTCTCGACGAACAAGGTGACGTCGGTGTTGTAGGCGTCGAAGGACGGCGTTAGCGACCAACAGCACATGTACTTGTCTGGGCTCGGCGCGATGATGTCCCTCGTCTGCTGCGAGGTGGCCGCCAGCATGTAGGGCATCTCGGCCTCGGCCATGTTGTCGATCTCGAAATTCGTCAGGCTGGCGTAGCCGGTGAGCATGAATTGCACGCCGGGATCGCCAAGCAGGCGCTCGACCGCGCTGGTGACGTTGCCGGCGGACTGATCCTTGACGTCGCCGACCACCAGTTCGAATGTGTTGCCGGCAACGCCGCCGGCGGCATTCGCCTCATCGATTGCCATCTGCACGCCGCGCTGGAATTCCTGGCCGTCCGCCGCGGCAGGGCCCGTGATCGGCGCCAGCAGGCCGATCTTGACGACATCGGCGAAAGCGGGGGCGCTTGCCGTGGCAAACGCCGCGATCAGGGCCGTGGTCATCAGCATATGGCGGAGTCTGTTGCCTGCGAATTTGGATTTCATCGTGCCGTTCCCTGTTTTCCTCCCGTTCATCGGGAGTTGGATAATTGACAATCTACGCACAATTGTTGTTCCTTGAAAAGGATTTTTCAACGGCACGAGACCGGGAAAATGTTATGGCAGGGGTTGGGGAGGCGGCGGCGCTTTGTTGTGCAACTGCTTCGAAACAGGGCGATTCCAGACGGAGCCAAAGATGACGATCGCGCAGAAGACCCTTGAAACCAGTCACGGCAGGATCGCCGTTCGCGAGACCGGCGGCAAAGGCACCGCCGTCCTGCTGATCCACGGCAATTCGTCTTCCGGTGCCGTTTTCCGCAACCAGCTCGAGAGCCCGCTGGGCGAGCGCTACCACATGATCGCCCCCGATCTGCCGGGCCACGGGGCTTCCGGCAATGCGATCGATCCGGACCGCTCCTACAGTATGGAAGGCTATGCCGATGCGATGACCGAAGTGCTCGGCCTGCTCGGTATCGACAAGGGCATCGTCTTCGGCTGGTCGCTCGGCGGTCATATCGGGCTGGAGATGATCGACCGTTATCCTGGCCTGCTCGGACTGATGATATCAGGCACTCCACCGGTAGCGCCCGAGGAGGTCGGCAACGGCTTCAAGTCGAGTCCACATATGCACCTTGCCGGACAAGAGGCCTTCACCGCCGCTGATGTCGAGGCCTATGCGCGCAGCACTTGCGGGGAACCGTTCGAACCGTTCCTCCTCGACACGGTGGCGCGCACCGACGGGCGGGCGCGGCGCCTGATGTTCGAGAAATTCGCCGCCGGCACAGGCCGCAACCAGCGCGAGATCGTCGCCGGCAAGACGCCTCCGATCGCCGTTCTCAATGGCATCGACGAGCCTTTCGTGAACACCGATTTTGTCTCAACGGTCAAGTTCTCCAACCTGTGGGAAGGCAAGGCGCATTTGCTCGACAAATCGGGCCATGCGCCGTTCTGGGATTCTCCCGACCGCTTCAACCCGATCTTCGCCCGCTTCCTGGAAAGCGTGGATCAGGCATAGACTCGCCGCAAGGCACCGACCAGCCGCCATCGACCGGAATGAGTCCAGCCCTGCTGGCCTCATGGCACTGACAGGAGGAGGGCGGCCGCGACCGGGCCGTTGGCAAGGCATGCGTGTCCGGCTATGACGGCAAAGTTGCGAAGAGCAGTCAGCTTTTCCGTTGGAGTGCGACATGACCGTATTTACACGCCGCGGACTGCTGAAAACTGCCGCCGTTGCCGGTGCGAGCGGGCTCGGGCTTGCCGCCATGGGCAGGATTGGCGGCTGGGCGGCGTCCGCGCCTGAGCCGGTGGTGCTGCGGACGGCGAAAATCCAGGCGAAGCTGATGGATGTCGGCCAGACCAACAATGTGCTGACTTACGGCAACGCCGGAATGCCGCCGGTGCTCAGGATGAAAAAAGGCGAACCCTTTGCCGCGCGCCTCGACAATGCCATCGACGATCCGACGACCATCCACTGGCACGGCATTCGCCTGCCGAACAAGATGGATGGCGTGCCCTTCCTGGTGCAGCCTTACGTCTACACCGGCGATCATTTCGACTATGCCTTCACGCCGCCCGATGCCGGCACCTTCTGGTATCACCCGCACTGCAACACGCTGGAGCAGATGGGGCACGGCCTGACCGGCGTGATCGTGGTTGAAAACCCGAACGATCCGGAATTCGACGCCGAGTTTGTCCTCAACCTGCGCGACTGGCGCCTTGGCGACGACGGCCAGTTCATCGACCAGTTCCGGCCGCGCGATGCCGCGAGAACCGGCACTTACGGCACGGTGCGTACCGCCAACTGGCTCGATCAGCCGCAATATGACGCGCCCGCCGGCGGGCTGGTGCGGCTGCGCATCGCCATTACCGATGTCACCCGCATCTATGCCTTTCGCGTCGACGGCGCCGAAGCGATGGTGATGGCGCTGGACGGCAATCCGGTGCCGGAGCGCTTTGCGCCCGATGCCTTGCTGCTTGGACCGGGACAGCGCATGGAACTCGCCATCCGCATGCCTGACGATGAGGGCGCGATCGTCAGCTTGCGGGACGTCAGGGGCACCAAGCCCAAGGTTCTAGCGACGCTGCGCGCGACGGGCAACTCGCTCAAGCGGGACGTTCGCGACGTTGCGCCGCTGGAAGTGAATCCGGTGGCGGAAGTGGATCTCGGCTCGGCCCAGCATATCTCCCTGTCGCTCAGCGCCACGGCGGAGAACGTCCCGAGCGACAGCATCTGCGGTTCGCTCGGCTACAGTTTCTGGGCGATCAACAAGGTGCCGTGGCCGGGCGATACGCCCGATCCAACCGCGCCGCTGGCCGAATTGAAGCTCGGCAGGAGCTATGTCATCGACATGGAGAACCTGACGCCGCAATCGCATCCGATGCATTTGCACGGCATGAGCTTCAAGGTTTTGTCATCCTCGACGCGGCCGGCGCGGGCGTTGATTTCGGACACCTATCTCATCCAGCCCAATGAGAAGGTGAGCCTCGGCTTCGTCGCCGACAATCCCGGCGACTGGCTGCTGCATTGCCACATCATCGAGCACCAGAAATCGGGCATGACGAGTTACGTCAGGGTGGTCTGAGCCGGGCCCACCGAAGGCAGCATTGTCCGCGACCTACTTGCGCAGTTGCGCCTCGATCTCGTCGAGCACCTTGTCCTTGCCGATGCCGGTGAGGAAGGCGAGGCCCTTGATGACCGGCTTGGTCACCGAAGCCGAGATCGGCGTGGTGGCGACGATGAAGTCGACGCTGTCGGCGAGCCCCGGCACTTCGGTTGCCTTGGCCTGCTGGGCGTTGAAGGTAAGGCCGCGCATCTTCATCGCCTCGGTGACGGCGACGTTGACCGCCGTCGAGGTGGCGATGCCGGTGCCGCAGGCAAAGAGAATTGTCTTCTGTCGGGCCATCTTAGCTTTCCCTTGATTATCAGCCGAGCACGGTGCGCACGTCGTCAAGCGTCCTGGCCGACCTCAAGCCGTCCAATGCATCTGGATTCTGGATCGTTGCCATGACGGACTGCAGCGCTTCAATCTGCTTGTCCTTGTCATTGATGGCAAGCAGGAAGACGAAACCCACCGGCAGCTTCTCGTCGGGGTCTTCCATATTGGCGAAGATCACCGGCTTTCTCAGCGTGCCCATTGCGATGCCGGGCTTCAGCACATGCTCGGGATCGGTGTGGGGCACCGCGACATTGTCGGCGCGTTCCAGCGGCAATCCTGTCGGGATGGTCATTTCGCGGCGCACGACCGCGTCGGCATAGGAGCTCTTGACATAGCCAAGGGCCTCGAGCCGTCCCGCCAGGACGCGGATGATCTCCTCATTGGTCGACGCGTCCGACCCGAGCACGATCGCTTCGGGATCCAGAAGCTGCATGAGGGCGTCGGACATGTCTTGCTCCGTCGATAAATCGTGCGCCCGGCGAAGGCGCACGATCGTTTCAGATGAAGGCACGCTTGCGTTCAGGCCGTGCCTTCGGCCGGCTCGTCCTCGGCGCCCGCCGCCCGTTCCCAGCCGAGCGGATTGCGGCGATAGAGCACGAACAGCGCCGCGATGACCACGGCGATCACGATGATGCCGATGAGCCCAAGTCCCTGGATCGCCTCGATGATCACATAGGGCACCCACAGGAAGCCGTCGACCACCGAGGTGATCTGCAAAGCATCCGCCGGCAGTTTGAAGCCCGACGCGACGGCCGCACTGGTGAACAGCGGCGCCAGGGCATTGGCGACATAGAAGCCGATCGCCAAGGTCACCGTGCCGATCACCACCATGCGGAACACATTGCCCTTGACCAGCGGCGCGGTCATGGCGACGATGAACGGGATGACCGCCAGATCGGCGAACAGGATGACGCGGTTGCCCGGCAGGATCACCGACAGGATGATCGCGATCGGCACCAGGATCAGCGACGACGAGATCGCGGCGGGATGGCCGATCAGGATCGCCGAATCGAGGCCGACGAGAAGCTCGCGATCGCCGGTGCGCTTGCGCACGAACTCCTGCGCCGCGTCGGAAACCGGGATCAGGCCCTCCATCAGGATCTTCACCATGCGCGGCAGCAGCAGCATAACCGCGGCAAGTGTCATTCCGGTGCCCAGCACCTTGGCCAGCACCGTGCCGGGATCGCCGGCATTGTAGAAGGCGATGGCGCCGAGCACGAGGCCGATGATCAGGCCGAGCACGACCGGTTCGCCGAACACGCCGAAGCGGCGCTCGATGGTTTCGGTGTTGATGTTGATACGGTTGATGCCGGGAATGCGGTCCATGATCCAGTTCAGGATGATGGCGATCGGCAGGATTTGCGCCGAGGCGAGATGCGGCACCGAAATGCCGGGAACGCCGTAGAATTGCTGCACCGCGCGCGCCGACCAATCGGCGAACAGCAGCGACAGCGCCGCAACCAGGGCCGCGATGGCAATGCCGTAGGCCAGATTGTCGGTGGCGGCGACGACGAGCGAGCCGACGAAGGCGAAATGCCAGAAATTCCAGACGTCGACATTGAGCGTGCGCGTCATGCGCGTCAGCAACAGCACGATGTTGACCAGGATGCCGACCGGGATGACCCAAAGCCCGACCGAGGAGCCAAAGGCGATGGCGGCCGCCGAGGGCCAGCCGACGTCGATAATGTCGCGATGAATGCCGGTGTTGGTGACGATGGCCTTGGCGACGTCGCCGATCGACGTGAACATCAGGCCAAGCACAAGGTTGATACCGATGAAGGCGACCCCGATGGTGACGGCGGCGCGAAAGGCCTTGCTGACCTTGGCGCCCAAAACCACGGCAATGATGAAAATGACGATCGGCAGCAGGATTGTCGCGCCGAGCGTGTCGATGGCCCCCTTGAGGCCAGCGAGTAGAGTATCCATTCTTCCTCCCCTGGAGCCCCGAGCCTAAAGCTTCGCGGTGCTCCTTTCTCTCAGCCTCTGCCGCCACCTTAGCGCAAAGGCACTCCCCAGATGCCGCGAGACGAGTGCCCCTCCGAGCGGTTGTCTCGATGAACATTTGCCTTTGTTGGCAAACGAATGTTTTATTGAGACTGTTCGCAACAATGTCAATTGGCAAGCCTTTGGGCCAATCGGCCAAGGCGACGACGCTTGTCACGGGTCATTTTCGTTGGAAATCGCCGGTCGCGAGCGGTTTTGTTGGCACAGGGGAATGGTCCCTGCTAATTCGCGTCCAGACCAAGAAGCTGTGGACATCCCGCATGACCAATGTCGCCTTGACCGGGCTTGCCCGCGATCTCGCCAGACGTGCCGCCGAGGGCCGCCCGGTGCGCATCGGCATCATCGGCTCCGGCGAAATGGGCACTGACCTCGTCACGCAAGGCATGCTGATGCCCGGCATTGCGGTTTGCGCCGTCTCGACCCGGCGCCCGCATACCGCGCGTGACGCCATCCGCATCGCCTACGGTGACGAGGCGATGGCGGTCGAAGCCGACACCGCGTCGAAAGTCACCGCGGCGATCGAGGTTGGAAAAATAGCCATCACCTCGAACGAGATGCTGGTCACCAACCCACTGATCGATGTCGTCATCGACGCCACCGGCAAGCCGGGCGTCGCCGCCGATTTCGACCTGATGGCGATGGAGCACGGCAAGCACCTGGTGATGATGAATGTCGAGGCCGACGTCACCATCGGCTGTTACCTCAAGCAGCAGGCCGACCGGCTTGGCGTGGTTTATTCGGTCGGCGCCGGCGACGAGCCGTCGAGCTGCATGGAACTGATCGAGTTCGCGTCCGCACTCGGCCTTACCATCGTCTCGGCTGGCAAGGGCAAGAACAACCCGCTCAACCACGATGCCGTGCCTGACGACTATCGCGAGGAAGCGACCCGCCGCAACATGAACCCGCGCATGCTGGTCGAGTTCGTCGACGGCTCCAAGACCATGGTCGAGATGTGCGCCATCGCCAACGCCACCGGGCTGGTGCCTGACGTGCCCGGCATGCATGGTCCCAAGGCCGACCGCGATGACCTCGTCAAGGTGCTGATCCCGCGCGAGGATGGTGGCCTCCTGCTGAAAAAAGGCGTCGTCGACTACACCATCGGCAAGGGTGTGGCGCCCGGTGTCTTCGTCATCGTCGAGGCGACGCATCCGCGCATCATCGAACGCATGGACGACCTGCATATCGGCCGCGGTCCCTATTACAGCCTGTTCCGGCCCTACCATCTGACCTCACTGGAAGTGCCGCTGACGGCCGCTCGCATCGTGCTGTTCGGCAAGCCCGACATGGTGCCGCTGCCGCGGCCGGTTGCCGAGGTCTGCGCCGTCGCCAAGCGCGATCTCGCCGCCGGCGAGACCTTCGATGCGATCGGCGAGACCTGCTATCGCTCCTGGACCATGACCGTCGGCGACGCGCGTTCCCAGCGCGCCGTGCCGGTCGGCCTGCTTGAGGGCGGCAAGGTGCTGAAGCCGGTCAGGAAAGGTGCACTGCTGACCACCGACAATGCAGCGCCAGACCGGACGACCAGTCTGTTCGCGCTGCGCCGCCTGCAGGACGAGATGCTGTACGGAAACAAGCCCGTTGTGGCGCTGTCATGACAGATGCGCTATATTGTAATGGCAGATGACGCCGAGGATCGACCAATGAACCTCCAGATCAGGGACCCGCGTGCACGTGAACTGGCACAGCGGCTCGCCGCCAAACGCAAGATTTCGATGACCGAGGCGGTGATCGAAGCTCTTGAGTCCGAACTGAAACGGGAAAGTGGACGCGCTCCGTTGGCGCAGCGGCTGGCTGCCATCGCCGATGAACTCAAAGCCAGAGCTGGCCAGGGCGGCCGGCCCGTACACAAGGATGAGATCGATGAGATGTGGGGCCACTCCTGATGTTTGTCGACACCTCGGTGGTCGTCGCAATTCTTTCGGGAGAAGGAGATGCTGGCGAGTGGAGCAACCGCATCGCGGTAGCACCTCGCAGGATTACTTCCGCGCTGGTGGTGCTCGAAGCGGCTATGCGGCTTTCAACTATGCTGGCCGTCGAGCCGCTCGTCGCTGAAGTGGCGATAGAGGCTTTTCTGCGCGAGGCCGAAATCGAAATCGTTCCCATCGACGCCGGCGACGCCAAGCTCGCGGTCCAAGCTTTTTCAGACTATGGAAAAGGACGCGGGCATCCCGCCCAACTCAACCTGGCCGATTGCCTGTCCTATGCTTGCGCAAAGGGCCGCGGCTCTGCTCTGCTCTACAAAGGCAACGACTTCTCGCATACCGATCTGGCCTAGGGAGTCTGCTCTATTTCCCTAGTTCGATCGACCGCAGCCGCGCCGCTTCCACCGCTTGCGTAAGGAGATTGGTCAACCGGTCATCGCCCATCAGCACGCCAAGCGCCGCCGCCGTTGTGCCGTTGGGGCTGGTCACCTGCTTGCGCAGCATAGCCGGGTCCTCGCGGCTTTCGGCGGCGAGCGAGGCCGCGCCGTAGACGGTCTGCATGGCGAGCAGCCTGGCGGTCGCCGCCGGCAGGCCGGCCTTCTCTGCGGCCACCGTCAGCGCTTCGATAAAATGGAAGATATAGGCCGGACCCGATCCGGACACGGCGGTCACCGCATCCATAAGGCCCTCGTCGTCGATAGTGGCCACTTCGCCGCTGGCCGACAGAAGGTCGGCGACGAAGCGCTTGGCGTCGGCGGAAACCAAGGGATTGGAAAACACCACCATCATGCCCTTGCCGATGGCCGCCGGCGTGTTGGGCATGCACCGCACAACGGGGGCGCGGTTGCCGAGGATGTCCTCGAAGGTGGCGGACGGCGTGCCGGCGGCAATGCTGACGAAAGTGGTGCGTCCATCGCCGAAGCGCTTGTACGCGGCGGTGACGTCGCGGATCACCTGAGGTTTCACCGCGATGACGACCAGATCGGGCACGGCATCCGCCGGAATGGCCCCGGCATCCGCTGCCGAGCCGCAGCCAAGCGCCACTGCGCGATCGCGCAGCTCGGCATTGGGCTCGACCACGAAAACCGCCGAGGGTGCAAGCTTGCCGGACTTCAGCCAGCCCGAGAGCATGGCGTAACCCATATTGCCGCAACCGGCGAGAACAAGCCTGATCGTCATCGAGAGCCCTCCGAGGAAAGGCCATGACATAGACGCTCGCGGGTCGGTGGGGAAGCCCTCTCAGGACCGCTGAACAGGCGTGCGCACCGCGATCGGCCGCAACGACACTTGCCTGAGGCCCAGCACGCCGAGCACGAAGAACAGCCAGACCGGATCACCGCGATGGAAGAAGAAGCTCTCGAGAAAGGCGTTGAGTGCGGTGAACAGCACCACCATCATGAAGAAATCGCCGAGATAGATGTTCTCCTTGCGCGGCGGAATGCGCATATAGTCGCGCAATGGTGCGATGAGGAAGGTGTAGACCGCCACGCAAAGGGCAGGGATGCCCATCAGCACCGCGATGTCGAGATAGCCGTCATGGCCGTGCACGATGGTCCTGATGTCCCACGGGCGATCGAAGGGTTGGTCCTGGTTGAGCAGCAGCGGCGTGCCCCAGAAGCTCTCATAACCGTAGCCGGTCCACGGCTTCTTCGCCAGCATCGAGCCGGCGAACTCCCACAGTGTCGTCCGGCCGGTATAGGTGAGGTCGGGGAAGTAGATGGCCGCCAGATGCTTCACCGGCGGCAGGAAGACGATGCCCAGCGTGCCGACCGCCGTGGCGATGATCGCCAGCATGAACAGGATCGGCGTACCGAGCCGCATGCCCATCAGACTCGGAAACATCACGATCAGGATCGAGAACGGCACCAGCCCGGCGGTGGTCTTGGAGCCGGTGTGCAGCATGAAGATCATCGCCGCGCAGAAGATACCCGCGCCCCACCAGCGCTGGCCGCGTCGGTAGAGATAAAGCCCGGCGAAGCTGAAGCAGGCCATGATCGGGCCGGCGATGTTCTTGTGGGTGAACACCCCGCGCCACAGGCCGGCATGTTCAGGCTCCTGCGAGTCAGCCGTGTGCATCGCCTCGTGCGGAAAGACGATCAGGCCGAGATAGGACAGGCCCATGACCACGACCGCGGTGAAGATGATGACCCTGGAGAAGGACTCCGCGTCGCGGGGTAGCGCCAGAATCGTCGCCATCGTCAGGATGCCGATCATGGTGAAGGACGCCGCGCGCATTGCTGAGGGCGGATCGGTCGCCAGCACCACCGACAGGAAGAAGAAGCCCAGCATCAGTATCCAGGATGGGCTGAGCAGCGAGCGCACGACGCGCGGATCGGCGAAGGCCATCAGCGCGAAGATCGAAATCCCGCCGAGCGAGCCGAAGCCGAGCTGATTGACGATGTCGCCCCCTTCGCCGGTGAGTTCGGCGCCGGCCGGCTGGAACGGGCGGAAGGACACCATGATGACGGTGAACAGCAGCGCGGCGATCGCGGTCGCCACGCCACCGCGCGTGAACGCGGCGCTGAGCGGCGCGCGCTCAGTTCTTCTCAGGCTGGCGGTATTGCTCATTGGCATATCCGAATTCGGCCAGCACGCGGCCCAGCGCCACATGGACGGGGTAGATGGCGGCCGCCGGGGATCCCGTGCGCGCCAGCCGCATGATGCCGCGAACCGGCGAGGCGGCAAGCAGCGCCAGGCTCCTGGCGAATACCTTGGCGCCGGCGAACGGCATGCCGGCGCGCCTCTTCTTTTCCACCAGTGTCGAGATGACACCGTTGCGTAGGCTGCGGGCGCGGATCCAGTCGGTCTCGACGCGCCGGGCCGGAACGGTCTCCCGCACCTTGGCTTCGGCGCACCAGCCCAGCACGAAGCCGCGTTGCGCCGACCGGCTGAGAAAGTCGGAATCGCCGCCGCCCATGAAATTGAATCTGAGATCGAGGAAGGGCGGCCCCATCGCGGTCAGCACGTTGCGCCCGACCAGAAGATTGCCGGACGAATAGAGCGCGGGCACCCGTCCCGTCTCCCGGTAGGGGGGTGCGAAGACGGGATGCTCGGCCCATTTGGCATGGGCAGGATCGGCAAAAACGGGCACCTGCGGGCCGCCGACGATGTCGGCGGCGAGCGTTTCGGCGGCGTGGCACATCCGCTCCAGCCATTGCGGATCGGCGGTCTCGTCATCGTCGATGACAAGAAGATGCTTGAAGTTCGGGAACTGCAGGATCGCCGTCTGCCAGCCGGCATTGTAGGCGCTGCAATTGCCGCGCTCATGCGCGATGATGACCATGCCCGGTATCTCGCCGCGCTCGAACAGCGGCAGCACCGCCTTGGCGCCCTCCCGCGCCTCGGCCTCGTTCTCGATGACGATGACGGCAAAGCGCCTGTCGGTTTGCTGCGCGCGCAGCGACGCCAGTGTCTCCAGCACCTGCTGCGGCCGCTTGAACGTCGGCAAGGTGACGATCGCTTCGACGGCCTCCACGTCGAGCAGGCGAGATCGTCCCGCGATCGATACCGAACCGTCCAATGGCAAAGGGATCATCCGTGTCCAGCCGCGTCGTGAGTCGCGTTCTGGTAGCACCACGATGATAAGGTTTCGTTAATCACCTTGCACGGAGAGGCCCGCCAGACATGGGTTTTGGGGCGTTGATCGTGCTCGTTTAATCAAGGGTTCACCGCGCTTTGCTACCGGCTACACCACAGGATAGGTAAGATGCATCTGCTGTTCGCCACATCGATCGTGCCCGACGGTGCTCTCGCCTCGGGCTACGAGATAGCCAACGCCGCGATTATCGCCGCCCTGCGGCGCGCCGGCGCGCGCGTCACGGTCATCGGCTTCACCTGGCCCGGGAAAGCCGCGGCCGATCCCGAAAATACCGTGGTGCTGGGGGCGGTCGACGTGCGCACCGAAAGTGCTTCGCCGCTGCAAAAGCTTGTCTGGGTCGGCAAGGCGATGTTTTCAGGCCTGACCTTCGCGTCGGTCAAGTTGCGTGCGGTGTCCAGCCACGATGTTCAGGCCGCCCTCGAACGAGCCGGTCCGTTCGATGGCTATGTGCTGAATTCCGTGCAGTTCGCCGGTGCTTTCGAACGGGTCTTCGAAGACCGGCCTTCGATTTTCGTCGCCCACAATGTCGAGCATCTCTCGGCGCGGGAGAACGCCGTTGCCGCCGCCGGCATTTTCCAGCGCCTGCTGTTTCGGCGCGAGGCAAGGCTGCTCAAACTGGTCGAAGAGCGCCTCTGCCGCCGCGCGCGTTTTGTCTTCACGTTGGCCGAGGAGGATCGCGGGGCACTTGGCGTCGCCTCGGATGATCGTTCGGCGGTGCTGCCGCTGGTGACCGGCGCCACGGCGCCAGTCTGGAACGGCCGGCGCGCGATCGACTGTGACGCGGCCCTGATCGGCACCTGGACCTGGCAGCCGAACCGCATCGGCCTCGACTGGTTCTTGGGCAAGGTGGTGCCGCATCTGCGGCCTGGTTTCCGCATCCGCATAGCGGGTCACATGCCTTCCGGCGTCACCTCCGCGCATCCGGGCGTCGAGTTTGTCGGCCGTGTCGCAGATGCCAGGGCTTTCGTGCGCGGCGCGGCCGTCATCCCGCTGATCAGCACCGCGGGCAGCGGCGTACAGCTGAAGACCATCGAGACCTTCGAGCTTGGCCTGCCCTCGGTCGCCACCAGCCGGTCGCTGCGCGGCATCGACCATCGCCCCGACAATTGCGTCGTCACCGACGATCCGGCCGGCTTCGCCCGGGCCCTGGAGGCAGCCGCGGCCGACATTCACGATGTCGATGGCAGCACCTTCCATCGCCGGCAGGTCAAGGCGCTCGACGCCGCGGTTCGTGTCGGTCTCGAAAAAATCGGCGCCGTGCGGGAGGAGGTGTTTGCATGAACATGCACGCCGCCCGCGCCGCGTTCGGCTTTGACAGCCTGAAGGCAATCCTCGGTATCCCGGTGCTGGCGATCCGCTGGGACGATGCGATTGCCTTGCTGAACCGATTGATCGCCGAGCGGCGCTTCACCAAGGTCAGTTTCCTCAACGCCCACAATGCCAATATCGCCCACACCGACCCGGTGTTCGCCGAGGCGCTCGACGATTTCCTCATCCTGCCGGACGGCATTGGCGTCGATCTCGCCGCGAAGCTTCTCTACGGCGCGCCGTTTCCCGACAATCTCAACGGCACCGATTTCGTGCCGGCCTTCCTGCAGGCTTCCAAGAGGCCGCTGACGGTGGGGCTGCTCGGAGCAACCCGTGTCAACGCCGAGGCGGCGTCCGTGAAGCTGGCGGCGCTTGCCGTGCAGCACAACTTCGTGGTCATTCACGACGGTTATTTCTCCCCCGCGCAGGAGCCGGAGATCATCGACCGCATCGCAAAGCTACGGCCTGATATGCTGCTGGTCGCGATGGGCGTGCCGCGCCAGGAATTGTGGATTGAACGCCACATCGACGAACGCCATTGCACGCTGCCGATCGCGGTCGGCGCGTTGCTCGATTTCCTGAGCGGCTCGGTGCCGCGCGCACCGCTGTGGATGCGCCGCCTGCGGCTGGAATGGCTGTTCCGTCTGGCGGTCGAGCCGGGCCGGCTCTGGCGCCGCTACGTGGTCGGCAACCCCCTGTTCCTGTGGCGGGTCGTCAAGCAGAAATGGGCGCGCGGCGCCGAGGCCGTCGCAGATGCTCCCGGAGAGTTTCGTTGAACAAGCGGTTCGTCCCAGACCCGCTGGCCGGCCCAGGCCTGTTGCCGAAGACGCCGACGGCAGCGGTTGTGACGGCAAGCTACGCCCCGGATTTCGAACGCTGCCGACTGCTGTGCGAAACGCTTGACCGGCATGTCTCGGGTGCCGCGCACCACTACATTCTGGTCGAACATCGCGACCTTGCGCTTTTCCGTCAGTTGCAGACCAGCCGCCGTTCGGTCGTCGATGAGCGGGATCTCCTGCCGCGCTGGCTGCGCGCCTTCGACGATCCGCTCAGCCTGTTTCGCCGCCGCGTCTGGCTCAGCCTGAAAACCCAGCCGCTGCGTGGCTGGCACGTGCAGCAGCTGCGCCGTATCGCCATATCGGCGCACGCAGGGGAAGATGTGCTGATCTTCTGCGATTCCGACGTCGCTTTCCTGAAGGCGTTTGATTGCGGTGCCTTCTGGCGAGATGGCAAGGCGCGTTTGTTCCGCCGGGATGGCGTGCTCGCCGATGACGGCCATGACGAGCATCGCTTGTGGTCGTGCAATGCCGGAACGGCACTTGGCATCGATTCGTCCCGGAGATCGGTCCATGATTATATCTCGACGCTGATCGCCTGGCGCCGCGACACGGTGCTTGCCATGTGCGGCCGGATCGAAAAGGTCCATGGCCGCGACTGGGTCGAGGTCATCGGCTCGGCGCGCAAATTCTCCGAATGCATGATCTACGGACGCTATGTCGACGATCTGCTGGACGGAGCCGGCCACTTCCACGGTTCGGAAGAATTCTGCCGCGTCCACTGGACGGGCGAGGCGCTGTCGGACGACGAGTTCCGCCGCTTCGTTGCCAGCATGGCGCCAGAGCAGGTGGCAATCGGCATGCAGTCCTTCATCGGCACCGATATAGGCCGGATCCGACGCCTGATCGGGCTTGATCGCTGATTTGTCCTAGATTGCCTTGGCCGGTCTGCGCAGCGCCGAATAGGTCAGCAGCATGGACGCGAGGTAGAGCAGCAGGAAGACGATGTTGAGCGACAGCACCAGATCAGATGTTTCGGAAATGGTGGTCAGCACATAGATCAGCAGCAGCGCCTTGAGGGCGGCGAGCAGGCCGAGATTGAGCGCCCGCACCAGCGTCTGGCCGCGCGCGAAAAGAAGCTCGGCCTGGTATTCGACCAGATTGCGCAGTCCAGGCACACAGATCGCCAGCGCCACCAGGGGTGAGGCCTCGGAAACATTCCTGCCGAGTGCGTTGGGAAAGAAATGCAGCACGATGCCAAGCGCTGCCAGCGCCAGCGTTGAAACGAGGAACACGCCGCCCTCGATGCCGCTCTTTATCGCAAGGCGCGACAGCAGCTCCGGCGCGCGCATCATGCGCTGCACGAGCATCATGGAGAAGGTACGGATGGGGATCGCCGTCAGGTCGACGAGCCGCATGATGATGGCATAGATGCCGGCCAAATGCGGGCCGCCGATCGCCAGCACCAGCAGCTTGTCGAATTCCGATTGCAGGTAGAACAACACCTCGGCGCCGGCCACATAGATGGAATCGGCGAGCCGCCGCAGATAGAGTTCGATGCGCAGCCGCAGCCGCTGGCGTGGATAGAACCAGCCAAAAGCCAAAAGCAGCGAGGCGGCGTTGGCCCCTATGTAGAACCACGACCACATCCAAATGTCATGCTGTGGCGAGACCATGAACAACACCGCGCCAAGCGCCCGCAGGGCGGTGGCCAGGATCGCCAGCACGGCTGCACGGCCGAATTTGCCCAGCCCGTTGTTGACGATCAGCGCCACTTCCACCGGCCGCCACAGCAGCGCCTCGGCAAAAACGATCGCCGTGAATACCGACAGCGGCACGGTGCCTGCAAAGAAGATCAGGTAAACGCCGAACGAGGCCACGGCCAAAAGCGGCAGCGAGACGGCGCCGAGCAGCAGGAAACCCGCTGTGAACGTGCCGATCAGATTGGGGCGGATGGTGGCGGTGCGGTAGAGTGCCGAAATGAAACCGAAGGCGAGAAGCCTCGACAGCATGACGCCGGCCGCCGAGGCGGTGGCGAACATGCCGAACTCTGCGATCGACAGCGTATTGGCGAGCGCGATGAAATAGGCGAGTGAAAACACCAATCGCCCGCCGGCGCCGCTGATCGCCGAAAAATAGTCGCGCACCAGCCCCCGCCGTTCGGCCATCAAGGTGCCGATCCGCGCGAAGGTCCGCCTTTGCGGTATGTCGCTGGCCTCAGTCATACGTCGAGGAAAATGCATAGGCTGGAAAGTTTAACGCGCCGTTCTGAAGCTTTTAGTTGTGTTGAAAGTTCTTACAAGAATGACGTGAATTCTTGCCGTCCTCTTTCGAAATTAACTTTTTGTTTCCTATGCCTGTTTAGCGTGGCTTAACGAATGGCCGACCGCCGCTGCCAAGCGGCCAAGAGTAAAGCTCCACGACATGGTCGACAGGGAAAACCGTGAAGACTGGAAGCGCGAGCGCTCCTTGCTGGCGCTTGGTGAAGCCGTGCGTGGCGAGGACGATGCTTCGCTGGTGTCGATTGGAGATCGCGCGGACCCCTCATGGCGCGAGGATGCCGCCACGCGCCATCGCCTGGCTCGTTCCCGTCGCGAGACGAAGGCGAGCCCACCTCGGTCGGCAGCTGAGAACGCCGAACGGTCTCGCCTGGACGAGGAGCAGCCGTCTGAATCCGACGGCGCCTGGCGTTCGCGGGGGGAAACCGGCACTGGCGATTTGCCACCCGACATGCCGCAAGCAAGGCCCGCCCCCGAGGAACCTTCGGGCACGGGTGGCGCCCACGATGCAATCGGGTCCCGCGCTGCGGGCAGAGCCGACCCGTCCTCCAATGGCGGGGCGGACAGTCAGCAGTGGAAGCCGCTGATCGATCCTATGCTGGTCGTTCGCGGCGTTGCCAGGTCGAAGCTGCTGATCGTTGCGACCACGATACTGGGCGCTGGACTTGGCGTTGCCATCGCCTTGTCGATGCCGAAGAAATACGAAGCCACGACCGAACTGATCATCGAGCCGGGTGACCTGAAGCTCTCCGACCGCGATCTCACCCAACCGGTAGGCCAGCCCGATGCCGCTCTGGCCGTCGTCGAAACCCGGATCAAGATGCTAACCTCGGGCACCGTTCTCGATCAGGTCGTCAAGAATCTCAACCTCGTCAACGATCCGGAATTCAATGGCCAGGGCTCCGGCGGCCTCGGCGTCATGTCGCTCATCCGCTCGATCGTGTCGCGCAACGATGGGCCTGGCGGCGTCGATGAGGTTCGCCGCCAGGCTCTGGCTGTCGGCAATCTGGCCAAGAGCCTGTCGGTCGAACGCAGCGGCAAGACTTTTGTCATTTCCGTCAGCGCCGTGAGCCAGAACGGCGACAAGTCGGCGCTCATTGCCAATACCACGAGGACCGTCTTCCAGCAGGAAGCCGCCAAATACCAGTCCGACATGGCCGGACGCGCGACGAACGAATTGACGTCCAAGCTCGATGATCTGCGCAAGGGGGTCGAGGCGTCCGAGCGCAAGGTCGAGGATTTCAGGGCCACGCATGGCCTGGTCGACGCGCAAGGCCATCTGATCAGCGACGATCAAATGCTGAAGCTCAACGAGCAGCTCTCGGTCGCCCGCGCCCGCACGCTGGAACTCAATGCCCGGGCAGCGTCGGCGCGTTCGCTGGATGTCAATTCCGTTCTGACCGGCACGTTGCCGGAAGAGATCAACTCCAACGCCATGAGCGATCTGCGCTCGCAATATGCAACGCTGAAGCAGGAGGCCGATCGTGCCGCGGTCCGGCTGGGACCGCGTCATCCAGAACTCCAGGCCCTCGACGCCCAGATCGCCGGCGCGCGCGAGCGCATCGCGGCTGAACTGCGCCGCATCGCCTCTTCGCTGCAGGTCGACTTGAAGCGCGCGGTTCAGCTCGAACAGGACCTTGCTTCCCGGCTGGCCCAGGCAAAGGTCCAAAGCGGCGACGTCAACAGCGACCTGGTTGCCCTGCGGGAGCTGGAGCGCGAGGCCACCGCCAAGCGTTCCGTCTACGAACAATATCTCCTGCGCGCCAAGGAGACTGGTGAACAGACGGGCATCAACACGACCAACATCAATGTGATCACTCCCGCCCAGGCTCCACTCGAGCCAAATGGACCCTCACGGGCCTTGGTGGCGCTGGCCGGCCTGCTGCTTGGCCTTGCCGCCGGCGTTGGCGTTGGCGCTCTGCGTGGCACCTATGACAGCCTGCGCGAGACGGCAAGCGCGCGCTCACGCCGCGAGCGCAAGGTGGACGAACGCAAGTTGGCTGACCAGAGAGCGCCTCGCGAGGAGCAGGCATTCCGGGCGGAGCCTCCGCCAGAGCCACCGATGGCGGCAGCGCCTGTGCCGCCGCCGCCCGCACCACCGCCGCCGGTCACGCGGACCGAGGCCGCTCCCGCCGAAAGCTCCGGGAGGATCGGCGCACTTATGTCGAGACTGCGCAAGGCCATGTCCCGCAAGCCGTCCGCCGAAGCCGACGACGACATCTCCAGCGGGTTCGGCCTGCCCGCCTTCGCCGACAACGGACGGCCTGTCAACGCTCCGCTATTTCCTGGCCATCCGGAGTCCGGTTTCGGGCCTCGGCAGGCGGCCGGCCTGGATTATTCGCAGTCACCCTTCCAGCCGGGCCCCGATGCGGGGTATGGGCAGCGGATGACCTTGCCTTCGCGCTCGCCCCTAATGCCGCAACAGGCAACGTACCCGGCTCCCCCGTTTCCGTCCTCTCCCTATGCACAGCCGTTGGGCTACCCCCAGGCGCAGCCCTGGTCGCAAGCGGGCCATCCCTCCACGCAAAGCTCAGCGGGACCTTATGCGGCGCAGATGCCGTATCCGCCGCCGCCCGCTCCTCCGGCGCAGCCACCGGCCGCCCCGCCCGCGAGGCCGACCCCGGTCGAGGAGGGTGGCGAACAAGCATCGGTCGAAGAGATTCGCGCCAGCCTGCGTGAATTCCGCGAAGCGGTCCGCGAACTCACGGAAAACCGCACCCGCCGCCGCTACTTCTGAACCATCAGATAGGCTGCGGAGGCCGAACAAAACCGTGCCGGTTTCGCGTAAACGGCATGGGAAGGCGCTTTGACGGGATTGCGAGCTTGTATTTTCGTGACAATGCCGCGCTGCAGATTGCCTGCGCCGCGGCATTATGTTCTCGAAGCGGCGTTGGGCGGAACGATGTTGAGGGTGGCATGGCCGAAGTGATTGACGGAAAAAGCGTTGCCGAAGACGTGGTGCGGACGGTCAAGGCGTTGACTGCCGAGCTGGTCGCCAAGGGCCAGGCCAAGCCAGGTCTGGCCGTGGTCATCGTCGGCGAGGATCCGGCGAGCCAGGTCTATGTCGCCTCCAAATCCCGTACCGCCAAGGAATGCGGCTTTCATTCGCTTCAGCACACGCTGCCGGCGGAAACGTCCCAAGAGGCGCTGCTCAAGCTCATCGCCGAACTCAACGCCGATCCTGAAATCAACGGCATCCTGGTCCAGCTTCCGCTGCCAGCCCATGTCGATGCCGGCAAGATCATCCAGGCGATCGCGCCGCACAAGGACGTCGACGGGTTCCATTTTATCAATGTCGGCAAGCTCGGCACCGGTGAACTCGACACGGCCTTCGTTCCCTGCACGCCCGCCGGCTCGATGCTTTTGATCGAGCGCGTGCGCGGCAAGGACCTGTCCGGCCTCAACGCCGTTGTCGTCGGCCGCTCCAACATCGTCGGCAAGCCGATGGCCAATCTGCTGCTTGCCGCCAACTGCACCGTCACCATCGCGCATAGCCGCACCAAGGACCTGCCGGCGCTTGCCCGCACGGCCGACATCCTGGTCGCTGCTGTCGGCAGGCCGGAAATGATCAGGGGTGACTGGGTCAAGCCTGGCGCCACCGTCATCGATGTCGGCATCAACCGCATTCCCGCGCCCGAGAAAGGCGAGGGCAAGTCGCGTCTCGTCGGCGATGTCGCCTATGCCGAAGCGGCCAAGGCGGCCGGTGCGATCACCCCGGTGCCCGGCGGTGTCGGGCCGATGACCATTGCCATGTTGATGGCCAATACGTTAGCTTCGGCCTACCTTGCGGCCGGATTGAAGCGGCCTTCCTTCTGAGCCCGGGTTGACCCTGAAAGCCGCAGCTTTGCCGAACCCCACTATTTCCCCGGAACGGCCGGTCACGAATGATCCCGTTCAAGGCGGCCGGCAGTTCGCTTTCCTGCTGGTCGACAAGTTTTCCATGTTCTCGCTGGCCGCCGCGATCGATACCTTCCGATCGGCGAACCGCCTGCTCGGTCGCGATTTCTACGGCTGGACAACTGTGTCGGCCGATGGTGACCCGGTGATGGCTTCCAACGGCCTGCCGCTCAAGATCGACTACGCCGTCGCCGACCTGCCGCCGGTCGATATTCTCTTCGTCTCGGTCGGCTTGACTACGGAATTTCCGGGCAAGAGCAAGGTTCTGGCCGCCTTGCGCAGCTGGGGCCGGCGCGGCAACGCGCTTGGTGCCTTGTCGGTCGGATCCTACCTGCTGGCCGAGGCCGGCCAGCTCGAAGGCTATCGCTGCACCATTCATTGGGAAAACCGCGCCGGCTTCGTCGAGCGCTTTCCCGACATCAACTGCACGGGCAACGTCTTCGAGATCGACCGCAAACGCTACACCTGCGCCGGCGGCACCACCTCGATCGATCTGATGCTGGAGATCGTGCGTGGCGATTTCGGCTCCAACCTCGCCAATGGCGTCGCCAACCAGTTCCAGCACGAGCGCATCCGCTCCGCTGGAGACCGCCAGCGCGTCGGGCCGGAACGTGACCTCACCGGCAAGTCGGAGAAGTTGCGACGCATCGTCGAACTGATGGCCGACCATCTCGATGAGCCGCTGTCGGCGGTACAGCTCGCCAAGTCGGCGGGCCTCTCGGTGCGCCAGGTGGAGCGGCTGTTCCTGCGCCATCTCAACGTCACGCCCGGACGCTACTACATGCGGCTGCGGCTGGAGCGGGCGCGCGAATTGCTGCGCCAGACCAACATGCCGATCCTCGACGTGGCGATCGCGACCGGCTTCACCTCGCATTCCTATTTTGCCCAGAGCTATCGGCTGCAGTTTGGCCGCCCGCCCTCGGAAGAGCGCCGCACGACATACTGAATTGGGTACGCACGGGCCCTATGCGAGCTATCGTTGATAGCGGTGGCTTGTGTCCCTGCACGCGCTCAAATAGCTTCGGCCAGCGGACGGGGTGGCTAACTCAGGAGATTTCGATGGCGATACTTGCGCGGAGCGTCGCTGCGGCGATCCTCCTTTTGTCGACGACGACATTCGGCTTTGCCGCCAACAAGGTCATCATCATCCTCGACGCGTCGGGATCGATGTGGGCGCAGATCGACGGAAAGCCCAAGCTCGAAATCGCCCGCGAATCGCTGAGGACCGTGCTTCAATCGGTTCCCGCTGACGACGAGATCGGCTTCATGGCCTATGGCCATCGCGAAAAAGGCAGCTGCGACGACATCCAACTGATCGTGCCGCCCCAGGCGGGCTCGGCAAGCGCCATCTCGGCAGCCGCCGACAGCATGAAGTTCCTCGGCAAGACGCCGCTGACGGCAGCCGTCAAGCAGGCGGCCGAAGCGCTGAAATACACCGAGGACAAGGCAACTGTCGTTCTTATCACCGATGGGCTCGAAACGTGCGGCGGCGACCCTTGTGCGCTTGGCAAGGAACTCGAAGCCTCCGGCGTCGATTTCACCGCCGACGTCGTCGGCTTCGGCCTGACCGCCGACGAAGGCAAGCAGATTGCCTGCCTCGCCGACAATACCGGCGGCAAATACATCCAGGCTTCCGATGAGAAGGCGCTGCAGGAGGCGCTGGTCGAGACCGTCGCGGCACCGGCGCCCGAGCCAGCACCGGCCCTCGCTTCGGCACCAGCGCCCGAGCCGGCGAAGCCCGAGTTCAATTTCATGCCGACCGTGGTGCTGGCCGAGGGCGGAGATCCTGTCACCGACGGCAATGCCTGGGAAGTCTACAAGGCCAAATCGGACGGCACGCGCGGCGACAACGTCACCACCGAATACGGCGACTACAAAGCCAATCTGGAACCGGGCGACTACATCGTCGTCGCGCGCGACGGTGAGGCCAAGACGGAGCAGAAGATCAAGATCGAGGCGGGCCAGGTCTACAAGCCGCTGTTCACCTTGAATGCCGGCACACTCATCCTGCATCCGCGTCCGAGCCAAGGTGCCGATGTGGCCGGCGGGGCGGCTGTCGTGATCGCCTATCCGGGCGTCGACAACCCTCCGACCTATTATGGAGACACGAAAGTCGTGTTGCCGGCCGGCGACGAGAAAGTGACCGTCACGATCGGACAGGGCGTGGTCACCGAAACGATCCTGCTTGCCGCGGGCAGGGTGATCGACAAGGACATCATCGTCGGCGTCGGCCATGTCGTTGCCAACGCATACTATGTGGCCGGCGGCGACAAGGCTGACGGTTCAGGCACCGGCTTCAAGGTGCTCAAGGCCAAGAAGAAGATCGATGGCACCCGCGACGAGGTCACCTATGCCTATGGCCCCGACAGCAAGTTCGATCTGCCGCCCGATGACTATGTGCTGATCGCGACGGTCGATCTCGCCGTCGTGGAACAGCCTTTCAGCGTCAAGGTCGGCGAGTTCCAGGACCTCAAGGTCGCCATGAATGCCGGCGTGCTGGCAATCACGGCGCCTAGCACCTCCAAGATCGAGATCTTCGAGACGAAGAAGGACATCAATGGCAATCGCAAGTCGATCGGCTATGCCTATGACGAGAAGTATCAGGCCGCGATAGCGGCCGGCGATTACGCCGTGGTTTCGGAGAAGTCGGACAACAGCAAGAAGGAAGGCGCCGTGACCGTGAAGGCCGGAGAGCGGGTTGAACTGACGGTGCAATGAGGATTGCGATTTCGACCGGCAAAAAGGGCGGCCACGTGCCGCCCCTTTTCATGCCGGACAGAATGCGTCAGGCAGTGCCGAACGCGCTGGCGCCGTGATCGGCGCGGCCCACCAATTGGCGGAAGCCGGCGAACAACTCGCGTCCGAAGCCGAATTCATTGCCGATGAGATCGACTTCGGCCGTGCGGCGCAACGCGAATTCGGTGCCTGGCACCAGCACTTCGAGCGTGCCGGCATCGGCGTCGAGGCGGATGATGTCGCCGTCATGGATCCGCGCGATCGGCCCGTCCTCGACCGCTTCCGGCGTCACATGGATTGCCGCCGGCACCTTGCCGGAGGCGCCCGACATGCGCCCGTCGGTGACCAGCGCCACGCGCTGGCCGCGATCCTGCAGGATGCCGAGCACGGTGGTCAGCTTGTGCAGTTCCGGCATGCCGTTGGCCTTCGGACCCTGGAAGCGGATGACGGCGATGAAGTCGCCGGTGAGTGTGCCCGCCTTGAAGGCGTCGTTCAGCCCCTGCTGGCTGTCGAACACCTTGGCCGGCGCCTCGATGACACGCCGCTCCGGTTTGACGGCCGATGTCTTGATGACGGCGTGACCGAGATTGCCCACCAGCACCTTCAGGCCGCCCGTCGCCTGGAAAGCCTTGTTGAACGGCGCCAGCACCTTTTCGTCGCCGCTTGCGCGCGGCGAAGCCTCGCGCAGCACAGCGCCGTCGGCGCCGAGCTTTGCCTCGACCGCGTACGGCCGCAGGCCTTCGCCCCACACCGTCTGCACATCCTCGTGCAGGACGCCTTCGTCGAGCAGTTCGCGGATCAGGAAGCCGAGGCCGCCGGCTGCATGGAAATGATTCACGTCGGCAAGTCCGTTCGGATAGACCCGTGCCAACAGAGGCACCGCTTCCGAGAGGTCGGAAATATCCTGCCAGGTCAGCGCGATGCCGGCGGCGGCGGCCATGGCGATCAGGTGGATGGTGTGGTTGGTCGAGCCGCCGGTGGCATGCAGGCCGACGACGCCATTGACGAACGAACGTTCGTCGATCATCCGCCCGACCGGCGTATAGGCGTTGCCGAGCGCGGTGATCGCCAGTGCCCGTTTCGTCGCTTCGCGGGTCAAGGCGTCGCGCAGGGGCGTGCCGGGGTTGACGAAGGACGCGCCCGGCGTGTGCAGGCCCATGATCTCCATCAGCATCTGGTTGGAGTTCGCCGTCCCGTAGAAGGTGCAGGTGCCCGGCCCGTGATACGACTTGGACTCGGCTTCCAGGAGTTCGGCGCGTCCTGCCTTGCCCTCGGCATAGAGCTGGCGGACGTTGGCCTTCTCATCGTTGGGCAGGCCTGTCGTCATCGGGCCGGCAGGAATGAACACCGCCGGCAGATGGCCGAAGGCTAGTGCGGCGATCACCAGACCCGGGACGATCTTGTCGCAGACGCCGAGATAGACGGCGGCGTCGAACATGTTGTGCGACAGGCCGATCGCGGCTGCCATGGCGATCACGTCGCGCGAAAACAGCGACAGCTCCATGCCGGGCTGGCCTTGGGTCACGCCATCGCACATCGCCGGCACGCCGCCCGCGACCTGGGCGATGCCGCCCGCCTCGCGCGCGGCCTCCTTGATCAGGGCAGGGAAGGTCTCGAAGGGCTGATGCGCCGACAGCATGTCGTTGTAAGAGGTGATGATGCCGAGATTGGGCACCTTGTCTGCGCCTAGCGCCAGCTTTTCCGAGGGGCTGCAGACCGCAAAGCCATGGGCAAGGTTGCCGCAGGACAGCACCGACCGGTTGGCGGTCCGGTTCGACGCTTCGGCGATACGGCTGAGGTAGCGCTCCCGGCCCGCTTTGGAGCGCTGGCGTATCCGTTCGGTGATGACTTCGATGTCTCGTCTTGCGGTCATGGGATCAGGTCCTTTCAGGCGAGGTCCCGGAAACATCCTCCCGCCGTTGCCGGGACCACTTGTAAACTTGAAATCAGGGCGCCCAGAAAACCTCCACGGGCTTGGGCGATGCGTCGAGCACGGCACGGATCGGCTTTCGCGGCCCGGACGCGGCCGCGCCGTCGAAGGCGGTGCGCTTGTCCTCGCCCTCGATGTGCAGCGCGATGAAACCGGCGTCGATGATCCGCGCCAGGGTCAGGGTCAGCCGAGGCTCACCCGCACTTACGGCGTGAACCGGCAGGATGATCCTGTCCGAGGCGGGGTCGAGCAGCTTCGGCAGATCGTCGGCGTCGGGAAAGAAGGAGGCGGTATGGCCGTCAGGCCCCATGCCGAGGATCACGACATCGAGCGGCCAGGGCAGGGATCGCAGGGCCGCATCGTCGGATGCCGCGGCATCCTCGATGCCGACCGCCTCGTGGTAGAGCGGAACGAAGCGGGCCGCCTTGGCCGCGTTCTGCAGCAGGTTGGCGGCAACCAGCCCGGCATTGGATCGCGGCGAGGAGGCCGGCACGAAACGTTCGTCGACCAGCGTCACGATCACCTTGTCCCAGGCGATCGGCGCCGCGGAGAGCGCGGCAAAGAACTTTGCCGGTGTCGTGCCGCCGGAGACCGCCAGCAGTGCCGTGCCGCGCCCGGCGATCGCCTTGGTCAGGGTATCGGCGACGCGGCCAGCCAGCGCCGAGGCCAGTTGCGGACGGTCGGGAAAAGCGTTCCAGTTGTAGCTGGCGCTGTTCAATTGCTCTCGTGCCATGTCCGCCCGTCACGTTCGATCAGTGCTATCGAGGCCGACGGCCCCCATGTGCCTGCCGTATAGCCCTGCGCTTCCTGCTTGGCGCCTTCCCAGGCATTCTGGATCGGGTCGATCCACTTCCAGGCGGCTTCCACCTCGTCGCGGCGCATGAACAGCGTCTGGTTGCCGCGGATGACATCCATGATCAGCCGTTCATAGGCGTCGGGCGCGCGGCCGTCGAAAGACTGCGCGAAACTCATGTCGAGCGAGATCTGGCGCAGCCGCATGCCGCCCGGGCCTGGGTCCTTGATCATGATGAACTGCTTGACGCCTTCGTCCGGCTGCAGCCGGATGACCAGCTGGTTGGCAAAGATCGGCCCCGCGCCGCTGTCGCCGAAGATCGAATGCGGGATCGGCTTGAACTCGATGACGATTTCCGAAACCCGGGTCGCCAGCCGCTTTCCGGTCCTGAGATAGAACGGAACGCCGGCCCAGCGCCAGGTGCCGATCTCGGCCTTGATGGCGACGAAGGTCTCGGTGTTGCTGTCCTTGCCGAGTTCCTCGACATAGCCTTTCACCGGTCCCCCGGCCGACGCACCGGCGCGGTACTGGCCGCGCACGGTGTGCTTCGGCGCCTCGTTGCCGTTGATGCGCTTCAGCGCCCGCAGCACCTTGAGCTTCTCGTCGCGCACCGCGTCGGCGTCCATCGACGAGGGCGCTTCCATGGCGACGAGGCAAAGCAGCTGCAGCATGTGGTTCTGCACCATGTCGCGCAGCGCACCGGCCTTGTCGTAGTAGGTGACGCGGTCTTCCAGGCCCACGGTCTCGGCGACGGTGATCTGCACGTGGTCGATGTGGGCGGAATTCCACAGCGGCTCGTACAGCGCATTGGCAAAGCGCAGCGCCATCAGGTTCTGCACCGTCTCCTTGCCGAGATAGTGGTCGATGCGGAAAATCTGGCTTTCGTGGAAGTCGTCGCCGACCAGGTCGTTGAGCGCCTGCGCTGAGGCAAGATCGCGGCCGATCGGCTTCTCCAGCACGATGCGCGAATTCGGCGTGATCAGATTGTGCTCTTTGAGCTTGTGCGAGATGTCACCGAACAGCGCCGGCGCCACGGCCAGGTAAAAGGCGCGGATGTGGTCGCTTTCGCCGATCGCCTTTTTCAGCTTGTCGAAGCCGGCGCCGCTCGTTGCATCGGCCGGGACGTAGGAAAGCCGGGCGAGGAAGGTCTTCAACTCCTTGGCATCGATATCGGCCGGCTTGACATGGTCCGAAATCGCCTGCTTGGCGAAAGCCTGGAACTCCTCGTCGCTCATTTTCGAGCGCGACGTGCCGATGATGCGCGTCGGCTCGGAGAATTGATGGTCGCGCTGGCGATAGTAGAGCGACGGCAGCAGCTTGCGTTCCGACAGGTCGCCGGTACCACCGAAAATGATGAAGTCGAAAGGGTCGACGGGGATGATCTGGCTGGTCATGGTCTGTCCGCTTTGACGCCGGTCGCAAGTACGAGGCTGATATATTCTAATCGATTTAAATTTTCCAGTGCCATGGTGTCACATCAAGGACCAACCGCTGGATTTTGCGTCGGTCCACGTGTGCGCTTGACACTGGCGCCGCCGGGAGGCTTGTCGGTGAACGAAGACTCCGGAGGCTTTCGCAGTTGCAGCATAGAACGTGAATGTGACGAAAGCTAAGGGAGAAATCGGCGCGCCTTGCGGCATCGATTGCATCGGTCGCCAGCCCTTGTGCAAGCTGTGCAGTGATATCGAGGAAGTCCATGAGCGGGAAAAGCATGCGTCTGGAAAACAAGGTCGCCATCATCACCGGTGCGGCATCGGGCTTCGGCGAAGGCATGGCCAAGCGCTTCGCGGAAGAGGGCGCCAGGGTCGTTGTCGCCGATCTCAACGCCAAGGGTGCCAAACGCGTCGCCGATGAGATCGGCGAGGCGGCAATCTGGACGCAGACCGACGTTTCGTTGCGCTCCGAGTTCGACGAGATGGTCTATGCCGCCAAAAGCGCCTTCGGCCGTGTCGACATCATGGTCAACAATGCCGGGTTCACCCATCGCAATGGCGACATGCTCAAAGTCGACGAGGAAACCTTCGACCTGATCACATCAGTCAACATGAAGGCGATCTATCACGCCGCCCTTGCGGTTGTGCCGATCATGGAGCGGCAAGGCGGCGGTGTCATCTTGACCACGGCGTCTACCGCAGGATTGCGGCCGCGGCCCGGCCTCACCTGGTACAATGCCTCGAAGGGTTGGGCGATCACCGCCACCAAGTCGATGGCGGTGGAACTCGCGCCCAGGAACATTCGCGTCAACTGCCTTTGCCCGGTCGCCGGCGAGACCGGGATGCTTGAAAAATTCATGGGCGCCGACACGCCCGAGATCCGCGAGGCATTCCGCGCTTCGATCCCGCTCGGGAGGCTGTCGACCCCGCTCGATATCGCCAACGCGGCTCTATGGCTGGCCTCGGACGAGGCCGCTTTCATCACCGGGGTCGCGCTGGAGGTCGATGGCGGGCGCTGCATCTGAACGCGGCGATCGTCGGATATTACGTGCCGGGCTTGACGTAGCTCTTGTACACCCAGCCGTGCTTGCCGTTGTAGACGATCTCGCACCACTGCTTGCAGCCCATCAGTTGCACCGAGGTCCGGGCAGGGATCGTACCGATGGGGGTGGCCCCCTTCTTCGGAGCACTGCGCATGGTCACAGCCCTGAGAATACGGCCGTTGCCTGTCGCCGCCACCTTGCGCGGCTTCGCTTTGGCTGCGTTGTCCTCGCCTTGTGCATTCGCGGGTTTTTGGTCCGGTGCTTGCGGCTGCGTCTCCGGAATGGCGGCGGTCTGCGCGCCATCGGGATTGCTGCTATTGGCAGGCGGGCTCGGCGCGGCGACCTTGGCAAGCTCGTCGGCGGCATCGGTATCGGTAGACGATTGCGCGAATGCCGCCGCTGTTTTGTCAGGCGCCGGCTCGGGCTGCTTGGCTACCTGGCTGGGAGCCGCCGTTTGATCGGGATCAGTTGCCGCGGCAGCCTTCGGCTGCGCCCCTGTCCAGCGGGGATCATTGGCGGCAAGCGCTGGTATGTCCACCGCCGCCGCTGCCTTGGTCAGTGACACCTGGCTGGACTTGCGCTCCGCCTGCGGCGTCACGGCCGCCACCGTCACCGTCGTCCCCGAGGAGGGAACTTTCGTCGTCTTCACCGGAATGGTCGGAATGCTCTGCTCGGGACTGGCGGCTGCTTGCCTCTCGCCGGTCGGCAACGCCAGCCAGAGCGCCACTGCGGCAACGCCAAGCAGTGCCGCGGTGCCTATTGCCGCGATAACCAGGTGCGAGTTCGAACGGACTCCCTGCCAGAATGACGGGCGCATGTCATAGCCGAACTGCATGGCGAAGCGCCGACGTTCCGGAGCACCGAAACTGAAGGGCTCTCTCACTCTTGCCACCTCCATAAGCGGGCCGGTGTTCTTTCGATCAAATATCGCAAGTCACGCGTTCGATCAGCATCGGTCCCAAAACGCGGGCGGGCCCGCAACAATCCCCGAACAATCGCCCAGATGCGGACCTTTCGCCCGCGATTGTGGCGTCAGTACGCCATTAGCAAGGATTCTGCGCTTTTGCCGGCAATTCCGCAATGTGTCGCCCGGGCAACAAATATTACATGAATATTACAATATTACATGAGTTCGTGATCGCAGGGATAGCGGCGATCCAATCCCAGCCTAAGCACGTCGCGTTGGAAAAGACCCCACGACGCACTTGGATCTTGTTTTGTGCATGTCGTTCTTCCCAAAGGTAACTTTGCGCGACGCATTAGATCCTGTCCCGCAGCGCAAACCAGTTGAGCGCAAGGAAAAGCAGCGGCGCCCGGAACCGGCGGCCGCCAGGAAATGGCGGGATTTTCAGCTCCTCGATCAGCTTCAGCCGGTCGCGGTTGCCGGTGATGGTTTCGGCATAGAGTTTGCCGAAGAAGTTCGACAGCATGACGCCGTGACCGGAATAGCCGCCGGCCGAGATCACATTCGGCATCACTTCGCGCACGAACGGCTTCCTCGGCACGGTGATGCCGACATAGCCGCCCCAGCCATGGGTGATCTCGACATCGCCGAGCGCCGGATAGAGCTCCGCGATCTGGCGGCGAATGTGGATGTGGATATCTTTGGGATCGTTGACGCCATAAACCTCGCGTCCGCCGAACAGCAGCCGTCCATCCCTGGATTTGCGGAAATAGCGCACGACGAAGCGGGAATCGTCGACCGATTCGCCCCCCGGCAACACGTTCGAATCCGACCCCAGCGGCACGGTCGCGCCGATGAAGGATCCGATCGGCATGATGTGCGCGGCACTCACCGGCTCGAGCGTGCCGCCATAGGCGTTGACCGCGATCAGGCATTTTTGCGCCGAGATCGTCCCTCTCGGCGTGGAGACCCTGACCTTGCCGCCTGCCGAGACGATGCCGGTCGATGGCGTCCCTTCGAACAAGTGGGCGCCAGCTTGTGCCGCCGCCCGCGCCGTGCCCATCACCAGCTTCATCGGATGGATATGGCCGGTGCCGATATCGCGCGTGCCGCCGAAATAAGCGCTCGAGCCCAGCCGATCCGCCGTCTCCTTCGCATCCATGAAGGAGATGTGCGGGTACGAGAAGCGGCCGGCCATGATTTCGGCATGCGCCTTGTAGTCGTCGACATAGCGCGGCTTGTGCGCGACCGAGAGCTGGCCCGGCATGTAGTCGATATCGATCTGGTTGAGGGCGGCGAAGTCGAGCAGATGCGCTTTCGCCTCTTCGGCGAGATCGAACAGGGCCCTGGCGCGGGACAGACCGTATTCGGCCTCCAGGTCCTCGGCCCAGGCACGCTGCCCGGTGCCGAGCTGGCCGCCATTGCGCCCCGAAGCGCCGTCGCCAAAACGATAGGCTTCGATCAGGACGACGCTGGTACCGGCCTTGGCCAAATGCGTCGCTGCCGACAGGCCGGTAAACCCGCCGCCGATAATACCGACGTCGCAGGTCCGATCACCGTCGAGCGTTGGATATTCGGGCCGCGGCCCAGCCGTGTCCTCATACCAGGATCGGCCGGGGGAAATGGGGGATTGGTAGTTCATGATGCTCACAGGGCAGTAGGGCAGTAGGGCAGTAGGGCAGTAGGGCAGTAGGGCAGTAGGGCAGTAGATAAACTACTCGGGTGACAATTTGCGGATTAGAAGCCGCAAGAGCGTTCCCACACTCTCGCTGCGGTTCATCAGCGGTTGGGCTATCTCATGCGAGGTGATGCCGACGCGTTGCGCGATCAGCAGATGGGTCTCCAATTCTTTGAGTGATCCTTGCGCAATCCTGAGAAATTGCTGATAGGAAGCCCGGCTTTCCCGTCCGTAACCCTCAGCTATGTTGGCGGGCACGGAGGTGGCTGCCCTGCGTAGCTGAGCAGTCACGCCATAGAGTTCTTCTTTCGGCCAGGCTTTTGTCGCCTCGTAGACTGATACTGCTAGGTCCATGGCCTGCTGCCAGACGATCAGATCCCTGTACGATTCGATCTTCGCCATCGTCTGCCACCCCCCTTACTGCCTTACTGCCTTACTGCCCTACTGCCTTACTCCCCTAAACATTCAGCAGCAGATATTCCCGCTCCCACGGACTGATCACTTCCATGAACGTTTCGAATTCCGCCCGCTTGATCGCCGCATAGGTGGCGGCGAAGGACTTGCCCAGCAGTGCGCAGAGTTCCTCGTCGCCTTCGAACAGGTCGACGGCTTCGAGCAGGCTGCGCGGCAGGTCGATCTCGTGCGCGTTGGCGGTGGTCAGCACGGGAGGCTCGGCCTTGATCTTCCTGGTGATGCCGATCAGCCCGCAGGCAAGCGAAGCCGCCAGCGCCAGATAGGGATTGGCATCGGAGGACGGGATGCGGTTTTCAACGCGCCGCGCCGCTGGATCGGAACGCGGCACGCGGAAAGCCGTGGTGCGGTTGTCGTAGCCCCATTTGTTGTTGACCGGGGCAGAGGCCGCCTGCGTCAGCCGCCGGTAGGAATTGACGTAGGGCGCGAACATAACCAGCGCATTCGGCACGTGCTTCTGCATGCCGCCGATGAAATGGAAGAAATCCTCGGTCTCCGAACCATCCTCGGCCGAAAAGATGTTCCTGCCCGTCTTCTTGTCGACGATCGACTGATGGATATGCATGGCGGAGCCCGGCTGGCCCTGAATCGGCTTGGCCATGAAGGTCGCGTAGATCTCATGCTTGAGCGCGGCTTCACGAATGGTGCGCTTGAACATGAACACCTGGTCGGCGAGCTCGATCGGGTCGCCGTGGCGCAGATTGATCTCGAGCTGGCCGGCGCCCTCTTCGTGGATGAGCGTGTCGATCTCCAGGCCCTGGCTTTCGGAGAAATGGTAGATGTCGTCGATCAGTTCGTCGAACTCGTTGACGCCGGCGATCGAATAGCCGGCGCCGCCGCCGATCGCGCGCCCCGAGCGGCCGACAGGCGGGGTCAGGGGATAGTCCGGGTCCGGATTCTTGCGCACGAGGTAGAACTCGATTTCGGGTGCCACGACCGGCTTCAGCCCAAGCTTGTCATAGGCCGCCAGCACGCGCTTCAGCACATTGCGCGGCGTGAACTCGACCGAGCGGCCGTCCTGGTGGACGAGGTCGCAGATGACGGCGGCCGTCGGGTCTTCTTCCCAGGGAACCACGGTCAATGTCGACAGGTCCGGCATCAGCTTGAGGTCGCCGTCGTCTTCCGGATAGTGAAAGCCGTTACCGTCCTCCGGATAGCCGCCGGAAATCGTCGTCATGAAGACCGCCGAAGGCAGCGCCAGTGAGGTGTTGGAAGTGAATTTCTTCGACGGCATCATCTTGCCGCGCGCCACGCCGGCCTGATCAGGCGTGATGCATTCGATATCCTCGATGCCGCGCCATTCCAGCCAATCGCTGACTTCCTTCCAGTTCTTCACACCTCGCAGGTTTTTCACGAAGGCAGGCGTGCGCGCCCGTCCTCCGCGGCTCGACGGACGGACTTCCTTTTTTGCAGGCGGCATCATTCACCAGATTGGGTTGCGGATTTTCAAGTATAGCCGTGCCGTGCGACCGAAGGGAAGGGGAGCCGCCGCGGGCATTTGCCGTTGCGGGTTGAAAACCGGTTGCCGGTCGGCATAGGTTTGGCGTCTTCCCGCACTCGAGAAGCCGGCGATGAGATCCAGCAACGAACTGACCACGATCGGCTTCGACGCCGACGACACGCTTTGGCAGAACGAACGGTTCTTCCGCATGACGGAAAAGCGCTTTGCCGCCATGCTGGCCGATCATGGCGAGGGCGAGCAGATCTCGGCTCGACTGTTGGAAGCCGAGAGGCGCAATCTCGCGATCTACGGTTTCGGCATCAAGGGATTTACGCTCTCGATGATCGAGACGGCGATAGAGGTCACCGACGGGCGCGTGCCGGCTTCCGTCATATCGGAGATTCTCGACGCCGGCCGCGAGATGCTGGGCCATCCGATCGAGCCCTTGCCGCATGCACGCGAGACGGTCGAGAAGCTCGCCGGCACCTTCCGCCTCGTGCTGATCACCAAGGGCGATCTGTTCGATCAGGAGCGCAAGCTGGCTGGCTCCGGGCTGGGCGAGTTGTTCTACGCCGTCGAGATCGTCAGCGACAAGACCGCCGCGACCTATGCGCGCCTTTTCAACCGCCATGGCGATGGCCCGGCAAGGAGCATGATGGTCGGCAATTCGCTGAAGTCGGACGTGGTGCCCGCCATCGAGGCCGGCGGCTGGGGTGTCCATGTGCCGCACGAATTGACCTGGGTGCTCGAACATGTGGAGGCGCCGGTCGCCGAGCCGCGTTTCCGCCAGATATCGGATCTCAGCCAATTGCCCGCGCTTGTCGAAAGCATCAGGAACAGAGTTTGATCGTAGACCTCCGACTGCTTTTTTCGCGCAATTCTGGATGGAAAAACGGTTTTCGCCTTTTGGAATCGTTTTAGCGGCCGGTCAGGCGATCGATGACCGGTTGCAGCCGTTCGGGCGTGATCGGCTTGGCCACCACCGCGTCGACAACATGCGCCAGGCCCAGGCTCTCGGGCGTGCCATTCTTGGTTGAAAGCAGGATCACGGGAGGAAGTGCCTTGCCCGCGGCTCGCCGCAACGTGTCGATACTGGACATCAGCGTGTCGCAGTCTTTGTTGTCGGGGCCACCATCGAGGACAACCGCCCCGGGGATAAGCGAACGTAAGGTCTTCACCGCCATTTCAGGCGATTCCGAGATTGGTTTGAGCCCGGAACGCTCGACGATTTTAGACACCACGACGCGATTGATCGGCGACTTCCCGACAACAAGCACCCGCGAAGGATCTCGGATCGTCTCAATGTTTGAACCCCGGGTCACCCGATTCAGATGTTTTGTACTCTCCCCCTCGTCACTCACTAGGCACCCAAGTCGGCCAAGAATCTTGCCCCTATTTCAATGCAGAGTTGAATCTGCGGACAATTGGCGTGAGATCGCACCCTATGTCAAGTTGAAATAAAAGACTTCTGAAACCGTCTCCCACACAGTGGATTCAAGCAACAGTACTGTACTGCCCTGTCCATAGCTTGGTTGCGTGAAAATAAAATTCACCTACGCATACGCGGCGCGGGCAAATGGCCGGTTGTAGCGCCTCCGGGTCAGCCATGGCTTTGTTGTGTAACGATGACCGGGATCAGCAGGTCGCCCCAATTGCCGTCGCCGCCATGGTGCCTCGCGGAGCGCACGAGCTCCACCGAGACGCCCGCCTCGACCGCCTTCATCACCGATTGGTTGAGCCTGTGCAGGTCGTTGGCCAGCATGCGGATTGTCGCCTGCTGGTCGACGCTCATCGTGGTCGATTGCTCTTCGGCCCGTTCCTTGACGCGGCTTATCGATGCCATTGGTCTTCTCCTGTGTCTGAGGCCCTGTTGGGCGTTTCCTCTGTATTTCCTGGTCGCTATTCCGCGGCCGGCTTGAACTGCGCGTGCTCGGTCGATTCATGCATGGCCGTGGTCGACGACCGGCCGCCGGTGATCGCCATAGAGACCGCGTCGAAATAGCCGGTGCCGACCTCGCGCTGGTGCTTGGTCGCGGTATAGCCATTGGCTTCCGCCGCGAATTCCGCTTCCTGCAACTCGGAATAGGCCGCCATCTGCCGCGCCTTGTAGCCGCGGGCGAGTTCGAACATGCCGTAGTTGAGCTGGTGGAAGCCGGCCAGCGTGATGAATTGGAACTTGTAGCCCATGGCGCCCAGTTCCCTCTGGAACTTGGCGATCGTCGCGTCGTCGAGATTCTTCTTCCAGTTGAACGACGGCGAGCAATTGTAGGCGAGCAGCTTGCCTGGATGGTGCCTGCGCACCCCCTCGGCGAATTTCTTGGCCTGCGCCAGGTCGGGCTTCGAGGTCTCGCACCAGATCAGGTCGGCGTGCGGCGCATAGGCAATGGCCCGCGCGATGCAAGGCTCGATGCCGTTCCGGACCTGGTAGAAGCCTTCCACCGTGCGGCCGGCATCATAGTCGACGAAGGGCTGGTCGCGTTCATCGATATCGGAGGTCAGCAGCTTTGCAGCTTCCGCGTCCGTGCGTGCCACGACCAAGGTGGGCGTGGCCATCACGTCGGCCGCGAGCCGCGCCGCGTTGAGGTTGCGGATATGCGCCGCGGTCGGGATCAGCACCTTGCCGCCGAGATGGCCGCACTTCTTCTCCGACGCCAACTGGTCCTCGTAATGGACGCCAGCGGCACCGGCCTCGATGAACGCCTTCATGATCTCGAAGGCGTTGAGCGGACCGCCGAAGCCGGCTTCCGCGTCGGCAACGATCGGTGCGAACCAGGTCTCCACAGAAAGCCCCTTGCCTTCGGAGGTTTCGATCTGGTCGGCGCGCTGCAGCGTGCGGTTGATGCGCTTGACCAGTTCGGGCGCCGCATTGGCCGGATAGAGCGACTGGTCCGGATACATCGCCGAGGCGGTGTTTGCGTCGGCGGCGACCTGCCAGCCCGACAGGTAGATCGCCTTCAGCCCGGCGCGCACCTGCTGCATCGCCTGGTTGCCGGACATGGCGCCGAGCGCGTTGACGAAGTCCTCCTCGTGGATGAGTTTCCACAGCCGGTTGGCGCCCATTTCGGCAAGGCTCTGACGAATCTGCACCGAACCGCGCAGCCGCTTCACGTCCTCCGGCGAATAGGGACGTTCAATGCCGTCGAAGCGACCTTCAGGCGCCGAGGGGACGAGGTTGTAAAAATCAGTCATTGGTCACTCCGAAGATTTCTGCACAGCCAATTCTCGGGCCGCTTCTATGTGACTGAATTTACATTTTGGCGCCGCATGAGCTAGAAAAATCAGCAGAACCGAGTGGATATAACGGAAAATCTGTGTTGTGTTTGACAGCAAGGCGCTGTAAATTTGTCAATCCTGTAAAGCGAAGGAGACGGGATGCAGCGGGCGGCGTGTAAATTCCTGTCAAGGATTGGCGATGGCTGACCAGAAGATTTTCGCTGGGCCGCGCATCCGCCGCATCCGTGGCGCCAAGGGCCTGACCCAGACGGCGATGGCCGAGGGGCTCGGCATCTCGCCGTCCTACCTCAACCTGATCGAGCGCAACCAGCGGCCGCTGACGGTGCAATTGATCCTGAAGCTCGCCTCCGTCTACAAAGTCGATCCGCATGAGCTTCAGGGCGAGGCAAGGGGATCGGTCGCTGCCCTCAAGGAGGTGTTCACCGATCCGCTGCTGGTCGGCGAACTGCCGGGAGACCAGGAATTGATCGAGTTTGCCGAGGCGGCGCCCAACGCCTCCGCCGCGGTGATAAAACTGTTCCGCGCCTATCGCGAGCAAGCCGAGCGGCTGTCCGATCTCAACGAGCTTCTGGCCCGCGAGGGCCGGGCGACCGCCCTCTCTGGCGCCCGCCTGCCGATCGACGAGGTGCGCGAGATTTTCGAGCGGCGACCGAACCATTTCGTCTCGCTCGAGGAAGAGGCCGAGGCGTTCACGTCGGTGCTCGATCCCGGCGACGACCTGTTTGGCGCCTTGAAGGCATGGCTGAAGCGCGAATACGGCATCGTGGTCAAGGTTCTGCCGGTCGCCACCATGCCGAACTGGCGCCGCCGCTACGACCGCCACTCGCAGCGCCTGTTCCTGTCCGAGCGTCTGTCGCCGTTCGACCAGTTGCGTGAAGTCGCGATGGAGGCCTGCCTGATCCGCATGTCGGTTGCGGTCGCCGGTGAGATCCAGGCACTGAGGCTGACCACGGACGAGGCGCGCCGCCTTGCCCGCTTCGAACTCGGCCGCTACGCCGCCCATGCGCTGATGATGCCCTATCAGCCCTTTCACGCGGCGGCCGTTCGCTCACGCTACGACATTGATGTCCTGCGCTCGCGCTTCGGCGTTTCCTTCGAGCAGGCGGCAAACCGGCTGACCATGCTGCAGCGGCCAGTTGCTTCCGGCGTGCCCTTCTTCATGCTGGAGATCGACAATGCGGGAAACCGCTTCCGCAAGGCCGGCAGCCAGGGCTTTCCGCAAAGCCGCTTCGGCGGGGGCTGTGCCAAGCTTCCCGTGCATGTCGCCTTCACTCAGCCGGGCCAGATATTCGTCGAGGCGGTGGAAATGCCCGACGGCGCCGAGTTCCTGTGCATCGCCCGCACGCTGGAGGGGCCGCAAGGCGCGTTCTCCGAACGACCCCGCCGCACGGCACTGCTGCTCGGCTGCGACATCGGCTTTCGCGACGACATCGTCTATGGCACGGTGCTGCCTGGCGCGGCGACCGGCGCGAAGATGGGGGCGGGCACCGTCGCGGCGACGCCTGTCGGCCCCGCCTGCCGGCTTTGCGAGCGCGCCGGCTGCCTGGCGCGCGCCGAGCCGCCGGTGACGCGACCGCTCGGCCTCGACGAGATGGTCACCGGCCTGAGTGCCTTCGACTTCCAGTGATGTCGTGGTGACTTGCCGCGCGAAGAAGAAGACTGCTTCCTACTCAGGAAGACAATAAGCCTTCACGCTAAATATAGCGGATGCAATATTGATTAAGCGTTGCTGTTAAGATATCAACGACAATCTGTGCAGCGATCGGGGGATTGATGAGCCGGATAGCTCTTTGGCTTGGTTTGGGCCTTGCCCTTTCGGTCTGGCCCGCTCAGGCGGAAAAATCCTCGAATTTTTTTAAATCTTACCAAGGGTACAATGACGACGGCAAGGCTTTCCTGGACAAAATCGAGCCGAAGATCGGCACGGTGGATCTTGCCGAAGGTGTACACCTGACCCTTGGCGATAAGTTCTATTTTCTTAACAAGAAAGACACTGCCTCTGTTTTGACAGAAGCCTGGGGCAATCCTGCCAGTTCCGCTGCCGATTCGGTCGGCATGATCTTTCCGGCCAAATATGATCCCATTGCCGATGGCAATTGGGGCATAGAGTTGCGATGGGAGAAGATAGGCTATGTCGATGATGGCGACGCCGCATCCATCGACTACGGCGAGTTGCTGCGCACCATGCAGGCGGACACATTGTCAGGCAACGATCAAAGGGCAAAGGATGGCTTTCCTCCCATTACCTTGATCGGCTGGGCCTCGCCGCCAGTCTACGACTCGGTCAACAAGCGTTTGCACTGGGCAAAGGAACTGCAATTCGGAGACGATACCGTCCACACGCTCAACTACGACGTCCGTTTTCTGGGTAAGGAGGGCGTTTTTGTGATGAGTTATATCGCTACGGTGGAGCAATTGCCGGAGATAAGGCAAAGCCTGGACGAAGTCCTTGGCCTCGCCGCCTTCAATACCGGCAAGAAATACACTGATTTCATACCCGGCTCCGATACAGTTGCGGCAGTTGGCATTGGTGGCCTCATAGCGGGAAAATTGGCGGCGAAGGCGGGCCTTCTGGCCGTGGCGCTCATTGCGCTGAAGAAATTCGGTTTGATCTTGCTGGTTCCCTTGGCCGGAGTCTGGCGCTTCATTCGCGGCAACAAGCGCACGTCGTAGGCGTCGCCCAAGCGCTGCTGACTGTTGTCGGGCGCGCCGGTAGGATGCCGGCAGTGCGCCAAACGGAACACTGCACTGGATCACGCCTCGCCAATGCCTTTGCGGTACGCGAACAGGGTACGTTCTTGTCGTCTCCTGCGCATCGTGCCGTCCTCAAAATCTCGACAGTCGCGCCCATGACCGACACCACATCAAGGCAGATCGCCACGTCCGCGGCCATCCCGCCGCGCGAGGAGCGCATCGGCTTCCTTCTGGTGTTCCTGTCGGCACTGATGTGGAGTTTCGGCGGCACCATCGCCCGGTTCATCACGGTCGGCGACAGCTGGACCGTGATATTCTGGCGCTCCGCGTGGGCTGCCGTCTTCCTGCTTTGCTTCATGGTCTGGCGTGACGGCTGGCGCGGCATGCTGAAATCATTCCGCGACATGGGCCTGCCAGGCATTGCGGTGGGGTTCTGCTTCGCCATTGCGTCGACCTCGTTCGTGGTGGCGCTTGCCTATACCACCGTCGCCAATATTCTTTTGATGCAAGCCGGCGTGCCGCTTCTGGCGGCCCTGTTTGCCTGGGCGCTGTTCCGCGAAAAGGTAACCGTCGCGACCTGGATAGCAATCGTCGCCGTCATCGCCGGCGTCGCCATCATGGTGTCTGAATCTGTTGACGGCGCCGTCTCGCCCATAGGCGATGGACTGGCGCTGCTGATCGCGTTCATGTTCTCGATCGCCACCGTCATCACCCGGCGCTTCTCCAGCGTCCGCATGACGCCGGCGACCTGTCTCGGCACGATTCTGGCGGCGGGCTTCGCTGCCTCGCAGGCCTCGACGTTCGCGGTGTCGGCCGGCGACATGGGCCTTCTCCTCGTCTTCGGCGTGGTCAATCTCGGCCTTGGCCTTGCATTCTTCGCCACTGGCGCGCGCTTGATCCCGGCGGCTATCGCGGCGTTGCTCGGCACGTTCGAGCCGATCCTGGGGCCGATATGGGTCTGGCTCATCCATTCCGAGGTGCCGTCCGGGCGCACCATCGTCGGCGGCGCGGTGGTGGTCACGGCGCTGCTTGTCCATATCGGGCTCGAATTCAAGCGCCAGGCGCGGCCTCAGCGGGCTGGGGTCACCGGGGTGCCTTCGCCTAATTGATGCGGGCGCCGAAGCTTTGCCCATTGACAATGTCGCTGCCACCCGGGCAGGCTGGGAACACGGCAACAACAAGACAGGCGTATCTTGCCAAGTCTCCCCGGCGGCCCGATCGAGACCGGACCACATTCTAGTATCTCTGACCGCACGGCGGCGAAAGCTTCTGACGGCATCGCAATTCCTTCCCGCCCCGACCGTGCGGGCGGCCGTCGGCGGCGTGCCGAACGGCGGCCGTCGACCTCTGGAAAGCTCAACAGTCTAAAGCAAATGCCCGGCCGCGCGAACATGTCGCGACGCGCCGGCAATGGAACACTCACCAAAGGAGAATAGCATGATCCGCAAAGCACTCTGGCTTTCGGCAACCTCGGTATTTCTGGCGCTTTTGACGCCCGCCGGTCACGCCGCGGACCGCGTCGTCAACGTCTTCAACTGGTCGGATTACATCGACAGTTCAATCATCGATGATTTCACCAAGAAAACTGGCATCAAGGTCGTTTACGATACGTTCGATTCCAACGAGATCCTCGAAACCAAGCTGCTCGCCGGCGGCAGCGGCTACGACGTCGTCGTGCCGAGCGGCAATTTTCTGGCCCGCCAGATCCAGGCCGGTGTGTTCCAGAAACTCGACAAGTCGAAGCTGCCGAACCTCTCCAACATGTGGGACACGGTTACGGAGCGCACCGCCAAATACGATCCCGGCAACGAATACTCGGTCAATTACATGTGGGGCACGGTCGGCATCGGCTACAACACCAAGAAAGTGCAGGCGGCGCTCGGCACCGACAAGATCGACAGCTGGGATACCTTCTTCAACCCCGACAGCCTGGCCAAATTGAAGGATTGCGGCGTCTATGTGCTGGATTCTCCATCCGACATCCTGCCGGCGGCGCTGAAGTACCTCGGTCTGGACCCCAACAGCACCTCGCCCGACGACATCGCCAAGGCCGAGGAAGCTCTTCTCAAGGTCCGTCCCTATATCAGGAAGTTCCACTCGTCCGAATACATCAACGCACTTGCCAATGGCGATATCTGCCTGGCGGTCGGCTGGTCGGGTGACGTGTTCCAGGCTCGCAACCGCGCGGTCGAGGCCAAGCAAGGCGTGGAAATCGGCTATTCCGTGCCGAAGGAAGGCGCCCAGATGTGGTTCGATCAGATGGCGATCCCCGCCGACGCGCCGCACGTTGCCGAGGCGCTTGAATTCATCAACTACATGATGACGCCGGAAGTGATCGCCAAGTCGTCGAACTATGTCCTTTATGCCAACGGCAACAAGGCATCGCAGCAATTCGTGGACAAGGCGCTGCTCGACGATCCCTCGGTCTATCCGGACGCCGCGACCTTGCAGAAGCTCTATACCACCCAGCCTTACGATCCCAAGACCCAGCGCATCGTCACGCGCAGCTGGACCAAGATCGTCACCGGCCAGTAGGCAATCCGGCGCGACCCCGGCAGCCAACTGCCGGGGTCGATTTCTTTTTGGGGAATAAAAAAGCACGGAGTGGGGATATGAAATCGCTTGGCAGCATCCGCAGGGACTTCGCGCCATGGAACGACCCGAACGCCAAGCCATATATCCAGTTCGACAATGTCACCAAGAAGTTTGGTGACTTTACCGCCGTCAACAATCTGTCGCTGACCATTTTCGAGCGTGAATTCTTCGCTCTGCTTGGCGCATCGGGTTGCGGAAAGTCGACGCTGCTCAGGATGCTTGCCGGCTTCGAGGAGCCGACGGCCGGGCGCATCCTGCTCGACGGCCAGGATCTGCGCGGCATTCCGCCCTATCGCCGGCCGGTCAACATGATGTTCCAGTCCTATGCCTTGTTCCCGCATATGACCGTCGAGAAGAACATCGCCTTCGGTCTCAAACAGGAAGGCATGCCGAAGCCGGATATCGAAAAACGCGTCGCCGACATGCTGAAGCTGGTCAAGCTCGAGCAGTTCGCCAAGCGCAAGCCGCACCAGCTTTCCGGCGGCCAGCGCCAGCGCGTCGCGCTTGCCCGCTCGGTCGCCAAGCGACCGAAGGTGCTGCTGCTCGACGAGCCGCTCGGCGCGCTCGACAAGAAACTGCGCGAGGAAACCCAGTTCGAACTGATGGATCTGCAGCAGGAGCTTGGTCTCACCTTCGTCGTCGTCACCCATGATCAGGAAGAGGCGATGACGATGGCCGATCGCATCGCCATCATGGACAAGGGCGAAGTCATGCAGGTGGCGACGCCGCCGGAAGTCTATGAAGCCCCGACGTCGCGCTTCGTCGCCCATTTCGTCGGCAACGTGAACATGTTCGAGGGCAAGGTTGCCGAACAGGCGGCCAACACGACCCGCATTACAGGTCCAAGCGGGGCTCAGATCGTCGTCGAGAATGGTGGCGCGGCTGCGAAGGCCAATGCGGATATCGTCTTCGCCGTCAGGCCGGAGAAGATCAGGGTCTCGTCTAAGAAGCCGGCCGATGCCGTCAACGCGCTGGAAGGTGAGGTTTACGACATCGCCTATCTCGGCGACATGACTGTCTATCACGTCAGGCTGGACGACGGGCAGATCGTGCGGGCAAGCGCCTTGAACGCGGCCCGTGTGACCGAGGATCCACTGACCTGGAACGACCGTGCCTGGGTGTCTTTCCGGCCCGACGCCGGCGTCGTGCTGGCACGGTAGGGGACGGCCATGTCCAACATCGCCGTTACCGATGCCGCCGCGCCACCGACCGCCGCCAATCCGTTCCTGACGCGGCTCGGTGCCGGCTTCGTCAGCCGGCTCGTCATCATCGTTCCCTATCTCTGGCTGCTGTTCTTCTTTCTTGTCCCCTTTGTCATCGTCTTCAAGATCTCGTTGTCGCAGACGGCTATCGCCATGCCACCCTATACGCCGGTGCTCGATTTCAGGGACGGCGTTTCCGGTTTCTTCGCCGGCTTTCGAGACCTCAACATCGACAATTATGTCTGGCTGACGCAGGACGCACTCTATTTCAAGGCCTATCTCACCAGCGTCGTCATCGCTGCCATCTCGACGGTGCTGACCCTGCTGGTTGGCTATCCCATCGCATATGGCATGGCCCGCGCTCCGGCGACAATCCGCCCGACATTGCTGATGCTGGTCATCCTGCCGTTCTGGACGTCGTTCCTGATCCGCGTCTATGCCTGGATCGGCATCCTCAAGCCCGAGGGCCTGCTCAACCAGCTGCTGTTGTCGCTGCACATCATCAACCAGCCGCTGGTGATCCTCAACACCTACACGGCCATCTTCATCGGCATCGTCTATTCCTACCTGCCGTTCATGGTGCTGCCGCTTTATTCGTCGCTGGAAAAAATGGACTATTCGCTGATCGAGGCAGCCAAGGACCTCGGCTGCCCGCCGACGTCAGCCTTCTGGAAGATCACTTTTCCGCTGTCGCTGCCCGGCGTCATAGCCGGCTGCCTGCTGGTGTTCATCCCGGCCGTCGGCGAGTTCGTCATCCCCGATTTGCTCGGCGGCTCGCAGACGCTGATGATCGGCAAGACGCTGTGGAACGAGTTTTTCGCCAATCGTGACTGGCCGGTGTCGTCGGCCGTTGCCGTCATCCTGCTGCTGCTGCTGATCGTACCGATCGTGTTGTTCCAGCATGCCCAGGCCCGCGCGCAGGAGCAGGACAAATGAACACCACCTGGAGCCGCTTCAACATCACCTCGATCACGCTCGGTTTTGCCTTTCTCTATTTGCCGATCGTGCTGCTCGTCGTCTTTTCCTTCAACGAGTCCAAGCTCGTCACCGTCTGGGGCGGCTTTTCCACCAAATGGTACGTATCGCTGTTCCACAATCAGGGCCTGATGGACGCCGCATGGGTGACCATCCGCGTCGGTCTGATTTCAGCGACCGTGGCGACCGTTCTCGGCACAATGGGGGCCCTGGCGCTGACCCGCTACACACGCTTCCGGGGCAGGGTCCTGTTCTCCGGCATGATCTTCGCACCATTGGTCATGCCTGACGTCATTACCGGCCTGTCGCTGCTCCTGCTGTTTGTCGCCATCGGCATGGATCGCGGCATGACGACCGTGATCCTCGCGCATATCACCTTCACGATGTGCTTTGTCGCTGTTGTCGTGCAGTCGCGGCTTGTCAGTTTCGATCGCTCGCTGGAAGAAGCCGCCATGGATCTCGGCGCGCCGCCCGTGAAGACCTTTTTCCAGATCACCCTGCCAGTCATTCTGCCAGCGATCGTGTCTGGTTGGATGCTGGCCTTCACGCTGTCACTGGACGACCTGGTCATCGCCAGCTTTGCTTCCGGCCCTGGCGCCACCACGCTGCCGATGAAGATCTACAGCCAGGTCCGCCTCGGTGTGACGCCGGAGATCAATGCCGCCTGCACCCTTCTGATCGCGATCGTCACGGTTGGCGTCATCATCGCTTCCGTCGCCAATAAGCGGCGCGAGGTGCAGCGGCAGCTTGACGAGCGGGCCGCGCAACGCGGTTAGAAGCGTTTCAACTGAGGGCCGGGCCTTATTCGCCCGAAACGCCGCGGCTGATGGGGGAAATGAACGGCGTGCTCCAGGTTCCGCCGACGAAAAACGACGACTGGTTGGGCCCCTGCTGGCCGCTCTTCTGCGTTGCTGGCTGATCCGGCTGGATGACACCGCCCGACAGCGCCAGTCCGCGTCCTGCGTAGGATGCGATGCCGGAAAGCCAGATCTTGTATTTCGCCGAATTGGCCTCGGCCTTGTCCAGTCTGGCCACGCCTCGCGAAATGGTTGCCTTCACTTCGGCGCCATCGATGGGCAGCGTCCCGTCCGAGACATCGTCGAGCGCGAAGAAGCCGCCTTGTTCGGTATGCTTGAGAAAGGCCGGCAGGTTGAACTTGCTGAGCGCGCCAGGGCCAAAGGTCGCCGAGACAGAGCCGTCGGCGTTCTCAAAAACCGAATCCCAGGTCCTTCCTGGTCCCTTGAGGATGACCGAGACGGTGCCCGTGCCGACCGGCACCAGCCGGGTCATTCCGGCCGCGGTGCCGAACGCCCCGCCATCGACATCGGAGGCCAGCAGCCGGATCTCGACCTGGGTGCCCTCGGGCTTGCGGTCGAAACGAAGGCTGGTCTGGATGTTGCCGCCGAAGGCGGAGGCGTCGGAGATGTCGAAGACAGAAAGGCCATCCTTGACCTGCGCGGTGGCCGCGACATCGGCAAGCTGGATGCTCCCTGCGGTCGCATGCGCCGCCGACAGCCTGAGATCGAGGTTGACCCGGTCGGCGAAACTCGTGTCGATCTGACCTGGTTCGCCGCTGCTCGCCGGTCCCAGCGACGTGAAGGCGGATAGAAACGACCTGAGGTCGAGCGTGTCGAAGGCAAGCGTGCCCGAGATCACCGGCTGTGCCTCGCCAAGCGACACGTCCAGCGCACCCATGCCCGGATTGTTGTCCAGCGCCAGCGCCGTGTTCTCGAACTTGACGCGTCCGGCCGATGCCGTGACCTTGCTCGAAATGCTGACCGAGCCGATCGCGGCGCTCGGCGCGATGCCCGCCTGCGACCATTCCAGTACGCGGCGCAGCGAAGGTGCCGCGAATTTCACCTGGCCGTCGAAATAGGCGTTTTCGGACATGCTGGCCGTGCCGTCGAAGGAGAAGGTGGCCGGCGCCGCCTTGAAGGACAGGGTCAGCGGCGCCATGCCCCCGGCAAACAGCACCAGCGGCCTCGGCGAGGCAGCATCCACGGTCACGCTTTCGCCACGCCAGATCCCGGTCGCGGACAGTGTCGCATTGCTGTTCATCGCCGCCCAGTTGGCCTGGCCGCTAAGACTGCTCAGGATCTCTTCATCCTTGCCGTTGACGGACGCCACCATGCGGCCGTCCCTGAACTCCACAGTGCCGAACGTGTCGGCCGGCAGCTTGTCGAGGTCGGGCTTGGCGGGGTCGGCGTTGACCAGGCCACGGGCCGCGTCGATGGAGCGCGCGATGCGCCCGCCGGTCGGCGCCGTGGGCAGGAACAGACCGTCCGCCGTGCGCTGGACCCGGATCGTCGGCCGCACCAGCCGTGCCGTGGAAAACACCACATCGCCCTGCAATGCCGCCATGGCCGAGAGGTCGACCTCGACCCGTTCGGCTTCGACGACCGGCGGCGCATCGCCGTCGGTCCATTTTGACAGCGTCACATCGGTCAGGATCGCGCGGAAATTCGGCCAGACCTCGATTCGTGGCGACCCCTCGATGGCAACCCGAAAGCCACTCCAGGCGCTCAATTCCCACGCGATGCGGTCACGCACGATCCGCGTCGAGGCGATCAGCGGCAGGGCCGCGACCACCAGAGCGATGACGATCGCGGCAGCGCCGATCGCCCATACTCCGCGGCGGATCAAGGATGATGGCATATAGCCCCGTATGCTTCCATTCCGACAAAAACGAGCGTCCGACGGGTATAACCCCTGTCGTCACTACGACTTAGGGCCGACGCATTTCAAGTCTTTATGGCCCGGCGATGGCATTTGCGCACACCTGACCGCATCGGCCCAACAAAATCTTGCTCTGCCGCGCAGCGATATGCATAAGCGATGGCGACCGTGGGAGGATCGATCATGGCTGGCGAACTACCGCTCTGGACCCCGACGCAAGACCAGATTGATGCCTCGCCATTGACCGCTTTCATGAAAGCCGCGGCAGCGAGTACCGGTAGTCCATTTTCGTCCTATGCCGACCTCCACCTCTGGTCGGTCGAGAACCGGGAGGCGTTCTGGGGTCTCGTCTGGGATTTCTGCGGTCTTGAAGGCGACAAGGGTGAACGACTGCTGCTCGACGGCGAGAAGATGCCCGGCGCCTCTTTCTTTCCGGACGCGTCTTTGAATTTCGCCGAAAACCTTCTGAAAAAGACCGGCGCTGGCGAGGCCATCGTCTTTCGCGGCGAGGACAAGGTCGAGAGGCGGCTGTCGTGGAATGAACTGCATGGCCTGGTCTCGCGCCTGCAGCAGCTTTTCCTGTCGCTCAAGGTGAAGAAGGGTGACCGTATAGCGGCGATGATGCCCAACATGCCCGAAGCCGTCGCCGCCATGCTGGCGGCGGCCTCCATCGGGGCGGTGTGGTCATCCTGTTCTCCCGATTTCGGCGAGCAGGGGGTGCTCGATCGGTTCGGCCAGATCGAGCCAGTCATCTTCATCGCGCCGGACGGCTATTGGTATAATGGCAAGGCGATCGAGGTCGCCGACAAGATCAAGGCGGTCGCGGCCAGGCTCGGCGGCGTCCGCAAAGTCCTGCTCGTCGACTATCTCGGCACCTCCGCCGACGTGGCTGATACCATCGACAAGGCGGTGGCGATGGAAGAGGCCCTGTCGCCCTTTGCCGTCAGGCCCGTCACCTTCGAGCGGCTGCCGTTTTCGCATCCGCTCTACACCCTCTTTTCGTCCGGTACCACCGGCGTTCCCAAATGCATCGTCCATTCGGCCGGCGGCACGCTCATTCAGCATGTCAAGGAACACCGGTTGCATGCCGGCCTCGGCGATGGCGATCGCTTCTTCTATTTCACCACCTGCGGCTGGATGATGTGGAACTGGCTGGTTTCGGGCCTCGCTTCCGGCGCCACGTTGCTGCTCTACGACGGTTCTCCGTTCTATCCCGACGGCAATGTGCTGTTCGATTTCGCCGATGCCGAGAAGATGACCTTTTTCGGCACCTCGGCCAAGTTCATCGATTCCGTGCGCAAGGCCGGCCTCAAGCCGATCCGCAGCCATGATCTGTCGACGATACGCGCCATATCCTCCACCGGATCGCCGCTTTCGCCCGAGGATTTCCGCTTCGTCTATGATGGCATCAAGAAGGACGTGCACCTTGCCTCGGTGTCCGGCGGCACCGATATCGTCTCGTGCTTCGTGCTCGGCGTGCCGACCCAGCCAGTCTGGACCGGCGAGATCCAGGGGCCGGGCCTCGGCCTCGCCGTCGACGTCTGGGACGATGACGGCAAGCCGGTCCAGCAGGAGAAGGGAGAGCTGGTGTGCACCAGGGCTTTCCCGTCCATGCCGATCGGCTTCTGGAACGATCCCGACGGCAGGAAATACCAGGCGGCCTATTTCGAGCGTTTCGACAATGTCTGGTGCCATGGCGATTTCGCCGAATGGACCGATCATGGCGGCATGGTCATCCATGGCCGCTCCGACGCGACGCTCAACCCCGGCGGTGTGCGCATCGGCACGGCCGAGATCTACAACCAGGTCGAGCAGATGCCGGAAATCCTCGAGGCGCTGTGCATCGGCCAGGATTTCGACAATGATGTGCGCGTCGTGCTGTTCGTGCGGCTTGCCGCCGGCGTCAAGCTCGACGACGATCTCGAAAAGCGCATCCGGGCCAAGATCCGCAGCGGCGCCAGCCCACGCCATGTTCCGGCCAGGATCGTCGCCGTCTCCGACATCCCCCGCACCAAGTCGGGCAAGATCACCGAGCTTGCGGTGCGCGACGTGGTCCACGGCCGCGCCATCAAGAACAAGGAAGCGCTGGCCAACCCGGAAGCGCTGGAACTGTTCCGCGACTTGCCGCAGCTCGCGCAGTGACCACGACCGCCATGGTTAACGAAATATGTCGCACGAATTTACCTAGATTTCACGAGTGGTACACATTCGTAAATTTTTTGGCGCCCCGGTAAGGACTTGTTAAGGCCCGGCGTCGATAGTCGCACGTAACTTGAGGGAGAAATCCCGTTCCTCAGCCCCGAGGATCTGAATTCAGCTCAAGCCCCCGTTGTGACAGCAATCCAATTTCCTAAGGCGTCCTTACCGGGCGCCTTTTTTCTTTGCTTGCTATTCCGCGAGCACCCGGGTCGAGGGAAACGCAACCTCCACCAGCGTGCCTTCGCCGGGCGTCGAATTGATGGTGAAGCGGGCGCGGTTGGCTTCCACCATCGCCTTAGTCAGCGGCAGGCCAAGGCCGGTGCCGTCGCCGCGCCCACGCTTCAGCGCATTGATCTGCTTGAACGGCTTCAGCGCCTGCTCGATCTCGGCCTGGCTCATGCCGATGCCGGTGTCACGGACCCGCATGACGACGTCGCCCGAGGTCTCGTAGGCGGTCGAGACGATCACCTGGCCGCCAGCCTGAGTATAGCGCACGGCGTTGGACAGGATGTTGAGCGCGATCTGGCGCACGCTGCGCAGGTCGGCCACCACTTCCGGCAGCCGCGAGGCAAAGCTGGAACGGATGATGACGCGTTCGCGGTTGGCCTGGGGCTGCATCATCGCCACGGTTTCGGCCAGCGTATCGTTGAGCGACACCGCCTCATAAGCCATTTCCTGCTGGCCGGCCTCGATCTTCGAGATATCCAGGAGGTCGTTGACCAGATCGAGCACGTGGTTGCCCGAGCGGTTGATGTCGCGCAGATAATCGCGGTAGCGGTCATTGGCGACCGGCCCGAACTTCTCGTCGACCATCAGTTCGGAAAAGCCGATGATGGCGTTGAGCGGCGTGCGGATCTCATGGCTGATGCGGGCGAGGAAATCTGTCTTCTGCGAGGAGGCGCGTTCGGCCACCGCACGCGCCTGGGTGAGATCCTCTTCGGCCCGCTTCCACTGCGTGATGTCGCGCACCACGGCACAGAAGCCGCTGTCATTGGGCAACCGGCCGATGGTCATGAACAGCGGGATGAAGCGTCCCTGTGCTTCGCGGCCGATCACCTCGCGGCCGTCATTCAAGACGCTCGCCACACCAGGCTCCGACAGGCCGGTGAGATAATCGCGCGCCGCGCGCTGGCTCTCGATGGCAAACAGCGATGCGAACGGTTTGCCGGTCACCTCGTCGCTGTCGAAACCGAACAGCGCCTCGGCTGGGCGGCTGATCGAACGGATGGTGCCGTCGCTGCCGATCAGCACGACCCCGTCGGTGGCGGTGTCGATGATGGTGCGCATCTCGGCGATGCGTGCCTTGAGCTCGGAAATATCGGGCTGCGTCGGCTCCTCGCCGATCGCGTGCAGGGCCACAGGCGCATCATCCTCGCCGGAACGGCGAACGACCAGCATCAGGGCCTTGCCGTCGCGCCAGGGCACGGAGCGCAGGATGGCGTCGATCGGGAATTCCTGCCCGTCGCGGGTCTTCAGCCGCAACGCCCGGTCACTGCCGTCGGAAGCGCCGTCATCGGCATAGGGATCGGCAAACAAAGCGCCGAGGCCGCCCGCATGCTCGAGGTCCTCCAGCGTCGCGTACCTGGTCAGGTCGAGGAATTCCTCGTTGGCATAGTGCAACTGGTCGCCCGAATGGATGATCAGCGGCACCGGCAGCTTGCCGAGCAGCGATGTATCGGGCGTCTTGTTTTCTGTGCCGACGGAAAAAGCCGACGGCATGAACCCTTCGGTCTTGAGCGGCGGTACGTGCAGGCGCGGAGGCTGGATGGGCGTCTCGGCGGCATGATGCGTGCCGCCGGTTGCCGCAATCGCTTGATCGCCGGATGCAGTTGCTTCGTCGCCGGCCCAATCCTCGTCATCCTCGGCGTCGCGAAAATCGTCTGACGTCATACTGTCGTCATCAGCCGGTGCCTCGCCATCCTCGGCCGTCGCTGCCTCTTTGTCGCTGTCGTCGGCGGCATAGTCGAGCAGGGAGCCCGAGGCCTCGGTCGGCGGGGATTTGGAGGCCGGCGCCTGTTGTTCGGCCTGGTCCGGTTGCGCACCGTCGAGCCGCGCCAGATCCCTCTGATCCTCGGCATCGCTTGGAGATTCGCCCGCATCCGGCTGGTCTTCCGCATCGGGCGCCGGCATCTCATGCGCCGGGCCGCTCGCCGGTTCCTGGCTCGAATCTGCTGGTTCGGCGTTCGGGGTGGCGGTATCCGCCCGCGGCTTCGCATCGGTCTCCGGCTTGGCCGCTTCGTGCGGTCCGGGCAAAGACCCTGTTCCGGCACCTTGTTCCGCCTGTCTTGCCGGCTCGGCTGCCGCTGGCGGCTCTGCCGCGGAACTGTCTTTCTTCAGCCGCTCGCCGATCTCACGGAATGCGCTGCGTTCCAGCGAGGACAGCCCCTTGTCGTTGGCCGGCTGCCGGTGTTCGGCCAACCGGATGACCTTGTCGGCAAAGCGCCGCTCCGGTTTCGGGACGATGGTCAGTGCCGGCACTTCGCCCTTGAACGGATCCAATGCCTTTGGTTCTTCGGCCTTTGGATCTTCCGGCACTGTCTCCACGGCTTCCGGCTTGGGTGCCGCCTGCATTCCGCCATTGGGAACCAGGGCCATGCCGATCGCTTCCGGATCGACGACCGCATCCCCGCTTCGCGCGACGCCGAAGCCGCGGAAGCCTTCGAAGGCGCGGCCGCGGCCATAGACAGGCAATGCCGCCAGGTCGACAGGGATCTTCAGGTCGGTACCGACGACCGGCCACAGCACCGAGCGGCCGGACCAGGTGTCGCGCCGCTCCAGCAGGCCGGCGATCTCGCCGGATGCATCAAGGCCGAAAGCCGCCGCCACATCCCGGAAGCGCCGGCCGATCACGTCGGCGGCCGGATGGCCGACGATATCGGCGAATTCCGGCGATAGGGCGCTGAACTTGCCCTCGGCGTCGGTCCGCCAGACAAAACGCAGCGGTGCGGCCGAGCGGTCTATCGTCCGGGTGGCCATGGTCGCGGTCGGGGCTACGGGCGAGGTGGCCTCGTCTTGCTTTACGCTGTGCGCCGCAGCTTCGGTGCCGACCGCCTCTGCCACGCGTTTCGGTTCCGGCGCGGCTGGCGCGTCGTCTTCTCCGGCATTGAAATACCAATGATCGTGCTGCCCCGGCGTGCCGGCCGCCGGCTGATCATTGTCGGCGGCAACGGGTGTCGGCCCGGCCGGCTCCTTGATTTCCTGCGCTGTCGGCTCCGGCATATCGCCAGCCATGGGCCCGGAAGGGACGTGTTCGCGCTCGGCCGTGGCAGCGGCGGGCAACCGCTCGCCCGCCTCTGTCGCGGCGGTTCCCACCAGCCGAACGCCAACCTCCTCGGCAGGGCTTTCCGTGGTCGCGGGCGAACCGTCTGCCGGAGCCGCGCTGTCCTCGAGTTGGTCCTCGTCGATCACCACCAGCAGATGCCGCTCCGGCGTCAGCCGGGCGAGGCCGGCGGGGTAGGAGGTCCTGCCGCCCGGAACGAGGCGCTTGACGATGCGCTCGCCCTCGGCCGCGACGTCTGCCACCAGGGCCGCCAGTGTCGCGGGCTGGATGCCAAGCGCCGAAAATCCATCCGAGGCGGCCTCGACATTGCCCTTGGCATCGATGAAGGCGATGAAATGGCCGTCTTCGGTAAAGCCGCTGATTGCCCGGCCGGCGATCTCGGCGGCACTGCGCGAGCCGGTCTGCGCGGCCGGCACCGCCAGCATGATGGCATTCTCGCCGTCGGGCAGCGTCACGGCACTGGCAAGAAAGCCGACGGCGCGACTGGTCATGCCGGTCGCCAGGCGCACGGTGATCGATCGATCGACGCCGATCTTGGGAAAACCGCTGGTCGCCATGATCTGGCGGCGTGCGACCAGCGGCAGCCGCGCCGAGGCCCCAATGATCGCTTCGATGTCGCGATAGCCGAACATGGCGGCGCCCGGCCCGTTGGCCCAGATCACCTGCTCGAGGTCCACCGACAGGATCGCGATTGCGTCGCCGGCGGCAAACCGCTGGCGGACCGCGTCAAGCACGGCGACGTCGAGGAAGGAATATTCGGACGGCATGCGCTTGGCGAACCCTCACGGAGCGGCGAATTTGCAGTTAACGCTTTGTTAATAAAAGCCGCAGCCACGAAGGTCCACAAGCCAGAACGTGCAAAGGCTGAATTTTGGCCGTTTGGTTAACGGCCGAAAACATTTTTTTTGTGCACTGCAACAAAGATATTGCAATGCACAAGATTTGCCTTTATATTGCCATCATACATGAACGAGACGGCTTTCTGTCAAAGCCGCTGCCGCTGAAAAGGATGGAAAATGTCCAGGACCAAGACCGCCGAGACGATCGAAAACGTTGAATTCCCGAGCTTCGACGCTTCCAAGGCCACCGACCAGATGCGCGCTTTCGCCGAAAAGGGCGTTGAGCAGTCGAAGGAGGCCTACGCCAAGCTCAAGACCGGTGCCGAGGAAACCCAGAAGGCCCTGGAGTCGACCTACGAAACCGCCAAGGCTGTTTCCAGCGACCTGTCGCTCAAGACCATCACCGCGCTGCGCGCCAACGCCGAGGCCGGCTTCTCGCATCTCGAAGCCCTGATCGGCGCGAAGTCGCTGTCGGAAGTCATCGAGTTGCAGACCGCGTTCCTGCGTAAGCGCGTCGAACTGACCGTCGAGCAGGCCAAGGACTTCCAGGCCGTTGCCTCCAAGGCGGCCGAGGACGTCTCGAAGCCGATCAAGACCGCCTTCGAGAAGGCGATCAAGGAAATCAAGGCCGCCTAACAAGTGCGCATCGTCCGCGGATGCAACAAAAGGTCGCATTTTGTCGGACAAATAGATGTGAGATAGTGGCGACCGAGCGAATACCCGGCGAGTGGAACCTCCTCCCTCTGCTCTTCGGGGTGACCAGCCAGCACCTCCTCCCGCTGGCTCGTAACAGGAAAAGGCCGGCACCTCCTCCCGCCGGCCTTTTTCTTTGCCCGGCGAAAGGGGCGCCGCTGTAGGGAAGTGGCCTTTGCTTTGCAAAAGCCTTGAATTAGAATTCATAAGCCCGTAAGGACGCATCGCCGAACGAAAGAGCGGATCGCGGAGAGTGAACCTTCCACCCCGATCCTGCTACCAACGTTAAGACGTGCCGTTGTAGCTCAGATGGTTAGAGCGCCGGATTGTGGATCCGGAGGTCGCTGGTTCGATCCCAGCCAACGGTACCACTAGCACTCTCCCCATAACCGGTCGAAACTATTGGAGAAGGTTTTTCCAATAGCGGGTCCTTTCCTGATTGCATCGCCTTCGATGCTGCGCCCCTTGCTCTCGCGCACCGCAACTTTCGCGGTGTTCCGGCGCATCAGTAAGTGATGGCTCGACCCGCAAAACCACGCCCCGCTCTTAAACCGTCGGCTGCGGCCCGGGCCTCGCGAACCCGACCCGTCAGCTGTAGAAATCCTGGTACCACTCGACGAACCGCCCCACCCCCTCGGTGACGGAGGTGCGGGGGCGATAGCCGACCGCCGCCTGCAGCGCCGAAGTGTCGGCGAAGGTGTCGGGCACGTCGCCGGCCTGCAGCGGCAGCAGCTCGATCACCGCCTTGCGGCCGAGCGCGTTTTCCAGCGCCTCGACATAGGCGGTCAGCTTCACCGGATTGTTGTTGCCGATGTTGAAGATGCGCCAGGGCGCGCTGCTGGTCGCCGGATCCGGACGGCCGGAATCCCAGGCCGGGTTGGCCGCGGCGGGGCTGTCGCTGGCACGGATCACGCCCTCGGCGATGTCCTCGACATAGGTGAAGTCGCGCGTGTGGTTGCCGTTGTTGAACAGCTTGATCGGCTCACCGGCCAGGATGCTCCTGGTGAACAGGAACAGCGCCATGTCAGGGCGGCCCCAGGGACCGTACACGGTGAAGAAGCGCAGCCCCGTGGTCGGCAGGCCGAACAGGTGGCTGTAGCTGTGCGCCATCAGTTCGTTGGCACGCTTGGTGGCGGCGTAGAACTGCAGTGGATGGTCGGCCGGACGATGCTCGGAAAACGGCATGTCGGTGTTGGCGCCGTAGACGCTCGAGGTGCTGGCATAGGTCAGGTGCCCGACACGGCTGCCGCGGCAGGCCTCGAGCATGTTGGTGTAGGCGATAATGTTGCTCTCGACATAGGCGCGCGGGTTTTCCAGGCTGTAGCGCACGCCGGCCTGGGCGGCGAGATGGATCACCCGGTCGAAGGCATGGTCGGCAAAGCAGCCGTCGACCACGCCCCTGTCGGCGAGATCGCCATGGATGAAATGATAGCCGGCATTGGTCTTGCGGCTCGCCTCGTCCAGGAGCCGCAGCCGCGCCTGCTTGATTTGCGGGTCGTAGTAATCGTTGATGCTGTCGATGCCGACAACCTCGTCACCGCGCTCCAGGAGCCGCCTGGCGACATGATAGCCTATGAAGCCGGCAGCGCCGGTGACCAGTACCTTCATCAGAAGGCATTATAGGTTGCATCGTGAAGCCGGCATCCTGCGGACGCATGATATGTCCAGCCCATGGCTCTCGGGCTGGACTGCCGGCATGCGAACTCCAGGCCTGCTTAGCGGAAAGCCCTGGAAATCTGGTCCGTGAGAGGTTTCAGCATATACGACCAGACATTGCGTTCATCCGTGCGGATGTGAACTTCCGCCGGCATGCCCGGTCTGAGTTGCCTGGCTTCCTTCAAGCACTCCGACTGACTGTCGACCTTGATACGGGCCGAAAAGTACGAAAGCTGGCGTTGCGGATCTTTGATCAGGTCCGCCGAGATGTACTTGACGGAGCCGTTGCAAACAGGGGTAGTCCCGGCATCGAAAGCTGGAAACCGGATCGAAACGCTCTGTCCCGGGTTGACGTCGTCTATGCGGGAAGGAGGGATCAACGCGTCCACGACAAGGTTGTCGGCCTCGGGAACGATCGTCATCAGCAGTTCGCCCGGGGCGACCACGCCGCCGACAGTGTGAACGGACGACTGCTGAACTGTGCCGGATTGCGGAGCGCGGATCTCGGTTTTGGTCAGTTCGTCTTGCGCCACGATCTTGCGTTCGTTGAGTTCGGTGCGCTTGGCTTCAGTCTCGCGCAGTTCACCGGTCACATCGCTTCGCCGTTGCTCGTCGAGCTGCAGAATCTGCAACTCGATCTCGCTGATCTTGGCCTGTGCCTCTGCTACCGCGGCTGCCAGTCGCCCCGACTCGCCCTTGGCTCGCGTCGCATCCAGCCTGACGTTGCTGATCCTCTCTTTGGACACCAGTTTCTTCGAATAGAGGGCATCGACATCCGTAAGGTCAGTGCTCAGCAGCGCCGCTGATTCATCGGCTGCAACCTGCTGGGCCTTCAGGCCATCGATCTGACGCTCGAGTTGCTTTGTTTGGCTCGACAAGAGCGCCTTCTGCCCGGCCAATGCCGAGGCACGGGTTTCGAACAGAGCGCGCTCGCCGCTGACAAGGGCGGCCAGCTCCGGCTTTGGCATCCCGGCCTCAAGGCCGGCTGGAAGCTGCATTTCACGCAAACCGCCGCGTTCGGCCTCCAGTCGCGCAAGCCGCACCGTGGTGCGATCAAGATCTTCGCTGATGATCTGCAGATTGGCCCGTGGCAGCGTGCCGTCCAGCCGGACCAATATGTCACCGGCCCGAACATGGTCGCCGTCTTGCGCAAAGATGCCGCCGATCGTGCCGCCGGTCTGGTGCTGGACCTTCTTGATGTTGCTTTCGACCACCACCGTGGCGGGCGCGATCACGGCGCCGGCTATCTTGGTCAAGCCAAGCCATGCTCCGCCGCCGACCACCAGCAGGCCAGTCACAACGAGCCCCAGCGTCATGCTTGGCCAAAGGGTCCCTGGCGCAAGGATGCTGTCTGGCACCTTGGGCAAGTCGGTTTCGGCGGGCTGATCTCGAGTTCCGAACCGGGCAAGTGTCGGCATGAACGCAAGCACGCGGGGCAAGATGTCACGCATGTCCGGTCACTCCCGAGTGGATGGGCGCGATCGAAGATGGACGTTGCGCGGCAGGCGAGGGCGGCCGCCGCATGCCGGCAAGCACTTCCTCGCGCGAGCCGAAGGTGCGCAGCCTGCCATCCGCCAGGACCATGACCTGATCGATGTTGGTGAGGGCAGATGGCCTGTGTGCAACAACGATCACAATACCTCCACGCTGGCGGACGGCCATGATGGCTCCGGCCAGGGCGGCGTCACCTTCAACGTCGAGATTTGAGTTTGGCTCGTCCAGCACGACCAGGAACGGGTTGCCGTAGAGCGCCCGGGCAAGGCCGATAAGCTGCCTTTGCCCTGCCGACAGCGCTCTTCCTCCCTCGCCGATGCGCGTCTGGAAGCCTGCCGGCAGATGCATGATCATCGAGTGGACGCCCGCGGCTTTCGCCGCGGCGAGCACGCCCTGGGGGTCGCTCTTGCCGCCAAATCTCGAAATATTGTCCGCCACCGTCCCGTCGAACAGTTCAACATCCTGCGGCAGATAGCCAATGTGGGCGCCGAGCCGTTGCGCGTCCCACTGGTCGAGAGAGGCCCCGTCCAGCCGCACCGTGCCGTGCAGAGGGCTCCAAACTCCCACCAGCGCGCGCACCAATGTTGTCTTTCCCGAGCCGCTTGGGCCGATAACGGCCATTCCCGCGCCGCTCGAAAGCTGGAAGCTTACATCGATGAGCGTCGGCCTGGGTGTACCCGGAGGCGCTACCGCCAAACTATCGACCGCCAGGCGAGCCTCTGGCGGCGGCAACTTCATGGATTCGATTGGACTCTCGAACGCACGGAGCGCCGCTTTCAACTGGGAATAGCTCTGCCGGGTGGACAGGAAACCCCGCCAGTTCGCAATCGCCGCATCGACCGGGGCTAGCGCGCGACCCAGCAATATCGACGACGCGATGATCACGCCAGGGGATGCTTCGCCTCCGATGACGAGATACGCGCCGAGCCCTAGCACCGAAGATTGCAGCACCATCCTAAGCGCCTTCGACAGCGAGCTGATTCCACCCACGATGTCGGAGAGCCGCTCCTGATAGGAGAGATAGGCGTGAGTGACTTCGCCCCAGCGCCCCGCCAGCCGTTCGGAGAGGCCCATCGCGTGGACCACCTCGGCATTCCGACGGCCGGAATCAGCAAGCGTGCGCTGTGTCAGGATCGCTTCAGACGCCAGCGCCGCAGGGCGGCGGCTGATGATCTCAGCCACGATGGTCAGCACGACGACGGCGACGGAGCCGAAGGTCGCAAGCACGCCGAGCGACGGATGCAACATGTAGATAATGAGCAGATAAAACGGGATCCACGGCGCGTCGAAAAGAACCGTCGGCCCCGTTCCCGAAAGGAATCCGCGCAATTGATCGAGGTCCCGCAACGGAAGCACCCGGTCCGCTTCTCGACCGGCCCTGAGCGGGAGAAGCAACGAAATTGCGAATGTTCTCTGCTGCAAACTGCAGTAGAATCGACTGGCGATTCGGACCAGTAGACGAAGCCGCACGAAATCGAGCAGACCGTAGGCCGCATAGAGGCCCAGCATTCCGATGGTGAACCCGACCAAGGTCGGGACGCTTTGCGACGGCAGGACGCGATCATAGACCTGCAGCATGTAAACGGATCCGGTCAACGCAAGGATGTTTATCATTGCGGAAAAGAGTCCGATGCCAGCTATTCCAGGCAGGCAGTCTAGTATTGCGGAGCGTAGCGGAGAGGCGCTTTGTGGCTCTTTATTCATAGCTTATTGCTATGACACCACGTTGTCGCGTGTCTTTCTTTGTTCATCCGATGGGTAACCTTTTCTGATTCCACCATATCACATGCGCCCCCCGGACATGATGGCTAGCTAACATATGGCGAACTTTATGCAAAATGAAGCGAAATCGTGGCCGGGAGTCGGGGTGGGGAGAGGGGTGCCTGTGAAAACAGTGGAGAACTGTGCATGCGGTCGTCAGTGGAAAACCCGCAGATTTCGCTGCAAGCCACTGACTTTACAGTAAATTGCACTGACCCATTGATGTGGCCATCCCCACAGCGATCAAAAACTTCGTTCAAAGATGTTGGTATGTGATTTTCATCTAATGTAGCTTTCGGTCTAACCCCCATCCAGGGCGGGGTGTTGCCAAACAAGAAGGAAAACGCATGGCGACTCTCCATTATGCATCAGGCGGTTCGGCTGCCGAAGTTGCGGGCGCCGGATTTAACCTGGCGGACGTTCAGTATCTTTCGCAGGTCAATGAGCTGCCCAGCGGAATGAAGGGGCTTGTCTATCTAAGCGCTCATGACGGGGTGACCTCGTCGTTCATCGAAAAAGTCACGCCCTTCCTCAACAATCCAAAAGTGTTTGGATTTTTCCTGATGGACGAGCCGGATCCTACCGGCAGATGGGGCACCTACGCGAGTGCGGCAAATCTGAAGGCTGAATCCGACTGGATCCATTCCCACTTCCCGGGCGCCAAGACCTTCATCACCATGATGAATATGGGGTCGTCCACCAACCCGGACTTTTCCAACACCTATAATCCCGCCAACACCGGGATCGACTACTATGGACTGGACCCATACCCGGTTCGCACGGGGATAAGCAGCGTCGACTACAACATGATCGACAGAGCCGTGGCAGCGGCCGTGAAATCAGGCATTCCGGCTGACAAGATCGTTCCTGTATATCAGACATTTGGCGGCGGCGGTTGGCAGACGGACACCGGCGGCAAGCATGTCATGCCAACGTCGACCCAAATGCAAACGATGATCGATCACTGGGCAAAGCTGGTTCCGTCCCCAGCCTTCGACTATGCGTATGCCTGGGGTTCTCAGAATGGCGACACCGCCCTGGAGAACTCCCCTGAGTTGCAGGCCGTTTTTCGCCAGCACAACCTCGCCAGCCCTAGTCCTTCGACACCGCCTCCGAGTTCCGAGCCGACAACGCCTACGCCCACCACGCCGACTGTCCCCGATCCCACGCAGTCGACCCATCACATCTTCCATGGCGGCCCTGGCGCGGACGTATTTCATTCGACCAGCGGGGACGACGTTTACTATGTCAACAATGCACATGATAAGGTGATGGAGGCATCAGGCGGCGGCTTCGACAAGGTGGTCGCCTCGGTCAGCTACGCATTGTCTGCTGGTTCGCATGTCGAGCAACTCTCGACCGACAAGACGGGCGGCACACATACGATCAACTTGACGGGCAACGAGTTCGGCCAGGCGATCAATGGCAATTACGGCGCCAACAAGATCGATGGTCGAGGCGGCGCCGATACAATGAAAGGCTATGGCGGCAACGACACCTATTTTGTCGACAATGTGCATGACAAGGTGGTGGAGCAGCCAGGCAACGGCAAGGACGCGGTGTTCGCCTCGGTGAGCTATGCTCTCTCGGCGGGCTCATCCGTCGAGAAACTTGCGACCACGCAGGCTTCGGGAACGGGGCAAATCAACCTGACCGGCAACGAGTTTGCCCAGACGATCCAAGGAAATGCCGGCGCCAACAAGATCAATGGCGGGGGTGGTTCCGATACGCTGACGGGCTTTGGCGGCAAGGACGTCTTCGTGTTCAACACCGCGCTTGGCTCTGGAAATGTCGACAAGATAACCGACTTCAAGGTTTCCCAGGACAAGATCCAACTTGATCACAGCGTATTCACCGGACTCCAGCAGGGCGCCCTTTCGGCCGCGAACTTCCACATCGGCAAAGGTGCGCATGATGGAAGCGACCACGTCATCTATAACAGTTCGACCGGCGCGCTCTCTTTCGACAGTGACGGTATCGGCGGCCATGCTCAGACGCAGTTTGCGACCGTTGCTCCGCATCTCTCAATTGGCGCGAGCTCCTTTTTCGTGGTTTGACGCACGCGGTTGTGCTTCCGGCAGGAGCTAAGCGCTCCTGCCGGTCGGCTTCTCCGCTCGCCGTCGAGTTGAGCGCGCACGCCGCTTTTTGGGCTAAAAACGGCTGCCGTCCGAGGCATTGCGGGAACATTCTGCCTTGATCGTGGTTTGGTGCCATCGCGCAGGGGATGGATGACGTGCCAAGCTACGAAGTCGAGGAGATTTTCGCCGGCCAAGTCGTGGTGACCCACAAGGTAGTCGCACCAACTCCGTTTCGAGCAGCCAAGCTCGCGACAAACCGGGAAATCACGCTTCGTGCTTCCGAGGTCCGCTGGATCCGGGTATTCGAGCAGGACGGCCGCCGCCGAGCCTATGAATATACGTTCTCGGATCGACCTCAACCCACCCCAACGAGCAATCTTGATAGTCCGATCACCCGTTCGCGATGAATGCGCATTCGCGCGGCTGATCCCATAGCGCACGGCGTCTCGATCCAAACAGTCCAGCCCGCGGTCTGATCCTTGCGCCGTTGGCACGCAAGCATGGTTCTAGTTGCGTCATTCGAACGGACGAGGACAACGGCCAGCCCTGCCCGTAGCCTGAATTGCTGGTGTAAATCGCAACGAAATCGGGCCATGGGAAACGATCCAAGTTCGAGCCGCTTATGGGAGCCGAAGGCCCGCTGGATTTCGGGAGCGGCACGATGAACCCACACCTGGTTTGCATCGGCGGCGAGGATCACGCCCTGAGGATCTCGTTTCTGATGGAACTCCGCGAGCGGGGTTTTCGGGTCACCGCAGTCTCGACGGGCGATGAAGCTCTGTTTTTACGGCACGGCATTCCGCACCGCCGCTACGAGTTCAATCGCTTTGCCAATGGCAGCGGCAAAGCCGGGACGATCAGGACATTGCGAAGGTTGTTGCGGGAACTCCGCCCCGACATTGTCCAAAGCTTCGATACGAAACCCAATTTGCTAACCCCGCTGGCGGTGCGGGGAGAAGTCCCGGTCGTCCGCACAATCAACGGCTTGGGCTGGACCTTCTCATCGCTGGAGCCGCGAGCCTTGGCCATGCGGCCCGCCTTCTGCGGTCTGCAGTGGGTTGCTTCCTTCTGGACTGCTGCCACGGTTTTCCAAAATCGCGACGACCAAGCCTTTTTTGAGCGCTATCGGCTGATCCCACGCGGCAGCGGACGCCTTATTCAGGGGTCGGGCATCGACGTCAATGCATTCGCGGTGGCAAGACGTCTTGCCTCATCACCAGCGGCAATGCGGCGGGAATTCGGACTGGAATCGGCCGAGATCGTCATTTTTGTCGGCCGGCTCACCCGCCTTAAGGGCATTCCGACCCTTCTCGAGGCGATTCCGCACATTCTCTCCAAAAGACCTCATGCGCGTTTCGTGCTCGTTGGCCCACGGGAATCGGAAGGACCATTCGCCGTCGAAAAGTCCGAAATCCAACGATTTGCTTCTCATGTAACCGTGCTGGGCAAACGGCATGATGTCCCCAGTCTGCTTGGCATGGCTGATTTGTTCGCCTTCCCAACGCAATATCGCGAGGGCGTTCCGCGCGTCTTGCTGGAAGCCGGACTCGCTGGATTGCCGATAGTCGCATCGCGAATGCCCGGTTGCAGCGACGTCGTCGAAGATGGGTGGAACGGTTATCTGGTCACGCCGCGCGATGCTCGCGCCCTTGCGGACCGGATAGTCGACATACTGTCGGACCGCACCTTGGGAGCGGCCATGGGGCAGCGCTCCGCCTCGCTTGTCAGGGAGCGTTTTGCCCTGCCGGGCATCGTCGACCAGTACTGCGATGTCTATAAGAGCAATCTCAGGACCAAATCTCGCGGCTTGCTTGCTCCATCGCCTCTGGAGAGCGGCATTGCGAACCGCCGGTTGGACGGGGCGCGGCAATGATGCGCGACGCGTTGCTTGCCGGCGGTGTCATCCTGTCAGCCGCGTCGCAGCTCTCCGTCCCCGGCATGCCATTCGGCTATGGCGAACTGCTCCTGGCGCTTTGGATCATGCTGTCGGCCGGACGAATGTTGGTCGGCGGGCGCGTCGAAGCGACACCAGCCTTCGCGCAACTCGCGACTTTTTGGCTGCTCCTTTCTCTCGCATTGGGGATCGGCACGATCGTCGGCTACTTGACCACCCTGCTTTACCCGACAGGGTTGTTGCACGACACAATGGCCTACGTGCTGTTGGCCAGCATCACTTGCCTGGCGAGTGTTGAGCCGGACGCGGGGCGTCGTCTTCGACGCAGCGGTTGGTGGGCGATCGCGTTCGCCGACGCGATATTTGCCATCCAACTCGCCATCGCGTGGGGTTGGCTCCATCAGCCCGGCGTCGATCCCTGGTATTGGGACCGCTTCCGCGGCTGGTCTGAAAACCCGAACCAGCTCGCGCTCTATTGCGCGCTTCTTGGTCCGCTGGCGCTGCACCTTGCAACCACTACTCGCAACCGGTGGGGTCAGGCCCTTGCGCTCTCAAGCCTCGTGTTCATCTTTTTTGTCGGCCGCCTGACCAGGAGCGATGCCTATCTCTACACCACGATTGTAAGCGGCGTCGCCTTCCTCGGGTTACGGTTGAAGGCATGGTTGGCATCCGATGGCAATCGAACCAGCCTGCCCAGGCAGATCGCACTTCTGCTGATGGTCGGCGCTGTCCCCCTGGTGATAGCGATGACCCCCTATCTTCTTAGCGAGGAAAGCTTTGCGGCGAATTTTGCCAAGAGCCTCACCAAGGACGGAGGCGGCGAGGCCACGGCTGAAACATTCGAACTTCGGGTTTATCTGTGGGATGAGGCGCTTCAGAAGGGGCTGCAATCGGCATCGCTCGGCCTCGGTCCTGGCCCCCACCTGGAGCGCCCGCCGACGGCCGACATGCAATTTCTGGAGCGGCCGTTCGAAGCGCACAATACGGTTCTCGACCTCTATCTGCAGGGCGGGCTGGTCGCGGTCATCGCCTTGCTGTGGATCGTTGGATTGGCGGCCATGTCCGCCTGGCGCGCTCGCTACGACGCGCTTTTGGTGCTCGTGGCGTCCGCAGCCGTGTTCAGCATACCGCACCTCATCATTCGTCATCCGATCGTGTGGTTTGCATTGACCTTCTGCCTCGTCGCGGGAACGCCAAGCGTTTTCCGGCGCGAGCTTGAGCCTTCAGAGGTGATGTGATGTGCGGGATAGCCGGGATACTTCTCGCGTCCAATGCTGCCGACCCCAAGTCGCTCGATCAGATCGGGCAAATGATGATGGCGCTTCGTCACCGCGGTCCGGATGGCGAAGGACTCTGGACGGATCGCGAAGCAGGCATTGCCTTAGGCCACAGGCGGCTGGCGATCGTCGATCTGTCGGAAACGGGGCAACAGCCCATGCTGTCCACAAGCGGTCGGTATGCGATCACCTTCAACGGCGAGATATATAATTTCCGTGACCTGCGTCTCGAGCTTGAAGGCGTCGGTCACCATTTCCGCGGCACCAGCGACACCGAAGTCATGTTGTGTGCGATCGAGAGCTGGGGCCTCGAGGCCGCACTCCAGCGTTTTGCTGGCATGTTCGCGTTCGCCTTGTGGGACCTGAAGACGAGGACCCTCCATCTCGCCCGGGATCGATTGGGCAAAAAGCCCCTCTACGTCGCTTCAGCCAGGCATGCGCTGGTCTTTGCTTCCGAACTGAAAGCAATCAGCCGCTTTTCGGGCTACTCTCCGGAGATCGATCTGGATGCCGCCACCGCAATGCTTTCCAAGGGGTGGGTCCCGGATCAGAGTTGCATCTGGCAAGGTGTCTTCAAGCTGCCACCCGGCTCGGTCCTGACCCTCACGGCCGCGACTGTGGCGGAGGGGCGCGGCGGCGCATCCCTTTCGCAGGGCGCAAGTCGCTGGTGGTCGCTGGCCGAAGTCGCCAAGAACGGGCGAGAACACCAGATCGCCGGCAGTGACGACGATTTGACCAATGAACTGGATGATCTGCTCCGGCTTGCCGTTCGCGAGCGCATGATCGCCGACGTTCCGTTGGGCGGTTTCCTGTCGGGAGGCGTCGACAGCTCTACCGTTGCAGCCTTGATGCAGGCTCAATCTCCAAATCCCGTGCGCACTTTCACCATCGCCTTCGCGGAGAGCGGCTTTGACGAGGCCCCTTACGCCGCCGAGGTAGCGCGCCATCTGGGCACCGACCACACGGAATTACACCTTTCGGCCGCCGCCGCGCGTGACGTGATCCCCGAACTGCCAACGGTGTGGGATGAGCCATTCGCCGACGAATCGCAGATACCGACTCTGCTGGTGGCGCGGCTGGCCCGCCAGCACGTGACCGTGGCGCTGTCGGGGGACGGCGGAGACGAGTGCTTTGCAGGCTATGGCCGCCACTTCATGGCGGACCGGCTGAAACGGTACCAAGGTCTACCCGCAAGTGCACGACGAACGGTGGCGGCCGGCGCAGGGATGCTGTCCAGGGCGGCTCGTCACGATTTCATTGGCAACCTGCCACTTCCGTCGCATGTGCGGCATGCGCTGCGCAGCGATCGGCTCACTCGCTTCGCCTGGCTTCTCGCCGCGAAGGATGAAGACGAGCTGCAGAGGCGGCTGACGGGATCATCGGCCGAAAACCTCACCCGGCACGAGACTCCTGCATCCATAGTCTCCGCACCGCGGCTCGACGGGCTGTTGTCTCGCCTCCTGTACGACGACATGTCCGGTTACCTCGCTGGTGACATTCTCGTCAAACTGGATCGAGCCAGCATGGCCAACAGCCTCGAGGCGCGTTGTCCCCTGCTGGACCACCGCGCCGTCGAATTCGCTTGGCGCCTTCCGGCTGCCATGAAGGTTCGCAACGGCAGAGGCAAGTGGATCCTTCGAAATGTGCTGCGTCGTTATCTTCCGCAACGGCTGATCGACCGGCCGAAGCAGGGCTTCGACGTGCCGATCGCGGCTTGGCTGCGGGGCCCGTTGCGCAGCTGGGCCACCGATATTCTGTCCGATGTTCGCAACCAGGGCGAAGGCTTGCTGGACAGCACAAAGGTGGACGCCTGCTGGCGCGATCACGTTGCAGGACAGGACCGCTCCCGTGAACTGTGGTCGGTGCTGATGTTTCAAGCCTGGTGCAACGAGGCCAAGCGGCAGGCGTCGGCATCGAACTCATCCCGTGAACTCGATCTGGCAGGAGTATGAAATGGCGGGTTCCGCAGTCAGCCGAATTGAATTGCCACGAGCCACCCCGGTGGCTGCCCCGGCTCCTGAAAGCAGGGCCCGCGTACGGCCTCCCAGAAGCGCCCCGAATTCAGCAACCCCGTCTCGCCAACTGCTGGTGACATTGGCGAGCAGGAAATGGATCATTCTGCTCTTCGCGGTTGTCGGCGGCATCTTGGCGGCCTTGGCGGGAATAACCCGCCCTACCATGTACGAAGCCACCAGCCAGCTTATCATAGACGCTCCTGCCAGGGCGGCCCTTCCCGCCAGCCCGGGCTCAGCGCAGGACATGATCGATTCAAGCATTGACGACCACATCACGATGCTCTCGTCGGAGAGTCACCTTCGTCGAGTCGCCGCAGCGCTGCGTCAACCGAGCCCGGCCAACGCGACCGCACAACCGCAAGCCGGGAAGGGAAGCTCCAGCCAGGGGCCAACGCCCGCCGATCCGCCGACATCGCACTCTTTCGCTGGCGATCTGCTGAAGCGCCTTTGGCCGCGGGATGTTGTATCCACCAATGCGCCGCAAGCAGCAGAGGCCGCCGAGATGAAAGCGCTGCGCAAAGGGGTAAGGGTCGGACAGGAGCTCCGGTCCCGGGTCATTTCCGTCGGCTTCTCGGACGATGACCCGGCGCGCGCGGCGCTGGTGGCCAACACATTCACCAAGATCTATGTCGACGACCTCGCGCAGAAAAGTCAGGCGTCGAACATGCAGGAACTTGACGCCGTCGTCGCCAGTTTGCCCAAACTGCAGAATGAACTGGTGGATGCGTCCAATCGGCTCGAGGAGTATCGGCTGAGCCATGGCGCGGTCGATCAAGGCTCGGCTGACAAGGTGGCCGGGGAGAGGGCGGATCTCAGCCAACAGATATCGATGTCCAAAGCGGATCTGGCGGCGCTGGAGTCCCGGCTCCAGCGTATCCAGGAGCTTCGAAAGCAGGGCGCGCCGGCCGCGACCCTGGCCGAGGCCGCCGGCACGCAGGAGTTGGCCGACCTTTCGGCTCGCGTGGCCAGGGCGCCAGCGGACAAGGATCTGGCCAATGCCTTTTCCGTCGCGATCGAAAAGGTAATCGCTGATATCGTCGCTGAAGCGGACATCTATCGTGCCCAGGTCGAGGCTCTGGGAAATCGAATGCGTGTGCTCGATGCGGTCGCGGCCGACACGGCCAGCCGGCTCGCCGGTTTGCGGGCGCTCGAACCTCAAGTCAGCCTCCTGACGCAACGCTACAACGAACTTCTCGGCCGCCAGCAGGACCTGAAGCGGCGCATCGGAGCTCCGTCCGCCGGGGTCTCGGTCCTTTCCGTTGCATGGCCGCCGACAATTCCGCAGACATTGCCGCCGGTTTTTTTGGTTCCACCGGGAATGATTGCGTTCGGCCTCCTTGGCGCCGTTTTGGTCCTCATGCGAAATCGCTTCGATCGCACCTTGCGCGGTGAAGCGGAGGCGGAAGCCGTGCTCAGGATACCGTGCGTGGGGCTCGTGCCCGAACCGGGCAGGATGCACGCCAAACAGTTGCGTGACTTGGTTTTGGGCCAGCCCAAGTCGGCCTACAGCCGTGCGGTGACGTCGCTGCTGGTCGCGGCCGCGCCAAATCAGGCAAGGGGTCGTGCTCCGCACACGATCCTGCTCACGCCAAGCGTCCGGGCTGACGGAGCGACCGAGCTTGCGTGGGGCCTGGCCTTGGCGGCCACCCGACTGGGCAATCGTGTTCTTCTGGTGGATCTCCAGCGGGCGGGCTCCCAACTTACGCCCGAGTTTCTGCGCCAGTTCAACGGACCCAAGGCTCGTCATTCCTTCGCGGATTACATCAGCAGTCGTTGTACCTTGGATGACGCGGTCGCCAGCATTCCCGAAATTGGCATCGACCTGACGACCATGGCACCTGCAGAAGATCTTTTGGCTCTCCTGGCGCGTGTCGACACCGCCAAGTGCAGGGAAGATTTGCACTCGGCGTACAGCCTCGTCATCATAAACGGGCCATCGGGGCTGGCTGGGCCAGAAGCCATGTTCCTCAAGAGCTGGGCGGACGCGGTTCTCGTTACCGTTCGCTGGGCAAGAACCTCGCGGCATGTCGCGCGCGGGGTGGTGGAGCAGCTCCTGAGCGACGGAACGCTCTCGGTTCCGGTGGCGAGCGTCCTTACCCGGGTGAACCTCACCCGGTACGGCAGGTATCGGTTTGGCGACAGTGCCGATCTTTTGCGCGAGAGGATCTCATGAATTCGACCGGCACCGGCCGTAAGCAAGGCTCGCCATGATCCGACTTCCGCAAAGCCCGATCGGCAAGGTCCTTCGAGCGGCCGGTGGCGTGTCGGCCATGGCGATTGCCGGTCAGCTCATTCTTGTCGCGACCATTCCGGTGTTGGCCAGGCTCTATTCTCCTGCTGATTTCGGCTTGTTCACGATCTATCTTTCGACCGTGAACATAGTGGGGGCGGTCGCGGCACTGCGCTTTGAGGCTTCGCTGTACGGCGTCAAGAGCGACGCGCAGGCATACGTCACGGTTAAGCTCATTCTTTTGGCCGTGTCGGCAACCGGCGTTCTTGCCTTGACGGCGGGGGTTATGTTGTCGAGCACCGTTCCGGTCCGCGCTGTTGACCTTGTGTGGCTGGTTCCGATCGGCATGGCAGGCGCAGGTCTTGTGGAGACCATGAATTGCTGGAGCCTGCGTGCCGGCCTGCTGCGCGACTTCGCGCTCGGCCGCTTGATCTTGCCCGCGACGATGGCGTTGTTGCAGCTGATGTTCGGCATCGTCCATCTCGGAGGAGAGGCGATGGTGCACGCTCACATTCTCAGCCAATTCATCTTCATTGGGTTCCTTGGCGTTCGGATTTTCCGCTGGGAGGACGTGTGCGGTATTGCCCGCGCGCCGTGGCAAACGGTCTTTGAAAAGGCCAGGCGCGAATACAAATTTCCACTGTTCGACATCCCGGCAACGGTCGCAAGTTTCGCCATCAACAACCTTCCGGCGATACTCGTCGGCTCGATGTTCGGGACCGCCTATGCTGGCTATCTGGGCGTCGCGTCGCGGCTCGTCACCGGCCCCGTCACCCTCATTGCCACGCCGCTCAGCAATGTCTTCGTCGCCGAAGCCAATAAGGGCGGCGGCCGCAGGCATCTGCTCGGCCTCGCACGAGGCCTGCTGATCCTTGCCGGCGGGCTCACTTCACTGCCCATTCTGGCTCTTGGCCTCGCCGCACCGCAGCTCGTCGTACCCCTATTGGGACGGCCATGGCTGCCCGCCGCCGAAATCATGACGGCGCTGGCTTTCATGGGCGCGGTGCAAGCTTTGTCGACGCCGCTTCAGGATGTGCCGGCTCTCCTGCGACGGCAGGAGGTGCGCCTGGTCGTCGATGCCGTAAGGACGGTGCTCGTGTTTGGTCCGCTTCTAGCCGGCGCCAGAGCTGGCTGGGAACCTCTCACTGTCATTTATCTCATGGCTGCCGGCGGCGCCGGGGGCTTCTTCATCAAGACGGCAGCCTCTCTCTATCTGTTGAAGCAAAGTGTTCAACCGGACGAGACGTCGCCTCGCAGCCGGTGCATCGCCTTGGAGGAAAGATAACATGACGCAGATGGACAGTCGCGACGCCCTTCCTTCCGCAGCCTTGCCAACAGGGGTCGGACCTTCGCAAGATGAGGGGTCGGCGGAGTTGGTGACACTGCGGCCGTTCATTTCAGTGGCCATCCCGACCTTTCGCAGGCCAGATACCATTCGAAGGACAATCGACAGCATCCTCCAGCAGGATTTTGCGAATTGGGAACTGGTGGTTAGCGACGACGAGGGGCAAGGAGGGCTGTCCTGGAGGATCGTCGACGACTATGCGCGTGCCGACGGTCGCATCCGGATTGTCGAGAACGGCAGGGGGCGAGGCCAGGTCGAGAATACCAACAATGCCATGCTGGCTTGCACCGGCACCTGGATCAAGTTGCTGCATGACGACGACTGGCTCGCGCCCGGCGCGCTCAAGCGATTTGCCGAGGTGTCCAAGGAGCATCCCTCGGCCGCATTCATGACCTGTGCAGCCAATATCGTGGAAGACGGCAGGATCATGCTCCGCTCGACGCCATCGGAGCAAAACCGCGTTTCAGTCTATTCGAGCCAGCAATGCCTCAGGGATCTTTACCTTGTCCGGACGACGAGGAGCCTCGGCATCATTCCCTCGACACTGTTGATCAACAGCAAGGTTCTTCAGGCTGGATGCCGAATGCGTGCACACAAATCGATCCCCGCCGGCGTCGACCAACTGTTCTTCGTGGACCTGGCCGGTCACGGAGACATGGTTGCGATTAATGAGGGTCTGATTTTTTACGACGCGACCAACCATCCGAGCATCACCACATCGAAGAGCTACACGGAAGTGGACGAAGTTACGCTTGCGGTTAAGCAGCTTAATTGGCAGCTGCTCGAAAACAGAAGGAATCTTCCTGACCCTGAGAGCCTCTTGCGAGCATTGCGGGTTGCACGCGTACCCGCCAGATTTCATCACCAGTCCTTGCCCGTGACTATCCGCGACACGCTGCAAATTCTTCGCCCATCAGTGATGAAGATCGCAAGCCAGTACCTCGTGGAATACCTGTTCAGGATCCGCCCGGTCCTAGGGCCATGGTATACCCGAAGACAGTGATGGAGCTGACCCGTTCAAGGCCGCGCACGGGACGCGGCACGCGCCGAACCGATTTATGGGGCACGGATTCACGACGGCCGCCCCTGCGGTGGCCACAAGGCTGGACACGATCATCCCCGGATGTTCAGGGAACTAGGGCAACACCGAGACGCGTGCGAGAAGGGTGACCAATTCTGCCTGACGCCTGGTTTCAGTTTTGGCGAACAGTGATGCGAGCTGGGTTCGGATGGTCGTCCGGCTGAGCGCACAGCTTTCAGCGATTTCCAACGGGGTGTAGCCCTTTGCCAACCGCACCGCCAGATGTGTCTCGGCTCCGGTCAAACCGAACATTCGCTGCAGGGTTTGAGGGTTGGGCGCCGATTTCGTCTCTCGGTCCAACAGGGCGACGACGATCGTGTTGTCGGCTGCGAAGAGGCCGCGCTCGTTGATGACAACGGGGCGATCTCCGCTGCTGCGGATCACAATCCATGCAAACGATCCGGGGTTGAGGTGGCACGGCACGTTCGCGATCAGGCTTCTGAGCGCTCCCGAAAGGCCGTCGGCGTTGTTGACCTGGCTGCCATAACCGCTGAGAATGACGCGCGCGGTGGCGTTCCACTTGAGGACTTTCCTGGTTTCGCTGAGCACGAGACATCCGTAGCCAAGGCGATCAAGCATACCCGGGAAAGAATGCAGCGGCGGTTGGTCACCTTCGGTGGCGGCAGCAGGCCTTTCAACCTGCCGGTCGGAGCTTTGGGCATGGCGCAAGGGAGACGGCCTGCTGCCAGGCCCCATGGCCGCCATCGCACGTTGCACTTGGAAAACAGTACTTCTCGGCCGTTCGACCAGGTTCATTGTCGTCACCACTTTCCGGTTTCGCTGTCAGATCGGCGCCAGCGCATGGGCTAAGTGTTGGAACTTTCTTCTGATGATTCTGATAGGCTGACATTTCGGCGCGCGAAAGCGAGCAGCAGCACTAGGTCCGATAACCAAAGGCTCTAAGCCGCATTGGCTAAGCCAAAAGTTGTAGGTAGTCAGGATGAGATTGCGGATAGGCGGTCCCGTACTGTCGGACAGGCTACGACAACATCTGGTTTCGTCGGCCGTCCTGCTGGCTACCCTTTTTATCGAGATGAAATCGTCGCTGACAGGTGGTGGCAGTGCGGCCTTTCTGGAATGTGTGCCGGCGATTGTCATCATCGCCTTCCTGGAGGACCGCTGGCCTGCGATGGCTGCCACGTTTGCCATGGTGGCTGTCGGCTTGGCAGTTCGCCTGGCGGCGAACGGTCAGTTGGTCGGCGATGATCTTTCCGGGGCCATTCTCCTCGCCTTGTCCGGCGGGATGATCGCCTTTCTTTTCCATCGTTCAAGGCAGGAGTTGAGGAGCGCGCTCGATGTCGCCGAGAACAGGCTTACCGCCATCGAGACGACCGAAGCGCGATATCGCTGGGCTTTCGAGCGGGCCGCCTTGGGATTTGCGACCGCAAATGACCGTGGTGAGCTGCTGCAGGTCAACATGTGCATGTGCAGTATGTCCGGCTACGCACAGGAAGAGCTCGTCGGCCAGCATATCGAAACGCTCGTTCATCCTGACGAACGCGATCTGTTCGCCAGGCTTGGACGTGGTCTAAGCGCGGAGGCGCCGTCGTTTGGCTTGGAAATGCGCTTGAGAAGGAAGGATGGCACTGTTTTCTGGGCTCGCGTGACCCTCTCTTGGTCTGGTCCGGAGAAACAACTGCCGATGGGCATATTTGTCGTCTTCGAGGATATCACTGAACGCAGGGCTGCAAGCGAAGCGCTCTTGAGCCAAAAGGAATGGCTGGACCTTGCGCTGCTCGCCGGAAGGCTTGGCACATGGCGCGTGGACTACAAGGAGAGAATTGTCTCCGGTTCAGATCAATTTTGGGAAATTCTTGGTTTGCCGCCAGCCGCTTCCCGTCCTCTGGACGAGCTGTCGGCGATCATTCATACGGCGGACTGGCCAAAACTCGGGGCCCATTCAGAATTCATCGCGGCAACCGCCAACTACGACGCAGAGGTCCGAGTTCGGCGGTCGGACGGACAGTTCCGCTGGATTGCCCTGCGCGGCCGTGAGGACATCCGCGATGGCTATCATCAGCGGTTCGGGATCGCGGCTGACCTTACCGAGCGGCGGCAGACGACACTGTTGCGGGCTGCGGTGAGAAGACAGGAGCGGCTTATACTTGAACAGCGGCACCGGCTCAGTAATCTGTTTGCCGTGATCACGGCTGTCGTGAAAATGATCCCTGCTTCAGACCAGGATATTTCCAAGTACAGAGGAGATCTTTTAGAGCGAATTCGGGCGCTCGAATCCACGCACCTGCTGTTGATCAACAATGCAGAGTTATCATCTACGATCCGCGATATTGTCGCACATGCGCTTCGCCCCTACGCGGAGGCACACAGAGCAACGATCACAGGGCCTCATGTCAGAATCGTCGGAGGCGCTGCGGAAAGTTTCGCGATGGTCGTCCACGAACTCACGACAAATTCGGTCAAGCACGGGGTGCTCGGGAACTCCCAAGGCCAGGTGGAGGTAAGGTGGGGCGTCGCACCCGAGGGCTCGGACGGCGACATCGTGTTCGACTGGATCGAACGAGGCGGCCGAAATGCCAAGCCTGTCCTGCGGAAAGGTTTTGGGTCGATTGTCCTTGGCGCCGATGGAACGCCCTTGGTCGGTCACTCTTCGAAACTGGAAATGTCGGCTGGTGGATTGCGATATCAGCTACGCCTATCCCAGGGCGAGATTCAGCCTTAACTTAGATCGTTCCAAGCCATGTCCTCATCAAAACAGCGACCTCGGTGCGGTTTCGGACTCCCAGTTCACGCAAGATTGCGGCGGCATGGATCTTCGTCGTGGCCTCGGCGATGTCGAGATCGCGGGCGATCTCCTTGTTCGAATAACCTTCGGCCATAAGCTTGAGCACGTCCTTTTGCCTTGACGTGAGCCTTCCCAGAGAACCTGGGCTGGCCAAGGCCTGGTGCGAAGCCTCCACGGGAGATCTATGCGTCTGAGGCGCGGCTGCGCCAGAGCTTCGCGACAGGAGGGCTGGTACATAGATGCGGCCTGACAAGATCTCTTTGACGGCCAGCACCACCTCCTCATCCGGCTGCGACTTCACGATGTAGCCGTGGAGGCCAACTGAAAGGGCCAACAAAATTTCCGATCGTGAATCGTTTCCTGACACAATCGCAAACCTGCTTTTGGGATAGGCGGCGAGAACGTCGCCGAGCACTTCCTGGGTGAGCAGCCCGGGCATGTTCAGGTCCAGGATCGCAAGATCAATTGTTTCGTGTTCGGCCAGGAGCCCAACCACGGCATCAAAACAGGTCGCCTCGATTATTTCGACACCAGGGATTCCGGCTGTCAGCGCCATGCGCAAGCCACGTCGATAAAGGCCATGATCATCGGCTATGACGATCTTGTACATAGAAACCCCCACGCACAAACAACCCGCACTACCTGGCCGCGCCTTGTAGGAGCGCCGGTACGTCCAGAAAGGTGGACCCCGACGTCCTACAACCCCGTCCTGCTAATTACCGTACGCTAATGTAGCTCGGTTTTAGGAAAATGTTTACCTTCGATCGTAATTCAAGTGGGACCTTGGTCTGTTGCGCGTCTCGGCCACTCCCGTCAGGTCCGCGGGATATGTTTCGTCCCCTACGGTTCCGGGATCAGAGAAATTCGTCCGTGCCATTCAAACGCACGACGACAATATCCCGGTTGGCTCCCTAATCTCTCGCAGGTTCGGACAACTGAAACCCTGCTGCGCGAGGCGGTTCGCCGTCTTGGCTTCGGATGCAGTTTCAGCCGTCAAGGCCAACTCTGGCCATGTGCGTAGGGAGGATCGAATGAAAGCGGTAATTCAATGCGGTGGCATGGGAACGCGCCTTCGGCCATTTACATCGGTTTTGCCGAAGCCGCTGATGCCAATTGGCGCGCGGCCAGTCCTCGAGTTGCTGCTGAAATGGCTGCGGCGTAGCGGAATCGAAGACGTCTACGTCACTACCGGCTATCTCGGGCACCTGATCCGGAGCGTGTGCGGCGACGGCTCGCAGTGGAATCTGAGGATCCGCTACACGCAGGAAATGGAACCGCTCGGAACGATCGGGCCGCTTTCCTTGATCAGAGACGAATTGAATGAGCCTTTCATTGTCCTGAACGGCGATGTGCTGACCGACCTGAGCATCAGCCGGTTTACCGCGGCGCACCGCCTGCACAAGGACTCCGTCACGATAGCGACTTCGCTGCGGCTTACCAAGATGGATTTCGGCGTCATCGACGAGGTTGACAACACCGTCCAGGTGTTCCGCGAAAAGCCGGCGCTGTCGCACCTGGTCAGCATGGGCATCTACTGCATGAACCCGGACGTCCTCGACTTCATCCCATCCGGCATACCGTTTGGGTTCGACGACCTCATGCTGCAGATGCTCCAGGCTGGGCGCGTCGTGCATGTCTACAAGCATGAGGGTCTTTGGCTCGACATCGGACGCGTCGAGGACTTCCAGAACGCGCAGACGGTTTCCTGGGAAGAGCAGTCCGCGTCCATCGAAGTCGCCGCCGCGGCAGCGTAACGGCCAGGCGCGAGGATCATCGAGGAGGTGACGATGCTCTTGGTAAGTTCCCCGGTCCTGGGAGTGCCAGAAAAAGCGGCTCTGGCGAAAGTGATCGACAGCGGTTGGCTGACGATGGGTGAACGGGTCCGGGCTTTCGAAGAGGCGTTTGCCTTGATGCACGAGGCGGAGGACTGCGTAGCGGTTAGTTCCTGCACCGCAGCCCTTCATCTTATCCTTCACGGATTGGGGATTGGTCCGGGCGACGAGGTGCTGGTTCCTTCGCTGACCTTCGTGGCTACCGCGAACGCAGTGCTCTATGTCGGCGCCACTCCTGTCTTTGTCGACATAGAATCGGCAGACGTCCCTCTGATGTCGCTCAAAGAAGCAGAAGCACGCTGCAGCCCTCGCACCAGGGCCGTGATCCTGGTTCATTTCGCCGGCTATCTTGCCGACAAGGACGCCTGGCAAGCATTCGCCAGCGCACGCGGGCTCTCGATCATCGAGGATGCGGCACATGCTCCCGGCCTAAAAGCGGTTGGCACCTTTGGTGCGGGCGCCGCCTTCAGCTTCTATGGCAACAAGAACATGACGACGGCGGAGGGCGGGGCCGTAATTGCCCGGGACCCCCAACTGCTGGACAGGATTCGCCAGGCTCGCGCGCACGGCATGACCACCGGAACACGCCAGCGACTGAACAGCCGCACCGCGCATTACGATGTGACTATGCTCGGCTTCAACTACCGAATGGATGAAATGCGGGCCGCGATCGGCTTGGTTCAACTCCAGAACCTGCAGGAGTGGAACGAGATACGGCGCATTCTTGTCGTGTTGTACCGGCGCCTTATCGCGTTGCGTTGCCCGGCAATCACAATACCCTTCGAAGAACCGCGAGCCTCGGCTTACCACATCATGCCGATCCTCTTGCCGCGCTACGTCAATAGGCAGCATGTCGTCGATGAACTGCGGGCGCAGGACATACAAACCACGGTCCATTACCCGCCCGTTCATCAGATGACCCTCTACCGTGAGCTTTACCCGGGTACTCACCTGCCGCGCACCGAGGATTTCGCGGAACGCGAGTTGACCATTCCGCTGCATCCTCAGATTACCGCGCCCGCGGTTGAAGCCGTGGTGGACGTCTTGGCGACCGCGCTCAATAGCGGCATCCACGCGGGAACCGCCGCATGAACGCGTTTGATCTGTCCATCCACCCGCCCGTCGTGTCAGGCGTGAGCCATGGTTTTAGCAGACGGGCGATGGATGTCGTGGCCGCATCCTTGGCCGCGATCGTTTTCGCGCCGCTGATGTTGCTGATTGCATTTGCGCTATTTCTCGAGGGCGGACGCCCCGTGCTTTTCCGGCAGCCTCGCATCGGTGCAGGGGGGCGCATGTTTCATATCTATAAGTTCCGCAAATTCGAGGTTCTGTGTGATCCTCAGGGCCCTGCGTTGACCAGCATAGGCGACCGTCGGCTGACGAAGATCGGGCGCATTTTGGCCAGCACCAAACTGGATGAGTTGCCGCAACTCTGGAATGTGCTCAGAGGCGACATGGCCATCGTCGGGCCACGGCCGGAAAGCCTCGCCTTTGCTGACTGCTTCCATGGCGGCTTCGAGGCGGTCCTAAGATATAAACCCGGCTTGGTCGGCCCGACGCAAGTTCTTTTCCGTCACGAAGCCTCTCTCTACCCGGTCTCAGGAGACCTGTCGTCCTTCTACAGGGAGGCGCTGTTTCCGATCAAAGCCAAGTTCGATCTTTCCTATTATCCCCGACGAACCATCGCTTCGGATGTTGTGTGGATGATCCTCGGTTTTCTGGCGGTAATCGGCTGGGTGCCTGTCGGGCTACTCAGGCGTTGAAGGCTGTTTCTGTGTGCGCGCTCGGCAACCGGAGCGCTTCAGGTGAAAGAAGGAACACCTGGTTATGAGCTACAATGGCAAGAGAGTTCTGGTCACCGGCGCGGATGGGTTCATTGGATCGCATCTGACCGAGGCACTCGTCCGCAACGGTGCCGAGGTGACCGCATTGGCCCTCTATAATTCATTCGACAGTCATGGATGGCTGGATGATCTGCCAGACGACATCCGAGGTCATCTGAAACTCGTTCGAGGCGATGTACGCGACGGTGCATTCCTGAACCGGATCGTGCGCGGCCAAGCCGTCGTGTTTCATCTCGCTGCGCTTATCGCGATCCCGTACTCATACGCGGCCGCCCAGTCCTATGTGGAAACCAATATCATGGGGACGCTGAATGTCCTTGAAGCGGCCCGCCAATGGGAGACGGAACGGATCATTCACACCTCGACCAGTGAGGTTTACGGCACGGCGCTCAGCATGCCGATCAGCGAGTCCCATCCTCTTCAGGGACAATCGCCATATTCGGCGTCCAAGATCGGCGCCGACATGATGGCGCAGTCCTATGCCAGATCGTTCGACCTGCCCGTCGTGATCCTCCGGCCGTTCAATACATTCGGGCCGCGACAAAGCGAACGAGCCATAATACCGACAATCATCCGGCAGGCGCTCGATCCAAAATGTGTTTCGATCATGGTGGGAGATACCAGCCCGGTCCGCGACCTGACCTTCGTCGAGGACACAGCGGCTGCCTTCCTGAGCGCGGGTTCAGCCACACTCGAATTCGGCCATGCCTATAATGCTGGAAGCCAGCGTGCCGTGACCATATCGGACGTGCTCGATCTCGTGCTCGAGCTGAGCAACTGCAAGAAGCCCGTCCACCGCGACGAGAGTCGATTGCGGCCGCAAAACTCCGAGGTTCGCGCTCTGCTGGCCGATTCATCACGGCTCGAACGTGAAACCGGATGGACTGCGCAAACGAGTTTGCGCCACGGCTTGGCCAGAACCATCGATTGGTGGCGGGCGCGCCTCGGCGAAGGTCGGGTACGTCGCGAAATGAGCTACATGACATGAGGTTTTACCCACTCCCATTGGCACTGCTCCTGATCGCCTTTGCTGTCCTGCTGCGGGCGGCCGACAGCCAGGGAAACAGCATGTCCACGACGTTCGTCGCGCCAATGCCGATGGATCTCCCAGATTATCTGCATCCCGCGACAGATCCGGCATTCGGCACGAATTTCATGCGCATCACCAAACCCGGCGCACTTGGGGGAGGTGTCGTGTGTGGGACGAAATATTGCAGTCATCGCTATTCGAGCGCTCAAGCCTGGAATGCGGACCAAAGCCTGCTCGTGCTGGCCAATGGCTGCAACGGGCTGTGCTTCCTCGACGGCAAGACATATGCTCCGCTATTCCACCGCGACAAAGGCGGTGAATGCGAATGGCATCCTCGAAACGCAGACGTGATGATCTGCGTTGAGGATCGGAAGATCTCGACATGGGCGCCAAGGACAAACCACGAAGACGTTGTCTTCGTCACGGCTCAATACCACGATCTGCAGTTCGGGCCGTCGAAGGGCAATCCAAGCCGTGACGGCAACCGTATAGCCGTCCGCGCTGTCCGCGCGGATGGAAAAGCGGTGGTGTTCGCCTTCGATCTCGCGGATCGGTTCAAATTCCCGGACATCGATCTCGCTCTGGTTCCCGGAACCACCAGCTCCTGTACCATCTCCCCGCTCGGCACGAACATCCTTTGCTTTCAAAACCTGGCCGACGGCACCGAGCAGAGGGCCATTTTCAGTGTCGATGGCACCTTGCGACAGAGGTGGACGGACCATCACCGCCCCGGCCACGGAGACCTTACGCTCGATGACGACGGCAGCGAGGTCTATGTAGGCATCAGCAAATCCGGCCCCGACAAGTATCACGTAGTCAAGCGAAGACTGTCCGATGGGAAGGTGACCTCCCTGACCGGATACGGCGAAGCAGAGCATGCATCGTCGCGGGCTCTGAAGCGGCCCGGCTGGGTCTTCCTGACCTATGGCGGCAACCCTGAGGAGGTATCGGCCAATCCAGGCTGGGCACCATATGCACGGGAAGTCATCGCGTTGCGCATCGACGGCAGCGGCGAAGTTCGGCGCATCGTGCAGACACGCAACGCGCCATTCGACTACTGGAGCGAGACGCATGCGTCACCTTCGCCGGACGGCACACAGGTGATCTGGTCCAGCAATTGGGGCGTGGCCGGTGGACCGGTTTACGACTTCGTCACCCGCGTCGACTGGCCCGAAAACCAGGACAAGAAGGAGATTGTCGCGAATGGTCAACCTTAGCCGATTCTTCCTTGCGACACTTGCGATGCTTTGCGCCCTGCCAATGACTGCGGCAGCGGATGCGACGATCTATCGAATTTCGCCCGGAGACACCATCGAGGTCGCAATCACCTCGCTTCCCGAGCGGACGCAGCGTGCGGTGGTGCAGATGGACGGCACCATCGTCCTCGCCGAGGCAGGCACGGTGCCTGTCGCCGGCCTGACTCCGTCCGAACTTCAGACGCGCTTGCAGGCGATCCTGCCGACCAAGATCTACCACATACGCATGCCGGACGGCCGTGAGCAGGTGGCGGTCGTCAGGCCCGGCGACGTGACGGCGACCATCGCTGAATACCGTCCGATCTACGTGACTGGCGAAGTGCTCGCTCCTGGGCAGCAAGCCTTTCGTCCGCTCATGACGGTTCGGCAGGCGATAGCCGTCGCCGGCGGCTTCAGCCTCTTGCGTGCACGGGCGAACCAGGCTGGGCCGGACCCAACGGACTTGCAGCGCGATTATGAGACGATCTGGGGAGAATACATCAAGGACTATTTCCACAGTGCGCGCATACGTGCCGAACTTCAAAAGCAGCCCGATTTCGACATGAAGGCCCCCCAGGGCTTTCCGCTGTCTTCTTCCCTCGCAACCGAAATCGCGCAGGCCGAGGCAGAAGGGCTGAAGCTCTCGCTGGACAATTTCGGGCAGGAGCAGAGCTTTCTGGAGAAGGGCGCCAAGGATGCAGCGACCCAGGTCCAGGCGTTGCTCCAGCGCGAGCAGGACGAAGCCGATGGAGTCAAGGCCGATGAAGAGGATTTGGCGCAGGTGACCAAGCTCTTCAAGGCTGGCAACCTGACCAACAACCGGCTCGCCGATGTCCGGCGCGCGGTACTTCTGTCCTCGAGCCGTGCGCTTGAAACTTCGGTCGAACTCATGCGGGCTCGGCGCCAACAGGATGATCTTGCAAGGCAGATCGAGCGCAATGACAACCAGAGGCGTGCCGGTTTGTTGAACGAGTTGCGGGATACACAGGCGCGCCTTGCCGACATCACCGCAAGGCTGCACGCGGTCAGCCAGAAATTGCAGCCGCAGGGAGCATCCGCCTTGCCGCAGCCGATCGGCGGCGAAACCGTGCGGGCCCAGGTGACGATCATCCGCTCCGTCGATGCGCAATGGCGCAAGCAGCCGGCCGACCAGGATACCGCGGTGGCGCCGGGTGATACGATCGAGGTCAGATTCAGCAGCGCGCTCGAAAGCGCGGCGGTGCAATAGACAATCCCTGCCGGCGTCGCCGGCAGCGGCAATATCTTCGATGTCGTTGCGAGAACGGTCGTGAGCGAAGAGATCAGCGTCGCCGGCGCTTACAACAAAGGCAGCATCACCTTCATGGGAATGGAGATCCTGGTTGCGCCCGGTGCGCTGGTGCCGCGGCCGGAAACAGAGCTGCTCGGCTCCATTGCCGTAGATGTTCTGCGCGCAATGGATCTGCCGGCGCCGCGTGTCGTCGACATGTGCTGTGGCGCCGGCAACCTGGCCTGCGCGATCGCTAGCCATATCCAATCCGTGCGAGTTTGGGCCTGCGATCTTACCGACGGCTGTATCGGCGCGGCGCGACGAAATGTCGTTCATCATGGCTTGACTGACCGGATTTCAGTGCATCAGGGTGATTTGTTCGAAGGCGTGTCCGGACTGGAGCTCGACGGCACGCTTGATGCCATCGTCTGCAATCCGCCCTACATTTCGGAGAAGCGGCTCGAGGGTGATCGCCGCCATCTGGTCGTGCTTGAGCCGCGAGAGGCATTCGCGGCCGGTCCTTATGGGCTCAGCATTCATATGCGGGTCGTCAAGGACGCGCTGCGCTACCTCCGACCAGGCGGCGTCCTGCTGTTCGAGGTGGGGCTTGGTCAGGACCGCCAGGTCATAAGTCTTCTGGAGCGCAGCAAGGGCTACGAGCAGATACGCACCTTCGCCAACCATGCCGGTGAAGTGCGGGTGGTCCTGGCAGGGGCCAGGCGGCAGGCATGACCGCGTTCGGCCGGTATCGGGCCGACCGTCCAGATCATTGCTTCTTGCGCCAGATCATTTCTTCTTGCGAACGATGAACCGCGCGATTCCTTGAATCGAATCGAGGTTTTCCGGCAGGAGTTCACTGTCTTCCACTGTGATGCCGAAAGTCTCTTCGATGAACCCGATCACCTCGAGCACTCCGGTCGAGTCGACGATCCCCTGATCGAGCAATGATGCGGTGAGGGATAGCGCCTTGACGTCCGCGATGTAGAAATTCGAGGCCAGGAAGCTGCGGATCTGGTTGATATGAATGTCGTCGCTTTCCGCGGCCGATATCATGGAATCCATCTAATCCATCCTCCGTTGCAAAGGCGACTTGCGATCGCGCTTCTGAAACAATCTACGACAGGGCCGCTTTCTTGAGTTTTCCGGTATCGGTCATCGGCAGGCTGGGCACGATGACGATGGTCTTTGGCACCATGAAATTCTCCAGCCGTTTCCGGCACTCCATCAGGAGCTGCCTTTCGCCGACAATTCTTCCCTGCTCGATGACGACGAATGCTTTGACCGCTTGCCCGAGGAGGTCGTCGGGAACACCGATGACCGCGGCTTCCTTCACCCCAGGGACGTCCATCAGCACGCTTTCCACCTCTTTGGGAGCGACCTTTTCGCCTCGTGATTTTATGATCTCGTCACCACGGCCGACGAAGTACAAATAGCCTTCAGCGTCCATCCGGCAGTAGTCGCCCGTGTAGAGGACCTGCTCGCCCGGCAGCGGCCCCGGCTTCAGCTTCCTTGCCGTGGCCTCTGGCTTGCCCCAATAGCCTTTCATCACCGTTGCGCCGCGGACTACAAGTTGGCCAACGACGCCCGGACCGACCCGCCTGCCACTCTCGTCGACGATCCACACTTCTGTGTTGGGAATGGCAATGCCTACGCTGAGGGGCTTTCGCCCGAGATCGTCGGGCGGCAGATAGCTGCAGCGTTTGCATTCGGTGAGGCCGTACATGGAATAGATGCGTGCGCCCGAAAACAGCTCCCTGAGCATGGCAATCTGCTTGAGCGGCAGGGCGGCCGCGGTATTGGTGACATAGCGGATGCTCGCGAAATCGTTGCTCTTCAGCGATCTGAGCTCCGCAAGCGCCGCGAAGATCGTGGGCACGCCCGGAAAGCCTGTGATCTGCTCGTCCTTGATCACCTGAAGGATCTGCGCCGGAAAAGCGAAGGAGCGTTCGAGGACGAGCCGTGCGCCGGTGCGAAAGGCCATGATCATTTGATAGAGCCCGTAGTCGAAGGCGAGGGGCAGGACGTTGAGGATCACCTCATCTTCACGCAGTTCCAGGTAGGAGGCGATCGATGTGCACGCGGCAGTCATGTTGCCGTGCGTCAACATGACCCCCTTGGGTTCGCCGGTGGATCCGGAGGTGTAGACGATGGCCGCGAGATCGATGTCGATCGATTTGCGCGGCGGCGCAACAGAAGGTCTGTCGACGATCGTGTCCCAGCGAACGGCGTGCGGCAATCGGTTGAACTCGGCCTCGTTGATCGTCCCAGAGACAATCACCGCCCGCAGCGAGTGACAGTCGCGCGACGGTTGGCAGAATATCGAGTGTAGATGGCTGTCCGTGATCAGCGCCGCTGGCAGGCAATCGTTGAGCAGGTAATGAAGCTTCTCGCTTTTCGTAAGCGGGTTGACGATGCAGACCACGGCGTTCGCCTTGAGCACCGCCCAGAAGCTGACGACGGTTTCGACCGTATTGTCGGCGAAGATCATGACGCGGTCGCCACGCTCGACGCCCGCCGCGGCCAGGAAATGCGCGATCCTGTCGGAGCGCTCATCGATCTCCGCATAGGTGACACGTTGCTTGCCGGCCACCAACGCGATCTTGCCGCCAAGCCGGACGGCGGAATGGATGAGGTAGTCCTGCAGGAGTGGTACGGCGCCGTGGATCATGCCAGGACCCTTTCCCGCTGTTCGTGATCAACGTCGATCCTGAGCTCGGCTTTGTCCGCTCCGCCCGGGCGGCTCGCGATGAACTGCTGATGCAGAAGCTGGGTCGACAGCACGCCGACCAGTGCCATGTTGTCGGAGTTGGAGAGATCGCCGCCGCCGGCCCTGGACCGGCACTTTCCAAGCAGGAAAGCCACCGATTTCGGATCGAAGACGTTTGCCGCGCGCAATGCCGTGTCCGACAGTGCTTCGCGAATGTAATCTGGTGCATCATGACCAACGAAACTAAGCGCATTTGGCGCCCTGTAGGGCTGCTTCGTGCGGGCAACGACTTGCGGTGGGACGATCGGCTGCGCCACTCGCTTGAGCACGTGCTTTTCGTCGAGGATGCGCAACTTGTAAGCATCCGGAAGCGAATTCGCGAGCGCCACGACATCGTCGTCGAGATAGGGGAAGCGTCCCTCGACCGAGTGTGCCATCAGCATCCTGTCGCCCTGCGAGGAGAGCAGGTAGCCCGACATCAGCGTTCGGATTTCGAGATACTGGTCCTGGGCAAGGAAGCTCCATCGCGAAAATTCGGCGGGGAGAGGGGCGAGCAGTTCGGAGACCGCATTGCGGTGCTGCGAGGCGCCGCGCATGTCGGGGCAGAATAGGCGCTTGATGGCGCTCGTGGTGCGCCAGCGCGTGTCATGTGCAAAGCCGGGCCTGTCGCAGGCATGAAGATCGCGCCCGAAGAACTGTCGCGCCATGGCCTGTTGGTGCACCGGTGAGCGCGACAGATAGGGGTAGAGACGCTCGAGCAGTCGCGCACGCCGGCTCGAAGCAGGTTGACGCCCCCAGAAGCGGCGAACCTTGCCTTCGCGGAAAAGGTCGTAGCCGGCGAACATCTCGTCGGCGCCTTCCCCTGTCAGCACAACCTTGATGCCGCGCTCGCGGACCAACTTGGATAGAAGGAAGAGCGGTGCCGGGGCCGTCCTCAGGATTGGCCGCTCGGCGTGGTAGACGACCTCGGGAAAAACCGCTGCAATGTCGCGGCGGGAAATCACCACCTCGTGGTGCTCGCTCGCGGTGGCGGCGGCGACCAGGCGCTGGAAATAGGTCTCGTCGTATTCCTCGTCGGCAAAACGCAAGGAGAATGTCTGGAAGCGCTCCCCCGCGAAACGTCTCCCAAGCGCCGCGACAAGCGAGCTGTCGAGCCCACCGGACAAATAGCAGCCCACCGGCACGTCGGCCTGCACCATCCGCAGCGCCGTCGCGGCTTCGAGCGCACCGCGGACCGCCTCGACGGCATCGTCGCACGAGCCGCTGAACCATTCAGGGTCGGAAGCGGAAATTCGCGGATAATGCGGCTCCCAGAAGGCCGTCTCCCGTGCCACGCCACCTTCATAGAGCCGGATATGTCCAGGCTGCAGTTCCTTGACGCCTTCGAAGACGCTCTGCGGCGGGATCACCGTCCAGAATGTGAATGTCTGATCGATTCCTGCCGGATCAAAGGCGCGAGGAATCGCTGTTTCCGCAGCGAAAATGGCTTTGACTTCGCTTGCAAAGAAGACGCAGCCGCCGTGCTCGCAATAATACAGCGGGCAGATGCCGTAGCGGTCACGCGACAGGATCAGGCGGCCGGCAGCAGAGTCCCATATCGCGACTGCCCATTGACCATTCATCCGTTCAAAGGCGGCCTGGCCCCAGGCCTGGTAAGCGTGGAGCACGACTTCCGTGTCGCTATGCGTGCGGAAGCGGTGACCAAGCGCGATCAACTTGTCGCGCAATTCGACGTAGTTGAAGATTTCACCGTTGAAGACGATCCATGTCAGGCCGCTCACGTCGGCGAGTGGCTGCTGGCCGTGCAGCAGGTCGACCACGGACAGGCGGGCATGCGCCAAACCCGCACGTCGGTCGCGGTACAGCCCCCGCTCGTCGGGTCCGCGGTGTGCGAGCGCGCCCACCATACGCAACAGCGCTTCCCGCGAAGGAGGTGGGGCAGTGGCGCTCAGCGCGACAATTCCGGCGATCCCGCACATCCGTCAGTCCACCGTCATTGGCACCGAAGGCAAAGGCTGGGCGTGCAGATAGCGCGCCGCTCGACGCTTGGCTTCGATATCCTTGAAGACCTTCTGAACCTCGTCTGGTGACAACCCGGCAACATCAGCGACCTCATCGGCGCAGATGCCATGGTTCACGCCGTAGAGGCATAGGTCCGTCTGATGATAGGGCAGGGCGAAGTAGAACTCCTCCTGGCTCTGCGCCATGGAGAAGGTGTCGGTCGTCGGCGGCCTGCGCCGGATCTCCCCGTCCACACCGAGATATTCCGCCAGTTGATAGACCTGCGTCTTGTAGAGGTGGACGATCGGCATCAGGTCAGCGATTCCGTCGCCTTGCTTGACGAAAAAACCCTGATCATATTCGAGCCGGTTAGGCGTGCCCGCCACCGCATAGCCGAGACGGTCCGCGTGATAGTACTCAGTCATCTTGCGAATGCGCTGCTTGTAATTGGTCGCGGCCACTATCTGCAGATAGGCCGCTCCTGACAGGCGCACGGTATCGATCTTCCCCTGGGGGTCCTGAACGGTGAGACGGGTGATATTGAGGCCTTTGCTCTCCAGCACCGAGGTCAGCACCAGCTTGCATTTCCACCCTTCGCCGTAGTCCGGAACAACGGTGCGAATGGCCTCTATCTGCCGGCTATAGGCACCGATGGCGTCGAGCGCCGGCGCAATGTCCTCGGCGATGGTGTCGATGCCCAGCTGACCGGCGATAACGCGCCCCAGCCTCAGCGAGTCCCCGGACGAGTCACGCTCCGGCATGAAGATCCCGAGTACCCTGTCCTTGCCGAAGGCAGCCACGCACAACGACGCGACCACCGAACTGTCGATGCCGCCTGAGAGCCCGACCACCACTCCGCGCCGGCGGAGCGTGACCAATACCTGCTCGCGCACGGATGCTACGATGCGGTCGACCTCCGCGGCCGCATCCAGTGCCAGAACATCCTTGCCGAACCGCGAAGTCACGCGAAGCTGCCTTTCATGGTTGAAGACTCGGCCGGCGAATAAGTGCGAGCGACCGCCTCCTCGATCAGCGGACGATTGACGCCGATGTGAGGCTCGACGACCAGATCAATGTGGTTGCCGGCAATCGGGATGACCTGCAGGTCCGCGAACACCCGATCCCATCCGATCGCAAGAGGCATTCCCGGTCGCGCGCAACGGAACAGCGTTCCGGTGATCGGGAGCACCGTTCTTGGCTGCTCCAACCAACGGAAGAAGGCCTGCGCACGCAAGACTTCCTGCAGCTCCAGCTTGATGCGGAAGCTGGTTGCGTTGAATTGTCCTCGGGAAAAGTGGTCGATGGCTTGGGCAAGACGAGCTTCCTGGCCGACCTTGACCGTGAGCTTCGCCAAAACACGGCAAGCCATTCGATAGGGTGACATGCGGTTGGATCGGACCCGGCGCAAGGTGCGGGTGATTGTCTCCCAGGGACGGCTCCGCTCGCCAGCCAGGCTGGTGTCGAGGATACCGACAAACTTCACGGACCTTCCCTCCTTCAGCAGGCGCACGGCAACTTCGAATGCGACGGCTCCGCCGAGCGAGTGGCCGAGTAGCCTTACATGGCCCGACGGCTGGATGCGGTTGATCTGTTCAAGCGCGGCGTCCACCATGGCGGCAAGATCGTTCTGGCCGCTGAGAATGGTCGCGAGGCTGGGATATCTTATCGGACGGACCGTTGCGACTTTGCCCATGGCTGAGGCGAAGGCTGCAAGACTAGGCCCATAGCCCACGGAGCCGGGAAACAGAAAGAGAAAAGGCCGATCATGCTCCAGCACATGATCGGGCGCATTGCCGGCTTGTGCGGACGCGACCGCGCTGACCATCGCTTCGGCGCTCATCCCGACGGTAAATGCCTCAAGATCCAGTTCCTGGCCGATTTCGTTCTCGATCTCCATGACGCAGTGGAGCAGCTTCAGCGAGTCCCCTCCCGCTTCATCCCATCGCCCGACGGCTGCCCGCGTGTTGAGGACCCTGGTCCAGGCATTCTGCACTGCTTGATGGGCCTTGAGATCGCTGCCTGAAATCGGTGGATCGGCAACTTGGGTAGGCTTCTTGGCCAGAAGATCCATTTTCCCGAGTTTCGCCACATCTATTTTTCCGCCCGCCAGGCGCGGAATGTCCTCTACCCTGTGGAGCCGAAGCGGCCGCAGTGGCGGCGGTAGCGTCTTTGCAAGCAGCTGGCGAAGGTCGTCGGCGAAGGCCGGACCGGCGGAATTCCTGGGGATCGCGAAAGCGACCAGTTCGTTGGCCTCGGTCACGATCGTCACCGCATCCTCGACTGACGAGGCGGAGCGCAGGATCCTCTCGACTTCGGCCGGCTCGATGCGCCGACCGTTGATCTTTATCTGCCGCCCCTTGCGGCCGACGATCCTCAGCAGGCCCCGATTGTCCAATTGGACGAGATCGCCGGTCGCGAATATCCGTTGACTTGGATCATCGGGATCCGCCTCGGCAGGGATGACGGTGCCGTTTTCCCAGTGGCCGAGCAAGACGTAGGGGCTCTTGATGACGAGTTCCCCGCTTCCGCCCCGCGGTACGCTGTCACCGTCCTCGTTGACGATCGCAAAAGCTATTCCTGGCAAGAGCCGGCCGACCGGCACGGACGTTTGGTTCTTTGGTTGAACGCGAGGCAGAAACCATTGTGACCCGGTCGTCTCGGTTGACGAGTAGCCGATCTGTACGAGGCAATGAGCAGGAATCGCCTTTCGCAAAAGGGCAATGTCGGTCCAAAGCACTTTCTCGCCGCCGACGCGGACCACCCTGAGCGACCCGAAGGCATCGGCGGGGGCATTGGCCATGAGGGCGCGAAGCAGCGCGGGCACGAGGTAAGTAAGCGTCGCGCCAACCTGCTGCATTCGCTCGCGAACCGCACGCAGGCCGATCGCTTCCACGTCGACCATATGCAAAGTGGCGCCGCACAGGACCGAAGTCAGGATTTCTCGACATCCGGCTATGGTGGCGGGCCCGGTCAAGGGGAGGAAGACATCGTCGGAATTGATGTGACACGCATCGGCATATTGGTGCACCCGCCAGAGCAGGCTGCGCTGGCTGTTGACTATGCCCTTTGGAGATCCGGTGCTGCCAGACGTGTAAAGAACCATCGCCGGTGCATCGACGGATACGGCAGGCAATTGCGTCGATGACAGCGGCGCCGTCGACTCGGGGCTGGCAGTCACATCGATCCACCGGATGTCCTCGGGTAAACCCGCATGCCGGTGTCCAACGCCAAGAATGGCGCGGAGCCGCGCGACGCCGACAATCTCGTTGACACGGGCGATTGGGTCCCGGGCGTTGAGGGGAACCGAAATCCTTCCCGCCGCCATGCTCGCCAGGACAGCAACGATGTACCAGACGGAGTTTGGTTGATAAATTCCGATCGGCTGCCCCACGGGAACGACGGCAGCGATCCGGCGGGACAGGACTTCGACGGCAGTTGCAAGCTCGAAGTACGACAGTTGATTCACGCCGTCATGCACAGCGGCTTTTTCGGAATATTGGGCCGTGACTTTCTTGAGCTGATCGGCAATCCCGACATCTGCAAATGCCGGGCCCAACTTCTGATGAAGGCGCAGCGCCGGGCCACCTTGATCCAGGGCGTAGGCCGGGACGTCTATCCATCTGCGGGAGGGCCGAGAATCCTGGTGATGGTCCTGATCCGCTGCTGGTGCATTCAAATACGCCGGGAGCATGGCTTGCCTGGGTTTACGGTTGATACCCGGTTATGAGCTTGCAAGAGGGGGAATTCATCGATCATTCTGATGATGAACAAGGCACGGAAAGAGATTAGGCGTCGGGTTTCCTTGCCACGGGCGCAGCGTTGGAACCGATCCGCTGTTGATCTGTTGTTTACCCAGCGTGGAGATGTCCCCTCAACTCCTAGCCGATCGCCCGCTGCACTCCCCCGAGGCAGTGGGCTTTCTTTTTCAATTGGAAATCGCGGGCTCTCGAACAAGCCTGTCAGGCGAGATGAGCCGCTGCTGTAAATAGGATTTAGCGTCTTCCCGAGAGACCTGGAGGCTTCCGTCAGGTGCTGTCCTTGTATGACTTCGCCGCCTCATCGATCTTGCGCCAATCGTTGCCGTGGCGACGTACCAGCTCCCTTGCCTGAGCGGGCGACAGGTCATGCGTTTCGACGACATGCCGGACCTCCGCGTCCTCGCCCTTCAAGGGACGTGTACGACGCCTCTTGGTCGGTTGATCCCCCATTTCTCCATCTCGCCTTGACACGATCGTTTCCTCCGGTGTCGCAAACAAGCTGCGAGTAGGGAAAAGGTTTCACTGTTGGGTGCACGAAGCCCCAATAGCCTCTGCGGTACGGCAGTTGTCTTGCCGAAGGCATCAATTCCGCCCAAGCGCGGCGTCCTGTAAAGTAACTGAAGCGGAGAGGGATTGGTGTGCCTCGGACAGTGACCATTCACTTGCGATCCAGCACCTTACGGATCTTCTCTGCCAATTCGTCAATCGTGTAGGGCTTGGTTAAAAGCTCCGTTCCAAAATCAAGTGTGCCGTTGTGGACAATCGCGTTTCGTGTGTAGCCGGTGGTGTAGAGCACTTTTAGCGACGGGTGCATGCTCTTGACCTGATCCACCAGTTCCCGGCCGGACATCTCCGGCATGACGACGTCAGTGAACAGAAGCGACGGCACTTGCCCGCTTGCGACGGCCGCCAGCGCGTCCCGCGGCCCTTGCATTTCCAACACGGAATAGCCCAGTTCCCGCAGCGCCTCCGCAGCCATCAGCCGGACGCGATCTTCATCCTCGACAACCATGATGATCTCGTCCTCACTGCCGGGGTGCTCGCCCGCCACGGACTCGGCCGGGCTGTCGACCACGTCGCCGTGCGAGCGCGGCAGATAGATTTTCAAAGTGGTTCCGATACCCTGCTCGGAATAGATCTTGACGCTGCCGCCGGACTGGCGAACAAATCCATAAACCTGGCTGAGCCCCAGCCCGGTGCCTTTGCCAACCCCCTTTGTGGTGAAGAACGGATCGAAGGCTCTGGCCAACACGTCAGCGGTCATGCCGGTTCCGGTGTCCGTGACAGCTATCATCACATACTGGCCGGAGGGTATTGCGTTTTCTCTCGCATACCGGTCGTCGACATGGGCATTGGATGTCTCGATGGTCAGCCTTCCACCAGCGGGCATGGCATCCCGCGCGTTGACGCAAAGGTTGAGCAACGCGCTTTCCAGCTGCCCTGCGTCGACTTCCACATGCCAAAGTCCCGCGGCGAGCACGGTCTCGATTTGGATTGTCTCCCCAAGCGTCCGGCTCAGCAATTCACTCATATCCGAGACGAGGCGATTTGGATTCAGGCGCTTGGGCGCCAGAGGTTGCTGGCGAGAGAAGGCAAGCAGCCGCTTGGTAAGTTCTGCAGCACGTTGGGCTCCATCGATCGCGCCGGTCACGAACTGGTGGACGTTGGTATCGCCGTTTCTGAGCTTGCGCTGCACAAGGTTCAGTCCGCCGATGATGACAGCCAGCATATTGTTGAAGTCGTGCGCGATGCCACCGGTAAGCTGTCCGACAGCTTCCATCTTCTGGGCCTGCCGCAGGTGCTCTTCTGCTCTGGTGCGTTCGGCGACTTCGTCCATGACACGTTGTTCAAGGGTGCCATTGAGCGTCTGCAGCGCCTTGAACAGTCGAGAATTGTCGATTGCCGTCGCGGCATGGCCCGCAAGCCCCAGCAAGGCCTTCTCTTGCTGTTCGGCGAAGACGCCGATCTCTGCATGACCAAAGAAGAGGCCGCCCAGCACCTCTCCCGAACGCGAGACGACCGGTACCGCAAGATAGGAACGCACTGGCAGATGGCCCTCCGGCATTCCCTTGCGGGGCCAGTTCTTGCCGTAGCGGGGGTCGGCGAGGATGTCGTCGGAGCGCACCACGCTTCTCCCGCGGAAAGTGGGGTCGAACACCGCCGTGTTGCGAGGCATTGGAAATTTTTCGAACGCGGAGCGAGGTGCGCCCGACAGGGCGTAGAGCATGTAGCTGTCGCCCTTGTCGTCGATCACATTGTAGAAGAAAGCTCCGAATTGTGCGCCCGACAGCGCTACGCCGGCATCAGTTACCGTTTGAACAATCCGCTCCACGTCGAGCTCGGCCGCTACCGCGGCAGCGGTGACGTTCATCATCTGAAGCTGATGCTCCACCCGCTTTCGCGCGGTGATATCCATGACGGTACCAATGAAGCGGACCGCGCGCCCTGACTGGAAAAGCGACTCGCCCGCTGCCGCAATCCAGCGTTCCTTGCCGTCGTGCAAGCCGACCGTCCGATATTCGATGTCGTAGCGGGAAGACGTGCCCGGCGCGAGCGCCTGGCGTACGGCCTCGTCGGCGCGGGCCCGATCTTCTGGATGAATACCCGCCAGGAACGCGCTTTCATATGTTACCTCCGCGTCTGGCGGGAGGCCGAAAAGGGCTTTGCACCGGTCATCCCACCGCAGCGCCTTGGTGACGGGATCGTAGTCCCAGGTCCCGATAGCGGCTGCGTCCGTGGCAAGCCGGAGGCGCTCCTCACTGGCCCGGGCCGCCTGTTCCGAGCGAACGCGCTCGATGTGAGCCCAGGACCGCTCCGTCACCTCCGTCAGCAAGGACAGTTCGCGCTGTGACCAGACGCGGGGCTGCTTGTCGTGAATGGCCATCAGGGCGGTCAGCCGGCCCTGTTTTACCAAGGGCATGCAGATGGTTGCCGTTATGCCGATGTCCTGAAAGGTCTTTGCCTCCTCGGGCGCGATTTCCTCGAGGTTGTTGTTGATGATGAGCGGCCGATTGGCGCTGAGATTGGTGACCGCCAGGCGACCAAAATCGGTAAGACTGTAATACCCTCTGATGCTGGGCGAGCCGGGTGCGCTCCAGTCGCCACGGATGGTGAAATGGTCCCGGTCCTGCTCCATGTCGGCGTAGGCGCAAATCGAGACGGCAAGATGTTCGCCCAACAGACGAGTGGTGATCGCCATGACGGCGTCGGCGTCGGCCGCGAGGGCAATCTCCCTTCCAAGACGGTCGAGAAAAGCCAGGCGTTCGGCGTTCTCACGCAGCGCTCGCTCAGCGCGAAGCCGCTCTATGGCGGTACGCGTCCGGTCCGCCACTTCCGAAATAAGGGCGACCTCCTCCTTGGCCCAGCGTCTGGGCGCGGAGTGGTTCAGGTATAGCAGCGCCACCAAACCGCCATGCTCGGTAACCGGCATGTTGATGACGGATTGGGCGCTGATGGCTTTGAGAGCCTCTGCATGGTCCCTTGTTCGCGGGTCTGTCTCGGCATTTTCGAAGACAACGGTGTCGCCCCGCTTCAAGTCCTCGATATACGAGCCGTAGTTCCTGAAATTCAGGGTCCCAGCCAGGCTTTTGATGCCTGGCGCGTTCCAATCCCTCTCGATCGTGATGGTTTCTTTCTCAAGATCGATCGTGCCGTATCCGGCTCGGCTGACATCGAAATGTCTCCCTACCAGTTCCGCGGCTGCGTGGGCCAGTTCGGCAGGATCAGTAATCTCGCGTATCCGGTCGCCCAGCGCCGCCAACAGCTCGAAGCGTTGCAGTTCAGATTGACGATCGCCTGAAGTGACCCCCATATCGCCCCCGTTTTGCCCGGACTGAATAATGCGGTTGACGGCCAAGAGTTCCATTGCGGCCCGCACGCTTCTTTGACGGGCAGGCCGGCGGTTCGCGCGAACACCTTGAGTGACACACGACGAGACGCGGCTTGAACGGCAAGAAACATCTACGATGTCCCTTTGGTCGCCTTGAACTTTAGAACACTCGCGGCTCCAACGGTCGTGCGGCTTCCATTGGGCGTGGCGCTAGCCGCGTCGCTATACGCAATTGGATCTTTTGTGCGCGAACTTGCCTCGGTCCATCATAGGTTAGCGACACGTCGTGCGCTGTGCCGCATAAGCGAGAGGTCAGCGGGCATGTAACGGGCTCCGCTGCTTGGGAGACCATCGCACTCTCGCTCGTTTGGAGACGCTTGATGCTTGACCGACCCATTCGCACGGATACCCTCTACCCGAATGACCTGGACACGCTTCGCGCGGTCTTCGACGCGATGTGCCAGGAGTTTGCCATTTTGCCGGACACCGCGGCGGCTCACTCCATCGCGAGAGAGCTGATCAGGCTGTTCCAGACCGGGATCACGGAATCGGCCATGCTGATGATTGCCGTGCGCGCGCGTTGGCAGGACGACTGGCAAACGGAAGCCAGCAACGCTGCCTGACCTCCGGTTCAGGCACGCACAATCGGTGCATCCTTTTCGAAACGGTGGCGTTGACCGTCACCCTGCCAGCAATGGCCGATCCGTTATCACCACCGACAGGAGGGATCGATGCCGAAATTTCGCTTCGAGTTTATCGAAGGCATGTCCCAGCCTGCAATCTTCGCCGACATGGCTGATCGGGATGAGGCCATCAAAGAGGCGAAGCGCGGAATTATCGATGGCGCGGACCCGACCAGCGGGGTGACGAAAGTCTACGACGAGGCGGGTTATCTCGTCGTCACACTTGGATTCCAGGATCTGGTCGCCGCCCCCGAGGATTCGCAACGATTAAGAGAGGCGGACGAACCTGGCGTCATGCGGTCTGGCTGAAGCCCGATGTCTCGGTTCACCGGGGCCAGTCGAGTTCGATCCAGGCTGGCGCGTGATCGCTTGGCTTGTCCCATCCCCGTACCGTCTCATCCACGCCCGCTCCGGCCAGCCTGTTCGTGAGCGAGGGGCTCACGAGAAGATGGTCCATGCGAAGGCCGGAACTGCGGTCGTAACCGCCCCGATAGGAAAAATTCCAGTAGGTATAGACGCCTCTCTCGGGACGGATCAGCCTGACGGCGTCGGTCCAGCCATCGGCAAGCAGGTCGGCGTAAGCCTGTCGGCTCTCCGGGAAGTAGACGGCGTCGCCCAGCCATCGTGCCGGAACCGCGGCGTCGATCGGCGCCGGCACCACGTTGTAGTCGCCGCAAAGCAGGCTGGCGGGCGCGTCCTTGATCAGGAGCCGTCCGTAGTCGATCAGCCGCTCGAACCAGCGGAGCTTATAGTCGAACTTCGGACCAGGCGCCGGGTTGCCGTTGGGCAGGTATAGGCAACCAACGACGAGACCGTCGATCTCCGCCTCGATGTAACGGCTATGCGTGTCATCGGCGTCACCGGGCAACCCGCGCCGACGCTCATGCGGCTGCTTGCCCCGAGCGAGAATGGCTACGCCGTTGTACGACTTCTGTCCGTGCCATATCGCCCCGTAGCCGGCGTTGCTGATGGCATCGGCAGGAAACTTTTCGTCCGATGTTTTCAATTCCTGGAGACAGATGATGTCGTGGTGCGTCTCACCCAGCCATTTGAGCAGAACCGGCAATCGACCGTTGACGCCGTTTACGTTAAAGGTCGCGACCCGGATCATCTGAAGCCTTGAGGCATCCATTCATAAAATGGCGCTCCCCGTTTGAGCGAGTTCGGCAGCGCCCTTTGTCGGCGGCCTCAGCTCTTCACTCATATCATTCATGGCCTGCCAGCCGCCCGACGTCGTTTGAGGACGAGGTCAGCGGTTGTGTTTCGCAGGTGCTCACCTTGTCCGTCAGGATTAACCCCGAAGCGGTAAGAAGGTTTCGACGCCGAGCAGGACCGGTGTGACAACGAGATCGAAGCTCTCTGGCTGCGGCTGAAGCCGGCCGGGCTTATGCGGTCTCTCCGCGTGTCGTGCTGGAACATCGAACGAACCAGATAGTTCGCCGCTGATGGAGCAAACCTGCGGTGAAAGCCATGCCGGTCACCCGCTCGCCGACGCTGAAGATGTGCTGATCGTCGGAGGCGGGCCAGCGGGACTGACTGCGGCCCAATATCTCGCCCGTTTTCGCCATCGCGTGCTGGTGGTCGATGCCGGCCAGCCCCGTGCCGCTCTGATCCCGAAAAGCCATAACTGTCCGGGCTTTCCCGAAGGGATAAGTGGCCCCGACCTTCTCGATCGGCTTGGCCGCCACGCGAGCTTGTACGGAGCAACCTTGATGCGGGGGCAGGTGTTTTCGCTGGCCGCTGGCGAGGGAGGCTTTGATGCTGAGACCTCGATCGGCGCAATCCGCGCGCGTAAGGTTTTCCTGTCGACCGGGATTGTCGACACGACACCCGAATTGCCCCGCTTGGCGGAGGCAATTGCGGCCGGTGTCGTTCGGCTTTGTCCGGTTTGCGACGGATATGAGGTGATCGACCGGAAGATAGCGGTCGTGGGGCAGGGTGACAGAGCCTTGCACGAGGCCATTTTCCTCAGCCGATTCACACCACACGTAACGATGCTGGGGACCCATGCATCGGACTTTTCAACCAGCACGCGTCGCGCGGCGGGCGAAAGAGGGATAGTCATCCGTCACACTCTCGACAGGCTCAGCCCGGCTGCTGACGGTTGTGCGGCGATTTTGCAGGATGGAGCGACCTGCCGCTTCGATGCAGTCTACGCGGCCTTGGGATGCAAGGTGCGCTCGCACCTCGCCCTGGCCGTCGGCGCGAGATGTTGCGCGGAGGGCTACGTCACGGTCGATGAGCACCAGCAGACTTCCGTCGCCGGCATGTACGCCATCGGCGACGTTGTGAAAGCGCTGAATCAGATTGCGGTCGCGTTTGGACAAGCTGCCATCGCCGCGTCCCATGCCCATAGAGAGCTTACCGCCTAGGCCGTTTGAGCCGGCTACAAAGCGTCGTCTTTGTCCAGCGGAACAAGCCGCCACTCCGAAGGTTTGGGCAGGCAGGGCACCGGGCAGGGCAGTTGCTGGCAGGCATGGGCATGGCGTTCGACAGGGATGGACCGAAGCTATCGACCGTGCTGCTCATCGCCGCATTATCGGCACTTGCCGGGTACAATCACGCCCGCGCCAAACGTGCGCTTGTTGGCCGGGCGCACGGCCATGTCATGGAGGTTGACGGTCTTCGCCTGCATTTTATCGAAGCCGGCACCGGCATGCCGCTCATTCTGCTGCATGGAAACGGATCCATGGCACAGGATTTCAAGTCGAGCGGCATCTTCGATCAGGCGGCAAAAACCTATCGGGTACTCGCATTTGATCGGCCGGGCTTCGGGCGAAGCACGCGGTCGCGCGGCCGGCGGTGGTCTGCCCGCGACCAAGCCGATCTCATACATGCCGCCGCCGGCAGGCTGGGTATCGAGAACTACATCGTGCTTGGACATTCGTGGGGCGCTTGGGTAGCCCTCGAATTGGCGCGCAGGCATTCTCGTTCGGTTGCCGGCGTCGTGCTGGTCTCCGGCTATTACTATCCGCCGCCGCGGCTTGATCTTGCGCTGGCCGCCCTCCCGGCTCTGCCATTCGTCGGCACCGCGTTTCGCCACACCTTGCTGCCGGTGCTTGTGAGGCTTGCCTGGCCTTGGACGATGCAGAAGATCTTCCACCCAGCGGATGTCGCTGCCGACTTCGCCGTTCTCGCAAAAGATATCGCCAGCCGCCCTTCCCAACTGCGGGCGGTGTGTTCGGAATCGGCATCGATGCTGGCGGCGGCCCTGCTGACGAAGGCCAGCTACACGGACATTGGTGTCCCGACAGGCATCCTGGCGGGTTCTGGAGACCGGCTGTTCGACGCCGAGGGGGAGGCACGACGCCTGCATGCGGAGGTCGGTGGGTCCCTCCTCGACGTCGTTGAGGGCGCCGGCCATATGGTTCATCAGAGCGCCCCGGGGGCGGTGATCGCCATGGTGGACACGATTGCAGGACGGCACTCCTCGTCTGAAGAGACCGGCGGCCATGAGCCCGCGAGTTCAGGCGGTGCAGCCTCGCCGGACGTGCCAGGCGGGCGATGAGCAACGCTCGGACGACATTGGCCGCCAAACCGGGCTTTCAAAGATGAACGATCAGCATCCCGCCGACATGCAGTCGGTCCTTCAGCAGAACATACAGGCTCTGGTCGACCACAGGCGACAACAGGAGGAGCACCAAGGCGTTCAGGTGCGAATTGCCGGCATCATTTCGCGCTTCGCGGGAAGCATGCCTTTTGTCTATTTGCATCTCGCAATTCTGGTCGCCTGGATCCTTGCGAACCTTGGCCTGATACCGGCCGTCCCAGCTTGGGACCCAACTTTTGTGATCCTGGCCATGGTGGCTTCGGTCGAGGCGATCTTCCTGTCCACCTTCGTGCTGATCAACCAAAACAGGATGGCCGAACACAGCGAGCGCCGAGCGGAGCTGGATCTGCAGATCAGCCTTCTCAACGAGCACGAAACCACGAGGCTCATCGAAATGGTGGCTGCTTTGACCGAGCGCCTCAATGTCTCCACACCGGCTGATCAGGAGCTGCCGCAACTGGCCGAGAATGTCGATCCCCGGCAGGTGATGACGGAAATCCAGCAAGCTTCTGGAGATCAGGAGAAATCTTGAGCAAAAACGAAATGCCCCGCATTGGAGGCGGGCTGCCGCGGAGGCTAATCGAATAAGAGCCTACATCCAGAGGAACATTCGCTGCACTTCAAGGTTCGGTCGCGGGCCTACAATCCTCCCTTGTCTTGGCCTTCGAGGCTGTCGAAGCAGCTTCAGCCCGTCTCGGCTTTCCGAGGCGGGCTTCTCATGACTCCGCCGCGAGGTCGCGGTGACAACAGGCCGATGCGTGTCATATGGAACCAAGTTGACGCCGAGATCGTAGTAGCGGTGGCGACTTGGGGATATCCCGGATGAGCGATGGCGTTGTTCTGATCGTCGAAGACGAGACGATGATACTGCTCGACCTCGAGTCAGCTTTGGAGGAGGCTGGCTTTCAGGTCGTCGGCGTTCGAAATGCTGCCGAGGCGCTGGCGGCCTTCGACCCCGATCCCACCAGGTTCAAGGCCGTGCTCACCGACATCCGTTTGGGGCCGGGACAATCCGGGTGGGAGATCGCCCGGCATTTGCGTAGGTCCAACTCGACCATCCCAGTTGTCTATATGAGCGGCGACAGCGCGGTACACTGGGGAGCGGAAGGAGTGCCCAACAGCATTATGATCACCAAGCCCTTCTTTCTGCCGCAAATCATAACCGCCGTTTCGCAGCTTTTAAACGCTCGGCAAGCCCCAGAAACTCACATCTAGCGCTGATAAGCTTTTTCTCCTTCCACGAAAATCCATGGAACATTCTGTCCCGACCAGCGTTAGGGCGCGCCGGAGAATCCTTATTGTAGGTTTCTTGCAGTGCATGGGCGGGATGAAATGCATAGGGATGCCTATACCCCATCGGAACTTGCCGTACTGAGCCGTGTTCTTGCACGCAGCAATCTCAAGAACGAGACTGAAGCCGAGAGAGAACGGCGCGCATCGCGCATCCTTGCTTACTACCAAGCCGGGATCACGGACGAGAACGAGCTTGAACAGCTGTCCCGGCAGCCGCTGGGAAGATGACGACTGAGCGTCCGTGTCTCGGCAAGCATGCATTTATTCGTCGAGCTTTCGGTCGAGTTCGTCGAGCAACGACCGATGCTCGCGCGGCATGTCCGCATCGGTCGGTAGGTCCAGCAACTGGCGAAGCTGGCGACGGCTGGCGTCCGATGCAATCCACTGACGTATGAGACGGGCTATGGCCTTCTGTTGCGCCTTGCCGATTTCTTCCATGTTGGGAACCCGAACTTGTCCGAGGGTCGAACTCGGCGGATCCCCTCATGGTTCCCTGTCATGCATAACAAACCTGCGGTTGAGCTATGGGCCACCTCAAGGCAAGCGATGTGTGGCTGCCTGAAAGGCATCCCGAATTTTTTGCCTTGAACACGGCCGCTTTGCTCACCGTCAATTCGATTTTTCAGGCGTGGCTTCCGCCGGGACGCCCGACAGGACAGCCATTCTTGTCCTCGCATCCTGTATCCGGCCCTTGATGGTGGCTGTGTCGCAATCGCAGATGTCGGCGGCGTCTTCATAGGACAGTCCGAGCATGCAAACCAGAACGATGGCCTGCCGCTCCGGATCCGCCAGGAGGTCAATGGCACGCGCTACCCTGGGGCCGGCTTCCATCTGTTCCTGTGTGTCGGTGGCAAAAGGTTCCGACAAGCAACTCGCCGACCCTCGAGCCTGGGGGGCTGTGCCTTCAAGCCTGGCCAAGGAAGCCCTGCGCATGGTGGCGAAGATCCAGGGCTTTACCCGGCTTCCATCAAGACCATCGAGATCTGCAATCCCTTTGACCAATGTTTCTCGAACAAGATTGTCAGCTTCGTCGATGCTGCCGCTGAGCGACCGTGCGAATGCCCGCAATGCGGGAACAAGGTCGACCAGGTTCGTCTGTTCGCCAGAACCTGGCAAGGACGAGCCGCCAGGGTAGGTAACGGGCTGTGTCTGCTCCACAAGCGCCGGATCGGAAGCTTCGAGCTTGCGACGGTGTTCAGCCATCACACCGATCCTCCAGAGACATGGGACCTCTTTCGTGTCGGTCTGATCTGGTGGGGTGAAGGGTCCAAGAAGCGACAATTGTCATGTTTTGCTCCAGGCTGATACTCGGGCCCGTCATCAGCAGGGTCCTGCGTGCGAGCAAGGGTGCATTGTCCCCCGGCACGCACAGACCCAATTAATCCGGTCGCCGACTAGGCGCACTTACATAGATTAAAGCGCCCACCCACTTGCATTCATGGATCTACTCCATGACCGAGCACTGAGTGATCTATGGCTCGCGGCCCTTCGAGAGTTCTCGCTCGATGCAGTCCGATGGCCATGTTGAAGCTGGTTGGGTGGGGGGCTGATCCGATAATGGCGCGAAAATCGGCCGAATTCATCTCATCAATTTGATCTGAAGCGAGAGGCTTAGCCGCAGAACCTTGTCGCCATTTTCATCACGCACCTCGACAAACAATTTCTGTCCGTCGACGCTTTTCAATGCGTCTCTCGTAAGATCGATAAGGCCTTCGAATCCGACTCGGCGCACCTCTTCCAGGCCAGTGCATTCGACACCTATCTCATCCTGCAAGACCAAATCGCGATCGCCGGTGTCAAAGAAAAATCGTGCCATGGGAGAGCTTCCGTCACCACTAATCTGCCGGGTTCTTTTGATGCAGGTAAGTCGTGTCGAAATCCCCTGCGTGAGTGAGGCCGGGCCAGTCGATTGCATGCATTCTCGACCCCGTGGTGGCGATCAGGCCTTCACGTCGTAGTTCCTGAAGCATTCGGTTGACGTGGACCGTCGACAAACCCAATGCGTCGCCAAGTGCGGCTTGGGTTATGGGAATATCCGCAATGTGATCCTGAATGCGTCCGACCGCCCGCAAGCGAAATATGAGTTCGCACAAAATGTGAGCCATGCGGGTGTAAGCCTCACGTCTTCCAACGTTGGTGACCCACTCCCTGTACATCGCGGCGTCGATCAGCGTCGACCGCCAGAAAGCGGTGGCGATGCGAGGGTGCTGGTCACAGATGCTGCGTAGAACATCGTGTCGCATGAAGCCCACTCGGGCCGGCGTCATGGTGGAGAAATTACAATCCATGACCGACAGATGCAGCCCGTGCAGATCGGGAATGTCTCCGGCCACGAAGAAAGACGTGATCTGTCGCTTTCCTTCGCTTGTGTATTTGGTGGACCCGACCAAACCATCCAGGACGACAAACGAGTAAACAGGATGGTCACCCTCACGCACCAGGTCGTGGTTGGCGGAAAAATCTTTCTCCTGAATCGGTATGCTTTTCAAAACCGCGATTTCAGCTTCTCGAATGTCCGAGATGGTCTGAAGCTTGCGGATAAGTACATCCGAGGATGAAGTGGGGGACAAAATGGCTACCTAGCTGATTTTGCCCACCGAACTTTTATCCCGGCCAAAAGTTCCGGATGGCGGTGAAATCCGAATGAGCAGGACCTGGTTTGCCAAAGGCGCGATCAAAACCGCGGCCCATGGAACAAACGCACCCACGGCTTTGTACGTTTTCATACCTAACGCCGCTCCGCCGGAACGTAGGGTAGGCATTCGCGGTTACGTCGGACTCTTCGGGGAGTTCGCCATGGATGAGCCTAAGACAGCTTTCATTGATCGCCTGATCAAGGAAACCAGCGTCAGCGAAAAAGACGCCCGCGAACTGATAGCCCTGCTAGGGCTCAATTGGTCGTCCTTGGTCCGGGAAGCGAAGCTCCTGAAGCCACAGGCCCACGGTGCCTCTTATATGAGCGTGGACGGCGGCGGCGTCTCTGATTTCCAAACGAATTCTAACCAGGTCTCCGAGCAAGGCGGCCATTCTAGCCCGCTGGTCGGAAAGGCTGACACGTAGCGCCCGCGCTATTACGAGTTCGTTCAAAGTCCTTGTGGAGATTCTGGAAGCATGGCCGGCTAAACGGCCATCGTCGGCGGCGGTGACTGCTGCCAACAGAAGCGGCTCATCGAGAGCCGCATCGTTGGCGCGTTGCTCCATAGAACGCAAGACCGCGCGCGCTGCCACTGCCTGCAACACTTTAATCCGCGCCTCAGGAACGGAGTGGTCCCACTGACGTTCTCGACGGTGGCAAGGTGAGACCTCAGTGAACAGACCCATTTCGCGGACGGAAATCATCGAAGAAATGGATCACCCGTCGAATGACGGGGACCTCGCGAGAGACCAGGGCGCCTCGCCTTCCGCCGCAATCGCGGCGGCGCTGGCCGACTCCCTTGAGAGCGGTCCAAACAAGCATATTGTCCATATAGCCGCCTCGGAACGCAGTGCCGAAGAGACCGCTGCGGCTTTGCGTCAGTTTCTGCCGAGCGCGGACGTCATCTTGCTGCCGTCCTGGGATTGCCTGCCTTACGACAGGGTATGGCCGACACGCGCCAATATGGGGCGGAGGCTTCGCGCTCTGCGTGAGATCGCGAGCGAGCCAAAACGTCCGCGCATCGTGGTTCTGTCGATCGAGACTACTCTCCAGCGGGTGCCGCCCGCACCAGTCATTGCTGGCGGTTTTACAATTCTGGAACTCGGACAAGAGTTCGACCCGGATGGTTTCCGAACGAGAGCAGAGGCGATTGGATACGGTGTCGACGAAAGGGTCGACGAACCGGGCGAGATAGCTTTTCGGGGCGACCTCATGGACATATTCCCTGCTGGCGCCGATCACCCGGTTCGTGTCGTCATCGGTACAGATAGCTGCATCCGGGAACTCAAGGCCTATGATCCCATCAGCCAGCTTAGCGAACAGTCGCGCGAGTCGGTCACGGTTGGGCCGGCATCCGAGTTGATTTTCGCAACAGGGGATCATCCCGAGTTGGCAGCGATGCGCGAGACGTCGATGGAAGAACGCCTCGTCGCGTTATACGGCAGCATGCCGTCGGTCTTCGATGTGGCATCCGGCGCCTGTGTCTCCATCGCGGAAGGTCTCGAAGGCGCGCCGCTCGACCGCTTCCTGGGCCTGATCGAAGATGCTCGTGGTGCAAGGCAGGAGGTTGCCGCGCCCGCCAAACCCTTGCCGGAACAGTTTTACCTGTCGCGTCAAGAATGGGACGTCGCAGTCCGTAAACGCCACGGCACGAGTCTCGCCGTTTCTGCCGCGCGAGTTCCCAAATTCTTCCAGCAGGCGCGATCCGGGGATCAGTTCGCCGAATTTGCGGAAAGGCAGACAAGGTCGGGTGTCACTGTGGCGTTCGCGGGCGAGGCCTCCGAACTGCGGCGAGCCGATCGTCTGCTCGATCGGAAGCTTGGTCGGCGAATGGGGGAAGTGGCGGACTGGCCGCGGATCCGTTCGGCCCCAAGGGGCTCTCTTCTCAAGGCCGAGATCGTTCTCGACGAAGGCTTTGTCGACGAGCAATCTGGCATCGCGGTGGTGGCCGCAGCCGACCTGTTTGGCCACGCCTTGAAAGCAAACGGCAGCGCGGCCACCAGCATACTCGAACCCGAGTTGCGCATTGGCGACGTCGTCGTCCATGAGGACCATGGCCTGGCCACGCTGGTGGCGGTCGAACAGGTCGAGTTGGCCGGTCAGCAGCAGGATGTCGTCAGGCTGGAATATCAGGACGGAGCTTCCTTGCTGGTCCCGGTCGATGAGTTTGGGCGGATATGGCGCTACGGCTCGGAACCCGGTGCAGTGCCGCTCGATCGCTTGAACAGCGATGGGTGGCTCAACCGACGCAAGGCGGCGCTGCGCGATATCGACAGGCTGGCCAAGCGCTTGAGGGACCTTGCCAATGCCAGGTCCAGCCAGCCTGCCGCAATCATAAAACCCTCTCGCGCGGACCTTGCCCGGTTCGCGGCGCGGTTTCCCTATACCGAGACTCCCGACCAGGCTGCCGCCATCCGCGACGTGCTCGGCGACCTGTCGTCGGGGAGAACAATGAATCGCCTTGTCTGCGGCGACGTCGGCTTCGGCAAGACAGAGGTGGCCCTGAGGGCCTGCGCCGCCGTGGCCCTCTGCGGGAAGCAGGTGGCGGTGATAGCGCCGACAACGGTGTTGGCACGTCAGCACTACGAGACGTTCAGCAGAAGATTTGCGGGAACCGGCCTCGACGTCGCCCACCTCTCGAGAATGGTCGGAGCGGCGGAGGCGAGAGCGGTGAAGGAGCGGCTGCGGAGCGGTCAGGTCGCGGTGGTTGTGGGTACCCAGGCCCTGGCGGCCAAGAGCGTCAGCTTCGCCAATCTCGGGCTGCTGGTGATCGACGAGGAGCACCGGTTCGGTGTCAAGCTGAAGCAGGCGCTGCGGAACATGGCGCCCCGCCTTCATACGCTGAGCATGAGCGCCACGCCGATACCGCGGACGCTGCAATCGGCGATGTCAGGCGTCCAGGAGGTCAGCGTCCTCAACTCTCCGCCCGCCAAAAGACGTCCCGTTCGCACCATCCTAGCGCCCTTCGATCCAGCTTCGGCAAGAGCCGCCCTTTTGCGCGAGTTTCGTCGGGGCGGACAGAGCTTCCTGGTGGTTCCGCGCATCGAAGACATCGATCCGGTTCGCCTGCAGCTAAACAGACTGGTGCCGGAACTCGCGGTCAAGACGGCGCACGGCGAAATGAAAGGGAGACAACTGGACGACATCATGGTCGGGTTCGCTAACGGTGACGGCGACGTCTTGTTGAGCACTGACATCATCGAGAGCGGCCTCGACGTGCCGCGGGCCAACACCATACTGATCTGGCGAGCGGACAGGTTCGGTCTGGCACAGCTGCACCAGCTTCGCGGCCGGGTCGGAAGGGGGGCGGTGCAGGCTATTGCTCTTCTTCTGACCGAGCCTGGCATCGAACTGGCCGAAGGCACAAAAGCCCGACTTTCGACCATGATTGCGCTCGATCGGCTTGGCTCCGGCCTTGCGATCAGCCAAAGGGACCTCGACCTGCGCGGGGCAGGAGACCTTTTCGGCGAAGATCAAGCCGGACACATGAAGCTGATCGGAGCAGGCCTTTACCAACATTTTCTGCAGCGGGCGGTCTCGCTGGCTGCGGGAGGGGCCGATACCGACAAGCAGCTTGCCGACATCAACGGCGCCGGAAAAGGGGCCTTTCCCGAAAGTTACGTCAACGAGCCGACGGTGCGCGTCAGCCTCTATGCGAGGCTGTCTCGTTTAGCTGCCGAGACGGACCTCGATGCATTCGGCGAAGAGCTTGAGGACCGCTTTGGAGACATGCCCGGCGAAGTGGCGGATTTACTGGAACTGACCAGGTTGCGCATAGCCGCGGCGGACCTGGGCATCAGCAAAGTCGATGTGGGACCAGAAGGGATCGCGATTACCTTCCGCAAGAAGCCGGTGGCATCAAAATGGCGCTTTAAAAACGCACAGGGCTTCGAGTTCCGCAACGGCCGGCTGATTTTCAGGCCCCCGATCCAGTCTCGCGGCTCAGGTATCGATGCCGTACGCTCGGTGCTCGGTGCCTTGCGTGCAGCCCGGCCGGCGCGGCGCCGCCCATGATGGGTTCGCTCGGATCGCCGGTTCCAGATCGTGGGGAAAGTCCGGCGCTTCGATGGGCAGTTCGTCAGCCGGCGTTCTTTCCCTTTGAGTCACGGCCGGAAGCATTTCGGCGACCTCGATGAGGATATCCTTGACGAAGTGATTGATCTGGGCGCCCATCTACCGCGAGCCTGTTGTCTCCGATGGCGTCCGAACTTGCTGCCCGAACCAAAGTTCCCGCCTGAAACGCGTGACGAGGCGAGCGAAAGTCAGCTAATGCCGTGTCCGGCGTGCGGTTCGCTCAAGGCATCACTCCGGCTTGATGGGCCGTCATGGCAGCCATGTTCTGATCCAGATGGGCCATGATCCAGACTGAGCCCAGAACCACCAGCGCCACGATCAGCACGCCGAAGGCCAGGGCCAGGACGTTGTTGGTGTTGTCCGGTCCGGTCGTCAGGTGGAGAAAGAAGACAAGATGCACCCCCATCTGCGCGACAGCGAGCACCACCAGGGCCGAAATCACCGCCGGCTGGTAGATCAGGTTGGTCTGAGCCGCCAGGAACGAAGCAATCGTCAGCAGGATGGCCAGGCCGAAGCCGAGCAGGTAGCCAGAGAGGCCCCCCGCCATTTCGTGCTCGGTTATGCGTTCCTCGCCCGGCGCTGAATCGCGGCGGTCTGGCGTCTCGCCGGCCCCGCTCTCGCCCCCGATTTCGGTCATGGCGATACTCCTAACAGATAAACCAGGGTGAAGATTGCAACCCAGATGATGTCGAGCGCGTGCCAGAAGAGCCCGAAGCAGTGGAGCCGCCGCAAAATATCGGGTCGAAAACCCTTGACCCACAGCTGCGCCATCATGGTGCCTAGCCAGAGCAGGCCAAGTGCGACGTGGGTCCCGTGGCAACCAACGAGTGCGAAAAAGGCTGAAAGAAATGCACTTCGAGACGGGCCTGCCTGCTCGCCGGCCATCGCCGCGAACTCCTGCACCTCCAGGAGCAGGAAGGCTGCCCCGAGCAGGCCCGTAACCAGCAGCCAGAACTGGGTGGCAGCCATCGATCTGCGGTGGCTCGCGAGCGTTGCCAAGCCGCAGGTGAAGCTTGAACTGAGCAGAAGGCCCGTTTGCACCGCAACGCGCGTGGGTTCGAACAGATCCTTGCCGGTCGGTCCGCCGGCGGTTGCCTTGGCGAGCACGGCATAGGCGGCGAAGAAAGCCGAGAACATGATGATGTCGGACAGCAGAAAGATCCAGAACCCGTAGGCAACGGTGACGAACTTCGACGCAGGGCCGCCCTGTCCGTGGCCCGTCGCGGATCTTGCACCATGGCTGCCGGTGCGATTGACCCGGTATTGGTCGCGTGTCTGGCCGTCGGCGCTGATGTCGGTGGTGAAGGCGTGATCGCTCATACCGGACGTTCCCAGCTGCGCAGGAAGGCAAGCCGCGCGGCTCGGCCGTTTCGGTCTATTCGCGCGACCTCATCGGCGGGGATCTCGTAGTCGCCATGATCGCGCCAGGCGAAGACGACGAAGGTGGCGTAGGCGCCGATGAAGCCGACGATCGCCAGCCACCAAATGTGCCAGATCAGCGCGAAGCCGATCAGCGTGCTGAAAAAAGCGGTGACGAAGCCCGTCGGGCTGTTGCGCGGCATCTCGATAGGCTCGTACGCGGCCTCCGTCTCCGCGCTCTGCTCCTCGATCCCCCGCTGCTTGATGGTCCAGTAGGGTTCTTCGTTCTCGACATGTGGCAGCCGCGCAAAGTTGAAGGCGGGTGGAGGGGAGGGTGTCGACCATTCCAGCGAACGCCCATCCCACGGGTCGCCGGTCTCGTCGCGAAGCTTGTCGCGATGCCGGATCGAAACCACCAGCTGCATGATCTGCAGTGCGGCGCCGATGATCATCACCAGCACGCCGAACGCGGCCACCACCAGCCACGGTGCCCAAAGATCCATGTCGATGTGCTGAAGGCGCCGCGTCATGCCAAGCAGGCCGACGATATAGAGGGGCACGAAGACCAGCATGTAGCCGACCAAGGTGACCCAAAACGCCGCCTTCCCCCAACCTTCGTGCAACCGGAAGCCGAATGCCTTGGGGAACCAGTAGGTGAAGCCGGCGAAGGCGCCGAACAGCACGCCCGAGATGATGACGTTGTGGAAATGTGCCACGAGGAAAAGCGAGTTGTGCAGCACGAAGTCGGCGGGCGGGACGGCTAGCAGAACGCCGGTCATGCCGCCGACGGTGAAGGTGGTGACGAAAGCCAGTGCCCAAAGCATGGGCGTGTCGAAGCGAACGCGCCCGCCATACATGGTAAAGAGCCAATTGTAGATTTTTACGCCGGTGCCGACGGCGATGACCGAGGTGGCGATGCCAAACGCGGCATTGACGTCGGCACCGGCGCCCATGGTGAAGAAATGGTGCAGCCAGACCATGAACGAGACGATGCAGATGAACATCGTCGCCGCGACCATCGAACGATATCCGAACAGCGGCTTTGACGAGAAGGTCGAGAAGATCTCGGAAAAAATCCCGAAGGCTGGAAGCACCAGGATGTAAACCTCGGGATGGCCCCAGGCCCAGATCAGGTTGACGAACATCATCTGATTTCCGCCGGCTTCGTTGGTGAAGAAATGGAAGCCGAGATAGCGGTCCAGCGTCAGCATCGCGAGCGTGGCGGTGAGGATCGGGAAGGCCGCGACGATGAGCAGGTTGGATGCCAGCGATGTCCAGCAGAACATCGGCATGCGCAGGTACCCCATTCCCGGCGCACGCATCTTGAGGATGGTCGTCACCAGGTTCACGCCGGTCAGCAGCGTGCCGACGCCGGAGATCTGGATCGACCACAGATAGTAGTCGACACCGACGCCCGGCGAGTAGGTGGTTTCCGACAAGGGCGCATAGGGCAACCAGCCGGTGCGCGCGAACTCGCCGATGACAAGCGAGATGTTGACCAGCAGGGCTCCGGTAGCCGTCAACCAGAAGCTGACCGAGTTGAGTGTCGGAAAGGCGACATCGCGGATGCCAAGCTGCAGTGGCACGACGAAATTCATCAGTCCGATGATGAAGGGCATTGCCGCGAAGAAGATCATGATCGTGCCGTGCGCCGAAAAGATCTGGTCGTAATGCTCGGGCGGAAGATAGCCTGGACCGTGGATGGCCAGCACCTGTTGCGTGCGCATCATGATGGCATCGATGAAGCCACGCAAAAGCATGAGCATCGCGAGCACGATGTACATCACGCCGATGCGTTTGTGGTCGACCGAAGTTATCCACTCGCTCCACAGATAGGGCCAATATCCCTTGAGACTTATCCAGCAGAGCACCGCTGCCGCGGCGAGGAACACCGCGAAGGCCGCAGCGAGGGGGATAGGTTGGTCGAACGGAATCGCCGACCAATCGAGCTTGCCGAGCATCGTCATTCTCCCCCTTCTGCCTGCTGGTGGTGCGCCATGGCCGCCGCTCGTAACGCCTTCGGACTGACCTGTGGCTCACCGCTGCCGGCACTTTCAGCGGGGCCGGGGCCGGGCGGCAGCGTCTGCTGAACAACCGCTTCGAACAGCCCGGGCTGCACGTGGCCGAACGAAGCCGGCGGCAGGTTTGTGCTTTGCCGGGTGAGCTCGCGGTAAGCGTCGGCGTTGAGCACGCCGCCGCCGCCACGCAACGATGACGTCCAGCGGGTGAACGCATCAGGCGAAACCGCGGTCACGCTGAAGTTCATGTCCGAGAAGCCGTCGCCGCTGAAATGCGCCGACTGACCGAAATAGCTCCCCTCGCGGTCGGCCTGCAGATGCAACTCGGTCTGCATGCCGTTCATGACATAGACCATGCTGCCAAGCTGAGGCACGAAGAACGTGTTCATCACGCTGGCCGAGGTCAGCTTGAAACGCACGGGAACGCCGGCCGGGATGACCAGCTGGTTGACCGCCCCAACACCCTGCTCGGGATAGAGGAACAGCCATTTCCAATCGAGCGCCACCACTTGGATGTCGAGCGGTGGCTGCGCCGAGGCGATCGGTTTGCGCGGATCAAGGTGATAGGAACCGTAATAGATCAGTCCGCCAAGGAAGAGGATGGTGAGCGTCGGAATCGACCAGACGATCAACTCGATCCGACCGGAATAGGTGAATTCCGGGTCGTAACGGGCATTGCTGTTCGAGGCGCGGAACTTCCAGGCGAAGGCCAGCAGTGCGATCAGCGTCGGAATGACGATCACCAGCATCACCGCCAGCGAGTTCAAAAGGATCGTGCGATTGCCCGCGCCAATTGGCCCTTGCGGGTCGAGCACGCCCCCCGCGCAGCCGGGCAAGAATGCGGCTGCGGGTATCCAGAGCAGCGAACGCGCCGGCTTGAAGGTGGGTGGCAATAACAGTGGCTGCGCCACGCATCTCGGGGAGGACGCGTCGTGAGGGCACGCGTTCTTCGCGTTTTCCATCTAAGTCTTCCCTGACGCAGAATTCGAGATACGCCCGGTGTCGCCTGCCGCCCAACGAACGCCTAACTGGCGCCTGTGACGTTTGTTCCGCCGCCGCCCGTCTTGGGCCGCCCGGGCGGCAAAGCCGGCGCGTTTTTGACAGATCTTGAGAACCGCAGCAGAGCGCTGCGCTCGGACAGGCTCAGCTATTTGGAACCGTCGCCGGCTCGCGCACGAATTTCATCTTCGGCGGCACGGCAAACTCCGTGAACCGATCAGCCAGGCTGTCAAGAGCTTGACGCATGCCCATGCCAGCCGCCGCCGCCCCATGTCCACTGATGACCATCTGCGGCTTCAGCGCGGCCAGGCGCTTCACCGATCTTTCCGCCGCATCCCAGTCCGGCGTGAAATAGCGTGGCGGACCGTGCATCTCGAGATCCTGAACGGCGACCTCATAGACCGACTCCTGGCCTGTGGTGATGAAAGCGTCCCCTACGATCAGCGAGCGGTCCTCCTCGCGCCAGAGCGAGACATGCCCCGGGGCGTGTCCTGGCGTGTGCAGCCACTGCCATCCGGGCATTCCGGGGATCGAACCGTCGGCCGGCAAGAGTTCCAGACGGTTGCCAAGATCGATCGGCCCGCGTGGAAATAGCGGCGAGAGCAGCGCCATCAGTCCACCCCCGACCCAGGGGTCCGGCGGCGGATAGGATGTGGTCCCGTCCAAATAGGGGCGCTCGAGCGGGTGCGCGAAGACAGGCACGTCCCACGTATTCGCCAGGTCCAGAACCGTTCCCACATGGTCGAAATGGCCGTGCGTCAAGATGATCGCAGCCGGCCGCGCGTCAATCCCGAAGCGCTTCTCCGCCACAGCAAGGATGCTGCTCCGGGACGTCGGCAACCCGGTATCGATCAGCACCCATTTCCGGTCTCCGCTGCCCGGTGCGCCGAAGAACACGACATTGACGATTGCCAGCCGCAAATAACCCAGATCCGGTGCGATGCTCCAAGCACCGTCGCCACGATCCTCGCGCCTGGCGTGGTCGATATCGGAAAGTTGAATTTGAACGGTCATGTGATCCCGTGCCTCTGTTGTTTGCCGGGCAGCCGGTCGAGTTAAGCGACGCCGGTGCTACATCGCCCCGAACTTGGCTCGAGCCTCCTTGTTCCTGATGTCGCCAATCGCCACCCAGCTCGCGGCTGGTCGACCACCGGAACAAAGGCTCGGCCAGTCGGTTCGGCTTTACCCCGCTCAGGCAGGATGAGGGGTCAGCTGAGCTGAGCAATGGGATGCGGCTTGCCTGATCGGATCCGGCGTTTTGCCAAGGCAATTCGCGGTCCAAACAGGGCGGCCGAGTTTGAAACCGACTGCCCAAAGGAGACTTCGAATGGACGAAGTGGGACGCACGGACGGGCACGAAGTGGGTGAGTCGGCTCCGAAAGCTTCGCGCTTTGCCAGTTTTTTCATGGCGGGCTTTGAGTGCTCCTCGCATCGGCGCAAGGATGGCGTCCGCCTCGACCTTATTCGTGCGACTTCGCATAATTTGCATGCCCTCGGCGATTACCGGGCCTGCGCCGAACTCGGCCTGCGCACCATTCGCGATGGGCTGCGCTGGCACCTGATCGAAACCGCTCCCGGAACCTATGACTGGTCAAGTTGGATGCCTATGGTCGAGGCAGCCCAATCGGCAGGGGTCCAGGTCATCTGGGACATCTTCCATTATGGATCCCCGGATCATGTCGATCAGGGGTCCATCCAGTTCATCGATGCCTATGCCTCGTTCGCGGCGGAAGCCGTGAGGGTGTACCGTTCGATAACCGGAACATCGCCTCTGTTGTGTCCGATCAACGAAATCTCCTTCTTCGCCTGGGCCGTCGAGGTCGGCTATTTCCCGCGCGTAGGGCCGAACAAGCGGGGATGGTTCAAGCGGCACCTCGTCAAGGCTGCCATCGCCGGTGTTCGTGCAATGCGGGAGGTCGATCCGGCATGCGGATTTGTCTGGGCCGAGCCGCTCATCCACATCGCGCCTCGCGACCGGACCCGCGGCGAACGGCGCCGCGCCGAAAACGCCCGACTGGGACAGTTCGAGGCCTACGACATGTTGCTGGGCCGCGTCGAACCGGAGTTGGGCGGCAGCGAGGATGTTGTCGACGCCGTGGGCCTGAACTTCTACCCACACAATCAATGGTACATAAATGGACCGACCATTCCGATGGGGCACCACGAGTACCGTGCTCTGTCGGAAATGCTGATCGAGGTCGCTCATCGATACGGCAAGCCGATGTTCATTGCCGAAACCGGCTCGGAGGGATCGGGCGGGGCGGCTTGGCTCCACTATGTCTGCGACGAGGTGCGTGCGGCGATAAAACTCGAAGCGCCGATCGAGGGTATTTGCCTGTATCCGATAACCGCTTACCCCGGGTGGGATAATTCCCGACATGCGGAGGTGGGATTGTTTTCCGTCATCCAGGCGGATGGCACGCGACGCCTCCGCCAGCCCGTCGCGGACGAACTGGTTCGGCAGCAAGATCTGTTCGCACCAAACCGGACGCGTTGAAGGAGCGGCCGGCAACCAGGCGGGGGCGGCGTTGTGGATGCCGCCCCTGGCCGTTGGATCAGCTTTTTGCGGTCTCCCCCGCCGCGCGCAACTTGGCGTACCGCAGGGTCACGTCGCTCAGATTTTCCTTAAGCCAATCGGCCATCGCTTCCTCTTCGCTCAGATTTTGCTTGAGGACCGTTTCGGCATCCTGGAAGCCGCCGGCCTCGGCGAGCACCAGGAGCGAATTGTAGGCAGCGATCTCGTAGTTCTCGAAGGCGAAATTCGCTAGGCTGTTCTTGATGATCTCGTCGCCTGCCATCGAGTGTCCCATGGCAGCCATGCTGCCAACCATCGACAGGGCCGTGTCCTTGAGAGTCGAGTGCTCTTCATCGAGACCCTCCAGGACCGTCTCGAGCCGAGTGATCTGGCCCTCGGTCTCTTGAATATGCCGGCGCAAGCGATCAGCCACCTCAGGATAATTCTCGATACGCTCGACCTGTGGTTTCATGATCGACAGCGCTTGGTTCTCCATGGCATGGGCGTTGCGCAAGCCAACAATGAATATCGAACGGCTCTCCGAGTTGAAGTTTGTATCCATCGCAATTCTCCTTCTGTTTTCTGCCGCGGTTAATTCAGCTCCCATGTGCGGGAGAACTCGCCACCAGTCCGGCCAGGGACGTCCTTCCAGTGCCCGCCCATTCCGGCAGACTTTTCTGGATGCGAGCGAAAGTGGCCAGAGCCTGTCCGACCACCTGGTCCATGTTGTAGTAGCGGTATGTTGCCAGGCGGCCGACAAACCACACGTCGGGACAGGTTGCGGAGAGCGCTTCGTAGCGCTTGTAGAGCGCTTCGTTTTCGGCTCGCGGCACCGGGTAGTACGGGTCGCCGATATCCGTCGGGTATTCGTAAGTCAGGCTGGTCCGCGCGTTCTGCTGGCCGGTCAGATGTTTGTACTCGGTGATGCGGGTGTAATCTTGCGTCTGCGGATAATTGACGACGGCGACCGGCTGAAACTGCTCGCGGTCCAGGGTGACGTGCTCGAAACGCAGCGAGCGATAGGGAAGATGCCCAAGCTGCCACCCGAAATATTCGTCGATCGGACCGGTATAGATCATCCGCCTGAACGGGATCTTCTCACGGATTTCGCGGAAATCGGTCTGCAGCATGATCTTGATGTTCGGATGATCGAGCATGCGTTCAAACATCCTGGTGTATCCGCCGGCCGGCATTTTCTGGAAACTATCGCTGAAATAGCGGTCGTCACGGTTGGTCCTGGTCGGCACTCGTGCCGTCACCGACTTGCTCAGTTGACTGGGATCGACGCCCCATTGCTTCCTGGTGTAGCCACGGAAGAATTTTTCGTAGAGCTCGCGGCCCACCGTGCTGACAACGACATCCTCGGCCGTGCGAACGTCCTCCACAGTCTCGCGTCGCGACGCGAAGAATTCCTCCAACTGGGCCGAGGTCAGGTCCAGTCCATAAAGGCTGTTGATCGTGTCGAGATTAATCGGGATGGGAACGAGTTTCCCGTCCACCGCCGCCAACACCCTGTGCTCGTATGACCGCCACTCGGTGAACTGCGACAGGTAGTCCACGATTGCCTGGCTGTTGGTGTGGAAGATATGCGGACCGTAGCGGTGGATCAGGATGCCGGCTTCATTGTAGCAATCATACGCATTGCCGCCGACATGGCCGCGACGATCTACCAGCAGGACGCTTTCGTGACGCTGCGAGGCTATCCTTTCGGCAAGCACGCTGCCGGCAAAACCCGCCCCGACGACCAGCCAGTCGAACATGGCTAAGCGCTCCTGCGAAGAGGGACGATTTTCTTGCGTTCATGGGCGCGCTCGATGTGAGCCGCCATGGCATTCCATGTTCGCTCCCAGGAGGTATCCGCAAGGTAGGCGTCGACTTGTTGCCGGAGCATCTGGCGCGGTCGCGAAAGAGCCGAGCGGAGCTTGGTTTCCAGATCGTCGCTGTCGGCGATTTCCACCAGCCCGGCAGCGCCGTAGCTGCGCACCACGTCCACGATCGCCGTCGAGACTACCGGCAGCCCTGCCGCGAGGAACTCCGGCGTCTTGGTCGGGCTGATGAAGCGGGTCGCTTCATTGAGGGCGAACGGCATCCAGCCGGCATCCCAATGGCGCAGGTAGTCGGGCAGATCGCGGTAGGCTTTCCCGCCCAGCCAGTGAAGGTTCTCGGCGCGCGGCAGGCTTGCAGCGTCGATCTTGACCACCGGGCCGAGCATGACGAAATGCACGTCCGGCATGGTCTCCGCCGCCTGGGCCACGAGATCGACGTCCAGCCGCTCGTCGATGACGCCGAAATAGCCGACCCTCGGGTGAGGAATGCCGGCCTGATCGGCCGGGTCTTTTCCCGGCTTCCTGGCCTTGTGAAAGTGGTTCACGTCGATGCTGCTCGGAAAGGGATAGATCGCGTGATGCAGGTGGCGCTTGGTCTCGAACAAGCTCAGGCCGCCGGTGAAAACAAGATCGGCGCGGTGCAGAAGCGCCTTTTCCATCTGCCTCAATTCAGGCGGCGCATTCTTGAACGCCGAGAGTTCGTCCATGCAATCATAGACACATATGTCAGGCTCAAGGTACTCCGTGAAGCGGAGAGCCATTGGCGTATAATACCAAGCGATCAGCCGGCTGTGCGGCATAGAAGCGATTGTCTGCTGAACAAATCTGCGCTGCGTGGCATCTGCTTTCGCAGCCGACGTGCCGACCGGGAGCACTGGTGTCACAATCAGAATGTTTGGCGAGGCCTCGCTCGTCCGCATTAGCGGCTGCGGCAGTTCTTCAAAGACAGGTTCTTCAAAGTAGACAACCCTCTGCTGCATGGATGCGAGTGTGAGGATATGCTGCGGGCGTTGATGAACGAAGTTCCACCTTAAATGAGAGAAGCAAACCAGTAGATTTTGCCTGCCAGCCTGTTTACTGACGGTGACCCTGCCCAAGGCTGCTTCCATTGAGATATTCCTTTTATAGACGGTGGTTTGTGTTTCGACTAACATTTGTTAATCGGGGATGAGGGGGAACTAGACTTCGGTTTCAGCTCCTAACTTTCGGGTAGGTGAGTTGTTCCAAGGTGAAACGGAGAGCCTCGGTCGCCGCTTCGGATTGGACGAATGCAAAGCGCCGGCTGCGCGGAGGCAGACTGGCTGTCTCAAATGGCGGTCATCGAAACTGCCCCGACCAAGTTTGCTGGTGGAGAACCGCCTTCGCCGTATTTGCGTTGAACTTGCTGGCTATAAAATGTGCCGGACATCAACTTGATTCGCCCGCAGCTTGGGCGGGTCCGGGGCAAGGGCAAATTCCGGGGCTAAGATGAAGATCGACTTCGATACCAACGTGTTTCCGCTGTTCCATCCGCAAAGCGTGGATGATCTCAAGGACCCATGCCCCGTCTTCGATGGCAGGCTGTGGCATGTGTTCGGCTCAAGCGGGACGGTGACGACCGAGACGTGGAGGATCCTGCACGCCACGGCCCCCGACCTCTATGGGCCTTGGACCGAGCACGAAGCGATCGAGCTTCCCATCAATGGGACCGGGGTCGCGGCTCCGGGCGTCATCCACGAAAGTGGCGTCTTCCATATGTTCATCCAGACCGAGTTCATGAAATCCGGGGGCCGCTGCGAGCATGCGGTTTCCAACGACGGCTTCCATTGGGTGGTTCTCAGCCCGGCCATTCTCGCCATCCCCGACACGGAAGAGGATGGCATCTACGATCCGCATCCGGCGGTCATTGGTGGCAAGCGCTATCTCGTTTACTCTGCCATGCCGAAATTCAACAGGGTGCCGCAGCCCGACATCTATCTCGCACGCAGCCAGTCCGACTCGTGGTTCGGGCCGTGGAAGCGGATCGGCAAGATCCTCGATCACGCTGATGTCCCTCATCACAATACGAGAGAGGACCCCGACTATGAATGGGGCATAGAAGGTGCCCAACTGGTCGAGTTGCCGGATGGCCGAGTGCTTCTGAACGCCACTTGCTTTCTTCCAAATGGCCTTCGTGGGAATCGCCAGCGCGTGTTTTTTGCCATCGCTGACGAGGTTGCCGGACCTTACGTGTCCATAGGCCCGGTACTCGAACCAGGCCAGCCGGGCGAGAACGGTCATTCAACGGTGATGATCGAAGGCAGCCAGCTTTCCCTGTTTTACCAAAGCCGGGTTGCCGCGACCGACCACCGATGGCGCTACGGCTTGGCCCGATGTGACGTGGCTCTGTTTTCCAAGGTTGCATGATCCTGGTCTGCCGGCCGGCACGACTGCGTTCGACCGGCCGGAGCGGCTGTCGTCGTCGTGCAATTGAGTTCCGTTGACACGAGGCGATCCGTTGCCAGTTCTTTCCAAATTAAACGCCTACCCGGGCGGAACAATGCTTCCGGGCTGAGGTTCGGCTGACTTCAAAACGGAGAGTCAGCCATGTATTACACCGACAAGAAATTGCAGTTCCCGGTTCGAGTCGAGACGCCGAACCCAATCTTTGCACGCGCCTTACAGCAGGCCATAGGCGGAGTGGAAGGCGAAATTCGTGTCGCCTTGCAGTATTTCTTTCAGGCGTGGGGGTGCCGTGGACCGGCCAAGTACCGCGACCTGCTGTTGAACACAGCCACCGAGGAGCTCGCCCATATCGAGATGCTGGCGACCGCGGTCGCGCTCAATCTCGAAGGGGCACCGCTTTCGCTGCAGGAGGACGTGTCGTCCGATGCGGTCGGCGGCTCTGTCCTCAACGGGATGAATTTCCGTCATATCTTGTCGACTGGGCTCGCCGCCCTGCCGGAAAACTCCAACGGTGTTCCCTTCAATGCTTCGCATGTTTATGCCAGCGGCAATCTTGCCGCCGATATGGTCGCCAACGTAACCGCGGAAGGAAGCGGACGCGTGCTTGCGACCCGCCTCTACAACATGACCAACGATGCTGGAATGAAGGACATGCTGTCATTCCTCATTGCGCGCGACACCATGCATCAGCAGCAGTGGCTGGCGGCGATCGAGGACATGGGCGGCCTGACCGCGTCTCTGCCGGTGCCCAATTCCTTCCCGCAGGAGAAAGAGCGTCAGGACGTATCCTATGCCTTCATCAACTGTTTCATCGAAGGTGTAGCACCGGCGCAGGGACGCTGGAGCGAAGGCCCGTCGATGGACGGCAAGGGCGAGTTCTCCCTGGTGCCCGGCGCACCGATGGGCGAGGAGCCAATGCTTTCGCCGCCACGGCCAAGCTCTGGTGCGCAGAGTGAGCAGATGTTCGACAGGAAGGCAGCCGAATAGTCATAGTCGCAGGCCGAAGGCGGCGGCCAAATGGGGCCGCTTCCGCTTTGGTACTTGTCAGGCCGCGTCGGGCCGAAGGAGCTTGGCGCAGACATCGCGAATGAGCTGCGGCAGGACGTCGAACGCATAGCCGACATGCAATCGCTCCAGCGGCGTGTGATAATCGCGTCCCCACGGACCGATGTTGATTGTCGGTATGTTGGCCAGGGCTCGCGTGACAGGCCAGCGCACGCTGTCTTTCCAGGCTGGCGTGTTGCGGGCGACGACGTCGAGGGAGGATTCGGCCGCTTCGCCAAAGAAGCTCATGTCCGAAATCCCGGCGAAGTAGTCCGCGCAGGTGACCGCGCTGCCATAGCGAGCCGCTGCCTCGTCGGCCACCTCGACGGCAGCGGCTCGCAGCCTGGCGGCTGCCGGCTGCGCGGAAAGGTTCGTCGGCAGATAGGGAATGGATCCGAAGCCCGTCACGATGGCTGGTCCGGCCAAGCGGCTGAGTTCCCAGGCCTGCTCGGTTATCAATCGGCACTTCTCGGGCAGGGGCTGGTCGCCGGCGGCGATCGAAGCGGAAACAGCTTCGAGCCGCATCCGCTCCGGTTCTTCGAGACGCGCCAGCAGAGTCTCATACCGATGGACCGGGATCGATTGCACCATCTCCAGCAGACCTGTTTCGTGCTGAGCGGAGACGCGCCGCCGGAGCTCCTGTAAAAGACGCGAGGCCGCTTCGGCGCATAGGCTGTCGAACCGGTCGAGCACCTCACTGGGCGCCCGGCGATAACTCAGCACATTGAAAGTGGCATGGGCGGTCCGCGGTGTCGTGACATCATACCCCGTCTTTCCGTCCCGAATCCCGAGCAGGCTGGGCGGGGTGCCGGGTTCGGTGCCGCACATGTCGGTGAGCTCGGGCGCCCATTCGATCCGCGCGGCGATTGCCGCGGCGATCGCGCCGGCATTGAGGCCATTCAAGGGAAAGCCGCTATGTGTGGGAACACCAACCACGCAGGCGGCCGGAAGCAGCTTGCCGACGGTTCCCAGAGCGATGACGCGACCCTTGCTGCCGTCGCCATCATCCGCGATCGCATCGAGATTGATCACCGCGACCAAATCGAGGTCGCGCTCTTTACAGAGTTCAGGCAGCATCTGTGCCGCCTTGCGGGCGCCGGCGGAATTGTTCTCCTCGTCCGGCACGGCGATAAAAAGCAGATTTCCAGCCGGCTTTGCACTTTCGGCAAATTCGGCGCATACGGCCAGCCCCGCTGCAAGGCCCGCTTTCATGTCAAGAAGGCCGCGTCCGGCAAGGAATTCCCCGCTCGCGAAATCATGGTGGGCCAGGATGGCGGCTGGAGCGTTCGCGGCGACGAGGGAACCGTGCAACGCCTTTGTCAGCCCGTCGGGCCGAGTGGCCAGAGGCTCCAACTGTCCGTAGTCGCTTGTCCCGACAGTGTCGTAGTGACCGGTCAAGAGCACGGTCGAGCGACCAGTGCCGCGCAGGAGCATTGCCACGCAGTGACGGCCGTCCTGAGGTCCGACCTCGATCGTCCAGACCTCCGCGTTCTGAAATGCCGTCTCCTTCCGGAGTTCCGCTGCCAACCAAGGGCCGAAGGCAGCCTCGCCGTCCGTGCCGGTGATGCTCTTCTGCTTGGTCAACCCGATTGCCCAGCGCCGCGCGCGACTGGACAGCGTCTCGATAGGGTTGCGGGTCATTGCGATCCTGCCATTCGGGTGGGAACGGTGGATCCTATCCTGGTCAAGCGATTTCTCTCAAGCACACTTCGGCGGTGGCTCAGTGGAATCCACTTGGAAGGTATTCGTGCTCAGAGGGGAACTCCCGGGCCGGGCAGCTCGTCTCGATGACGGACTGGCGACGCTCTGGACCGGTTCTTCCTGCATTGCTCTTGGATCGCAAAAAGCTCTTCGCCGACGGAACATCGCAGGGTCCATGAAGTTGGGCTGCCAAGGAGGAACGTGCCATGAACGGTGTCATCTATCTTATCGGCCTCGTCGTTGTCGTGCTCGCGGTCCTCTCCTTCCTCGGTTTTCACTAGGTGACCCATGCAACGCAATGACGGCCAGGACCGTAAACCCACTGATTTCGACAAGGCGACAAGCGACGTTTCCGACAGGCTTGGCCGGGAAAAAGAGCGTGCGAGCGAGTTGCTTCACGATGCTCGCGACGGACTGACCCGCAAGGCTGGCGACTACGCGACAGAAGCCACGCAGGTTATTTCGGACAAGGCGGAGGAGGCGCAGCGCGACATAGGATCGAGCTTGGCGGCGTTGGGCGGCGCGTTGCGCGCGGCCAGCGAGCATCTGGCCAACAATGATGAAAGGACCGCGTCGAAATTTGCCCTGGACGCCGCTGGCGGGCTGGAGCGGCTTTCCTCCTCGTTGAAACAAAAGCCGTTTGGCCAGGTGCTTGAGGATGTGCAGTCTTTCGGCCGGCAAAACCCCGGTGTCCTGCTTGCCGGGTCTGTACTGGCCGGATTGGCGCTGGGTCGGTTCATCAAGGCTTCCCCGCCCAGAAGCCCCGAAGCATCTCGAAGTGCCTCGGGTGGTGCAAATTCGCAGACCGGCGAAGCTGCTGGTTGGTCGGCCGATGGGGCGCAAGGATTCGGCGGCGGTGTTGACGATCTGGCCACGCAGTATGGGGAGCAAGACAGATGAACACTCAAGATAATCCCAGCCTCGCGACCCTGGTGACCGACTTGGCGCAAAACGTCACCACGCTGGTGCAAACCGAAGCCAGGCTTCTGCGGGCGGAGCTCTCTGAAAAGTTTACCAAGACGGGAGCTGGCGCCGCCGAGGTGCTGGGCGGGGCCATCTGCCTGCTCGCGGCTCTGCTCGTGCTGCTTCAGGCACTGGTCATCGCATTGACGCGGGTAGGGCTGGGGGCCGGGTGGTCCTCCCTGTTGGTCGGCGTGGTGGTGGCAATTCTTGGCGTCATTCTGCTGCGCACCGGCATGGCAAGCATGGCGCCTTCCGAACTTACTCCCGACCGAACCCAGGAACAGCTCAGGCGCGACGCGACTGTGATCAAGGAACAAGTGAGATGACCGAGAAATCCGCAGCCGAACTCGAACGCGAGGCCGAGGCCGCGCGCGCCAGGGTGGTGGAGACCGCCGAATCCATTCGAGGCAAAATGACACCGGGACAATTGCTGGACGAATTCACCGGCATCTTCTCTGGAGGAGAGAGTTCGGCAATGCTCAACAACCTGAGAACGCAGGTCAGGGACAATCCCTTGCCCGTGACCATGGTGGGCGCCGGTCTGGCTTGGCTGATGCTGGGCAGCGGTCCGTCGAACGGCAGCCGTCGCCCGGCCGGCTATACGGCGCCAACCCCGCCCAGCGGGGGTGACGAGGCGGAGGGCGGCGGCTTGGGCAGCACGCTCTCCGGAACCGCTGAATCGCTCACGTCGGCCGCAAGCAGCGCTGGCGCAGCCATATCGGGCGCAGCAAGCGGCGTCGCCGAAGGGCTGACGAGCAACGCCGCCAGCGCAGGATCGACGGCTGGCGACATGGCTGCGAAAGCCAGCCGCTCGGCACAGGAGCTGTTGAACGATCAGCCCCTCGCCGTTGCGGCGGTCGGTCTCGCCATCGGCGCCGCGATAGGCGCCATGTTGCCCCATACCGCAATGGAGGATGAGCAGCTGGGCGGCTATGGCGAGAAGCTTCGCAACACCTCGGAGACCATGCTCGAGCAAGGCCTCGATCAGGCCAGGCAGGTTGCCGCGGACGCCTATGAGACGATCAAGCAGGAAGCTGGACGGCAGGACACACAAGCAGGCACGGTGGCCGACCAGATTGGTGAAATCGTCAAGTCCGCGGCCGACACGACGGAGCAGTCCCTACGGGAACGGATCTCTCCCCCGTCGGAACAAAAATCCTAGGTGAGGATGCTGGAGCCGCCGTAACGATGTGCGCGATTCTTGCAAGGCAAGGCGGGAGCTTCAACCCGATTGGCAGTGGGGGCTCCGCCACTTCAGCAACCACGATCGGGCGCTTCGAATGAAGCGCCGCCTTCGATACAACAGCTCGCCAAAGGGTTGTAGCGCCAATTTTCAGAGCTCTTTTCGCAGGAAGATGCGCGCCGCGCCAGGAATGCCAAATTCAACCCTGCCAAATTCCTCGTATCCGTGGCGAACATAGAAGCCAGGTGCTTGGAAGCTGCTGGTCTCGACCACGGCGCGGGCGCAGCCACGCTTTCTTGCCTCTGTTTCAACGGCTGAAAGGAGCCGGCTGCCATACGACTTTCCTCGAACATCCTCAGCCACGAAAAACATGTCCAGGAACAACAGTCCAAGCTCAGTCCTGCCCCACAAACCCCCAACGACCTTTCCCGAGGCATCCCGCACTATGGCGCCGATCGGCATTCGATCCGCGACGCCGGACTTGGCCACATTGTAGCGATAGAGCGCAGCGCCCGCTTCTGCCTTGGCATCCCCGCCGGTTTCAACCAACTCGATCAGGAGATCCGGCTTCCGTGCTGCGCGGCTCGCTGAACATGCCCAGTCTGAAACCTGCTTCGATCTTGTCATCGTTGGATCTGCGGAGGAGACTTTGGCTTCACTTGCCGGCCCCGCCGCCCACGGCCATTCGAATGCCAAGGCCGACAATGAAGCAGCCCGCTATCCGTTGTTGCCAAAGTCTCACGCGGGGTCGACGCATGACCCATTCGCCGAGCACACCAGAAGCAACCGCATAGGTCCCCAGGACCAAGACGCCAGTCAATTTCTGGGTCGCGCCGAGCATCAGCATCTGGAACCAGACAGAGCCACGGTTCGGATCGACGAACTGAGGCAGGAAGGCGATCATGAAGGTCATGGGCCAAGGATTGATGAGGTTGGCTATCATACCTTCCCGCATCGCGGCGAGCGGCCCGACGCGCTCGACGCAATCGAGATCCAGATCGCTTTTCGTGTCCGAGAGCAAACTTATGCCCAACCAGACCAGATAGGCTGCTCCAGCCCAACGGAGCGTGTCAAATGCCAATGGCGATGCACGCAAGAGCGAGGAGACACCCAGGGCGATCAGCGGCAGTTGCACCATGCCTGCGCCCAATGTCATTCCCACGACCGTGAACAACGCCACGCCACGGCCTTGCCCGATGCCACGTGCCATGACCAGCATGCTGTCGGGCCCAGGCGGCATCTGCAACAGGATCACGGTGCCGAGAAAGGCGAACCACAGATTGGGATCGATCTTACACCTCCTTGGCCCAAGCCTATTGGTGCGTTCAATGGTGGCCCCCTGTCCCGGCAAGCGGCGACATCCTTGCCGGCGCGATCGCCCCTGGCGCCGTCTGGCCGGCCTTGTCAGACCGTATGGCGAGCCCCTGCTCGATGAGAACTCCGTCGCAAGGCGATATTTCCGGCCCGGAGCATGCGGCATTTTTCTCGGCGTCACAATTTTCCAAAGGGAGATTTGTTCCCGGGGAATGAACGCTGCGTGTCATCCGGCAGCGGCTGTTCAAGCAAGGAAGTCCAGGATCGCCTTTGCCAACAGGTCCGGTGCTTCTTCGGCGACATGGTGGCCGCTGTCGATGCCTCGGCCCTGCAGGTGCCGGGCCCATGGGCGCCAGATCGCCAGCACATCACCATAGAGCCGTTCAAGATCGTCGCGCAGCGACCACAGGACAAGCGTTGGGCATTCGACCCGGAGCCCTCGGGCGCGATCCTCCGCATCGTGCCGGCGATCGATCGTGAGCCCGGCCCGGTAGTCTTCCAGCATGCCATGCACGACATGCGGACTGCTGATCGCCGCCTGATAGTCCTCGAAGTTTTCTCTGCCCATCGCCTCGGCCGATCCGCCATACCAGGCCTGCGGATCGACATTGATGGCGCGCTCGGGCTTGTCTGGCTGGGCAAAGAAGAACCAATGCCACCACTCTGTCGCGAAGCGGCTGTCGCAACGCTCCAGATGCTCAAGGACCGGAATGCCATCGATTTCGACAAGGTGCGAAATACTGGCAGGATGATCCATCGCCATCCTGAACGCGGTAAGGGCGCCACGGTCATGCCCGGCGACGGCGAAACGATCAAAACCAAGCCTGTGCATGAGAGCCACGCAAATGCCGGCCTTTGCCCGCTTTGAAGATCCCGCGCTTTCCCAGGCATCGGCCGGGACGGACGATTGCCCGAACCCCGGCAGGTCCGGGCAAATGACGGTGTGATGTCTTGCCAGGATCGGCGCGACGCGATGCCATGTGGTGTGGGTTCGCGGGTGCCCATGCAGGAGCAACACTGGTGGGCCAGCCCCACCATGGCGCACGCGCAATGTCGCATCCGCAAGCTTGACGATCTCCAGGCTAAAGCCGTCGAACATCATTTTTGCCGAGGATCGGTCAGCGACTGTCCAGCGGCGACGAAAGTGCCCTCCTTCCGAGCGACCGCCGCGGCCAGAAGCGTACGCGCCGCGTTTCGGACTTCTTCCTGCAGGTCCATGTCGTCGTCGAGCTCGTTGTGGCTTGTAGCGTATGGCTTCCAATAGCCGGTGTAGCGGTCGAGTTCGGCCTTCGGCCCCGCCGGGACCATTTCGATCGATTTCAGCCAATCCGATAAAGAGCGCCGGACGTTTTCGGCTCCCTCGGTATCGCCGTGCACGATTACCGAGAAGAGCCGGCCGGCAAGGTGCCGGGGATAATCCCATCCCTCGAGTTCCAGCGCCTTCGCCTCCCGCGCCTCCTTGCCGTGCGTGGAACTAGGATCGGGATTGCCGCCATCGGCGCATACCAGACGGTCCATCATCAGCTTCAGCGGCGAGGTGGCCTGATACCAGTGGACAGGCGTTATGATCATCACCGCATGGGCGGCAACCCACATTGGATAGATCTCGTTCATCCAGTCCTGCGTCTGGCCGAGCGAATGATTTGGATAGCAGGAGCAAGGCCAGTGACAAAGCGCGGCAGCGGTGGAGAAGCAGGCCTTGCAAGGGTAGATTTTGCGGCCGTATTCGGCGGCCAGCCGGGACAAATCCAGGATCTCGACTTCCGCGCCGCCGGCCTTGAAGATCTTCCGGGCGATCTCGACAAAACGATAGGATTTGGACATCTCGCCGGGGCAGGTGTGCTCGCTGCGCGGCGATCCGTTCACGATCAGGACGCGGCGTCGTTTGCCCAGCTCGTTCATGCGCTTTGCGCGCTCGATTGCTTGTCTCGCCTCGAGCCAATCGACCGCCAGATCGTAATCGGGATCGGCGAAGCCACGGCCCGCCTTTCGGGTCCGCGGGCTTTTCCTGGAATCCCTGTAGGCCTGCCAGGCGACCTCCGTTATTCGCTCGATGTCGGCAGCCAGGGGCTCGAACGCCGGATCATTGAACTGTTCGCCATAGCGACGCTTGAAAGCCTGTTCGTCGAGGCGGGGGCTGGGCATGCCCTTGCGCGGTTCTGGCGCGCCGCGCTTCAGCCAATCGAACATGGGGTTTCACCTCTGCATGGAAAGCGATCCAAGCTCAAACGCGGCAAACAGGCGCGGCGTTCCGAACGCGCATAGCCATGATCTGCAATGACTTTTGGGCGAGTACAAAACAAGGCGCGCCGGAATCACCCGAACCAGCGTGTTTCGAATTGATTCGCCAAGTTCGGTACGAAGGCGTACACAAAGAGGTCGTCAGCAGCACGATCCGGGCGTTGACGCTTGGGAGCGACCATCGCACTCCTGCCCCAGCGTGAGGCTAGGATGTCATGACGAAAGACCCTGAGCGCCCCGGTCTGGCGCCCGAAGCCGTTCGTACACTTGCCCGGGAATCGGGCGCTACGGAACAGCAGATACGTGACATAGTGTTGCTGGTAGGGTTCGATCGCTCTTCGATCCTCAGGGAAGCTCGTCTTCTGGCGAAGGATGGATAGTCGACAAAACTTGCGATTTGTCCACAGCAGCTATTGTCGGTTTCATACCGACGCGGCCGCCTGCCTAGTGCTGGCCGGGTGGGACAGTTTATGTTTTGCCACCGTCCCCTCGTTCGAGGGGCGCGGCCGGCCGAGAGATCCCAGTGCTCTTGCCCAAGTGGAGAGCGTCTCGTGGATCCCAAGATTCTGCAGGCCAAGAGCGAGTTGTTGCGCCGAATGAGCGTGGCCGATTTCGAGCGGCTGCGGCCGCATCTCGAAAGTGTTTTTCTGGAGTTGCGCTCGCCGTTGGAGATCGAAGGCCAAAAGATCGAAGCTGTCTATTTCCTGGAGAGTGGCATCGCATCGGTCGTCGCCAAGACTGCGGGAACGGCTGAATCAGAGGTGGGAATAATCGGCTTCGAAGGCATGACCGGTTCGGCGCTGATCATGGGCGACGATCTGGCAAGCTTCGATTGCTACATCCAGTCGACGAGCGAAGCGATACGGATGAGCGCCGCGCCGTTCGTCGAAGCCTTGGAAGAGAGCCCTACCTTGCGGCCGTTCCTGTTGCGCTACGTTCAGTACCTCCATGTCCAGACCAGCTACACGGCGTCGATCAACGCGCGGCACAGCCTGGAGGTCAGGCTGGCGAGATGGCTTCTGATGTGCAGCGACCGAACCGTCGGCGACAGGCTTATGATAACCCACGAATTCCTTTCCGTCATGCTGGGCGTCAGGCGCCCCGGGGTTACAGTGGGGCTTCAGACAATCGAGAGCCACGGCTACATCCGTGCCCGCCGCGGCGAAATCACGATCCGGGATCGGAAAGGTCTCGTGGCGCTGGCACGGGAATCTTACGGCCCTCCCGAACTGCAATACCGTCGGCTGGTCGGGGACCTCGGTTCAAAGAACCCTTCGAGACAGGACCGCCCGCCCAGCTGACCGCCATCATGCCGGCATTGCAGGGCGAGGATCGCGGAAGTGGCCGACGCGACGATGCCGATGACGGCACATTGCCTAAGCCCGCATCGGCCACTGCGGCATGATTTGGGGATGCCGCCTGGTTAATCTAGTCATCTGCCAATGACTGACAATAAAGGGCCAAGGCTCGGTAAGAAACGTACGAAGCCGAACCTAATCTCACTGACGGGAGGCGATACGGGCCCTGCTCATCTCGCACACGGAATGGAACTGGCGTCCCACCGCTTGCCAGGCAATGTTACTCGCGCTGCGGACATTGCGAACTTGAATTCCCGGAGCACACCGCGCTTCGCGCCATTCACCGGCGACAGCGATCGGCATTGGTCAGGGCAATCACAAGTCCTTGAACGCGAACAGTTCCCGGAACATCTCAACTTCAGGTTTGTTTGAAGCCCAGATGCCATCTGGAGCAGGGGCGGAGAAGATCCGTGGCCAATTCGCGATCGATACCGGTGGTCGTCGGCCGTCCGATCCATCGGACACCGATGGCGGTCGCCAATGCCTGTTTCATCGGCACGCTGCTGACCGACCTCACCTATTGGCGAACGGCGGAGATGATGTGGGCCGATTTTTCCGCATGGCTGCTGTTTGCCGGCCTCGTGATGGGCGCTCTTGCGGTGCTTGCGGCGCTTTTCGATCTCTTCACCCGTCGAATTCTCCGTACGCACGGAGCCTATCTGCTCGGCAGCCTGGTGGTGCTTGTGCTGTCGTTCTTCAACGCGCTGGTGCACAGCCGTGACGCCTGGACGTCGGTCGTGCCGACAGGGCTCGTCCTCTCGGCGGCGGCCGTGATCGTCTTGGTTCTCGTGTGGTTGCTGGAATGGAGCACCGGCCGCACCCGCGTCGAGGTGCTCGAATGAACGCCCTGCAGGTTTCGAACACACACATTCGGCGTGCCCTTGGGTTCGGTCTGTTGTGCGGATCGCTTTTGGCATTGCCCGCCTGCAGCAACGACGACCCAGACCCAAGCGGCCAGGTCGGGCCAAATCCGACACTGCCTGAACCAACGCAATATCTTGTTCCGCCCATGCATGTCGCTTCGGTCGTCGGCTGGAAGCAGGACGAGAAACCAACGGTCGCGAAGGGTTTGCAGATCCAGGCATTCGCCAAGGGATTGAAGCATCCACGCTCGCTCTACACCTTGCCGAACGGTGACGTTCTCGTGGTCGAGTCCGTGGCGCCGCCCGGCGCCGCGATCAAGCGTCCGAAGGACCTGATCATGGGCTGGATCGAGTCCATGGCGACGTCGGGCGGCGGCACCGAGGGAAGCAACCGCATCACGCTGTTGCGTGATACGAACGGCGACGGCGTGCCCGACGTGCAGGATGTCTTCCTCGATCATCTCAATTCGCCCTTCGGCGTAGCCCTGGTCGGCAACGATCTCTACGTCGCCAACACGGATGCGATCGTGCGTTATCCCTACACATCCGGCGAGACCAAGATCACCGCGCCAGGCACCGTGCTGACGCCGCTGCCCGGCGGCCCGATCGATCATCACTGGACCAAGTCTCTCGTCGCCAGTCCGGACGGATTGCTGCTTTATGTCGGTGTCGGCTCCAACAGCAACATCACCGAGAACGGCATCCAGGCGGAAAAGGATCGCGCCGCGATCTGGGAGGTCGACAGGGCGACAGGCCGTTCGCGCATTTTCGCAGGCGGGCTGCGCAATCCCAACGGCTTGAGCTGGGAGCCGCAGAGCGGAGCGCTGTGGGCCGTCATCAACGAGCGCGACGAACTCGGCCCCAATCTGGTTCCCGACTACATGACTTCGGTCAAGGACGGCGCGTTTTATGGCTGGCCCTACAGCTACTATGGCCAGCATGTCGATCCGCGGGTGATGCCGCGGCGGCCGGACCTGGTCGCCAAGGCCATCCCTCCGGATTATGCACTGAGTTCCCATGTCGCGCCCCTGGGCCTGGCATTTTACACCGGCACCAATCTGCCCGAATCCTATCGCAATGGCGCCTTTGTCGGCGAACATGGCAGTTGGAACCGCAAGCGCTTCAACGGCTATAAGGTCGTTTTCATACCGTTCAATGGAGGTCATCCTGACGGTAAGCCTCAGGACGTCGTCACCGGTTTCCTTGACAATGACAACAAGGCACATGGGCGGCCTGTGGGCGTTGCCGTCGACAAGGCGGGCGCGCTGTTGATTGCGGACGATGTCGGAAACACCGTCTGGCGCGTGACCGCAGCTCGGTAGTTATCGGATTGTATGCGCAGGAAGCCCGGTAGTGAAACTGATCCTCACGCTGTTATCGGCGGCGTAACCTATACTGAGGATTCAAAGCATGCGTTACCCGGCACTCGCGATAAGTCGAGAGGAACAAAGGTCGCGCCGCCTTGTTAGCGATGATGGCGCGCTATTATTTTGATCTAGTCGACAACGGAACCTCCTTCCCGGACACTGAAGGAACCGAGCTTCCGAGCTTGGAGGCAGCTGAGGATGAGGCGGCAAAGGCGTTGCTCGAAATAGCAAAGGACCAGATGCCTGAAGGCAATTTCCGAGAGGTTGCCCTGCATGTCCGTGCTGGTGCTAGCAAACCCCTCGTTATGGTGAAGGTAACGTTCGAACTGGTGCGCAACGGACCTGATCGCGATGGACCCGTGGGAACCTGACTACTTCCTCAATGAAAGTGCGCGCCTATATCAACGGAGGGCGGCGGCACAGATTGCCGATCTTCGCTCGAATATTGAAGACACGCGGCGCGTAATCGAGGAATCGCGCAAGCTGCTGGACCGGCTTTCCGCCAAATCAGGCGCTATCCACCCGTAGGGAATGACAAGGCCCGCTCGTAACGCGGGCCGCTTGAGTTGTGGTGGAGCAATCCGCCTCATAACTGAGTTTAAGGCTGCTCATCTCGGTTCGTTGTTGATGCTCAGATAGGTAGGGTCGAACTCGGCAAGCCTGGCAAGCTGGTCCCAGTCCAAAATGGTGACCATATGGTTCGTCCAGGTGATTACCTTGATCTTCTTCAAGCCTCCGATCACCCGGTTCATGTGCACGACCGACAACCCAAGCACGTCGGCCATTTCAGTCTGTGACAACGGTAGATGGAAACTCATGCCGCTGGTGCGTTTCACCGCCTGCAGACGTACGAACAGTTCGCAGATGAGATGGGCCAGATGCGAGGTCCTGGAGCGGCGGCCCATTGCCACGATCCATTCGCGATGTATGGCCCCATCGACCAGCGTATCGAGCCACAACAGTCGGGTCAGGTGAGGGGCCTGTTCCGTAATGGCTTTCAGCTTGTTGTGGTCCGCGTACATCACCCGGCAAGGCGACAGCGCGACGATACCGTGATCCATGGTCTTGAGCAAAAAGGCGTGGAGATCGACGAAGTCGCCGGGCACCTGCAAGGACGTGAACTGCCGGCCGCCGTCCTCGAGCACCTTGTAGCGTGCCGCCAGGCCATCCAGCAGCATGGTGCTATAGGTTGGCCGGGACCCCGCTTTGACCACATCTTGCCCCTTTTCGAACTCGCGTCCGAAAACAACCGTTTCGGCCAGCAAGACCTTCTCGACGTCCGAAAGAGTGTCGTGCTGGCCGAGTTGCAGATAGAGGGACTCTAACATCATGGCCTCAAGGCGATCGGGGTTGAAACGCCGATCGCCAGATGTCCTGGACGCAAGGATAGCAGCCGGACCTTAGGCCTTCGGAAGATGGCGGACCCTATCATCGGCAGCCTGCGCGTATTCTGGCGCAAGCGCCGGAGCGGGAACCACCAGTGTCGCTAGCTATTAGCACGCTAGAGGTGTCCAAGGCTGCCCCGAAAATGAAACGGTGTCATTTCGATCTCTATAACGGTCATGGCCCCGCACCCAACGACGACGGCAGCCATTTGAATCGCGAGAACAGGCGAGGGCAGAAGCCATTCGCATTTCGCAGGAAGTCGCTCGCGATGAAATGCCGGATCGCGACCTGGTCAACATACCGGCAAAGTGCGCAATGAGGCGGGCGCCCAGGTGTTCGAGGCATCGCTTGTCCTGACCGCCGGGTGGAGCGCGTGACCTTGATGCGGTCAGCGTAGGAGTCGCTGTGGAATTTGCACCACATTTTCCGATCCGGGCAGTTCAAAGGCCATGGCCAACCGACGCAAGGAAGCCATTTCCACGATCAACTCTTCGATCGAACGATCCGGCAATCCCGTCTTCACTTTCTGCCTTACCCTTGCTGTGAGTTCATGAACGCGGACAGGCACGAAAAGCGCGCTGTCGTCCAGCAATCTGCTGATTTCGATCACCACATCGGCGTCAATGTCTTTCGGCAATTCCCGCATGGGCGTCACCTTGGTCTCGAAGCGATCCGAAGGCAGCCAGGCATTGCGCATCAGAGGGCATGCCGGACGCGGATCGATCATCGGATTCATAAAACCACCCACCCAGCGTGTCACTAAAAACGTTGGTACGAAAATTACCAAACGGGTTGGTTCCCGTAATCCATGTATTTTGGCATCGCGCGACTACAGGCATCGTCCAGTGGCGCTTGTCGCATGCCAGGACGCGATTGCCGCCAGCATCCCGGCACTCACTTGGTGAACTCGTCGTCAAGAATGCGCAATGCTTCTTCATACTTGGCCGTGGATGCTCCGATCTGCTTTGATTGCCAGATATTGTCGGCCAGATCCGCCCGTTTTACCGGCAGCGCCAATGGGTTCGAGGCGGCCCGGCGTACGAATGCGAAATAGTCCTCGCCTTCTCTGCGTGTCATGGCGTCGACCGCGGCGGCAATCGTCGGTCCAAAGCCCGCCTCTTCGAGCTTGGCCCTGCTCCAGCCTTCGCTTTTTTCCAGGACGTCGTGCAGATAGGCGACGACTTTCTGATCTATCGTTTCGACGGCGTCGACCACTCGACGGCAATGATCGATATAGGGGCCTCCTGTCTTGTCATGCTGCGATGCATGCGCCTGCTCCGCAATCTTGGCCGCCCGATAGAAAATACTCATCACATCGATCTCCGTCCTTTCGGCCAGCGAGCCGCATCGCCTTCAGGCGCTACCAGCGTTCCTCGGTTTCGCGGTGCGGCAAGTCCACGCCGCAGCAGACCCAGCCAAGCCGCTGCCCTGATCCGTAATTGTAGCGAGGCTCCAGCCGCGCTGGATCGTCGAATGTGCCGACATGCAGCGCGATTTCCCCCGGCGAGACGTCATAGGCAAGGCTGAGCGGTGATCCGCAGGCGGGACAGAACCCCCTTTGGGCGATTGGCGAAGATCGGCGATAGGCGGGAGTGGCGTCGATCCAGGTCAGGTCTGGCGAAGGCACCCACGCCAGGACCGCAAATGCACTGCCGGTCGCGCGCCGGCACATATCGCAATGGCAATAGTGCACTCTCGGTTCGCTTGTGACGTTGAAGCGAATCCGGCCGCAAAGACATCCGCCGTTCAGTTCCACCTTGGCTCCAGTCCGATGAGCCTGCGTTTCGGCAGGCTCTCCAATCTCGTGCGGGCAGCTTCGTTCATCTGGCGAAAACGTCGGCCGCCCTCGTCGGTTCCTATGCCCCGCAGGAGGGGTTCGCGCACGGGGCTCTCGTCTTTTCGAGCGCCGTGGCATTGAGGCCGCTTCTGTCGGCGACCCTGCGGAAAATGGCCAGCCAGGTCCAGAGCCAGGCCGCCGATCGGCTATCGAGCCGCTTCGGTTTCGACGAAGCAATGGGCAGAAAAAGACTTCTTTTTGCGATCCGGCCCGGATGCTCTGTTGCAAACCTTAGAACACGCAAGGCTCGCTGGGAGGCGACGCCCAAACAAGAGCGGCTGCCGAAACGCAACCGGCATAGGCCGCGAGAATGAGGCCGATGCCGGCAACAGCCATAGGGGAACCACGACAATGAAGACATTTCGAAACTGCCTGATGGGCGCGGTCGGCGCAGGCCTGCTGGGCCTGGGGCTTGCAGCTCCCGCCAATGCGGGCGCCATCCGTCTCGGCATGACGACCTGGGTAGGTTACGGGCCGCTGTTTCTTGCCCGCGACCTCGGTTACTTCAAGGAGGCCGGCGTCGACGTCGACCTGAAGGTCATAGAAGAATCAGCGCTTTACATGGCTGCGGTCGCCGGCGGCGATCTCGATGGCGCCGCCTCCACCGTAGACGAGCTGATGAAGTACCGCTCGGACGATCTCTGCTTCAAATACGTCCTTGCGCTCGACGACAGCCACGGCGGTGATGGCGTCGTCACGCAGCCCGACATCAAGTCGCTCAAGGATCTGAAGGGCCAGCAGGTGGCCTTGAACGAGGGCTCCGTTTCCGAATTCTGGTTCAACGTGCTCCTGAAAAAGGAAGGCATGACCGAGGACGACGTTACCATTACCAACATGACCGCCGATGACGCGGCGACCGCCTTCATCGCCGGCCAGGTTCCCGCCGCCGTGACGTGGGAGCCGCACCTCACCGAGGTCCGCAAGGGTGGCAAGGGAAAGGTGTTGATCGATTCCACGACCACCCCTGGCTTGATCGTCGACGTGATCGCCCTCAAATGCGATCTGATCGAAAAACATCCCGAGGACGTAAAGGCCCTCGTCAAGGGCTATTACAAAGCGGTTGAATACATCAAGACCAATCCGGAAAAGGCCTATGAGATCATGGCCAAGGGCATTGGCGGCTATCTCGAAAAGCCCGAGGATTTCGCCGCCGGTGCCAAGGGCGTGCGCTATTACGATCGCGATCGCAACCTGGAATTCTTCGGTATGCCGGAAAAGAGCGAGGCGTCCGAGCTGGTGAATTTCGCGCAGGACATCTGGGGCAAGGCCGGCAAGCTCAAGATGACGATCGACGCGAAAACCATCCTCGATACCGACTTCATCAGGGAACAATGAGCCTTCGAGAAACCGGGGTCGGTCCGCTTGGGCCGACCCCGGTTTCCCGACGGGCCGGAGCCTTCTCGCTTCAGAAAATCAACGGAGGCCATGCCATGGCACAGAGGCGGACGGCGTGGACACGCCTGACGACCCCATTCGCCAACATTCCCGCCAGCACGGCAACGACACTCGCGCTGGCGATGTGGGTGGCCGTGATCGGCGGCTGGGCGCTGCTGTCCTATGGCCGCGTCGTGCCGAACATGTTCCTGCCGACGCCCGGAACCGTGCTGCAGACGACCTATCGCATGTCCCAGGACGGCAGCCTTTTTTACCACACTTTCACCAGCGCCAAGGTGGTGATCCTGGGCTTCATCGTCTCCTCGCTGATCTCGGTGCCGCTGGGGCTGTGGATGGGGACCTATCGGGTGGTGCAGGCGCCGCTGGAGCCCTTGGTCAACTTCATCCGCTACCTGCCTGTGACCTCCTTCGTGCCCCTGTTCATCCTTTGGATCGGCATCGGTATCGAACAGCGCATAGCGGTCATCTTCTTCGGCACCTTCTTCCAGCAGCTCGTGATGATTTCGGACTGTGCGCGCAGCGTCTCCAGGGACCTGGTCAACGCCTCCTACACTTTGGGCACCAAGCGCAGCGAAGCGGTGTGGCACGTCATTTTCCCGGCCGCGCTTCCAGCCATCCTCGACACGCTTCGCGTCACCATGGGCTGGGCCTGGACCTATCTGGTCGTGGCCGAACTCGTCGCCGCGTCGAGCGGCCTCGGCTATATCAGCCTGAAGGCGATGCGAGGCTTCCAGGTCGATGTGATCTTCATGGCAATCGCCGCGATCGGGCTTCTGGGCCTTATCACCGACACGGCGTTCCGCATCATCCGGGCCAGGGTCGCGCCATGGGCATCCTGATTTTGAACGCAAGCTCGCAAACCGCAGTCGGATCAAGGGTAGCAATGAGCGAGACCATAAAGGCGAACGATCTGGCCGGCACGGCCGCGACGACCGGCGATCCGCGCTCGACCGGCACGACGATGGCCGTTGAGGACGTGACATTGCGTTACGGCGACGCCAACGGCGTGCTGGCGCTGGACGATGTGTCGCTGAAGGTGGCCAAGAACGAATTCTGCGTCATCGTCGGCCCCTCGGGATGCGGCAAATCGAGCCTGCTCTACCTTGCGGCCGGCCTCAACGACGCGACTTCAGGCAGCATCAAGGTCGATGGCAGGGAAGTGATCGAACCGGGTCCAGACAGAGGCATGGTGTTCCAGAGCTACACCTTGTTTCCCTGGCTCACCGTGCGCGCCAACATCGAGTATGGACCCAAGCGCAAAGGCCTGCCGGCGGGGCGGCGCAAGCAGATCGTCGACCAGTATCTCGACGAAGTCGGCCTCGCGCCGTTTGCCGACCACTACCCCGCCCAGCTTTCCGGCGGCATGAAGCAGCGCGTGGCGATCGCGCGCGCCCTTGCCAACGATCCGGCCGTTCTGTTGATGGATGAGCCCTTCGGCGCCCTCGACAGCCAGACGCGCGGCACCATGCAGAAACTGCTTTTGCGCGTCTGGGAGCGGCAGCAAAAGACGGTGCTGTTCGTTACTCACGATATAGACGAGGCGCTGGTCCTGGGCGATCGCGTCCTGGTGATGACGGCCCGGCCCGGCAAGATCAAGGCGGAGATCAAGGTCGACATCCCAAGGCCGCGTTCGATGGATGTGATCCTCGAACCCGAGTTCATCGCCCTCAAGCGCCGCATCCTCGGCCTCTTGCACGACGAGATCGATGAGGATCATTGAGAGCAATCTCGAGGAAACACAAACGGTCGTCGGCAGGTCGGCGTTGCCAACGCTGAACTGCCGACAATGTTGAAAGGCGGAGCGGATCGTTACCTTTCGCCGCGATACGCCGAGCCCAGGATCATCTCCGAGCACTTCTGTCCGATCATCATGCTTGGCGCGTTCGTGTTGCCGCCGATCAGCTTCGGCATGACTGACGCATCGGCGACCCGGAGACCGTCCACGCCTCGCACTTTCAGCGTCGCCGGATTAACGACCGCCATCGCGTCCGTCCCCATCTTGCAGGTTCCGACAGGGTGGTAGACGGTCAGAGCTTCGGCGCGCAGATAGGCCAGGATCTCGTCGTCGCTTCGAACATCCTTGCCGGGAAGCATCTCCTTGCCACGAATGTTATCGAACTCCGGCGCGGCGAGAATCCTGCGCGCGATCTTGATGCCTTCGACAAGCACTATGGCGTCGTCCTCGTCCGCGAAGAAGCGGTGGTCGATGAGAACGTCACGGCGAGAACTGTCCCGTGACAATTTGATCTCGCCAACGCTTTTAGGCCTGAGAACGCAGGTGTGAACGGCGTAGCCGTGGCCATATTCGATGAGCCTGCCGCGATGGCTGCGATAGCCCGGCACGAAGTGGAACTGAATGTCGGGCAGGCCGTTCGCATGCCGAGTCTTCGCAAAGCCGCCGGCCTCGACATAGTTGGTCGTGAGGATTCCCTTTCGGCGCGCGAAATACTGGAAAGGCGCTGCCGCGATGCGGGGCAGGTTGGCAAACGACAGGCCGAGCGTCCTGATGCTCCTGGAGCGCACGGTGATCATGCCGTCGACATGGTCCTGCAGGTTCTTGCCGACACCTGGTAGATCGAGAATCGGCGTGATGCCGATCTGCCGCAGCTCGTCCGCGGGGCCGATGCCGGATGCCATCAGGATCTTGGGCGAGTTGATGGCCCCGGCACAGAGCACGATCTCGCGGCCAGCCGCGAGTATTTTTTGCTCGCCGTCGTGGCGCACCCGCAGGCCGGTGGCGCGCCCTTCGGCGATGACAAGGTCGACCACCTCGCATGCACTGAGCAGCGTCAGGTTCCCGCGATTGAGCACCGGACGCATGAAGGCGGTAAAGCTGCTGAAGCGATGGCCCCGGTTCTGGGTGACGTTGTAGATGCCGAGACCGAACTGGCTCTCGGCGTTGAAGTCGTCGTTGGCGGGCAGGCCGGCATTTTTCCCGGCCAGGACGAACATGGCGGAAAGCACGTTCGGATCGCGCGGATTGTCGACCATGAGCTCGCCGTCCGTGCCGTGATAGCGTGGGTCCTGGGCGATCAGGTTGCGCTCCAGCTTCCTGAACACCGGCAGCACGTCGCTGTAAGCCCAGCCGGTGCAGCCGAGCCCGGCCCACTCGTCATAGTCCTGCGCGGCACCGCGAATATAGACCATCGAGTTGATCGAACTCGATCCGCCCAGCGCCTTGCCCCGATTGACCGGAATGCGGCGGTTGTTGAGATGGGGCTGCGGCACGCCGACGAAACAATAGTCGTAGTTCGGGTTGCCATAGAGCGACAGAATGCCCGCCGGAATCCTTACCCGCAGGCTGTTGTCGCTGCCGCCTGCCTCTACCAGGCACACCCTGACCGACGGATCGGCGCTCAGCCGATTGGCCACCACGCATCCGGCCGAACCCGCGCCGACGACAATGTAATCATAGCTCTCAGTCTTCATGCCAGCCCCTCGAGAATGCCGGCTCGTGGCATTGCCGAACGGGCCGCTGCGAGGCTGCATCCTGTTCCGCAACAATTCGGTGCCGACACGTGCCCGGCTTCGCGGCCAGCTCATGCGGCGCTGCGGATCCGGCCGCTGAAACTGTAGATGCGTCCATCGGCACGAGAAATTCGGAAATGGTTACGCGTGACTTCGGAGATTCGTTATGGGCGCCAACCGGCACGTGCTGCTACTTGTGAGCGCCAATGGGGAGGCGACCGGATGGCGCACGGCCTGTCCGGAACACGGAGAAATTGATCTCCGGGGGCTGCGTTTGCCGGCCGGCGGAAATCGGTTTCATCGCGTGCGGCGGGAGCTGTCGGATGGTCAGAAAAGGACTGGGCATGTCGGTTGAGACGATAGACACGCTTGTCGTTGGTGGCGGCCAGGCTGGGGTGGCCATGAGCGAGCACCTGAGCAAATGCGGGGTGCCGCATCTCGTTCTCGAACGCGGCCGCATCGCCGAGCGCTGGCGCTCGCAGCGGTGGGACTCCCTGGTTGCCAATGGCCCGGCCTGGCACGACCGCTTCCCGGGCATGGAATTTCCTGTGACAGGCCCCGATGGCTTTCCCTCCAAGGAAGAGGTCGCCGACTATTTTGTCGCTTACGCAAAGCAGATCAATGCGCCGGTCCGCTGCGGCGTCGAGGTCAGGCTTGTGCAAAGAAACATAGGGCGGCCCGGATTCCGTGTCGAGACGTCCGATGGCGTGATCGAGGCCAACAGCGTTGTCGCGGCGACCGGCCCTTTCCAGGTCCCGGTCATCCCGCCCGTCGTTCCTGCCGATGCCGGCATCCTGCAAATCCACTCCAGCGCCTACCGCAATCCCGCGCAGTTGCCGAAAGGCGCGGTGCTGGTGGTCGGCGCGGGATCCTCGGGCGTCCAGATTGCGGACGAACTCCAGCGTGCTGGCAAACGCGTCTATCTCTCGGTAGGCGCGCACGACCGCCCGCCGCGCGCCTATCGCGGCCGCGACTTCTGCTGGTGGCTGGGCGTTCTCGGCAAATGGGACCTCGAAACTCCAGGACCCGGCACGGAGCATGTCACGATCGCGGTGAGCGGCGCGCGGGGCGGAGAAACGATCGATTTTCGCCGTCTGGCGGCGCAGGGGCTTACGCTCGTCGGCATGACGAGGGCGTACCAGGACGGCGCCATGACCTTCGCGCCCGATCTTGCCAAAAACATTGCCCGCGGTGATGCCAATCTGATGGCATTGCTGGACGAGGCCGACGCCTATGTCGCGCGCAACGGTCTCGACCTTCCCGAAGAACCCGCTGCCCGCCGGATCGGCCCTGACCCGGACTGCGTGACCAATCCGATCCTCGAGCTCGATCTGACCGAAGCCGGGATAAGTTCGATCATCTGGGCGACGGGCTTTGCCGTCGATTACAGCTGGCTGAAGGTCGATGCCTTTGACGAGCAGGGCCGGCCGAGGCACCAGCGCGGCGTCTCGACCGAGCCAGGGATCTATTTCCTGGGCCTCCCCTGGCAGTCGCGAAGGGGTTCCAGCTTCATCTGGGGCGTATGGCACGATGCCAAGCACGTGGCCGACCGTATTTCGACGCAGCGCAAATATCTCGCTTATCACGCCGCCGCTAAGCGCGAGACCGTGGACGCCTGACCGCCGCCGCAAGCCCGACCTGATGGAGATCAAGATGAAGCATACCCGAATTCGTACCTTCAATACGAAGGACACTTATCCCGAGCAGAAGCTCGACAATGATCTGTGCCAGGCAGTCGTCACACGGGGTGGCCGGACGATCTATCTGCGCGGGCAGTGCCCGCAGGATCTCGACACCGCCAAGAATATCGCCAGCCACGATCCGGTCGAGCAGACCCACAAGGTGATGCAGAATATCAAGCAGCTCATCGAGGAATGCGGCGGCACCATGGAGCATCTGGTGAAAGTGGTGGTCTACATCACCGATGTCCGCCATCGCGAAGCCGTCTACCGAACGATGGGCGAATACATCAAGGGCGTCTATCCAGTTTCGACCGGCCTTGTCGTGTCGGCCCTGGCAAGGCCGGAATGGCTGGTCGAGATCGACGGCACGGCCGTAATTCCGGACTGAGCGCCATGACCTTCTCCATCGTCGCACGGTGCCGGCGCACCGGCATGTTCGGAGTGGCGGTATCCTCGTCATCCCCCGCAGTCGCGGCTCGCTGCGCCTATGCACAGGCCGGCGTCGGCGCCGTTGCCAGCCAGAATGTCACGGACCCGACGCTCGGGCCACGGGCGCTGGAGCTGATGGCGCGAGGCGCCTCCGCCGCCGAAGCCGTCGTGATCCTGAAGCGCACGGCTGCTTTCAGCGAATACCGGCAGGTCCTGGCGGTCGACAAGGCCGGCGGCAGCGCGATCCATTCGGGACCGAAAGCGCTTGGCATCTGGAGCGAGGCACGCGGCGAGGACGTCGCCTGCGGCGGCAACCTGCTTGCCAGCGATAGGGTTCCGCAAGCCATGGTGGACGCCTTTCTCGCCTCCGAGGGCGATCTCGGGGACCGGCTGATTGCCACCATGCGAGCCGCGCTCGAGGCCGGCGGCGAGGCGGGGCCTGTCCGTTCCGCCGGCATGAAACTGGTACGCGATGTGTCATGGCCGGTCGCCGACCTGCGTTGCGACTGGACCGAAGGGTGTCCGGTCGAGCAGCTGGCAATGCTGTGGGACATCTATAAGCCCCAGCTCGATGCTTATGTCACGCGCGCCCTCAACCCGTCCGGTGCGCCAAGCTACGGCGTTCCCGGTGATGAGTAGTTCGACAATCTGGAGCCAGCATGAGCGAACTCAGTCATAAGGATTGGATCAGCAAAGCCTCGGCTATCCGTTTTCGCGACAGGGCGTTCATCGATGGCAAGGCAATGCCCGCGCGTTCCGGCAGAACATTTACCAGCATCAATCCGGCCACCGGAGCAACGCTCGCTGAGGTGGCTTCCTGCGGCGAAGAGGACATCGACCTTGCCGTCGCCGCGGCACGCCGCAGTTTTGAGGCCGGCGTCTGGTCGAGAGCGACCCCTCAGCATCGCAAACGGGTGCTGCTGCGGCTGGCGGAATTGCTGCGCGAGAACCTGCAGGAGCTCGCGCTGCTGGAATCTCTTGATATGGGCAAGCTGGTCAAGGACGCAGCGACCGTCGACGTGCCGGGGTCGGCGGCGATCTTCCAGTGGTATGGCGAAGCGATAGACAAGGTCTATGACGAGGTGGCGCCGACGGCCCGAGGCGACCTTGCTTTGGTACGGCGCGAGCCGCTCGGGGTCGTGGGCGCCGTCGTGCCGTGGAACTTTCCGCTCGATATGGCGACCTGGAAATGCGCGCCCGCGCTGGCTGCGGGCAATTCGGTGGTGCTCAAACCCGCCGAGCAGTCGCCTTTCTCGGCGCTCAGGCTGGCCGAGCTTGCCATGGAGGCAGGGCTGCCCGCCGGCGTGCTCAATGTGGTGCCCGGCCTCGGCGAGACGGCCGGCCAGGCGCTTGGCCGTCATATGGACGTGGATTGCCTTGCCTTCACCGGATCGACCGCCGTCGGCAAGATGTTCCTGCAATATTCCGGCCAGTCGAACATGAAGCAGGTCTGGCTGGAGACCGGTGGCAAGAGCCCCAATCTGGTGTTCGCCGATTGCGGTGATCTGGACGCGGCAGCCGACATGGCCGCCTTCAGCATCTTCTTCAACCAGGGACAGGTATGCTCGGCCAACTCCCGGCTTCTGGTGGAGCGCGGCATCAAGGATACGCTCGTCGAGAAACTGGCGCAGCGCGCGACGGCGACCCAGCCCGGCGATCCGCTCGACCCTGCATCCAGGATGGGTGCGATGGTGGACGCGCGCCACGCGGCGACCGTCATGCGTTTCGTCGATGGCGGCAAGAAGTCGGCACGGCTGGTGACCGGCGGCGACCGGGTTACCGTCGACGGGCGCGGCAGTTTTGTGCAGCCCACGATCTTCGACGACGTCTCGCCCGACGACCCGCTTGCGCGCGACGAGATATTCGGTCCGGTCCTGTCGGTGATCGCCTTCGACACCGAAGACGAGGCGCTTCGCATCGCCAACGACAGCGTCTACGGCCTGGCCGCATCTCTGTGGACCGACAGCCTGTCGCGGGCGCATCGTCTCGCGGAAGGGCTGCGCGTCGGCACGGTTTCCGTGAACACCGTCGACGCGCTGAGCCCGATGACTCCCTTCGGCGGTTTCAAGCAGTCCGGCTTCGGGCGCGACCTGTCGCTGCACGCGCTCGACAAGTACACCGCGCTGAAGACTACCTGGATAAAATATTGAGAAGCGGCCGCGACTTGATCGCCGGCTGCAAACCGGCAACATAGCCACCATGCCGCTTCGCTTCACGCTGAGACAACTCGAATATTTCGTCGCCGTTGGCGAAGCGGGTTCGATCGCCAAGGCGGCCGAGCAGGTGAATGTCTCGCCGCCATCGATCTCGGCGTCGATCGCTCAGCTCGAAGCCGAGTTCGGCGTGCAGCTTTTCGTGCGCAAGCATTCGCACGCGCTGGCGCTGACGGCGGGCGGGCGCCTGTTCCTCAAGGAAGCAGCGCGTCTGCTTAACGACGCGGATGCGCTGCACGACATTGCCGGGGATATCGCCGAAAAGGTGCGCGGACCGCTGGCGATCGGCTGCCTGCTCACTTTCGCCCAGATCGTGCTGCCGGCACTGCGCAAGAAATTCGAGGACGCCTATCCCGATGTGCGGGTCAGGCAATTCGAGCGCAACCAGGGGCAATTGTTCGAGATGCTCCAACGTGGCGAAATAGACGCCGCGCTGACCTACGATCTGGAGCTGTCGCAAGACATGACTTTCGAGCCGCTGATGCAGTTGCCGGCCTATGTCATGCTGCCGGCCGCGCATCGCCTGGCGGCGAAGGCAGGTATCACGCCCGAGGAGCTGGTCGATGAGCCGATGGTGCTGCTTGACCTGCCCTACAGCAGGGAATATTTCCTGTCGGCTTTCCAGCCCAGGGGCCTGCGGCCCAAGATCGTCGAGCGCACCGGCGACATCGCCGTGATGCGCTCGATGGTCGCCAACGGCTTCGGCTACGGCATCGCCAATATGCGGCCGCTCAACACCATGTCGCCGGACGGCAAATTGCTGGTCTTTGTGCCTTTGTTGGGCGACCTCCGGCCGCTGACTATAGGAATTGCCCTGCCGAACGCCGAGCATCGCACGCTGACGGTGCAGGCCTTCATCGACCACTGTCGCCGCTTCGTCGTCGAGCAGGGCGTCTTCGGTACCGAGCGCATCGTGAAGTGAGGCCTGCCATGCGGCTCACGGCCAGCCGTCCGTGAGCCGTTCCAGCAATCTGTCCAGCATCGCGTCGCAACGACGCAGCTGTTCGACGCTGACAAATTCGTCGGGCTTGTGGCCCTGCGCCATGGAGCCCGGCCCGCAGACGACGGCAGGTGTGCCGAGATCGCGGCTGAACAATCCGCCCTCCGTGCCGAAGGCGACTTTCATCGTGTCGTTGGCACCGGTCAGCGACTTGACGAAGGCCACCGCCTCCGATGCGGCCGGCGTGTCGAGGCCCGGATAGGTGTTGGTGATCTCGATGTCGATCGCTGCCTCTGCCGCGATCGAAGCGGCGTCCCCGGCAATGCGCACCGCGGCGGCGCGCAGCCTGTCGAGAATGCTGGCGGCATCGTCGGCGGCAATGTTGCGGATCTCGAAATCGACGTGGCAGAGGTTGGGCACGATGTTGAGCGCGACGCCGGCATTGATCTTGCCGACATGAACCGTCGTGTACGGAATGTCGTAGTCGCCGTCGCGGGCGCCGTCGCGGGCCAGCCGTTCCTGTTCGTCACGCAAGGCGCGCACGAAATCGCACCCGAGGTGGATCGCGTTGAGCGCCAGCGGGGCGAGCGCCGAATGGCCTTCGCGTCCCCTGCAGACGGCGCGAGCGGCAAGCTTGCCCTTGTGCCCGGTCGCCACCTGCATGTTGGTCGGCTCCCCGACGATGCACAGCAGCGGGCGCTGCGGCGCCGCACTCAGCATTTCGATCAGGTCGCGCACGCCAAGGCAGCCGACTTCCTCGTCACAGGAGAGCGCCAGATGCAACGGCGTCCGAAGCGCGATCCTGGAGGCCTTGATGCAGGTGGCGAGCGCAGAGGCCACAAAACCCTTCATGTCCGCCGCGCCGCGCCCATAAAGCTTGCCGTCACGCTCGGTCATTTCGAAGGGAGGCAGCGTCCAGTTCTGGCCGTCCACGGGAACGACGTCGGTGTGGCCGGACAGCATGACACCGGGTCTGCCTGCCGGGCCAATGGTGGCAAAGAGGTTGGCCTTGTGCCTGTCCGCGCCGTGGACGATCTGGCAGGCAACGCCGCTCGCTTCGAGCAAGTCGGCCGCATAGCCGATCAAGTCGAGGTTCGAGTCGCGGCTCACCGTGGGGAATGCGATCAGCCGTTCGAGAATCCTGATGCTGTCCATTTTCTGTCTCTCGGTCGGGTTCTGGCTGTCTAGCATCATGCCGCCGATGCTCTGAAGTCGCATTTCGCTCAGCCCCGGTTCAACGCAGACTAATTCGCGCCGGCGCGCGATTAGGCGCGTCCTAATCGGCACAGAAGAAATCCGTAGTTTTCCCGCACCGGCTCGAACTTATGAGTAGTCTCGGCAGCACCGGCGGTGCCGAGCCGGCAGGGAGGAAGCTACATGCGCGACCCACGCTACGACATCCTGTTCGAGCCGATGAAGATAGGTCCGGTGACGGCCAAGAACCGCTTCTATCAGGTTCCGCACTGCAATGGCGGTGGCTATCGCGATCCATCGGCGGCGGCAGAGATGCGCCGCATCAAGTCGGAAGGCGGCTGGGGCGTGATCTTCACCGAGCAGACGGAGATGCACCATACCTCCGAGATCACGCCCTTCATCGAACTGCGGCTATGGGATGACGCCGACATTCCGGCTTTGGCCAAGATGGCCGAGGCCATGCACGAGCACGGGGCGCTGGCTGGCATCCAGCTCGCCTATTCCGGCATCAACGGCCCCAATCTCTACACCAAGGAGGTGCCGCGCGGGCCGTCGGCCCTGCCGATCCGCACCTTCACCAATGATCCGGTGCAGGCGCGCGCCATGGAGAGAGAGGATATCCGCGACCTGCGCCGCTGGCACCGCAATGCCTTCAAACGCGCCAAGCAGGCGGGTTTCGACCTTGTCTGCCTCTATGGCGCGCATGGCTTCGGCATCATCCAGCATTTCCTATCGACGGCCACCAACCAGCGCGGTGACGAATATGGCGGCTCGCTGGAAAACCGTTCGCGGCTGATGCGCGAGCTGATCGAGGAAGGGCGCGACGCGATTGGCGACACGTGCGGCCTGACGCTCAGGCTGTCGCTGGACGAGATGATCGGTGAACTCGGCTTCGCCAATTCGGAAGTCCGCGACATGATCGAGATGCATGCCGAACTGCCCGATCTTTGGGATCTCGCGCACGGCGCCTGGGAGGATTGCTCGGGTCCGTCACGCTTCAAGGACGAGGCGGCGCAGGAAAGCCTGGTATCGGGCATCAAGAAGCTGACCTCGAAGCCGGTCGTCGGCGTCGGCCGCTTCACTTCGCCCGACGTGATGGTCAGGATGATCAGGTCGGGCACGCTCGATTTCATCGGCTGCGCGCGCCCGTCGATCGCCGATCCCTTCCTGCCGAGGAAGGTCGAGGAGGGGCGTATCGAGGACATCCGCGAATGCATTGGCTGCAACATCTGCATCACCGGCGACATGACCATGTCGATCTCGCGCTGCACGCAGAACCCGACCTTCATGGAGGAATGGCGCAAAGGCTGGCATCCTGAGCGCATGCAGGCGAAAGGCGACAGCGACAGCGTGCTGATCGTCGGCGCCGGGCCCGCCGGACTGGAGGCCGCGCGTGCGCTCGGCCTGCGCGGCTATAAAGTGGCCATCGCGGAAGCGGGCACCGAGCTTGGCGGACGCGTGGCGCGCGAAAGCAAACTTCCAGGCCTGTCGGCCTGGGGCAGGGTGCGCGACTATCGGCAGTATCAGCTCAGCCAGATGCCCAATGTCGACATCTATTTCGAAAGCCGGCTGTCGGCCGGTGACATCCTCTCGTTCGGCTTCCAGAACGTCGCCATTGCCACCGGATCGACCTGGCGCCGCGACGGCGTCGCGCGTGCCCATGTCGTGCCGATGCCGATCGACGCCGCGATGCCGGTCTACTCACCCGACGATCTGATGGCCGGCAAGGTTCCGGCCGGCAAGGTCGTGCTGTTCGACGACGACCACTATTACATGGGCGGCGTTCTCGCCGAGCTGATGGCGCTTCGGGGAACGAAGGTGACCCTGGTGACGCCATCGGCTTATGTCTCGGACTGGACCCGCAACACGCTGGAGCAAGGGGCCATTCACCGCCGCTTGGCTGAACTCGGCGTCGATATCGTCCTCAACAGGACCGTCACGAGTGTCGCTTCAGGTGGCGTCGTGACGGCCTGCGTCTACACCGGCGCTAAACAGGATCTGGCGGCCGATGCCGTCGTCCTGGTCACGTCACGCAATCAGGACGACGCCGTTTGGCGCGAGCTCAAGGCGCGGGAAAACGAGTGGGCCGACAACGGCATCCGTTCGGTCAAGGTCATTGGCGACGCCGAAGCACCGGGGCCGATCGCCTGGGCAACCTATGCCGGCCATCGCTTCGCCCGGGAGCTGGACGAACCTGACATCGGCGACGCATTGCCATTTCGGCGGGAAGTCGCCGCACTGGCGGCGGAATAGAACGCCGGGGCGCGGCAGATCAGATCGCCCGCCCTTCCTGGCCGAAGAAGTGCAGATGCCCGGGTTCGGCCCACAGGCCGACCTCGGCGCCGGTTTCGGGCGCCGGTCCTTGATTGTGGCCGGTCCTTGATTGTGGATGACGAGGCAGGTCTGACCACTGTCCAGCTCGACATGGAGGAGCGTGACGGCGCCGGTGTATTCGGCGAGGCCTTACCTTGCCGCGCAGCGATCCTGTTCCTCTGCTCCGACGCCGCGAGCTTCGTCTACGGCGCCGCGCTCGACGTGGATGGCGGCTCGATGTTCCGCTGACCGGGAGGGCAGCGGCTCCGGCGACGCTCGCTGACCCTTCCCGCCATTTATAGAGTTCAGTCGGTCGGACGATCCGCGACCGAACGCCGCCCGTCGATCCACAAGGCAAGCAAGGTGCAGGCCGCGCCCGAGAGCAGGTAGGCGCCCGCCGCGATGAGGCCGAAATTGCCGGCCAAAAGCAGGGCTGCGAGCGGCGCGAAGCCGGCGCCGAACATCCATGCGAGATCCGAGGTTATCGCCGAGCCGGTATAGCGATAGTGTCGCGAAAAGCTCGATGCTACGACGCCCGACGATTGCCCGAAACTCAGCCCCAGCAGGATGAAGCCCAACACCATGAACAGGGCCTCCCCGACGGTGCCGCCATCCAGGAGCTGCGGGGCAAAGCCGCTGAACGTCGCGATGGCGATCGCCGAACCGCCGAGCAGCGCACGGCGTCCGACACGATCGGCCAGTGGCCCCGACGCGACGATGGCCGCGATGCCGAACAGCGCGCTCACCGCCTCGATCGTCAGGAAGCGCGCCGGCCCCTCATTGGTGAACAGGAACACCCAGGAGAGCGGAAACACCGTCACCATGTGGAACAGGGCGAAACTCGCCAGCGGCGCGAAGGCGCCGATGACGACGTTGCGGCCTTCGGCCCTGACCGTATCCCTGATGCGCGTCGGCTGCAGGTCGCCGCTCTCGTACAATCTTGAAAATTCGGGCGTCACCACAATGCGCAGCCTGGCAAACAGGGCCACGACATTGATGGCGAAGGCGACGAAGAAAGGATAGCGCCAGCCCCAGGCAAGGAAGTCGTCGGCCGACAGGTTGGCGACGAAGAAAGCGAAGAGGGAACTCGCCACGATGAGGCCGATCGGCGCGCCGAGTTGCGGGATCATGGCGTAGAAGCCACGCCGGTTCTGAGGCGCGTTCAGCGCCAGCAGCGAGGGAAGTCCGTCCCAGGTTCCGCCGAGCGCCACGCCCTGCCCGATGCGGGCCAGCGCCAGAAGCCAGATCGCAAGCGCGCCGATATCGCCATAGGCGGGAAGGAACGCAATGGCGACGGTCGAGGTGCCGAGCAGGAACAGCGCGATCGTCAATTTCGCCCCGCGGCCATAGGCGCGATCGACGGCCATGAACAGAACGGAGCCGAACGGACGGGCGATGAAGGCCAGTGCGAAGATGGCGAAGGAGTAGAGCGTTCCGACGAGCGGGTCGTGCGTCGGAAACACCAGCTTTGGGAACACGATGACGGACGCGATCGCATAGACGAAGAAGTCGAAGAATTCCGACGTCCTGCCCACGATCACGCCGACCGCGATATCGCCCGCGCTGACCTGGCCGTGGTCCGAGCCGATCAGCCCGCTGTTTGTTTCGGCAGTCGAAGTCTGAGCCATCTTGTCCGTCGCCACCGCGTGGAATGAAATATCTGGGACCCAATCACAGGGATTCCATTGTGCGCGGCACACTGTGCCAGACCCACCCCGGCTGGGCATTGGACAAATTGTCCAATGTCAGCGCGCCGCCGCCGGCAGTAGCCCTTTGTTGATACCGCACCGCAACATCCCTCCGCGTGCGGCGGTCCATCGAGGGCAGCATCTGATGAAACGATTTGAGGCCTTGCTTCTGTTTCCCCTGACCGGGCTGTTGAGCGGCTGCGATATGGTCGTGCTCGCGCCGGCAGGCGATGTCGCGGCCCAGCAGCGCGACCTGCTGGTGGTCTCGACCTTGCTGATGCTGATCATCATCGTCCCGGTCATGGCGCTGACTGTCTTTTTCGCCTGGCGCTACCGGCACTCCAATGCCTCGGCGACCTATGCGCCGGATTGGGATCATTCGACGAAACTGGAACTGGTGATCTGGGCAGCACCGCTTCTCATCATCATATGCCTTGGCGCGCTGACCTGGCTCGGCACGCATTTGCTCGACCCGTACCGCCGGATCGACAGGATCGAACCCGGCCAGCCCGTCACCCAGTTGCACAAGCCGCTCAGGGTCGAGGTCGTGGCGCTCGACTGGAAATGGCTGTTCATCTATCCCGATTACGGCATCGCTGCCGTCAACGAGCTGGCGGCGCCGGTCAACCAGCCGATCGACTTCCGCATCACCTCCTCGGCGGTGATGAATTCCTTCTACATTCCAGCCCTCGCCGGGCAGATCTATGCCATGCCGGGCATGGAGACGAAGCTGCACGCCGTCATCAACCGGCCGGGCACCTATAGCGGTTTCTCCGCCAATTATAGCGGCGCCGGCTTTTCGGGCATGCGCTTTGCCTTCCACGGCCTATCCGATGATGCCTTCAGCCAGTGGGTGGCACAGGCCAGGACCGCATCCGCGGCTCTCAACCGCGACAGTTATCTCGAACTCGAAAAGCCGAGCGAGAACGAACCCGTCCGCCACTACGCCTCCGTCGATCCCGATCTCTATGGCGCCATCCTCAATCTGTGCGTCGAGCGCGGCAAGATGTGCATGGACGAGATGATGTCGATCGACGCCAAGGGCGGTCTCGGCCTTGCGGGCGTGCGCAACACCTTGCCGCTGCAATATGACAAGCTCGCCCGGCGCGGCGCGGTGTTCGGAAACGACCCCTCCTATGTCGCCAGCATCTGCACGGCGGAGGAGGCCGCTGCCGTCTCGCGCGCGTCGCGCGATGCCCGGCCGACCTATTGGCCGGTGAAGAACCTGTCCCCGCTGCGCGGGGCGGGACTGCTCCGGCCCCGGACAGACAGCCGCAGCGCGGCGGCCGATACGCCGGCCCTCGGCCTGCTGCGGCGCGAATTGTGAGAGACTTGCGATGCCCTATACGCTGACCAAATTCATTTTCGGCCGCCTCACCTGGGACTCGCTGCCGCTGCATGAGCCGATCGTTGTCGCCACCTTCGCCGCGGTGGCACTCGGCGGCATCGCGCTTCTAGGCGTCATCACCTATTTCAAGCTGTGGGGCTACCTGTGGCGTGAATGGTTCACCAGCGTCGACCACAAGAAGATCGGCATCATGTACATGGTGCTGGGGCTGGTCATGCTGCTGCGCGGCTTCTCGGACGCCATCATGATGCGCCTTCAGCAGGCCATCGCCTTCAATGGCTCCGAGGGCTACCTGAACTCACATCACTACGACCAGATCTTCACCGCCCATGGCGTCATCATGATCTTCTTCGTGGCGATGCCCTTCGTCACCGGGTTGATGAATTTCGTCGTGCCGCTGCAGATCGGCGCCCGCGACGTCTCCTTTCCGTTCCTCAACAATTTCTCCTTCTGGATGACGGTCGGCGGCGCCATCCTCGTCATGGCCTCGCTGTTCGTCGGCGAATTCGCCCGCACCGGCTGGCTCGCCTATCCGCCGCTTTCCGGCATAGGCTACAGTCCCGACGTCGGCGTCGACTATTATATCTGGGCGCTGCAGGTGGCGGGTGTCGGCACGACGCTGTCGGGCATCAACCTGATCTGCACCATCATCAAGATGCGGGCGCCCGGCATGACGATGATGCGCATGCCCGTCTTCACCTGGACGTCGCTCTGCACCAACGTGCTGATCGTCGCCTCCTTCCCGGTGCTGACGGCGGTGCTCTCGCTGCTGGCGCTCGACCGCTATGTCGGCACCAACTTCTTCACCAATGACTTTGGCGGCAATCCGATGATGTATGTGAACCTCATCTGGATATGGGGTCACCCGGAAGTCTACATCCTCATCCTGCCGCTGTTCGGCGTCTTTTCCGAAGTCACCTCGACCTTCTCCGGCAAGCGCCTGTTCGGCTACACGTCGATGGTCTACGCCACGGTGGTCATCACCATTCTGTCCTATCTCGTCTGGCTGCACCACTTCTTCACCATGGGCTCCGGGGCCAGCGTCAATTCCTTCTTCGGCATTACGACGATGATCATCTCGATCCCGACGGGAGCGAAGATCTTCAACTGGCTGTTCACAATGTACCGGGGCCGCATCCGCTTCGAACTGCCGATGATGTGGACGGTGGCCTTCATGCTCACCTTCACCGTCGGCGGCATGACCGGCGTGCTGCTTGCCGTGCCGCCGGCGGATTTCGTGCTGCACAACAGCCTGTTCCTGATCGCGCACTTCCATAACGTCATCATCGGCGGCGTGCTGTTCGGGCTGTTCGCCGGCATTGCCTACTGGTGGCCCAAGGCCTTCGGATTCAAGCTCGACCCGTTCTGGGGCAAGGTCTCGTTCTGGTGCTGGGTGGTCGGCTTCTGGTTCGCCTTCATGCCGCTCTACGTGCTCGGCCTGATGGGCGTGACACGCCGCATGCGCGTGTTCGATGATCCCTCCCTGCAGATATGGTTCGTCATCGCCGCCTTCGGCGCGGTGCTGATCGCCTGCGGCATCGCCGCCTTCCTGATCCAGATCTTCGTCTCCATCCGCAGGCGCGAGGCGCTTGCCGATCCGACCGGCGATCCATGGGACGGCCGCACGCTCGAATGGTCGACCTCCTCGCCGCCACCTGCCTACAATTTCGCCTTCACACCTGTCATTCGCGACAACGATGCCTGGTTTGACATGAAGCAGGCCGGCTACACCAGGCCGCTCGCCGGCTTCAAGCCGATCCACATGCCCAGCAATACCGGCACCGGTGTCATCCTGGCCGCCTTCAGCGTCGCGCTCGGCTTCGCCCTGATCTGGCACATCTGGTGGCTGGCGGCGCTGAGCTTCGTTTGCCTCATCGCCACCGCGATCGGCCACACCTTCAACTATCACCGCGACTTCCACATTCCGGCAACCGAAATCATTCGGACGGAAGAGGCGAGGACGACGCTCCTCGGGGCTGGGGTTTGAGCATGGCATCGACAGCAATCACGGCCGGCACCGAACCGGTCTTTCACCTGGAAGAGGAGCATGCGCACGCCGAAGGCGGCTCCACCATGCTCGGCTTCTGGCTCTATCTCATGAGCGACTGCCTGATCTTCGCGATGCTGTTCGCCGCCTATGGCGTGCTTGGCGGCAACTACGCGGCCGGGCCGGCGCCCAAGGACCTGTTCGACCTCGATCTGGTGGCGGTCAACACCGCCATGCTGCTCTTCTCCTCGATCACCTATGGCTTCGCCATGCTGACCATGGACAAGGGTCGCATAGGGGCGACGCAAGCCTGGCTCGCCGTCACCGGCCTGTTCGGCCTGGCGTTCCTGTCGATCGAGCTCTACGAATTCTCGCACATGATCCATGAAGGCGCGACACCGCAGCGCAGCGCCTTCCTGTCGTCCTTCTTCACCCTGGTCGGTACGCACGGCCTGCATGTCACCTTCGGCATCGTCTGGCTGGTGACGCTGATGACTCAGGTCGCGAGATTTGGCCTCGTCGAGGCGAACCGCCGCCGGCTGATGTGCCTCTCGATGTTCTGGCACTTCCTCGACGTCGTCTGGATCGGCGTCTTCACCTTCGTCTATTTGATGGGAATGTTGCGATGAGCGCTCATGATCATGCCGAGGGTCACGGCCACGCCCATGGTGGAGCAGCACACGGATCGTTCCGGAGTTATCTGACCGGCTTCATCCTGTCGGTGATCCTGACCGCCATCCCGTTCTGGCTGGTCATGAGCGGCGCCATCGACGACAAGCAGGCGACGGCCATCGTCATCATGGCCTTCGCGGTCGCGCAGATCGTCCTCCACATGGTCTTCTTCCTGCATATGAACACCACCTCGGAAGGCGGATGGTCGATGCTGGCGCTGATCTTCACGCTGATCCTGGTCGTGATCGTACTGACCGGCTCGCTCTGGGTGATGTATCATCTCAACGCCAACATGATGCCGGGGCTGCACGACATGCGCGAGATGCCATGAGCCCGGTTGCGGGCTCTGGGAGAACCAACACCGAGGCGACGGGCATCGGTCCGCGGCCCGCGTCGCAAGAGGGCGCCGGCCGGTCGTCCGCATCGCGCCTTGTCCTTGTGCTGCTCGGGCTCCTCGGCGTGCTGGTGTTTGTCGGGCTCGGCATATGGCAGCTGGAGAGGCGGGCCTGGAAGCTCGACCTGATCGCCCGTGTCGACCAACGCATTCATGCCCCGGTTTTCGAAGCGCCTGGCCCGGAGAGCTGGAACGGCATCACCGCGGCCCGCTACGAATACAGCCATGTGCGATTGGCCGGACGCTTCCTGGGCGGCGCCAACACGCTGGTCCAGGCGGTGACGGAGCTTGGCGGCGGCTATTGGGTGCTGACGCCGATGCGGACCGACAGTGGCTTCGTCGTGCTGGTCAATCGCGGCTTCATTCCCCCGAAGCGCAAGGCCGAGTTCGGACAAGAGAGCGGCGGCTCAACCGCGCCGGTCATCATCGATGGACTGTTGCGCATGAGCGAGCCAGGCGGTGGCTTCCTGCGCAAGAATGACACCACGGGCAATCGCTGGTATTCGCGGGATGTCGCTGCCATCGCAACCGCGCGCGGCCTGACGGATGTCGCACCCTATTTTGTTGATGCTGAGGCATCCGGCATCGACGGCTGGCCACACGGCGGGCTGACCGTCGTGACTTTCCGCAACAGCCACCTCATCTATGCTTTGACCTGGTTCACGCTCGCTGCGATGCTTGCCCTCGCCCTGGCCAAGCCGATGACCGGCCGCCCCCAGCGGCAAGGACCAGCAAGATGAGCGTTCCCACGCAAGCGCTCCGCCGCGACAAATCGCTGGTGACGGCGTCCCTTGCCGCCAACAATGGCGCGGTACCAAATCCCGAAGCAACGAACAGGAAGAACTTGTTCCTGCTCATCCAACTGCGTTGGCTGGCGGTGGCGGGTCAGGTGCTCACCATTCTGGCGACGCAATACTGGTTCGAGATCCCGCTGCCGCTGGCGAAGATGGCCGGCGTTGTGCTTTTCCTGGTTGGCCTCAACATCTTCAGCTTGCTGGTCCTGCGCGGTATCAGGCCGATCACCAACACCCAGCTCTTCGTCGCGCTCATCTTCGACATGGCGGCACTGACGACGCAGCTTTACCTGAGCGGCGGCGCGTCCAATCCGTTCGTATCGCTCTACCTTCTGCAGATCACGCTCGGCGCGGCACTGCTGACCCCAAGGTTTACCTGGATCCTGGTGGCGGCCGCGTCGGCCTGCTTCGTCTTCCTCATCTTCCTTTTCCAGCCGATCGCCATCCCGCATCATGGCGGCAGCGATCTCCTGTCCCTGCATATCAGGGGCATGTTCATCTGCTTCGTGCTGGCCGCCGGCCTGATCGTGATCTTCATGACGCGCATCGACCGCAACCTGCGCGAACGTGATGCCTATCTCGCCGACCTGCGCCAGCGCTCGGCCGAGGAGGACCACATCGTGCGCATGGGCCTGCTGGCTTCCGGCGCCGCGCACGAACTGGGTACGCCGCTTGCCACGATATCCGTCATCCTGTCCGACTGGCGCCAGATGCGCACCCTTGCACGCAACCGCGAACTGGCGGCCGACATGGCCGAAATGCGGGCGCAGATCGAGCGCTGCAAGCGCATCGTGTCCGGCATTCTGATGTCTTCCGGCCAGGCCAGGGGCGAGGGAACGATACGCACCACCATTCGCGGTTTCCTCGACGATCTGGTCGAGGAATGGCGCATCAGTCGCCAGCCATTCAAGCTGGAATACACGAACAACTTCGACCCGGACGAGCAGATCGTGTCCGACACGGCGTTGAAGCAGGTCATCTTCAACGTGTTCGACAACGCCCAGGAAGCGTCGCAGGCTTGGGTCGGCGTCACCGCCGAGCGGCAGGACGACAAACTGGTGATTGCCGTAAGCGATCGTGGGCCGGGTTTCGACGAGACTATTCTGGCAGCGCTTGGCCAGCCCTATATGTCGAGCAAGGGACGGCCAGGGGGCGGTCTTGGTCTTTTCCTTGTCATGAATGTGGTCCGGAAACTGGGAGGCGATTTTTCCGCGCGCAACATGGAGCAGGGCGCCTGTGTTACGCTTTCGCTGCCGCTCGCGGCGTTGACCGACGGAGATGATCATGAGGCCTGATAGATCCCTCTTTATCGTCGAGGACGACACGACCTTCGCCAAGACGCTGAAGCGCTCCTTCGAAAAGCGCGACTACGACGTCATGGTCTGCCACGACAGGGAAGCCTTGCTCGACGCCCTCGAAAAATCCGTTCCGGCTTATGCCGTCGTCGATCTCAAGCTTGGGGCCGGCGGTTCCGGGCTGGAGTGCGTCAAGCTGCTCAGCGCCCGCGATGCGTCGATCAGGATCGTCGTGCTGACAGGGTTTGCCAGCATCGCCACGGCGGTCGAGGCGATCAAGCTCGGCGCCAGCCACTACTTGGCCAAACCCGCCAACACCGATGATATCGAAGCCGCCTTCGGCCGTGCCGAGGGCGACATTTCCGTACCGCTTTCCAGCCGGCCCACCTCGATCAAGAACCTGGAGTGGGAGCGCATCCACGAAACGCTGGTCGAAACCGGCTTCAACATCTCCGAAACGGCGCGCCGGCTTGGCCTGCATCGGCGCACCCTGGCCCGCAAGCTCGAGAAGCGTGTGGTGAGATAGCGGGAAGGTCCGGTGAGCCGCGGTGCCGCTCTCGGCACAGCCTTGGAAAAGGACCGCCCCATAGCTCCGACAGTTTTATGCAAGCGCCTCCGTTCACCGCGGCGGAGACGCTGGCCACCCGCGTCGGTTCCTGCCGGCGGCTCAGGAACGAGTTCCCGCATGCGGCGTTGCGTATCCGGATGGCAGTGCCGGAAGTCATGAGAACGCACCGCCGGTCGGAGATGCGTTGATGTCGATGCCAGGCTTGGCTTATGGCCCATTGGGCGACCGGTGCATGCATGTCTGTGTGGATATGCAGAAGCTATTTGCCGAACCGTCGCCTTGGGCGACGCCTTGGATAACCCGTGTCCTGCCTCAAATTGAGAGGCTGGTCGAAAGGCGTGCGGAACAGACGGTCTTCACGCGCTTCCTGCCTGCGCAAAGGCCGGGGCAAGGCGCTGGTACATGGAAACGCTATTATGAGCGCTGGGCCTCCATGGCGATCGACAATATCGGGCCGGAGATGATCGAATTGTTGCCGGCGCTCGCCGCTTACTGTCCGCCGGCGGCAGTCATCGACAAGCACATCTATTCCCCCTGGTTCGAAGGGCGCCTCAGGGCCTTTCTGATGGAACGCGAGATCGACACGCTGGTCGTCACGGGAGGCGAAACCGATGTGTGCGTCCTAGCCACCGTGCTCGGCGCCATCGATTTCGGCTATCGCGTGGTGCTCGTCACCGACGCATTGTGCAGCTCTTCCGACGCAACGCATGACGCGCTGCTTACCGTCTATCACCAGCGCTTCGCGCAGCAGGTCGAGACAGTCGAGATGGAAACGGTTCTCTCGAACTGGACTTGACGCCAGTGTAGCGTCAGCCTTCCCTGCGGGGTCTGTAGTGCTTATCTGTCCCAATCGCGGACATTGGAGCAGGCAAACGTGGCGCAACGATCGGGCAGTGCTGATCTTCCCCTTCACGGTGGACGCGTGCCGAAATGGCTGGGCGACCGCATGACGCGTCTCGGTGCCGTCATGTGCGAGGCGATCATCCATCACTATGGCCGCAACGAATTGCTGCGGCGTCTGGCGCATCCGTTCTGGTTCCAGTCCTTCGGCGCGGTCATGGGCATGGATTGGCATTCGTCCGGCATCACCACCAGCGTCGTCGGCGCCTTGAAACGCGGCCTCACGCCGCTGTCGGGCGAACTCGGTATCCACGTCTGCGGCGGCCGTGGAGCGCATTCGCGCAAAACCCCCCACGAGCTTGCCGCCATTGGCGAGCGCATCGGCTTCGACGGAGCCCGCCTTGCAACCGCAAGCCGGCTTGTCGCCAAGGTGGACAGCGCCGCCGTTCAGGACGGGTTCGATCTCTATCTGCATGGCTTCATCGTCACCGACGACGGCGACTGGGTGGTGGTGCAGCAAGGCATGAACGGTGACAGCAAGGTGGCGCGCCGCTATCATTGGCTGTCCGAAGGTTTGAAGAGTTTTGTCGACCAGCCGCATGCCGCCATCGAAGGCGCCAACCAGGGCGAGATCGTCAACCTGACCGACCGACGCGCCGAAGCCTCGCGCCAGGGACAGCTTGATCTCCTCCAGGATCTTGGGCCGGACCGCATCCTTCGGGAGTTCGCCGCGCTGGAGCCCGGTACGGCACCGGCTCCGGTGCAGCCCCTGCTGCCGCATCTGATCATGCCGGCTCATCACGACGTTCGCGAAAGCGACGTCGTGATGCATCGCCTTCATGGCAACATGGCCGCCGCCGCGGAGCGAGGTCCAGCCGATTTTGCCGAGCTTCTCCTGGTTCCGGGCGTAGGCGCCCGCACGGTGAGGGCACTCGCTCTCGTTGCCGAAGTGGTGCATGGCGCGCCTTGCCGATTTTCGGACCCGGGTCGTTTTTCGCTGGCGCATGGCGGCAAGGACAGGCATCCGTTCCCTGTACCGCTCAAGGTCTATGACGAGACGATCGGCGTGCTGAAGTCCGCCGTGCAAAAGGCCAGGCTCGGTCGCGAAGAGGAAATCGGCGCCCTGAGGCGGCTCGACCATCAGTCGCGGCAGGTCGAGCGATACGTCACGGGTCCCAGCCTCAAGGAAATTGTCGCCGGCGAATTCGACCAGTCGCATCTGCTTGGCGGCCGCAGTGTCTTTGGTTGGGAACCGGCGCCGGATGAGTTGAGCGCCGACGAGAACAGGAAGGCGTGACGGGGCATCACGCCACGCGACGGTACCTGTGGTGGTCCTTGATGAATTTATTGAAGAAGCGGCCTTTCGAAGGAGCGCGCATGAACGCCGCATAGGTAGCCGGGGCGACGTCCTCATAGTCATAGCGGTTGCCGTGCGGCACGAACCAGACCGAGAGGATCCTGGTCGCGGGATCGTATTGCGTGTTTCGAATGACGGTCGATGGCATGCTGGCACCTGACGGCTCAGCCAAATAACCCGCCAGGCGTGGTGCGGTTCCGTGCCGCCATCCGACATTGCTACCTGTCGCTTGGGTTGCCGAACTTCGCATCGCGTTTCCTCGAATATCGATCGATGCGCGGCAGCTTGTCGGCAAAGTCGACCCAAGGCAGCCTGAGGTCCCAATAGGCATGGGCCTGTGGCCGCAGCCCTTCGGGTTTGTCGAAGAATCCGATCGTCAGATAAAGCTCGTCCGGCAGCCCTTCGTCGCTATAGCCTATCGAACTCCCGCAGTCGGGACAGAAAGTGCGGATAACACCCGGCGTCTTGGAAAAGGCCTTTGGCGCCCCCCTCAAAAGATTGAATTGGCTCGGCCGATACCCGACCCAGACGGTGAGTGGACTGCCGATGGCCCGTCGGCAATCGTCATCGTGATCGTAGCATATCCAGAAAGGCTCACCGTCCATGGTGGCGGCGATCGCCCCGCAAAAGCAGGCCCCGGTTTCAACGCGCGGCATCCGGCACTCCAAGGCTAGAACGTGCCCGGCGGCCCCCGACGGAACCGCCGTTGCTAAACTTTCACGCTCCTCCCGCGGTTCCGTTGCGCCGGTTTTGGGACGTATCCAGGGCGGGCAAGCGCGGTTCCCATATTGCCTTGTGGTCCGGCCTTCACCATCTAGGCAAAATGTCGCCGCTCAAACCGAAAACAGCCGGCCGTGTGGCCCAGCACGATCTCTTCGGTGCCGCTCAGGATGATCTGCCGGAGGGTTTCGCCTACCAGACCGGACTGATCACGCCACAGGACGAAATCGAACTCGTCCATCATCTAGAGGCACTGCCCTTCAAGGCCTTCGACTTCCATGGCCATCTGGCAAACCGGCGTGTCGTCGGTTTTGGCCTTCGCTACGATTATGACCGGCGCGAGGTGGTCGAGGCACCGCCGATACCTGATTTTCTGCTGCCCTTGCGCGAAAAGGTCGCGGCTTTTGCGCGCCGGCCGGCCGAAACCTTCGCGCAGGTCTTGATCAACGAGTACCGGCCCGGCGCCGGTATCGGCTGGCACCGCGACAAGCCGCATTTCGAGGATGTCGCGGGCGTTTCGCTGCTGGCGCCCTGCGATTTTCGCCTTCGGCGCAAGAATGGGTCTAAATGGGAGCGTCGGACCATCACTGTCGAGCCGAGATCGGCCTATCTCATGACGGGGCCGTCGCGGTCGCAATGGGAGCACAGCATCCCGCCGCTTGCCGAGCACCGCTACTCGATTACCTTGAGGACATTGCGGCCTCGCAATCCCTGAGCATGCGCAGAGGTTTGCACGGGAAGTTCCGCATCATCTCGCCATAGTGCTCAACCCGACCCGCGTGCAGCGGGGCGGGTTGAACGATCCTGTGCTCTAACTCTTTGTTTTTACGCAATTCCGAACGGAAAACCGCTACGCACTTTTCCCTGGAATTGCCCTAGGTCAGCACCAGCACGATTTTGTATGTATCCGGATCGACGATCACGATCCGGCCGTCGGCGAGAACGAAATACTCGTACGCCTCGTAGGCCGGAACGATCTTCACGATGCGAGCCGGCAAGCGATGCAGCCTGACCTTGTGCCGCGGAACTTCGATGCCGACGGAGACGTCGAAGTCGACGTTCGTGACCGGCTCGACCTTGGTTTCCCTGATCACATGAGTGATCTGGGTCTTCTGTTCAACCGTCACATTGTTGATGGAAGCGGTCGAGGTCTTGTCCTGCGTGGAGGCCTTGCCTTGGGCCTGCTGATCGGTCTGGACCTTTGTCTTGTCCTGAGCCTGCTGATCGGTGGTGGTGCCGGCCTTGCCCTGTGCCTGCTGATCGGTCTGGACCTTTGTCTTGTCCTGAGCCTGCTGATCCGTTGTGGTGCCGGCCTTACCCTGTGCCTGCTGGTCGGTCTGGACCTTGGTTTTGTCCTGGGCCTGCTGGTCGGTCTTGGTGCCAGACTTACCCTGTGCCTGCTGGTCGGTCTGGACCTTGGTTTTGTCCTGGGCCTGCTGGTCGGTCTTGGTGCCAGCCTTGCCCTGCGCCTGCTGGTCCGTCTGGATCTTCGTCTTGCCCTGGGCCTGCTGGTCCGTGGTGGTGCCGGCCTTGCCCTGGGCCTGCTCCTCTGTCTTGGCCTTGGTCTTGTCCTGAACCTGCTGATCAGTCTGGGACTTGGTGCCCTGTGCCTGCTCCTTCATCTTCGAGCCCTTCTGGCAGTTGGTCGTGCCGGAAGCGCAATTTGTGTCCGCTCCTGATTGGCTATCGGCGGGCTGCTGCGTCTGAGCCATCGCCGTCCCGCAGCCTAGCCCGATCGCCAGCATGCTGGTAATGAGAACATGTTTCATAGGAAATCTCCTTCGGAGAGTTCGTCCCTTCAAGGGGTAAAACTTCGGCCAAAAAAGATTGTTCCGAACTGGCTGCGTTAATGCACCACTCCCGATTGGGTCTCGAGATCGATCTTCACGGTCTTACTTCACGCCGATGCCGGCGGTGAGGCCGCCATCTATCTTGTAGTCGGCGCCTGTGCAGAAGCCGGCCTTCGACGAGCACAGGAAAGCGATGAGTTCCGCCACTTCCTCCGGTTCCCCGATGCGGCCGAGCGGATGGGCCGCGCCGAAGCGCCTGTAGGCCTCTTCCACGTCGGCATCGCTGCCGCCGTCGCCACGCGCGGCCTTTTCAAGGATCGGTGTGCGGATCGAGCCCGGGCTGACCGAATTGACCCTTATGCCGGACGCGGCATAGTCGAGTGCCAGCGAACGCGTCAGCGTATGAATGGCGCCCTTGGTCGTGGCATAGGCGGCAACGTTCTGCTGACAGGCGAAGCCCTGCACCGAAGCGACGTTGACGATGGCGCCGCCGCCACGCTTGATCATTTCCGGGATGCCGAAATGGGCGGTCAGATAGATCGAGCCGACATTGACCGTCATAGCCCGGTTCCACGTTTCCCAGTCGGTTGTCGTCGCCCTTCCGTAGGGATGCACCGCCGCCGAATTGACGATGACGTCTATGCCGCCGAATTTCGCCACGCCGGCCACGACCGCGTCGTGAACCTGCTCGGAAACGGAGACGTCAACCGTTTGCACCAGCGCATCGGCTCCGGACTTGGCGAGGCTTTCCTGCATGGCGGCGTTGGCCGCGCTGTCGATCCCGCAGGCGACGATCGCGGCGCCCCCAGCCGCCAGGCGTTTGGCGGCTGCCAGGCCGATACCGGTCGTTCCTGTCACCAATGCCACCTTGCCGTCAAAATCCTTCATTGCGGAAGCTCCTTCATTGCTATCGAAACCGGCTCTTAGTTTGACACTCATCGTGGTCAAACAATAGGTTGCCGGTCTCTCGCAGAAAGGAAGTGGCAATGGAACAGTGTTGGCGTTGGTACGGTCCCGATGATCCGGTGACGCTTGAACATGTCAAACAGGCTGGCGCCACCGGCGTGGTTTCAGCGCTTCACCATATCTATGATGGCAGGGCCTGGCCTGAGGCCGATGTGCTCGAACGCAAGCGCATCATCGAGGCGGCTGGGTTGACCTGGTCGGTCGTCGAGAGCATTCCGGTTCACAATTCCTTCAAGATCGGCGCGCCGGAGCGCGAGCGCTATGCCGGCTATTATCGCGACAGCATCCGCGCGCTCGCGAAGGCCGGAATCCAGACGATCTGCTATAATTTCATGCCTGTGGTCGACTGGACTCGCACCGACCTGGCCTACCGGCTGCCGACGACCGGTTATGCCTTGCGCTTCGACGCCATCGACTTCGCTGCCTATGATCTCTTTGTCTTGCAGCGCAAGAACGGCGCGGCAAGCTATACGCCGTCACGTATTGCCCAGGCCGAGGAGCGCCTGAAGGCGCTGACACCGGAGCAGATCGGCCAGATCGAGCGCAATCTGATCGCCGGCCTGCCGGCTACGGAGCGTAGCTATAACAGGGACAGTTTCCGCGAGGCGCTGGCGGAATACGACGCGATTGGGCCTAAGGAACTGCGCGACAATCTTGCCTGGTTCCTGCGCGAGATCATCCCGGCGGCCGAAGAAGCGGGTGTGCGTATGTGCATCCACCCGGACGATCCGCCCTTCTCGCTTTATGGCCTGCCGCGCGTCGTTTCGACGGCCGAGGATGCGCGTTTCATCCTCGAGACGGTCGACAGCCCGGCCAATGGTTTGACGTTCTGCACCGGCTCCTACGGTACGCGCGCCGACAACGACATTGTCGCCATGGTCAAGGAATTCGCCGACCGCATCCATTTCGTCCATCTGCGCAACATCACCATCGAGGAGGACGGTTCCTTCTACGAGGCCGAGCATCTCGAGGGCGGCACGGACATGGCGCATGTCATCCTCGCTTTGATGCAGGAAGAGAAGCGCCGTCGCGGAGAAGGCCGAGCCGACTGGCAAATTCCGATGCGGCCCGATCATGGCCATCTGCTTGCCGACGACATCGGCAAGAAGAAGATCAACCCCGGCTATTCGCTCATCGGCCGGCTGAAAGGCCTCGCGGAGCTGCGCGGCATCATGCGTGCGGTGGAGCGGTTCGGGCTGGCCTGAAGCCATCGGGCGGCAAGCTATCGTTTGCGATCTTTCGCCGGAATGTCGCGACAGGTCTGAGCGAGCGCTTCGCTTCGTCCAGCATTCGCGTGCCCTAGCCACCCGATTGTCGATGAAGCCAGGGCTGCCCTACGACGAGAAGCGGCCTCGACGGGTGGTCAACAATTTCATCGAGCTGGCACGCAAATTTTCGAGGCCGGTCGTGTAGTGCTCGTCGGCGCACTTCACGCTTGGCCAGTGTCCGACGAAAGCGGGCGACTTTCGCGCCACTGGGACCAGCCATCGGCGCGGGGCACGCTTATGAGAAAAGGACAGTCCTTTGACGATCTTCCCTTTCACCGAAGCCAGTCCGATCCAGTTCCAGGCGCCGCTGCCGAAGACGTCGGATGTGGTCATTGTCGGCGGTGGCATCATCGGCGTGACCGCGGCCTTGTTCCTGGCCCGTCGCAACATACCTGTGACCTTGCTGGAGAAGGGACGCATCGCCGCGGAGCAGTCCTCGCGCAATTGGGGCTGGATTCGCCAGCAGGGCCGCGACGCGGACGAATTGCCCATCGTCATCGAAGCGCAGCGTCTCTGGCGCCAACTGGCCGAGGAGTGCGGCGAGGACATAGGCTTGACGCAGACGGGCGTGACCTATCTTGCGCGGACCGACAAGGAGATGGCCGGTTTCGCCAAGTTCCTGAAGATCGCCGAGGCCCATGGCGTCGACACGCGCCTCCTCGACCAGGGCGAGACCGCCAAGCTGATCCCGGCCATGTCACGCCCCTTCAAGGGCGCCATGACCACGCCGTCGGACATGCGTGCCGAGCCCTGGGTCGCCGTGCCGGCGCTTGCCCGCCTGGCCGCTCGCCAGGGTGTCACAATCATCGAGAACTGTGCGGCACGCATGCTCGACATCTCCGCAGGGCGTATCAGCGGTGTCTGGACTGAGCGAGGCCGCATCGCCACCTCGAACGTGCTTGTCGCCAGCGGTGCCTGGACGTCGCTGTTCCTGCGCGCGCATGGCGTCTCGATCCCGCAGCTCAGTGTCCGCACGACCGTCGCTGCGACCGCGCCTATGCCGGAAATCCATGCCGGCGCTGCCGCGGACGAACGCATCGCCTTCCGGCGTAGAAAGGACGGCGGGTACACGCTCGCGGCGGGAGGCAGCCACCTGCTCTATGTCGGGCCGGATGCATTGCGTCACGCACCGAAATACCTGCCTGCCCTGAAGGCAAATCCTTTCGGCACGCGCTACCTGCCGGCGGCGCCGCGTGCATATCCGGACAGCTGGTCCACCCCGCGCAAATGGGATGCCGACAAGGAAAGCCCGTTCGAACGCATGCGCGTTCTCAATCCTGCCCCGGAACCCAGGGCCCTTCGCGCCATCGATCATGGGTTCAAGGCGCTTTTTCCGCAATTCGAGGCGGTGCCGCTCAGGGCAAGCTGGGCCGGCATGATCGATGCGATGCCGGATGTCGTGCCTGTGGTCGATCGCGCCGCAACGGTCGATGGCCTCGTCATCGCCACTGGGATGAGCGGCCATGGCTTCGGCATAGGGCCTGGCATGGGCCGCGTCCTGTCCGACTTGATCCAGGGCAACGAGACTGGGCACAACCTTCACAGGTTCCGTCAATCCCGGTTCAGCGACGGCAGCCCTATCCGGATGGGACCATCGCTTTAGGCGAAGTTGCCCTGACGCCGGTTGGGGCGGCAGGTCAGGTCGGGCGACCTGATTGTAAGCTTTCGAGAGGTTGTCCATTTGGACCGGACCGTTCCCCGCTCACGCGAGCGCCGCGCTGATGGCGAGAAGCGCGGCTTGCCGACCTGCGCCGTGGTCGCGGCGTCACCTCCGCACCGGCTGAGATGCCTCCGTCTCGTGCGCCGGCAGCGCCGCCGCCAGCCGGTCCGCCCATTCCTTGATGCCCGACCGTGTCGACAACAAGTCCTGCCTGATCTCGACAAGGACGGCGGGGATGCCGCGATCATCGCCATGGATGGGTACGGCGTAGTCGGCATCGCGGCTGATCACATAGGGTACGTTGGCCGCGACGTTGAGTGCGGCGTCGGTGCGCAGGCCCGAAAGGATCGCCGCTGCGAGATCGGCTGCATGACCATGCAGCACACCCGCATGCCAAGGCCTGGCGACACCCAGGAACACCGGTGTGAAGGAATGGATCGTCACGATCCGCGTCGGCCGGCCCTCGGCCACACGGCGATCGAGGTGCGCGGCCACCCGCTCATGGAACGGCGAAAACATGATTTCCGCGCGCCGGTCTCGTTCCGCTCCGTCGACGCCGGCATTGCCGGGAATGTCAGTGTCTTCCGACAGCACCGGAATGCTGCCCAGGCTGCCCAGTGGCCGGTTGAGATCGATCAGCAGTCGGGAATAGCCGCTGAGAAAGGCCGCTGCATCAAGCCGTGCCGATAACAGGCGCGTCACCTCCGCGGCGCCGATGTCCCATGCGATGTGGCGCTGCAGATGACTGGCATCGAGCCCGAGCCGGCGGTACTCCGCCGGCATATGGTTGGACGCATGCTCGCACAGCAGCACGATCTCGCAACGGCCATGCTCGTTGAGCACCTCGACGGCTTCGGGCCAATCTTCTTGGGGGCGCGAGCTTTTTTCGGCCTGCGCAGTCATCAATAAAGCGTCCGGTAGAGATCGCAGATGGCAGCCGGATCAAGGCCTGCCAGGCGCTCGGCTTCATGCTGCTTCAACCCGACGAAGGTCTCGATGAAGATCGGGGCGAACCATCCCGTAACGGTCTTGTCGGCCAGGAGCGCATCCAGTGCCGCCGGCAAGGTCTCGGGAAGCCGCACCAGACCGAGTTCCGCCCGTTCCGTCTCGCTCATCAGCGTCGGGTCGCCAGTGACCAGCGGCGGTGATGGCAAGTCCGCCTTCAGCCCCTCCAGCCCGGCGCGGATGATCGCCGCCAGCGACAGATAGGGATTGCCGGTGGCGTCGGCCGCCCGGTACTCGACATTATACTGCCGTGCCGGGTCGCGTCCGCCGATCGTCACCGTCGGACAGATGCGGAGCGACGCCTCGCGGTCGCGATCGGCGAGCCAGGTGTAGGACGAACTCCAGCTGTGCGGCTTAAGGCGATAGAAGGACGACACGCTCGACGCCGTCATGGCGGTCATCGCAGGCAGATGGCGCAGCACGCCGGCGCAGAAGGCGCCAGCCTTGGCGGACAGGCCTCCGGGACGCGCCGGATCGTAAGTTGCCGGCTTTCCGGCTTCGTCGACGAAGCTGAAATGGATGTGCACGCCGTTGCCGACGGCATCCGGGGCGACCTTGGGCGCGAAGCTCGCGCGCCAGCCGGCATTGCGTGCCACTTCGCGCGTGATTTCGCGGATGGCGACGGCGCGATCTGCTGCCGTGAGCGCATCGGCCGGCTCGTGCGTCACTTCGAATTGCTCACTGCCGAATTCGGCGATGACCACTTCGGGGCCGACACCTGCCTCTTCGAGTGCCGCCATCAGATTGGGGGCGAACGGGTCGGTGCGGCGCAGGGCGGCAAAGGACATCGAATGTGCCGGCGCGAAGCTGCCGCCGGCAACGTGGAATTCGTGCTCGAAGGCGGCGATGACGGAAAGGCCGGTGGCCGCCTTCAATTCCGCCAGCGTATCCCGGAGCATGGTCCGCGTGCAGCCAAGCCACGGGCTGCCATCGAGCTCGACGATGTCGCCGGCCACCATGTCGAAGGGCGTCGCCGATCCCGTCCGCTCGGTGCGGAAGCGCGCCTTGAGATCCGGGATCAGCCGAAGGTCACCGGACGAACCCCAGGGATTGGGATCGACTATCGAATTGAACGGCGTCATTGACAGATTGGCCTGCAGCCAGCCGATCCCTGTCGCGGCGGTCTTTTGCAATCTGCTTTCGACCACGAAGCGGCCCCGCGTAATGGCGGAGAGATCCGTGGTGACGACGGCGACGAGAGGCTCGACGGCAGATGTCATGCCTTTTTTCCCAGAGCGTTGAAGCGGTCGACGACGGTGTCGGTGTCCGTGACCCAGCAATAGCCGCCAAAGGCCTTCAGCGCGATGTCGTGGCGCTCCTGGGTAATGGTGGCGCAGGCATCCGATACGCAGGTGACGAGATAGCCGCGGTCGGCGCCGTCGCGCACTGTCATGTCGACGCACTGGTCGGTCAGCACGCCGACCACGACGAGATAGCGGATGCCAAGGTTTTTCAGCAGGTAGTCGACATTGGTCGAGTTGAAGATGCCCGACGAGGTTTTCGGCAGCATGATCTCGTCGCCGACCGGCCCCAGCGATGGCACTGGCAGGCCTTCGGGGAGGCTGGGCGCAACATGGATCGGTGTCAGCTTGTGGTCGAGCGAGCGGTCGCGGCCGTCTTCGGTCAGGCTCTGGATGATGGTGTGCAGCACTTCGACGCCATTGGCCCTCGCCGCCGCCAGCAGGCGCTCCTGGTTGGGGATCGTCTGCGAGCATGTCTGCCGGTAGAAATAATGATCGGGTCCGCGTTCTGGATGCGAAGGATCGGCACCCGGCTCCAACCAGATGCGTTGCATGTCGACCAGCAGCAGCGCTGTCTCGCCGGTACGAAAAGCTTCGTCTCGCTTGGGTAGGGCTTGGGTCATGCCTTCTCGTCCTGCTTTGCTGCTTTGGGTCCAGGTATCTTGCGCGGTCCTGATGTCTTGCGCATGCCGCTCCCTTCCGCATCGCTGTCGAGCGTCACCGCATTGGCGTGCCGCACTTTCTCGATCCTCTCGATGCGAGCCCGAGCGTCGTCGCCCAGCGTCGAAACGATCTGGGCCGTCAGCGCCTCCATCTGTGCGATCGCCGGCGCCAGCGTGTCATAGGGCGAGGCGACTTCGAGCGGGCTGACGATTGTGACTTCGGCAAGGTCCGATATCGGCGACAGCCATTGGTCGGTGAACAGAAGAATGCGTACATCGAGCGCGGCGGCTTGGCGCGCATAGGCCATCACGTCGAACTGGTAGCGGCGATAGTCGAAGACGACGAGCACGTCGCGACGACCGAGGTCGGCCAGCGTGTCGAACGACTGCGGAGAGAGCACGCCGAGATCGCGGACCCCGGTGCGGAACTGCACGAGATATCCAGCCAGCATCCCGGCGATGTGGCGGCTGAACCGGCCGCCGACCAGCAAGATTTCGCCCTTGGCCTCCATCAAAAGGCGGGCGGCACGCTCGTAGGTCTGGACCGGTGTCGCCGCGGTGGCTTTCTGCAGGGCCGTGGTAACGGAATCGAGATAGGCAAGCACCGCGCTGTCGCTGGAACCGCTTTGCCGCTTGGTCTCCATCATCAACAGCGGCGAATGCAGCCTGGCCTCGACCTCGGCGAGCAGCTTTGCCTGAAAGTCCGGGAACCCTTCATAGCCGAGCTTGACGACCAGCCGGACAACGGTGGGATCGCTGACGCCGGCGCGTCGCGCAAGCGACGATGCGGTACCGAGGCCCGAGGTCGGATAGTCCGTCAGCAGCAGCCTGACGATCTTCTCTTCCGACGGCGTCAGCGCCAGATCCCCGCGCATCAGAACATCGCGTATCGCCATAGGCCTCCCCTGAAATATATGCTGTGTCGAGTCTATTTCAGATATTTTAATTATGGTCAATAATGAAGAGGTATTGACATACTTTCCGAGACTGCCGACGATGATGAAGGTTTACAACCCGCATCGCCAGGGCTGACTGGTGTACCGGCAAGGAACAAATGATACCCAATCTCAACATCGTGCCGTTCGTCAGCGTCGACAATATGATGAAGCTCGTGCTCAGGATCGGCGTCGAGCGGTTCCTGGTTGAGCTCGCCGGCTATATCGAGGACGACTTCCGCCGCTGGGAGCTGTTCGACAAGACCCCGCGCGTCGCTTCGCACAGCGCCGAGGGCGTTATCGAGTTGATGCCGACCAGCGACGGCGAGGTCTATGGTTTCAAATATGTCAATGGTCATCCCAAGAACATGCGCGAGGGCCGCCAGACCGTGACTGCCTTCGGCATGCTGGCCGACGTCCACAACGGCTATCCCGTGTTGCTGTCCGAGATGACCATTCTGACCGCACTGCGCACGGCGGCCATGTCGGCCCTTTCCGCGAAGCACTTGGCGCCGGCCGAGTCCCGCTGCATGGCGCTGATAGGCAACGGCGCCCAGGCTGAGTTCCAGGCGCTGGCCTTCAAGGCACTGCTCGGCGTCGACAGGCTGCGGCTTTACGATATCGACCGTTCGGCAACACAGAAATGCATTCGCAATCTCGCCGGCCTCGGCTTCGACATGACGGCCTGCACGAGCGCGCAGGAAGCGGTTGAGGGTGCGGACATCATCACCACCGTCACCGCCGACAAGCAGTACGCCACCATCCTGACCGACAACATGATCGGCTCGGGCGTACATATCAACGCCGTTGGCGGCGACTGCCCCGGCAAGACCGAACTGCACCGCGACATCCTGCTGCGCTCCGACATTTTCGTCGAATACCCGCCGCAGACCCGCATCGAAGGCGAGATCCAGCAGCTCGCGCCGGATCATCGGGTGACTGAGCTGTGGCAGGTGGTCACCGGCGCCGTTGAGGGCCGGCGCGACGCCGGCCAGATCACGCTGTTCGATTCGGTGGGTTTCGCTATCGAGGACTTTTCGGCGTTGCGCTATGTCAGGGATCAACTGAGGTCGACCGGCCTGTACCAGGAGCTCGATATGCTCGCCGACCCCGACGAGCCACGCGACCTGTTCGGCATGCTGCTCAGGGCAGCCCAATAGCGTGGAGGTCGCGCGCCTGCTGGCGGTCCGTATCTGCGCGAATGATCGCGGTCATTGTCAGCTTGCCGGCGCGCGCGCAAAAATTGTTCATCGCGGCGGTCTCGAAGGGCCGATCGTTTCTTTCTTGGCAATCTGGAGTCGATGACACTTGCAGGCATTGCCGGCGGGTGTGACCGCCGAAAAGTGCACGCCTGTCCAACAGTCCTGGTTTGCGGACGGTAACATCCGCACAAAGCCGGGAAAGGAGCCTGATATGCCCAGAATAGTACCCGTGCTCGACTTGAGCCGCTTTGAACAAGGCGCGTCGGAACGCCGGACATTTCTGGCGGATCTGCGTTCCGCGTCGCGCGACATCGGCTTTTTCTACCTGGCCGGACATGGCATTTCGTGGGCGGAAATCAGTGAAGTGCTCACCGCGTCGCGCCGCTTCTTTGCCTTGGCCGAGGCCGACAAGCTCGCGATCGAAATGGTGAAATCCCCGCAGTTCCGTGGCTATACCCGCGCCGGCGGCGAGCTGACCAAGGGCAAGGCCGATTGGCGCGAACAGCTCGACATCGGCGTCGAGCGTCAGCCCATAGCGCAAGGGCCAGGAATTCCCGCCTGGACGCGGCTGCAGGGGCCGAACCAGTGGCCCGCTGCGTTGCCGGAACTCAAACCCGCCCTGCTGGCATGGCAGGCCAAGGCAACAGCAGTGGCCATCAGGCTGTTGAAAGCCTTCGCGCTGTCGCTCGATCAAGCCGAGGACGCTTTCGACCCGATCTACCGCGAGCAGCCAAACCACCGCATGAAAATCGTGCGCTATCCCGGCCGAGAGGCGACCGGCGATGACCAGGGTGTCGGCGCGCACAAGGATGGCGGTTTCCTGACGCTGTTGCTTCAGGATGACAATAAGGGGCTGCAGGTCGACTATGACGGAAGCTGGGTGGATGTGGACCCCATTCCCGGTACGCTCGTCGTCAACATCGGCGAATTGCTCGAACTGGCCTCAAACGGCTATTTGCGGGCGACCGTGCATCGTGTCGTGACGCCGGCGGCCGGCATTGAACGCATTTCGGTGCCGTTCTTCTTCAGCGCCAGGCTCGATGCGACGATACCGCTGCTTAGCCTTTCCGAGGATCTGGCGGCGCAGGCGCGCGGGCCGGCCAGCGATCCGGACAATCCGCTGTTTCGCGATGTCGGAACCAATGTGCTGAAAAGCCGGCTGCGCTCGCATCCCGACGTCGCTCGGCGCCACTATGTGGATCTGCTCGAGCCGGAAAGCCGGGCCGGCTGAGTCTTGGACGAGAAAGAACGGGATTTTTGCCATCCCGACCGATTCTTAGAAAATCATTCGTCGTATTCGTCGGGGAATCGGCTCAAAAAGGAAAAACCGTTCGGTGTTTTCCTCCCATTTCACCGAGCGGTGTTCCCCTCTGAAGGTTATGACCTTCTTTTTTGGCCGGGCCGTTTGGCGCCCGGCCATTTTTCTTTTCGCCCTGCGTGTTGCCGGTGCGGCGCCGATCCGGCAGAGTTCAACACGCGCCGGCCATTGCGATCACTGGAAGAGGAGAGGGTCTCATGACATCCGACGTCGCCGTGATTGCCGGAGCGGGCTCCGGATTGAGCGCCTCGCTCGCGCGTCTTCTCGCCAGGGAAGGGTTCCATGTCGTCCTGGCCGCCCGAAACATCGAGAAGCTCGATGCATTGCAAGCGCAAACCGGCGCGCAAGCCGTGGCGACGGATGTCTCGGATCCGGCATCGGTCGAGCATCTGTTCGATATCGCGGACAAGGCTGGCCCGCTTTCCCTCGTGATTTTCAACGCCGGTGGCCGCGCTCGCGGTCCAATAGCCGAACTCGATCCCGAGGCTGTCCGACAGGCTTTGCTGGTCGGGGCCTATGGCGGGTTCCTGGTAGCTCAGCAAGCGGCCCGCCGGCTGATCGCTCAAGGGGCGGGGTCGATCCTCTTCACCGGAGCGACAGCAAGTGTGAAGGGGTTCGCCGGCTCCGCCGGCTTTGCGATGCCCAAATTCGGATTGCGCGGGCTGGCGCAATCCATGGCCCGTGAACTGGCGCCCAAAAACATCCACGTTGCGCATTTCATCATCGACGGCGCCATTGCTTCGGCCGCTTCCGGACAGGAGCCTGGGCCGCAGGATCGCCGGCTGTCTCCGGATGCGATCGCAGAGGCCTATCTCGCCATCCACCGCCAGCACCGCAGCGCCTGGACCTGGGAAATGGAACTCAGGCCGTGGGTCGAAAATTTCTGACTGGATCAGCGATCCATGCGACTTTTGCATGGCTCGTCTGCACGGGCCTTGAGGAGAGTCGACATCGGATGTGGATGTCACTATATAGCGGCGGCTTCGCGGGCTCACGCCTTGAAGCGCAACGTCATAGGCGGCTGTAGCGACAGCCAGTGAGATTAAGAAACGGACTGGAAGCCGTAAAAGGTAGAAGCAATTGCTCGGAGCGGGAAGACCCCGCCAACGGTACAGTCCTTCAGAATCAGAAAATGTTCTTCACCCCTCGATTTCCTTCGGCTCTGTGGACCCTGGACGGCTTCGGCTTGCCGGCTGGCCGCGACTCGGCTCGAATGGGAACATGCATCCTTCGCGGGATGCCGACGCTTATGATTACCAACCGGCTTTGCCGCCAGGGAACAGCAGTATGAGTGAACACGCGATCGAGTTCTTGCGGGGATGGATCGGCGAAAAGGTCCATTGCCAGTCCCACGCCAGGATCGAGAAGCAGGCCGAGACGTTGGCCCGCGAATGCGCCGCCAAGGCGGCCGAGGTCGGCATACCGCTGGAGGACATCCAGGAGGAAGTCGGCGACATCCAGGAATTGATCGCTTCCCGGCTCGAGGAAGCGGCCGAGGCCGACGAAAACCAGCAGGCCTCAAGCAAAGCCGCGGAATAACTACGGGTCAAACCTGTTCGAAACGCGCGGGCTTCGGCCCGCGTTTTCGTCTCAGCCATCCCTCTCAGCCAAACTTTTCTTCCAGCCACGCCTTTGGCAGCGCCGGCACGAAATTGCCGTCGCGCCCAGTCATGTCGTCATTGGCGATAAGAGCGTTGAGGATGGATTCCTCCACCGTCTGGATCACCGCATCGAAGAACGGGTCGATGTCTGTATCGGGAATGAAATCGGCGCTGGCGATGCGGCCGGACAACCCCAGCGCCGCGGCGGGATTAGCCGTCGAGAAGGCGAGGAAGATATCGCCCGAACTGTGATAGCCGAAGCCGCCCGTCAAGGCGACGCCGAGCGGCACACGGCGCGCCAATCGCTTCATCTGATGCGGCAGGAAAGGCGCGTCGGTCGCGATGACGGCGATGATTGAGCCCTTTTCCGCGCGCGACGTGGCTTCGCGGATCGCCGGTTCGGTGAGTTCGGGCCCGGCGCGCAGGCCGCGAATGGTGAAATTATGCCGCTTGCCGAAATTCGACTGCACGAAGGCGCCGACCGTGTAGGTGCGCCCCTGCCATGCGACGATGCGCGAGGCCGTGCCGGACCCTGCCTTGAAGCCGAAGGAGATCATGCCGGTGCCGCCGCCGACGCTGCCTTCCTCGACCGGTCCGCCGGCGGCGCCGTCAAGGGCTTCGGCGACGTGCTCCGACGTTAGATGGTGGCCGTTGATGTCGTTGAGAAATCCGTCATAAGTCTCCGCCGCCACCGGCAGCCCCCAGGCGCTGTCGATCGCGGCCGGCAGCACCCGGTTCATCCAGCGCAGCGTGCCGTCACGCGAAACACCGCAGGAATGCGTGTTGGTGATGGTGATCGGGAAGTTGAAGGCGCCGGTTTCCTCGATGATGTGCGAGCCGGTCATCTCGCCATTGCCGTTCTGGCTGAAAATGCCGGCGAAGACCGGGGTGGCCAATTCGGCGCGCGGCCTCGGCAGGATTGCGGTCACGCCGGTGCGCACCGGCCCCTTGCCGACGATAAGCGGACCATCGCCCGATATCAGCGTCGCATAGCCTACAGCGACGCCGGGCACGTCGGTGATCGCGTTGAACGGCCCGGGCGTTCCGTCGAAGCCGATAGCGAAGCTTCGCGCGCGCGGCTTGCCGGACGGCGTTGCCAGATGGTGCGGATTGTCGATCATGCTCTTAGAACAAGGATCCCTGATTGCCGGGTTCCTTTGCCTTTGCCGCCGGTCTGGCCACGGGCTTTGGCCGCGCCGCGCCACTGGTTGCCACCGCATCCGCCGTGCCATCGGCGAACTCCAGCGACAGCGCCATCCCCGACGCCACCTCGGCGGCCTGCTTGATGACCGCGCCGTCGGCATCCTTCACCAGCGCGAAGCCGCGCGCCAGGACGGCCTTGTGCGAAAGCGTCGCCATCAGCCGGTCGGCCTGGACGATGCGGCCGCGCAACCGCTCCAGCCTGAGCAGCATCGCCTGGCCGCCGCGTCTCGTCAAAGCCGTCAGAAGATCCCTCTGCACACGTTGGCGCCGGGCTGTCGGCTCGATCGTGATGCGGCCCTGCAGCAAAGCCAATTGCTGTCTGTGCCGCTGCAGCGATGCCTTGGCGCATTTTGGCAACTGATCCGCGGCACGATTGAGCTCCGCGCGCCGGCTTCTGGCCAGAGTGCGCAGCGCCCCTTGCGCCCGCAAAAGGCTACGGTCGTTGGTGCGCCGCGCTTCGGCAATCCGCTGCGACAGCATTGCCGGCGTCAATTTTACAGCGAAGAATCGCGCCCGCTTGCGCTCGGTGGAAACCATCAGGCCACGACCGAGCCTCGATGTCGCCTCGTCCAGGCGCCGGCGCGGCAGCGCCAGCAATTGATCGGGCGAGGGCATCGCACGCGCCGCCGCACGGGCTGCCTGCCGCTTGCGCTCGAAATTGCGCAAGACGGCGGCCTTGAGCCGCGCGCCGAGGCTGGCCAGCGTCGCTTCGAGGTCAGCCTTCACCGGCACGGCGATTTCGGCCGCGCCCGTCGGTGTCGGCGCCCGCACATCCGCGACAAGGTCGATCAGCGTCCAGTCGGTTTCGTGGCCGACAGCCGAAATCACCGGAATGCCCGAGGCGGCGACCGCGCGGGCGAGTGCCTCGTCGTTGAAGCCCCACAGATCTTCCAGGCTGCCGCCGCCGCGCGCCACGATCAGCAGATCGGGGCGCTGAATGGGGCTGTCCCATGCCAGCGCATTGAAACCGGTGACGGCATTGGTCACTTCCGCACTCGCCGTGTCGCCTTGAACCCGCACGGGCCAGACCAGCACATGCAGTGGAAAGCGGTCCTTGATGCGATGGATGATGTCGCGGATGACCGAGCCGGTCGGCGAGGTGACCACGCCGATGACGCGTGGCATGAACGGCAGCCGGCGTTTGCGCACCGCATCGAAAAGGCCCTCCGCCTGCAGCCGGCGTTTGCGTTCCTCCAGCAGCGCCATCAGCGCCCCGGCGCCGGCCGGCTCGAGATTGTCGATGACGATCTGGTAATTGGACTTGCCGGGATAGGTGGTGAGCTTGCCGGTGGCGATCACCTCCATCCCTTCCTCGGGACGAAATTTCAGCCGGCTCATCGTGCCTTTCCAGACCACGGCGTCGAGCCGCGCACGGTCGTCCTTGAGCGCGAAATAAGCATGGCCGGAGGAATGCGGCCCACGATAACCTGAGATTTCGCCGCGCACCCGCACATTGCCGAAGACGTCCTCGACCGTGCGCTTCAGCGCGCCTGATATTTCGCTCACCGTGTATTCGGTGGCGTTGGTGCGTGATTCGGATGCTGCTTCGCTCATCGGTCGATTGGGGGCCGGTTGGACGCCGACGTCAAGGCGGCCGTGTCAGGCCCGATAGTCATGACCCGCTTTTTACCAGCCCGGCAGGATCTGGTTCGGCTTGCTTCGCTTCATCTTGGCAAAGGCGAGGGCCGCGAAATCGAACGTCCCCGTCTCCTCGCCGAGCGGCACGGAGATGTTGTCCAGGCTTTCCGAGATGTGGCGGGCAAGCGCATCGACGATCTCCGGCCGCGAGGTCTGGCCGCGCATGATGCCGATGCGGCAGTCGGGCAGGGCGCCGAAGCCGTCGGCCTCGCCCAGCACCCGCATGCCGGGCCTGAGCGCGCATTCCGGCAGCACCGAGATCGCCAGCCCCGACAGCACGGCGGCGGTGATCACGGTCGCTGAGAAACTGGTGAACAGGATGCGGTAGTCGCGGTTCTGCTGGTCCAACACGTCGACCGCGGCGCGCCTCCAGATGCAGTTCGGCCGGCCGAAGGCCATCGGCAGCGTCTCCTGTTCATGTGTCGCATGGTTGGCCGAGGAGACCCAGAGCAGCGGTTCACGCCGCACCACCTCCGACTGGCCGCGCACATCATTGTGCGTCACCAGCGCTAGGTCGAGATTGCCGCGCTTGATGTGCTCGACCAGCCCCGGCGTCGGTTCGCAGATGACGGTCAGTTCGACGCGCGGATTGGAGCGCGTGAACCGTGCCATGATCTCGGGCAGGAAACGGTCCGCATAATCGTCAGGCGTGCCGATGCGGATCGTGCCTTCGAGCCTCTGGTCATCGAAGGCTGCGAGCGTTTCGCGGTTGAGATAGAGCAATCGCCTTGCGTAGGAGAGCAGTTTGTCGCCTTCCTCCGTCAGCCTGTTCGAGCGCCCCTCCTTCTCGAACAGCGGCTTGCCGATCCGCTCCTCCAGCCGGCGTATCTGCATCGACACCGCCGACTGGGTGCGGTGCACTTCTTCCGCAGCGCGGGTGAAGCTGCCGGTATCGGCAATCGAGATGAAGGTCTGCAATTGATCGAGATCGAGCGGCGCTTTCATCGGTCCAATCCATCACTACTGTTGATATTAAAGATTAGAAACATTCGTTGGATTAATCAATCGGTCGATGGCAAATTGGCATTGTCCAAGTGAAAGCCATGCATGTCGCCCAAAAGTGGACACCGGTTTTGAGACGACGACATGCATTTCTAAAATTGTATTTGAGACCGGAACGGCCGCTGTCGCCAGCGCCGATCGTCGGGTTTCGTCCGTTCGAGTCTGAAGGAGACCGATATGACCACGATCGATTTCGCCACCGAGACCTCGCGCATCACCTCGCGTCCGGCTGTTGCGACGCGCGTGGCCAACATTGTCTCCAACACCTACCGCGCCTGGAAAAACCGCCGCGCCTTCTACCGCCTTGGCGAGATGTCGGATGCAGAACTCGCCGATATCGGCCTCACGCGCGCCGACCTGCATGTTGCAATCGACGTGTCGTTTGGCCGTGACCCGACGGCAATCCTGCGTGAGATCGCCAGCGATCGCGTGGAAACGATCGAGGAAATCGCCCGCAAGGTGGCCTGATTGGTTCAGCTTCGGTTGCGTTGAACCCTTTCACGGTTCAGCGCGACCAAGGTTCTGCAGGCTCCCCACTCCCTGCCGGTTCCCCGCCGGCCTGCCTGCACGCTGCCCGGTCCTCCCAAGGACCGGGCTTTTCCTTTAAGGTTTACCGAAGGCCGGGCGACTACCGCCGGTCCATGTCCCGCTTGAACTGGTCGAAGATCGTTTCCACGCCCTTCTGGTATTCGTCGCGCTGCTGGGCTCCGGTCTGGAACATCTTGCCGAAAATGTCGTCGAACGGGTTCCGTGGCCGTCCGCTCGGATTGGCTTGGGGCTGTGGTGCTTGGCGCTGCTGCGGTTGCGGCGCTTGAGGTTGCGGCGCCGGCTGCCCGCCGGGCATCCCGAGGCCGCCGCCTCCACCTTGCCGCAGCATCTCCTCGAAGATTTTCCCCAGCGGGTTGTCGCCGTAGGGGCTCTGTGTCTGCTGGGGCTGGGGCCGGCTTTGTGGTTGCTGCGGCGCGCCGCCACCGAACATGTCCTGCAGCACCTTGCCGAGCGGATTGTCGCCATAAGGATTGGGCGCCGGCTGCGGCTGGCTTTGCGGCTGCGGTGAGCCGCCGCCGAACATGTCCTGCAAGACCTTGCCGAGCGGGTTGTCCATGGGGTTCTGAGGCGGTGGCGCCTGGCGCTGTTGCGGCGCTGGCGCCTGCATGCCGCCTTGCCGCATCATCTGCTCGATGATCTCGCCCAGTGGATTGTTGCCGCCGCCGCCAAGACCAGCCGCTGCCTGCATCTGGTTTGTCGTCTGCTTGAACAGTCCGCCCATTACCATCGAGGCGATAGCAGGCAGCATCTGCTGCAAGATCTGCTGGCTGACGCCGCTCGCCTGCGCGGCCTGGCTGGCCACGGCGCGCGACAGGTCTTTCGAACCGAACAGATGTCCCAGAATGCCGTTGCCCTCGTCGACGCCTTGCGGCGAGAAGGCGCGCGTGGCGTCCTCGAAATATTTGGCGTGCTGGCCGCTTGCCATCGCCGTCATGAAGGCGCCGAGCCCATAGGGATCGGCGGTGTTGCGTTGCAACCCTTGTGAAAAGGCTGGCAGCAGTGCGGCGACCGCCGCCTGCGTCTGCTGCAGCGAAAGCCCGTATTGCTGGGCAAGCGCCTGCATGCCGTTGCCGTTCTGGGCCTGCGCCAGCATGTCGAACAAGGTAGGCATCGGCTTCTCCTCCGGGAAATCCTCGAAAGAGAGCCTAATTCGTTTCAGCGCCCGATTGAAGTTACTTTTGCCACCCGCCATGGCTCGCGGTTAATAGGCATACTCCATGAACACCGGCTCGATCGAGCCGCCCCAGCGCGTGTGGTAGGCCGACAGCATCTCCTCCGCACTGGTGGTGCCGCGCGCCACGACCTCGTCGAGCGTGTTGAGGAACGAGGTTTCGTCGTAGCCGTCACGGTTCTTCTTGCCGCGGTTCTTCAACCCCGTGCGCGAAATGGCCATGACGTCGCGGGCGACCTCGCGCAACGTCGTGTTGCGGAAGGGCGCGGCAATGCCGAGCTCCGGCACGGCGTTGCGCATGGCCAGGACTTCCTTGTAGGTCCAGCTCGACGTCAACGCCTCGGCCGCGTCGAGTGCCACCTCGTCGTAGAGCAGCCCGACCCAGAAGGCCGGCAGCGCGCAGATGCGCCGCCAGGGACCGCCATCGGCGCCGCGCATTTCAAGGAAACGCTTGAGCCGCACGTCCGGGAACAGCGTCGACAGATGGTTCGCCCAGTCGCCCATCGTCGGCAGCCCGTCCGGCACTTCATTGCGCGCGGCCCCGGCCATGAACTGGCGGAAGGTGATATGCGTCATGTCGTGATAACGGCCATCGCGAATGACGAAATACATCGGCACGTCGAGTGCCCATTCGACATAGTCGGCGAAACCGAAATCGGGCGAGAAGCAGAATTCGAGCAGGCCCGAGCGCTGGTTGTCGGTGTCGCGCCAGATGTCGCCGCGCCAGCTCTGCAGCCCGTTCGGCCGGCTGTCGGTGAAGGGCGAGTTGGCGAACAGTGCGGTCGACAGCGGCTGCAGCTTCAGCGACACCTGCATCTTGCGGCGCATGTCGGCCTCGCTCTCGAAGTCGAGGTTCACCTGGATCGTGCAGGTGCGGTACATCATGTCGAGGCCCTTGGTGCCGACCTTGGGCATGTAGCGCGTCATGATCTCATAGCGCGACTTCGGCATTTTCGGTGTCTCGGCCAACGACCATTTCGGGCTGCCGCCGAGGCCGAGGAAGCGGATGCCCATCGGCTCGGCGATCTCGCGCACCTGCGCCAGATGGGCGTTGCCCTCGCGGCAGGTCTGGTGGATCGTCTCCAGCGGCGCGCCGGAAAGCTCGAACTGGCCGCCGGGCTCGAGCGAAATTGCCCCCTGGCCCGTCGGTTCGACCAAGCCGATGATGCGGCCGTCATCCATGATCGGATCCCAGCCAAGCTTGTTCTGCATGCCTTCAAGGATGGCGCGGATGCCGCGCTCACCACCATAGGGCACCGGTGCGTTGCCATCGACATAGAACGGGAATTTCTCGTGCTCGGTGCCGATGCGCCATTTTTCGCGCGGCTTGTTGCCTTCGGCCAGGTGCTCGACAAGCTCGTCTATGCCTTCGATGGGCCGGAAATCGGTTGTGTCGCGCGCCATTCTCAAGCCCTCAAAGGCGGTTGGACCACCGCCGGCGCTAAATGGACGAAATGTCAGTAGCCGATCAAGCGAAAAATCCTGAGCCACAGGTCAAGAGGAATTGAAGGCCACGCCCAGCAAACACCTCTTGCAAGAGACAGAGCACTACCAGTCGCCGATCGTTGCCTGCATCACCGCAAGCGCTGCCACGGCCGCCGTGTCGGCACGCAGGATACGCGGTCCGAGCGGAATGGCGGTCACGAAGGGGAGCGCGCGCAGCATCTTGCGCTCCTCGTCGGAAAAGCCCCCCTCGGGCCCGACGAGCAGGGCGAGCTTCTTCTCCTTCACCGTCTGCAACGCAGGCAGTGGGTTGTTGGTCGAGGCGTCCTCGTCGCAGAAGATCAACCGGCGTTCCTTGTCCCAGCCGGTCAGCAGGCGCTCGAATTTTTCCGCCTCGCGCACTTCTGGCACCGCCAGGATGCCGCATTGTTCGGCGGCCTCGACGACATTGGCGCGCAGGCGATCGATCGACGGCTTGGCCACCTGCGTGTGCTGGGTGATGACCGGCTGCAGGACGCCGGCGCCCATCTCGACCGCCTTCTGCACGAGATAATCCAGCCGGCCCTGCTTCAGCGGTGCGAAGCAATAGACCAGGTCAGGCAAAGGCGGCTGCGGCCTTTGCAGCGCCATTACTTTCAGCCGCACCGAGCGCTTCGATTTCGCTGATATCGCGGCCGACCACTCGCCGTCGCGGCCATTGAAGACAAGGATCTCGGCGCCTTCGGCGAGCCGCAGCACATGCAGGAGATAATGGCTCTGCTGCTGGCCGGGTTCGACCTCGATGTCCGGTCCGAGGTCGTCGGGCACGAACAGACGTTGCATCTTGTAGTTGGCGCGCATGGCCGAGGAATGGGCGAGGCGGCCGCCGGCGTCAAGCCTTGGCGGAGGGATGCCACACAGGCTGAAAGCCGTGACGCAGGATGGCAACCGTCGTTTCCGGGGTCAGCAGCACCAGCGTCTCGTCCTCGAACCGACCCAGGCTGGTAGGCGGGCCGTATCCGGCAAAAGACCATGGCAACGCCTTGCCGTGGCACAAGGCGTAGGTGCTGCCGCCGGTTGCGATCATCGCGCCGTCGGGCAGGCGGGCAAGCGCGTCCATCGCGACGGCAGGCCGTTTGCCACCCGACGCCAACCGCTCCTTGTGCAGCCGTTTGTCCACCTGCGGCGCGCGCGGCTCGGCAATGACGAAGGCTTGGCCGAAGCGCCTGACAAAATCCCTGGCTCGTTCGCGCTGGCAAAAGAAGCAGGGACGATGCCCGGCGGCGAGCGCCGTCACCTCGTCGAGGAAGAACAGTTCGGTCCAGCCGGCCTTGCCATCGGCCCGGTTGCGGCCCATCGGCTCGCGCCGCACATTGCGGAATTGGCACACGCAGATGATCCAGGCCTGAAGCGCCCAGCGCTTTTTCAGGAGCGTCTTTGTCGCGGGGTCGTGGATGATGCCGCGATTGCCGGTGAACAGGCCGCGCTCCGGCACGGCATGAATGGCGCCGAACGGATCGACCCGGTTCTGCAGTGGCATGGTTTTCTCCTGGGACACGCATCTTGGCTGCGATACTGGCGGCATGATATCGCTGGTTTCCTCGTTTTCATGTCAGCAGGGTTTGCCATGCGGGTGCTGGTGGTCCAGAACTTCGACAATACCGGCCTTGGCCAGGTTGGCGCGGCGCTCGCGGAAGCGGGTGCCGATCTCGATGTGCGCCTTCCCTACAAGGGTGATGCGCTGCCACGGGACGCAACCGGCCATGATGCCATGGTGGTGCTCGGCGGTGGCCAGAATGCACTGGACGACGAAGACTATCCCTATTTCCCGGCGCTGCTGGAACTGACCCGCGATTTTGCGGGCAAAGACCGCGCAGTGCTCGGCATCTGTCTCGGGGGTCAACTCGTCGCCCGCGCCTTTGGCGGCGAGAACCGCATTGGCGGCGCCAATGAATTCGGCTGGCGCGGCGTGTCGTTGACCCCGGATGCCAAGGCCGACCCGGTGCTGTCTGCACTGCCGGAAACATTCCCGATCTTCCAGTGGCACGACGATACATTCGAGCTGCCGGACGACGCCGTGCGGCTCGCCGGCAACGATGTCGCCGAAAACCAGGCGTTTCGCGTCGGCCGTGCCGTCTACGGCTTCCAGTTCCATTTCGAGGCCGACCGTCCGCTGGTGAAGGACTGGAGTTCCTCCTTCGCGCCGACCATTGCCGCGCGCCATCCCGACTGGGCCGGCGAGCTCGAGGACGAAATGGCCCGCAACGGCCCTGATGCCGATGCTGCCGGCCTCGCCATCGCCCGCGCCTGGGTGGCGACGATCTGAGCATTCGCTTCCGCGTCCTACCGCGTGACATAATTGGCACGTGGGCCGGAATCCGTCTGGGGAAAACCCTTTCATCCTTGGCTTGTGTCCGCCCGCTATCCTAGAAGGCGCGCGCTATATCGGCTGTGCAACCGGGATGAACCTTTTGTGTGACCCGTGCGACACACCATCGATACAGAACACGCCTAGAAGCGCGAAATCGTCGAAACTTTGAAGCGATTTTTCCGTTTCAACGCATTGGTAACCGCCTCGTGCACAGATGCAGAAAGCTCAACAAGAGATGACCTCCGTGAAAGCAGCTCTTCTGTCCTTTGCCATGCTGTCCGCCATCGTGCTTTGCGGCCTTGGCATCTATGCCGCCGATGCCGCCAACAACCACAATGCGGTCGACGGCTACGGCGTCACCGCCTCCCTGCGCTAAAGCCCAGGCATCGCTGGCGCGAGTATCCCTCGCGCCAGTATCCTCGCGCCCTTGGCGCCGGGGCCTCAAGGTTCCTTTATCGACATTTCCAGGATACGTTTGTCCGCGCCGTCCACGACGAGCGCGGTAAGCTTGCCTGACTGCCAGGCAAGCGTGTCGACATTGACGCGGTTGGCCATCACTTCCGCCTCGGGGACCGGCGTGTGGCCATGCACCACGATCTTCTGGAAGAGACCGGTGTGATCGTGGAAGACGTCACGGATCCAGATCAGGTCCTGGATATTCTGTTTCTCCAGCGCAATGCCTGGCCTTATGCCGGCATGGCAGAAGAAGAAGTCGCCTGACGTCATCGAGAACGGCAGCGACCGCAGGAAGTCGATATGGCTTTGCGGCACGGCTGCAAGCAGGGCTTGGTGGCCCTTGCGCATGGCTGACTCGGCCTTGCCGAACCAGATGCCGCTGCCGTTGTTGATCGTCACCCCATAGGATTGCGCGGTCTGGATGCCGCCAAAACGGATGAAGAGCCCTTCGGGGTCGGGTGTCTCGAGAAAGTCGAGAAAGCCGATGTCGTGATTGCCGGCCAGCATCAGGTTTCGCTGATCGCGTTCGCGCGCCTCGATCAGGAAGTCGACGACGCCATTGGAGTCGGGCCCTCGATCGACATAGTCGCCGAGATGGATGATGCGCCAGTCCGCGACCAGGTCCCTGGCGATCTCGGCCTCGATCTGTCCGTGCATGGCGGCCAGCAGGTCGAGCCGGCCATGCACGTCGCCGATCGCGTAGAGACGCACGCCGTCCGGCCCGCGTGCGTCGAGGAAATGGATGCCGGGTTCCGCCAAGGTTCTGGTATCTCCGTGGTCAGATGTCACGGCCTTAGCGCCGGAGTTGGTCCTTGCCCATGTCGGTGACCAGACGTTTTCCGCACAGCGCCAGCGTGATGTCCATCTCCTTGCGGATGATTTCCAACGCCTTGGTAACCCCTTCCTTGCCGAGCGCGCCCAAGCCGTAAAGAAACGGCCGGCCGATATAGGTGCCCTTGGCGCCCAGGCAGAGTGCTTTCAACACATCCTGGCCGGAGCGGATGCCGCCGTCCATATGCACTTCTATTCTGTCGCCGACCGCATCCGCGATCTCTTCCAGCGCCATGATGGAGGACGATGCGCCGTCGAGTTGGCGGCCGCCATGATTGGAAACGATGATGGCATCGGCGCCGGTGTTGGCCGCCATCAGCGCGTCCTCCTTGTCGAGGATGCCCTTGAGGATCAGTTTGCCGCCCCAGCGCTCCTTGATCCAGGCGACGTCCTTCCACGACAGGTGCGGATCGAACTGTTCGGTCGTCCATGACGACAACGAAGCCACATCGCCGACGCCCTTGGCATGGCCGACGATGTTACGGAAGGTACGGCGCTTCGTGCCAGCCATGCCCATCCACCAGCCAGGCCGCACAGCGATGTTGGCGATGTTGGCGAGCGTCATCTTGGGCGGCGCCGAAAGCCCATTGCGGACGTCCTTGTGGCGCTGGCCGAGGACCTGCAGGTCGAGCGTCAGCACCAGCGCCGAGCACTTCGCCGCCTTCGCCCGGTCGATCAAATTGAGGACGAAATCCTTGTCGCGCAGCACATAGAGTTGGAACCAGAACGGTTTCTTCGTCACCGACGCGACATCCTCGATCGAGCAGATGCTCATCGTCGAAAGCGTGAACGGCACGCCGAATTCCTCAGCCGCCTGCGCTGCCAGCATCTCGCCGTCGGCGTGCTGCATGCCGGTCAGGCCTGTCGGCGCAAGCGCCACCGGCATCGACACTTTCTGGCCGATCATGGTCGATTCCAGCGAGCGGTTGCTCATGTCGACCAGCACGCGCTGGCGGAACTTGATCTTCTGGAAGTCTTCCTCGTTTGCCCGGTAGGTGCTCTCGGTCCAGGCGCCGGAGTCGGCATAGTCGAAGAACATCTTGGGCACGCGCCGGCGCGCGAGATCCTTGAGGTCTGCGATGGTGAGAATGTCGCTCATGATGGTCCCCGCTTGATCGAATTGACTAGGAGCGGCTGCGCGCTGGTTCGCTGCCGCCGGTTTCCGAGCGCTGCCTTAGCCTCAGCCGCGACACGCGTTGCCAGTCGCCGCTGCGCTCGGCTTCCACCATCGAGCGCTCGACATAGGTCATGTGGTCCATCGCCGCCTGGCGGGCGGCGGCCGGATCGCCAGCCCTGACCGCGGTGTGGATCGCCCGGTGCTGCGCCAGCAGCGCCTCTCGCGCGCCCGGCACGGTGAACACCAGCAGCCGGTTCTGGAACACGCCTTCCGATAAGAGGCGGTAGCAGGAGCGCAGCGTGTGCAAGAGCAGGATGTTGTGCGCGCATTCGCAGATCGCGTGGTGGAATTCAACGTCGATTTCCGCCTCGTCGTCGAAGTCGCCGGTGCGATGCGCCTCATCCATGCGCGCCATGATGCGGTCGAGCAGGGCGAGGTCTTCGGGTGTGGCACGCCGTGCCGCGTATTCGGCGGCTATGCCCTCGACCTCGCGGCGATACTCCAGATAGTCCGTCACAGCCTTGCGATGCGTCGAGATCAGGTCCGCCACCGGCTTGGTAAACAACTGGCCGATAATGTCGGCGACATGCGTGCCGCCGCCGGCCTTGGTCGTCAGCAACCCACGTCCTTCGAGCGCCTTCAGCGCATCGCGCAGGATGGGCCGCGACACATCGAACTGACGCGCCAGTTCGCGCTCGCCCGGCAGCCGGTCGCCAGTGCGCAGCACGCCTTCGAGGATGAGGCTTTCGATCTGCTGCACGACTTCGTCGGCGGTGCGCGAATGCTCGATCCTGGAGAAAATATCGCTCAAAGGAAGCGCCTGGGGACGGAATGAATGTCGCGCAGATTAAAGCGTCTGTCGCCAACTGGTCAAATTATTTATCCAATTCGCCTGGTTCGGTCGATTTTCGCATCGCGCCGGCACGTCGCCTCGCGCTAAACTTTGCTGTTTACGTCCCTTGTCGATTGCCGCAAGACGGCACCATTGCACGAAGGGTCGAAACCAGGGGGACCAGACGTGTCGGACGAGACGTCCAATCTTGAATTCCAGTCGCGCAGCCAAGGCAGCGTCATGGGCTTTCCGGCGCATGAAGGCCGGCCCGGCGCGCTCGGCGAGGTTCATGCCCGTCCGCATCCACTCGTCGAGAAGCCGCGTGTCCTCGTCCAGCTCTCCTTCATGACCGAAGGAGGCTCCGCGGTCGACCATGCCGTGCTTTCGGAACTGTCGCGCCGCCTCGGCATCGCCGCCCCCGAGCGTCATGCCCGCCACCACGCCATGAAATGGGGCAAGGGCACGCTGCGCTGGGAGCGGCATACGGAGTTCTCGACCTATCTCTGGGAAGGACCGCTGGCCGAGAATGGCCGGGGGCAAGAGGATTCGCCGTTCGGCAATGGCTTTTCGCCGCCGGGAACCGTCATCTCGGGCATCCGGCTCGAGATCCGCAAGTGGACGCAGGCGAACGAGAGGCTGATCGCCGGCTTCGACCCGACCAGCCTCTGTCACTCGCTCGTCGAGCGCGGCAGCGCGGCTATTGTCACCGACTTCCGCCAGGACGGCGATGGCATGACCCGCATGCTGGTGCTTGATCGTGGTCTGACCCCGGCCAGCACCGGCGCGCTGTCGCAGCGGCTGATCGACATCGAGACCTACCGCACGCTTGCCATGCTCGGCTTGCCGCTGGCGCTCACCTTGTCCAGCCGCGCCCGCCGCATCGAGGATCGCTTGGCACAGACGACCCTGGAAATGAAAGTTGCCGAGACCCGCGACAGCCAGACGCTGCTCGCCGACCTGACGGAGCTTGCCGCCGAACTGGAGGCTGATGCCGCTTCCAGCCTTTACCGCTTCGGCGCCAGTCGCGCTTATGACGGCATCGTCACTGAAAGGCTCGAGGCACTGGATGAGGAGCCAGTGCTGGGCTACGACACCTGGGCGGGCTTTCTGCTGCGGCGCATGGCGCCAGCCATGCGCACCTGCCGCTCGGTCGAGGAGCGCCAGGCCAATCTGTCGCGAAAGCTGACCCGTGCCACCACGCTGTTGCGCACCTGGGTGGATGTCGAGGTCGAGAAGCAGAACCGCGATCTGCTCGCCTCGATGAACAACCGCGCCCGGCTGCAACTGCGCCTGCAGCAGACCGTCGAAGGGCTCTCGGTCGCCGCCGTCTCCTACTATGTGGTGGGCCTCATAGGCTATGTCGCCAAGGGCGCGTCGGTCTTTGGCCACGCTTTCGCGCCGGAGGTCGTTACCGCCGCATCGGTGCCTGTCGCCATCCTGCTGGTCTGGTGGGGCGTGCGCAGGGTGCGACAGATGCATTCCGAGCCGGCGAAGCATCCGGCCGAATAGACCGCGCCAAGCTTCGAAGCGCGATGGATGTGCAGCGGCAGATTGCCGCTGCGGAAGCCTTGCCTGCATCCGCCCCGGATGCCATCAAAGCAAGGTTTGCAACAAATGTCCCTAGCTGGTAAATCATTTTTACCAGTTGAGTGGAGGAAGCGCCGATGTCCGGCCTTGCCATGCCCAAGCCAGACGCCGAGACGCTGCGCCGGCGCAGCGAAATCGTCGCCGACATGCGCATCATCGTGCCGGGCGAGGGCGTGGTCGACGCGGCCAACGAAATGCGGGCCTTCGAGAGCGATGGCCTGACCGCCTACCGGCAAGTGCCGCTGGTCGTGGTCCTGCCGGAGACGGTGGCGCAGGTTTCCCGTCTGCTGAAATACTGCAACGACCGCAACATCCGCGTCGTGCCGCGCGGATCCGGCACCTCGCTGTCGGGCGGCGCGCTGCCGCTGGAAGACGCGGTGCTGCTGGTCATGAGCCGGTTCAACCGCATCCTGGAGATCGATTTTCCCAACCGCATCGTCGTCGCCCAGCCTGGCGTCACCAATCTCGGCATCACGTCCGCCGTCGAGCAGGAGGGTTTCTACTACGCCCCCGACCCATCATCCCAGATCGCCTGCTCGATCGGCGGCAATGTCGCCGAAAATTCCGGCGGCGTGCACTGCCTGAAATATGGTCTCACCGCCAACAATGTGCTTGGCATCGAGATGGTCCTGATGAATGGCGAGGTGGTGCGGCTCGGCGGCGGCCACCTCGATGCGGAAGCCTATGACCTGCTCGGCGTCATGACCGGTTCGGAAGGTCTGCTCGGCGTCGTCACCGAGGTCACCGTGCGCATCCTGAAGAAACCGGAGACGGCGCGGGCGCTGCTGATCGGCTTTCCGACCAGCGAGCAGGGCGGCCAATGCGTGGCCGACATCATCGGCGCCGGCATCATTCCGGGCGGCATGGAAATGATGGACCGGCCGGCGATCCATGCGGCGGAAGATTTCGTCCATGCCGGTTATCCCCTCGACGTCGAGGCGCTGCTGATCGTCGAACTCGACGGGCCGGGCGTCGAGGTCGATCATCTCATCACCGCGGTCGAGGCGATCGCCATTCGCAACGGCTCGACCACCTGCCGCATCTCGCAGTCCGAGCAGGAGCGGCTGAGTTTTTGGGCCGGCCGCAAGGCGGCCTTCCCCGCCGTTGGCCGCATCTCGCCCGATTACTACTGCATGGACGGCACGATCCCGCGCAAGGAGCTGCCGCGCGTGCTGGCCGGCATGCGCGAGCTGTCGGAACAATACGGCCTCGGAGTCGCCAATGTCTTTCACGCCGGCGACGGCAATCTGCATCCCCTGATCCTTTATGACGCCAACGTGCCTGGTGAACTCGACAAGGCCGAAAGCTTTGGCGCTGACATTCTGAGGCTTTGCGTCAAGGTCGGTGGCGTGCTCACCGGCGAACATGGCGTCGGGGTCGAGAAGCGCGACCTGATGCCGGAGATGTTCAACCAGGTCGACCTCGACCAGCAAATGCGCGTCAAGTGCGCCTTCGATCCCAATCATCTGCTCAATCCCGGAAAGGTGTTCCCGCAACTGCGCCGCTGCGCCGAACTGGGGCGCATGCATGTGCATCGCGGGCAGGTGGCGTTTCCCGACATTCCGAGGTTTTGATGGACATGTTGGCGCTTGAACACCCCCCTCTGTCCTGCCGGACATCTCCCCCGCAAGGGGGGAGATTAGCAGTTCCGGCGTCTCGCCGTTCAACAGACATTGGATGTTGGCGAAATCCGATGCGGCATCTGATCTCCCCCCTTGCCGGGGAGATGTCCGGCAGGACAGAGGGGGGTGTGAAGAAACGCGACCTATCACTTCTCGCCCGCTTTGCGGGGCAGAGGAAGGGCACGCGTGCATGACCATCTTCACCCCCACCACTTCAGCCGAAGTCCTCTCCACGGTTGCCTGGGCGACGGCAGAAGAAGCATCGCTCGAAATTCTCGGCCATGGCTCCAAGCGCGGCATCGGCCGTCCGTTGCAGACCGAGCATACGCTCGACCTGTCGAAACTCTCGGGCGTGACCCTCTATGAACCCGCCGAACTGGTGCTGTCGGCCAAGTCAGGCACGCCGCTGGCCGAGATCGAAAGGCTGCTGGCTGAAAACGGCCAGCAGCTTGCCTTCGAGCCGATGGACTACGGCCCGCTGCTCGGTGGCGAGCCGGGCAAAGGCACCATCGGCGGCGTGCTTGGCGCCAACCTGTCCGGTCCGCGCCGGCTGAAGGCGGGTGCCGCGCGCGATCATATCCTGGGCATCAACGTCGTCTCCGGCCGGGGGGAAGCTTTCAAGTCGGGCGGCCGCGTGGTCAAGAACGTCACCGGCTACGATATGTCGAAGCTGATGGCCAACAGCTGGGGCACGCTGGCCGTCTTTACCGACGTCACCTTCAAGGTGCTGCCTGCGGCCGAGACCGAAGTCACGCTCGCTGTGCGTGGCCTGCTCGATGATGCAGCCTGCGCCGCCATGGCCTTGGCCCTTGGTTCCAGCGCGGAAGTATCGAGCGCTGCCCATCTGCCGGAGCGCATCGCTGCCCGCGTGGCCGGCGGGACGCTCGGCAGTGAAGCCGCCACGCTGCTGCGCGTCGAGGGCTTTGGCCCGTCGGTTGCCTATCGCATCACCGCGCTGAACACCCTGCTCGGCAAGGCCGGGCCGCTGGAGGAGATTTCCGGTGAGACCTCCAAGGCAATCTGGCGCGACGTGCGCGATATCAGGCCCTTCGTTGACGGCAGCGAAAAGCCTGTCTGGCGGGTCTCGATGACGCCCGCACAGGGGCACCAGATGGTTCTGACCCTACGCATGCAGGCCGCCGTCAGTGCCTTCTACGACTGGCAGGGCGGGCTGGTGTGGCTGCGCATGGAGGAGGGCGATCCCGAAGCCACCCTGCTTCGTGGGCTGTTGCGGAAACATGGCGGCGGCCACGCGACGCTGGTGCGCGCTGCCCCCGCCCATCGCGCCGCGCTACCGGTGTTCGAGCCGCAGGCGCCGGCGCTTGCCGCGCTGAGTCAGCGCCTGAAACAGGAATTCGACCCGAAGAACATCCTCAATCCCGGCCGCATGGCCTAGGACATCAGAGATGCAGACCAATTTTTCGCCCGCCCAGCTTGCCGACCCTGATGTCGCCGAGTCCGAAAAGATCCTGCGCAAATGCGTGCATTGCGGTTTCTGCACCGCCACCTGCCCGACCTATGTGACGCTTGGCAACGAGCTCGATTCGCCGCGCGGGCGCATCTACCTGATCAAGGACATGCTGGAAAACGGCCGTCCCGCCGATAAGGAAATCGTCACTCATATCGACCGCTGCCTGTCCTGCCTGGCCTGCATGACCACCTGTCCGTCGGGCGTCAATTACATGCATCTGGTCGACCATGCTCGTGCCCATATCGAGGAAACCTACAAGCGGCCGCTGCTCGACCGACTGACTCGCGCTATGCTGGCTTTCGTGCTGCCTTATCCCCAGCGCTTCCGCGCCGCGCTCAAGCTTGCGAGGCTGGGCAAGCCTTTCATCAGCCCGTTCGAGAAGATTCCTGCACTGAAGCCGCTCGCCGCGATGCTCAAGCTCGCGCCTGAATCGATCCCGGCGGCCTCGCCGATGGCTTTGCCGGGTGTCCATGCCGGGCAGGGGGCGAAAAAGGGCCGCGTCGCCATCCTGACCGGCTGCGCGCAATCGGTGCTTGACCCCGCCATCAACGACACCACCATCTCGCTGCTGACGCGGCTCGGTGTCGAGGTCGTGGTGCCACCGGGCGAGGGCTGCTGCGGCGCCCTGGTTCATCACATGGGGCGGGAAGAAGCCGCCCTTGCCTCGGCCAGGCAAAATGTCGATGCCTGGACACGCTCCATCGAGCAGGGCGGGCTCGACGCCATTGTCATCACCGCATCGGGTTGCGGCACGACGATCAAGGATTACGGTTTCATGCTGCGGCTCGATCCGGCCTATGCCGACAAGGCCGCGCGCGTGTCGGCGCTGGCCAAGGACATCACCGAATATCTGGCAAGTCTCGAGCTCCCTGAACCGGTGCGCAAGCCGGGCACGGTCGTTGCGTATCACTCGGCCTGCTCGATGCAGCACGGCCAGAAGCTCACCCGGCAGCCGACGGAGCTGCTCGCCAAGGCCGGTTTCATTGTGCGCGAGCCGCGCGAGGGCCATCTCTGCTGCGGCTCGGCCGGCACCTACAACATCCTGCAGCCCGAGATTTCGGCCAGGCTGCGCGATCGTAAGGTGAAAAACATCGAGGCGACGGGCGCCTCGATCGTCGCCACCGGCAATATCGGTTGCATCACGCAGATCGCATCCGCCGCCAGCATGCCGGTGGTGCACACGATCAAACTGCTCGACTGGGCCTATGGCGGGCCGAGGCCGGATGGCATCCTGGATGAGAGCCTCGTCGCGGCGGAGTAGGCCGGGCGCTATTCCGCCGCAAGCCTGTCGGCCGTGCCGTAGGTCGCCTCGTAGAGCGCGCGCTGGCGGCTGAGCGCGACCATGGTATTGCGCAGCAGGATCGCCACCGTCAGCGGACCGACGCCTCCCGGCACCGGCGTGATCCACGAGGCCACTTCCTTGACGCTGTCGGTGTCGACGTCGCCGACGATGCGGCTCGTGCCGTCCGGTCCGACCTCCGAATTGATGCCGATGTCGATGACGGCGGCACCCGGCTTGACCATGTCGGCCTTGATCAGCCGCGGCTTGCCAACAGCGACGAACAGCGCATCGGCGCGCCGCGCATGGGCAGCGACCGACCGTGTCATATGATGGCAGACCGTCACCGTCGCGCCTTCGCTCATCAGCAGGAAGGCGATCGGCTTGCCGACGATTTCCGAATGGCCGACGATGACCACTTCCAGCCCCTTGAGGTCGAGGCCGGTTTCCTTGAGCAGTTCGACCGAGGCGGCCGCCGTGCAAGGTGCGAGATCGAGCTGGTTGTACACGATGTTGCCGATCGAGGCCGGATGCATGCCCTCGACGTCCTTCAGCGGATGCACGGCCGCCTGCAGCATCTTGATCGGGATATGCGCCGGCACCGGCCGCTGGATGATGATGCCGGTGACACGCGGATCGGCATTCAGCCCATGGATGGCTGCTTCGAGTTCACCTGAGGTGATCGTCGCGGGAAAGCGCCGTTCCTCGAAATCGATGCCGGCGAGTTGAGCCTTGGCACGCTGGTTGCGCACATAGACGTCGACGGCGTCGGTATCGCCGACGGTGATCGAGATCAGCTTGGGCGGAAAGCCCTCGGCCTTGGCAATGGTCGCGTCCTCGCGCACGGCGGCGATGATGCGCTGGGCAACCGGGCCGCCCCTGAGATAGCGGCTGTCGTCGGACAGGGACATGGTTCGAACCTTTGGTGGGGAAATTGTGCACTGCAATAGCAGAGCACGGCCCGGAAATCAGCCCTGAAAACGAAACACCGTGCCTCCGGGGCGACCTGTCGCACCGTGAAACGAAAAGGGCAGCCCGGTTACCCGTGCTGCCCTCTCGTGACTGGCCGTATCCCCACACGGCCCGTCCCCCGTTAACTCGTTGCCAGTCTAAGCACGTCTTCCAAAAGTACGCTATGACTTAAGGGCAACAGCGCGCCAAAACCTGCTCAGCACTGCTTAACCGGCTGATTCGCTGCCACTATATCACCTCGACGGTGGTTCCGACATTGACCCGCTCATAAAGGTCGACCACGTCCTCGTTGCGCATCCGGATGCAGCCCGATGATACCGCGCCGCCGATCGTCCAGGGCTGGTTGGTGCCATGGATGCGGTACTCGGTCGTGCCGAGATAGAGAGCGCGCGCGCCGAGCGGGTTTTCCATGCCGCCGGCCAGATAGGTCGGCAGGTATCGGCCCTTGGCCGCTTCGCGCTTGATCATCTCGGCCGGTGGACGCCAGTCCGGCCAGACGCGCTTGTTGGTGATCTTGTGGGTGCCCGACCATTCGAAGCCGGGTTTGCCGGTGCCGACGCCGTAGCGCCGCGCCTTGCCGTTCTTCTCGACCAGATAGAGGAAATTCTGCGTGGTATCGATGACGATGGTGCCCGGCTTCTGGCCGCCGTCATAGGCAACTTCCTGCGGCAGGTAGACGGGGTTGATCTGCCGGCGCATGACCATGCGTTTGGCCGGCGCCTGCACGGCGGCCGTTTGCACGCGGTCGGGCTGTGCCGGCTGCGCGGTGCGCTGGCGCGGCTGCTGCTGCACGGCCTGTCGGTTCTGCCGCACGATTCCGGGCGCATGGCCGAGCTGCAGCACCCAGGGCGCGGAAAGGTCGGGGCTCACCATCACCGGCGGCCTGTCGGCATAACGGTCGTTGGCGATTGAGGGTGTGACGCCGGCGGCAAACACAGCCACGGCGCCGAGCAAGGGAAACAGAACTCTTTTCATCGGGAACGCACCTTGATCGTCTAATACGCCGGGCAAGAACGCTCCCGGCTTGCGCGATCATTGGCGGCGAGCAGCAACCGAACCATGAATCGGAATGCGTAAAATGCCGTTCTGTCAGTAAACCGTTTGGTGTGGTTACCGCCCGGTTCAGGAATCTGGTAAAGCCACGGTAAAGACAGCGCGCAAGCGCGTTAACGGATGGATTTCTTCGGATGAGCAATGAAAACACCGGCCTGCTTGCCGGTCCTGACGGTGTCGTGCGCTGCTTCTGGCACGGCAATCTGCCCGATTATCTACATTACCATGACCATGAATGGGGCCGCCCGGTGGCCGACGACCGCAGGCTGTTCGAGAAGATCTGCTTGGAAGGGTTTCAGTCGGGCCTGTCCTGGCTGACCATTTTGCGCAAGCGGGATAATTTTCGCGAGGCCTTCGCTGGCTTCGACTTCGACAAGGTCGCCGCCTTCGACGAACGGGATGTCGAGCGCCTGCTCGGCAACGCCGGCATCATCCGCCATCGCGGCAAGATCGTCTCGACCATCAACAACGCCAAACGCGCCCGCGAGATGGTGGATGAGTTCGGCTCGCTGGCCGCCTGGTTCTGGAAGTTCGAACCCGGCAAGGAGGAGCGGCCGGAGATCGTCGACCTCGCCCATCTGCGCGCCAACCCGACCACCGCGGTTTCCGTTCGGATTTCGAAGGACCTGAAAAAGCGCGGCTGGACTTTCGTCGGCCCGACCACCGTGTACGCCTTCATGCAAGCCATGGGCCTGGTCAACGACCATCTCGAAGGCTGCGTGTGCCGTACGGAGGTCGAGAAGCAGCGGAAGGCTTTCCAGCGGCCGAAATAGCCGCGGGCAGCTCAGGTGCCGTTGGCGCTGGCCAGGAACAGCCCGGCGACGATTGCGGCCACCGTGGCGACCGTCGGATAGATCACCAGCAGACCGGTCACCAACGCGTCGCGCAGGGAAGGATCCTTGCTGGTGCCTGCCGGCACATTGAACGGCCCGGCAGCCTGACCAACCATTTGCGGTGCATGGGTGCCCGCCGGGCGCAGGCGCGTCGGCACTTCGCCGGCCTCGCTGTTGGCCTCAAATTCCGTTGCGCTGGTCATGTCCCGAACCCCTTCGTTTCGGTGCGCTATATCGGCCGCGATTGTGTCGGCACGATGCCGCGCCCGTGGCGGCATTGTTTCATTTCTGGTGTGTTTTTGTTTCAGGGGGTTTCGATTCTTCCTGATCTTGTCGGGTGCGCTCCGGGGCGCCAACCCTTGCCGCTCCCGGCTTCATCGGTTAGGAAACGCGCGCTGTGAACGCGCTAGATTTGCCGCGTCACGAAGTCATGAACATCGGGTGCCCAGATTATGGCCGACAAATCGGAAAAGACGAAAGCGCGGCTGCCGCGCGGGTTTGCCGACCGCGGCGCCGAGGATATCCGCGCCGTCGAGAAGATGATGGCGACGATCCGCTCGGTTTATGAGCTCTATGGCTTCGAACCGGCCGACCAGCCGCTGATCGAATATACCGATGCGTTGGGCAAATTCCTGCCCGACCAGGACCGGCCGAACGAAGGCGTGTTCTCTTTCCAGGACGACGACGACCAGTGGCTGTCGCTGCGCTACGACCTGACCGCGCCGACCGCGCGCTTCGTTGCCGAGAATTTCGAACGCCTGCCAAAACCCTACCGCAGCTACCGTTCCGGCTGGGTGTTCCGCAACGAAAAGCCCGGGCCCGGGCGCTTCCGCCAGTTCATGCAGTTCGATGCCGACACGATCGGCACGCCGGGCGTCGCGGCCGACGCCGAGATGGCGATGATGATGGCCGACGTCATGGAAGCGCTCGGCATCAAGCGCGGCGACTACGTCATCCGCGTCAACAACCGCAAGGTGCTGGACGGCGTGCTGGAAGCGATCGGCCTTGGCGGCGAGGAAAATGCCGGCCGCCGGCTGACGGTGCTGCGCGCCATCGACAAGCTCGACAAGCTCGGTCCGGACGGTGTCCGGCTTCTGCTTGGCCCGGGGCGCTGGGACGGCGGCAAGGAAGGCGAGGGTGACTTCGCCAAGGGCGCCGGGCTGAATGAAACGCAAGCCGAGGCTGTTCTTATGGCGACAGCGCGAAATGTGCAGGCGGGTCTGGATGCCAGCGTCAGCGGGAACGCGGTCTACCAGGAGGGCGTTGGCGAACTTGCGACCATCGAATCGTTGGTCCGGGCTGCCGGATATGCCGAGGACCGTATCGCCATGGATCGTTCCGTCGTGCGCGGCCTCGAATATTACACCGGCCCGGTCTTCGAGGCCGAGCTTCTGGCTGAAATCCCCAACGAGGACGGCCAGATCGTGCGCTTCGGCTCGGTCGGCGGCGGCGGCCGCTATGACGGTCTGGTCTCGCGCTTTCGCGGCGAGCCGGTGCCGGCGACCGGCTTTTCCATCGGCGTCTCGCGACTGATGACGGCGCTGAAGAACCTCGGCAAGCTGGACGTATCGGAAGTGATCGCGCCGGTCGTCGTGCTGGTCATGGACAAGGACACTGAAAGCCTCGGCCGCTATCAGAAGATGGTCTCGGAATTGCGCGCCGCCGGCATTCGCTCCGAAATGTATCTCGGCGGCGCCGGCATGAAGGCGCAGCTCAAATATGCCGACCGGCGCGGTTGTCCCATCGCCGTCATCCAGGGCGGCGACGAGCGGGCCAAGGGCGAATTGCAGATCAAGGACCTGATCGAAGGCGCGCGCATGTCGGCGGAGATCACCGACAATGCGGAATGGCGCGCCGCGCGTCCGGCCCAGGTGACAGTAGCGGAAAGCGAACTGGTCGCCGAAGTGAAGAAGATTTTGGCGGCGCAGGCCGCTGATCGCGCCAAGGGTGGCGCTTGAGCACCCCCCTCTGGCCTGCCGGCCATCTCCCCCGAAAAGGGGGAGATGGGATGTCGCGTAGGTTTTCGCCAATCTCCGATGTTGGGAAAAACGTGCCGAGCCCGAAGCTGCCGATCTCCCCCCTTGCGGGGGAGATGGCCGGCAGGCCAGAGGGGGGTGCCTCGCGCCCAACCTGTCTATGACCTCCCGCCCCGCCATCGCCACCGACATCATCACCCTCTTCGCCAACCGCAACACTCATGCCGTCGAAGTCGCGGTGCTGCAGCCGGCCGATCCCTTCCTCGACATGGCCGGCGAGGATCTGCGCCGCCGCATTTTCCTGACCGAAAGCGAAACCGGGCAGACGCTCTGCCTGCGGCCCGAATTCACCATTCCCGTCTGCCTCGACCACATAGCCAGCCAGGCCGGCACGCCGCGCCGCTATTCCTATCTGGGCGAAGTGTTTCGCCAGCGCCGCGAGGGCGGCAATGAGTTCTTCCAGGCCGGCATCGAGGATCTCGGCGACGGCGACACGGCCGAAGCCGATGCCCGTTCGGTCGCCGACGCGCATGCGCTCTTGTCGCTGGTGCTGCCCGGCCAGCCGCTGGCGGTCACGCTTGGCGACCAGGCGATTTTCGAGGCGGTGCTGGCGGCGCTCGGCTTGCCGCGCGGCTGGCGCATGCGGCTGGCCCGCGCCTTCGGCTCGGCGCCTATGCTGGAGACAGCACTCGCCGATCTCGCCAACCCGCCGCGCAACAGCCAGCTCTCCGGGCCGGTCGCGGCGCTTGTCCTCGATGGCGATCTGGACCGTCTTTCCCAGCATATTGCCGGCGGCATGGAGGAAGCCGGCTTGTCGGCATCGGCCGGGCGCGCGCCGTCGGATATTGCGCGGCGGCTGATCGAGAAAGCCGAGTTGCGCAGCGTGCGGCTGTCGAACGAGGCTTTCGCGGCGCTGAAAGATTTTCTGGCGATCGACGTGGCGCTCGATGGCGCGGCCCAGGCATTGGAAACCTTCGCGGCCGGCGCCGGACTTTCGCTGGGTGCGGCGCTGGAAAAATTCTCGGCCCGCGCCAAGGCGATCGAGGCGCATGGCTTGCCCTCCGAAAAAATCCGCTACGACGCCGCTTTCGGCCGTCCGCTCGACTACTACACCGGTGTCGTCTTCGAAATCGCGGCCGCCAACGGCGAGCGCGCCTTGGCCGGTGGCGGGCGCTACGACCGGTTGCTGACGCTGCTCGGTGCCAAGACCGCGATCCCCGGCGTCGGCTTTTCGGTGTGGCTCGACCGCATCGAGGCGCTGCGGGGGGCGGCATCATGATCACGCTCGCCGTTCCCTCGAAGGGTAGGCTCAAGGAGCAGGCGCTGGAGGTGTTGGCCAAGGCCGGCCTCGCCGTCAGCCTGCCCGGCGACGAGCGTAAGTATCACGCCCGCGTCGAGGGTCTGGACAATGTCGAAGTGCTCTTCCTGTCGGCCCCCGAGATATCGGGCGAAATAGGCCAAGGCGCGGTCGATCTCGGCATCACCGGCGAGGACCTGGTGCGGGAAAATCTCGCTGACTGGGAAGCGCGGGCCGAGATCGTCGCCCGCCTCGGCTTCGGCCATGCCGATGTGGTGGTCGCGGTGCCCGAGATCTGGCTCGATGTCGACACGATGGCCGATCTCGACGATGTCGCCGCCGACTTCCGCCAGCGCCATGGCCGCAGGCTGCGGATTGCCACCAAATACTGGCGGCTGACCCAGCAGTTCTTCTCCCAAAAGCACGGCATTCAGGTCTATCGCATCGTCGAGAGCCTCGGCGCCACCGAGGGCGCGCCGGCGGCCGGCCTCGCCGACGTCATCGTCGACATCACCAGCACGGGCTCGACGCTGCGCGCCAACCATCTCAAGGTGCTGGCCGACGGAGTCGTGCTGAAGTCGCAGGCCTGTCTGGTCGCGTCGAGGAAGACACGTGCAGCGGCCGATGACGCCGTTTTGCGCGACATCGTCGCGAAAATGGCGGCAGCGGTCGCGTAACGATCCTCCAGGGAAGGGGGCTCCAGTACCATCGACGGGATTTCCAGCATCCCGGCAGGCTGATAGGTTCGGCCAGTCTTGGGAGGAGAGAGCGATGCCGGTCAATCTCGACGAGCTGAAGAATGCCACCAATCTGCGCGGACGCGGCGCGCGCGCCGGCAGCGTCTTTATTGCACCGGTCGATGGCAGGGCGCATGTCTCGGGCGACCGCAAAGTGCCGCTGCTCGACAAGACCATTCCCGCGCTGTTCTCCGACACCGTCGGCAAATACGGCACGCTCGATGCCGCCGTGTTCGTCGGCCAGGACAAGCGCTTCACGTGGAGCGAACTGTCGGACACGGTGGATGCGTTGGCCGCCGGCTTCCTGGCGCTCGGCCTCCGGAAGGGCGACCGGGTCGGCATCTGGTCGCCCAACCGCTGGGAATGGCTGGTGACGCAATTCGCCACCGCCCGCATCGGCCTGATCCTGGTCAACATCAATCCGGCCTACCGGCTGACCGAGCTGGAATATGCCCTGAACAAGGTTGGCTGCAAGGCACTGGTGACGGCGGCGAGCTTCAAGACATCGGACTATCTCGGCATGATCGAGACTCTGGCGCCGGAGATCGCGACGGCGACACCCGGCAAGCTGAAGGCCGTGAAATTGCCAGCGCTCAGGATCGTCATCCGTATGGGCGAGGAAAACTCGCCAGGCATGTTCAATTTCGGCGACGTGCTGGCCATGGCCGGTCGCGACGAGCATGATAGCCTCGACCGCATCTCGGAAGGGCTGAAGCCTGGCGATGCGATCAACATCCAGTTCACCTCAGGCACGACGGGCGCACCCAAGGGCGCGACGCTCACCCATCTCAACATCGTCAACAACGGCAATTTCGTCACCTCGGCCATCAAGCTCACCGTCGACGATCGGCTCTGCATCCCGGTGCCGCTCTATCACTGCTTCGGCATGTCGATGGGCACGATGGGTTGTGTGTCGAAGGGCGCGACCATGGTTTTCCCCTGCGAGGGGTTCGATCCGGGCCTGACGCTGAAGGCGATCGCGCGGGAGCGCTGCACCGGCCTCTACGGCGTGCCGACCATGTTCGTCGGCATGCTCGATCATCCGGATTTCCCGACCTTCGATCTCTCCAGCCTGCGCACCGGCATCATGGCCGGTTCGCCCTGCCCGATCGAGGTGATGAAGAAGGTGGTCTCGCTCATGCACATGGCTGAAGTGACCATCGCCTACGGCATGACCGAGACCAGTCCGGTCTCGTTCCAGAGCAGCACCGACGATCCGTTGGAAAAGCGTGTCTCGACTGTCGGGCGCATCCACCCGCATGTCGAGGTCAAGGCGATCGCCGTCGACGGCGCCACCGTTGCGGTCGGCGCGCCGGGCGAGCTTTGTACGCGCGGCTATTCGGTGATGAAGGGCTATTGGGACGACGACGAAAAGACTCGCGAGGCGATCGATAGCGATGGCTGGATGCACACCGGCGACCTCGCCACCATCGACGCCGAGGGCTATTGCAACATTGTCGGCCGCGTCAAGGACATGGTCATTCGCGGCGGTGAGAACGTCTATCCCAGAGAGGTCGAGGAATTCCTCTACCGCCATCCCAAGGTGCGGGAAGTGCAGGTCTTCGGCATCCCGGACGCCAAATATGGCGAGGAGTTGTGTGCCTGGATCGTGCTCAAACCCGGCCAGGTCGCCACCGAGCAGGAGATCAAGGCGTTCTGCGCCGGCCAGATCGCCCACTACAAGGTGCCGCGCCACATTCGCTTCCGCACGGAATTGCCGATGACGGTGACCGGCAAACCGCAGAAATTCCTGATGCGTCAGGCGATGGCCGAGGAACTCGGGCTGGTGGCGCAGAAGACGGCGTGAGGCCGGATCAGCCGTGTCGCACAAGCGCGCCGATACCGTCGAGCAGCGCCTGCTGGTCGCCGACCCAGAACCAGTGATCGTCGCCATCGACCTCGATGAACCGCGCGCCTGGAATCTTGGCCGCTAGGAACCGCCCCGCCTCGATGCGCACGGCGCGGTCGCCGGAACGGTGGAGGATCATCGTCGGGGCGGAGACGTTTGCCAGGAGGTGACGGACATCGGTGTCCCGCAACGCGTCGAGCAGCCCGGCGACCGCACCCGGGCTGGAGGCTGCCCTGAGCAATCCGGCCCACCAGGTCCTCGCCTGGCGGTCGCCAGCGAGGCTCGGTGCGAAGGTGTCGATTTCCGCCGGGCCACCCCAGCCCGCCAGCAGCCGTTGCTTCCACAGATCATACTGCGCGATGGTCAAGGCGTGGGGATAGTCAGGTGCACGGCTGCCTTTGGCGAGCGAGCCCCACAAGACAAGGCCCGTCAGCCGATCGGGATTCTGGACCGCAAAACGGATACAGCCCGGCCCACCCTCCGATGCGCCGACCAGCAAGGCCCGGCTGCTGCCGGCCGCGTTCATGACCGCCAGAATATCCTGCGCCGTCGCCTCGACCGTGGGGCGGGCACCGACGCGGTCGGAAAGCCCCATGCCACGCCGGTCGAAGAGGATCAGGCGACCCAGGCGCGAAACCGCGGTCAGCCAGGCGCGGCAACCCGGGTCTTCCCAGATACGCTCGACATGCGAAATGAAGCCGGGAACAAGCACGATGTCCGTCGGGCCGCTGCCGACGATCTGGTACGCGATGTGGATGCCGTCCACCGCGACGTAGCGCGTCCTGGGCACATCCAGGGCGGCGTCCTGAGTTGGCTGGCTCAGCATGGCGAGCGTGGCGGGGTCCGGCGCTACGCCGAGTTCGTCCCGCAAGAGCCGGATGCACGTGTCGATCTGCCGCTCGGCCGCCGCCCTGTCCCCGGCCGCCAGATGGGCACGGATCAGATGTCGGTGCGCGCTTTCGCTCAACGGGTCGAGTGCCGCCAGCCGTGTCGCGTGAACGACCGCGCCACGAGGCTGGCTGTCGGCGATCTTGGCGTCGACGAGCCGCTCCAGCGCCTGCATCAGCCGGCCACGCAACGTCTCTCGCCGAAAGAAGACCCATTCCTCGAATTGCGGACAGTCCGGCAGCGAGAAGCCGGCGAGATAATCGTCTTTGTAGATCTCGGCTGCCTTGTCGAGAGCGCCGGAGTTGCAGGCCTGCTCGAAAATCCTGGTGTCGATCTCGGCGGACAACGCCGGGTGCAGGCTTAGCGAGACGCCTGTAGCGGCGATGATCTCGTTGCCGAACGCGATGCGGATTTTGTACAGCGTACGTCGAAGGCGGGCGCGTGCGGCCTGCTCGTCGGCTTCTGGCCACAATAGCGTGGCGGCGACCTCGCGCGCCACCGGCCCGCTGGCCTCGGCGAGATAGATGAGGAGGGCTGCCGCCTTGCGCAGGGCGAGTTCCACCCGCCGGCCGTTCAACCGGAACTCCGGAAAACCCAGAAATCGGAATTCCAATCGCTCCATCGATCCGACCACGGCCATGCAGGGACGTTGAGGGGACGCCGGCCTTCTATCCATTCCCACGACATCGGGCCGATCGGGCCCGATCACGGGACTCCCTTGGAGCGAGAAATGTCACTGGTCAATACTCTCACCCGCCCTGTCGGTGCCGCCAACACACGGCAAGGAGGCTGAGACATGTGCCAATCCTGTCTCTCCTGGTACGCGCGCTGCATTGCTCCCTACCTCGTCCACGCCGGCTGTTCGGCCAACGCTTTCACGGACATGCGAAGGCGCCTGATCCCTCGGGCAGGGGGCGTCGTCGTTGAAGTCGGCTTCGGCTCCGGTCTGAACCTTCCCCATTACGACGCCGCCAGGGTGAAGCGGCTGGTCGGCGTCGATCCCGACGGCACGATGCTGGGCCTGGCCGAACCGAAGAGCCGTTCCGTGCCATTCGATGTCGACTGCATCAGGGCCAGCGGTGAAAGGCTGCCCTTGGCCGACAGCTTCGCCGATACGGTGGTCGTCACCTATGCCTTCTGCACCATTCCGGACCCCGAGGCGGCGCTGACCGAGATCCGGCGCATCCTGAAGCCTACCGGCCGGCTGATCTTCATCGAGCACGGCCTGGCCGAAAGTCCGCGTTGCCGCCGGTGGCAGGAGCGTCTGAACCTGATATGGGGCCGGCTCGTCGGCGGCTGCCACCTCAATCGCGATCCATTGCACCTGATCCGGACGGCGGGCTTTCATATCGTCGAAGCGCAGCGCGAGCGGTTCCAGCTACCCTTCTGGCAGTTGGGAAGTCACCATGCCGGCATCGCGATACCCCTAACGGGTTGACGGGGTTTGTCGTCCGCTAACGCCGCCCGCGCCGTATTTCCGCCGGCCGTGGCGCCGAACCCGGCTCCTGCACCAGAGGCCCCAGCAGCACCTCGCCGAACAGTGGCTGGTAGCTGCGGCGCACCGCCGGGTCCTCCTTGAAGGACAGCGCATATTGCCCGATCTGGTGGAAATAGGTGATGCGGGCCCTGACCAGGCTTTCGTCCTCGGGATAGCCCATGGCGCGGAAGGAGCGGGTCAGGAGTTCGATGCGCAGGTCATCGATATCCTTGACCTCCTGCGCCAGCTTTTTCGACGTTCGTGACCAGTCGCGCACGGCGAGGTCGAGCAGGGGACTAAACGGCGCCTCGTCGACCCAAACATGCACGATGTCGGTGAAGAACTGCAGGCCGTCTATATTCAGCATCTCGCGCATAGCCCAGAAGGGCTCGCAATTGATATCTCGCCATTCCTGCAGCAGGCCGTCGCGAAGATCGGCCAGGCTGGTGAAATGGAAATAGAAGCTGCCGCGCGTCACCTTGAATTGCTTGGCGAGGCGGTCGATCTTGACCTCGCCAATGCCGTGCTTCTCCAGCACCTTGCGCGCCGCTGCGATCCAGGCCTCGCGACTCAGCGTCTGCCGCGCCGCCTTCCCGGGTGCCGCGGCTTTGGCTGGTCTCCTGCCTTTGGCCGGGGCGCTGTCCGATTTCATCCGATCAAGACCTTCATCGCACACGCAACGCCCACAAAACCGTTCGCCGGCTCCGATGCGCTTCGCGACTCATCAAGTGTCCATCTATCGCGGAAGGCGCAACTCAGGGCAATGCGCTGATCCGCTCCAGCATGAGTTCGAAGAACGGCGCGGGATCGATGCGCCGCAGGACGTTGCAGTTCTTGCGCCGGCCGGTGACGTGCCACCAGTCGACGACGGTCATGCCGATTGTCTCAGGCGAGACAATGTCGACCGTCACCGCGCACTGGCGCTGTTCATAGATTTGCGGTGCCAGGAGATAACCGGTGACGCAGGCGTCGTGGATGGGGCGTGCCGGCGTCTCGAATTTGTGGGTGCCATACTGGCGGTAGAAGTCGGCCAGGTTCGCGGCCTCGATCGCCGCGCGGCTGCCGCTTGCGCGCAGGCGGTCGAGCCACTCAGGCGTCATCAGCGCCGTGTAGGTGCAATCGATGCCCGCCATGGTCACCGGCGCGCCGCTGTCGAACACCTTGTGCGCGGCATGCGGGTCGACGAAGATGTTGAACTCAGCCGCCGGCGTCGCGTTGCCACCCTGGAAGAAGCCGCCGCCCATCAGCACCACTTCGCGCAGACGGGGCACGATCCTCGGCTCCATGGTCATGGCCATGGCCAGATTCGTCATTGGCCCGAGCGTGCAAACGGTCAATTCGCCTTCCGGCGCGTCCATGATGGTGCGCACCATGTAGTTCACCGCGTGTTCGCCCCGCAGCGGCGTCACCGGTTCGGCAAGGTCGGCGCCGTCGAGGCCGGTTTCCCCATGGACATATTCGGCGGTGATCAGCTTGCGCACCATCGGCGCCGGGCAGCCGGCATAAACGGGCACATCGGGCCGCCCGGCGAGTTCGACGACTTTCAGCGCATTCTTCGAGGTCAGGGCAAGCGGCACGTTGCCGCCGACCGTGGTGATGCCGACCACGTCGAGTTCATCAGGCGACCCCAGTGCGAAGAGGATGGCGAAGGCGTCGTCCTGGCCCGGATCGGTATCGATGATGATCTTGCGTGGTGCCATGATGCCGCGTCCTTCCTTTTGCGATCGAAAGCCTATTGATGAGGCCGTTCGGATGTGTAGAAATACAGTACTGTATCTTATGTTCAAGACAGGGTGTTCGAAATGGATGCACAAGAGCGCGGCGATTTTTCCGAAATTCCGATCCTCGACGTTTCGCCGCTCTATGGCGACGACGAAGGCGCGATCAGGGAAACGGCAGCGACACTGCGCCGCTATCTCGAGACGATCGGCTTCCTCTATGTCACCGGCCACCCCATTCCGCGCACCGATGTCGAAGCGGTCCGCGAGGCCTCCAAGCGTTTCTTCGCCTTGCCCGAGGAGGAGAAGGCGAAGCTGAAGATCGACAAGAATTTCCGCGGCTACTTGCCCTTTGCCGGCTCGACCATCGTGACCTCGTCCGTGGCGGCCGTCAGCAAGCCGAACCAGAGCGAATCGATCTTCTTCATGCACGAGGTCGGCGCCGACGACCCCCGGGCCTTGGCCGGCAAGCCGCTGCAAGGCCCCAACCAGTGGCCTGACGAGGCCGCCCTTGCCGGCTTCAGGGAGACCATCGAGCGCTATGTCCAGGAGATGGGCACGCTCGCCCGCAAGATGGTGCGCGCCATCGCGCTTTCGCTCGGGCTGCCCTCCGACAGTCTCGACCGCTATTTCGAGCAGCCGACGACTTTCCTGCGGCTGCTGCACTATCCGACGCAGCCCCAGGAAGAGGGGCTTTTCGGTTCGGCGCCGCACACCGACTACGGCTTCATCACGCTGCTCGCCCAGGACAATGTCGGCGGCCTCGAGGTTAAGAACAAGGCGGGCGACTGGGTTCCCGCGCCGCCGGTTCCGGATTCCTTCGTCATGAATGTCGGCGACATCCTGGCGCGTTGGTCGAATGACCAGTTCGTCTCGACGCCGCACCGCGTCATCAACCGCTCCGGACGCGAGCGCTATTCGCAGCCCTTCTTCTTCGATCCCTCAATGGACGAGACGATCGCCGCACTTTCGGTCTGTGTGCCGGCCGGCACACAGCCGAAATACGAGCCAGTGCTCTATGGCGATTACCTGATGGAGCGCATCGACAAGAATTATCATTATCGAAAGAAGAAGGCGGCCGAAGCAGCCGCTTCCTAAGGGACACCGAGCCCGTGCCGGCCACTGGCCCGGGCTCTGCCGGAAAGACTGCAAACAAGGACAAGAAAAGGGGAACAGCAATGAACAGATATCTGCGAACGACCAGCCTTGCACTGGCGCTCTCCACCACCGTCGGGGGCGGGGTTTCCAAAGCCGCCGACGTGCCGAAATCGGCTGAGGTGAAAGAGAGCGGAACGCTCGCCGTCGCCAACACTCTGGACTTCGCGCCGTTCGAATATCTCGACGCCGACGGCAAGCAGACCGGCATCATCGTCGAACTCGCCGGCGAGGTGGCCAAGCTCGTCGACGCCAAGCTCGATATCCAGCGCACGCCGTTCCCGTCGATGATCCCGGGTCTTGCGGCGGGCCGCTTCAAGATCGCCTGGGAGACCTTCTCGGCCACGCCGGAGCGCCTGAAGCAGGTCGATTTCATCATGTTCCTGAAGGCAGGGCTCGCCGTCTCGACATCGCCCGACAAGAAGGCGAGCTTCAGCGGCGACATGCCGCTCTGTGGCAAGCGCATCGGCGTCTCGGCCGGCAGCGCCTCGGATTTCCTGGTCGACAAGCTCGGTAAGGAATGCACCGACAAGGGCCAAAAGGCTATCGAGAAATCGGTGTTCAACTCCTCCACCGATATCGTCCAGGCCGTGCTTTCGGACCGCGTCGACGCGCGTATGGACGATGCCACCGCATCGAGCTATTTCGAGGTGACGAGCAAGGGCCAGTTGGTGGTCCTGCCGACGCTTTACGAGGTCGCGCCGCTCGGCATGGCGATCGCCAAGGACGACAAGCAGACCGCCGACATGATGGTGGCGGCACTTGCCGAACTGTTCAAGAACGGCACGTACAAAGCTATCCTGGAGAAATACGGCATGGGCGCCTATGCGATCAAGGAACCCTACTTCGTCGGCACCATGGACGCGCTTCGCGCCGAATAGAGACCATCCGGCGTCTGATGAACGTCAGGCGCCGGCCCGCAAGCTGGAGACATCCGATGGGCGTTGCCCTCCCGACCGACATCGGCGTCGAGCCAAGCGTTTCCGCCGCCGTGTCACGACTGACCGTCGTGCCGCAGCGCCGCTATGGCATTTGGGTCGGTACGGCGTTCGCCCTGCTGCTGGCCTTCCTCATCATTCGTGCTTTCGCCAGCAACCCGGCGTTTGCCTGGGGCACGGCAGCCGGATACCTGTTCCATCCCTCGATCATGCGAGGCCTCGGCAACACGCTGATGCTCACCGTCATCATCATGGTGCTGGCGATCGTCGTCGGCACCGTCATCGCCATCATGCGGGTGTCGCCGAGCCCGGTGCTGCGCGCCTTTTCCGGCGTCTATGTCTGGTTCTTCCGGGGTGTCCCAGCCCTGATCCAGCTGATCTTCTGGTTCAACCTGTCGCTGCTGGTGCGCGAAATCTCGCTGACTTTGCCGTTCATAGGCACGCTGTTTTCCGTGCGCACCAATGATTTCATGACGCCGTTCTTCTCCGCCGTGGTGGCGCTTTCGCTGTGCGAGGCCGGCTACATGGCCGAGATCATCCGGGCGGGCATCAAGTCGGTGCCGTCTGGCCAGTCGGAGGCGGCGAGCGCGCTCGGCATGCCCTACCGCATGATCCTGAAGCGCATCACCTTGCCGCAGGCCATGCGCTTCGTGCTGCCGCCGACCGGCAATGAGGCGATCAACCTCCTGAAGATGACGTCGCTGGTGACGTTCATCGCCGTCGACGACCTGTTCTATACCGCGCAGAGCATCTATGCGCGCACCTTCGAGACCATTCCGCTGCTGATCGTGGTCGCCTTCTGGTATCTCGCGGTGGTCAGCATCATGTCGGTGGGGCAGCATTTCCTGGAGCGCCATTTCGGCCGCAGCGATGTCAGACGCGACCCCCTGACGATGCGCACCTTGCGCAACTTGATCAGCCTGCGCGGCGTTGCTCGATGAGTGATGTGAAGTCCGAAAATCGTGCCCGCTTCGGGGTGCCCGCCAACTCCATGGTGTTCGCGCGCGGCGTGCGCAAAACCTATGGCCAGCTTGAAGTTCTCAAAGGTGTCGACCTCGATGTACCGGAGGGATCGGTCGCCTGCATCATCGGCCCGTCGGGATCGGGCAAGAGCACGTTCCTGCGCTGCATCAACCATTTGGAAAAACTCAGCGGCGGCATCCTGCTCGTCGACAGCCAGTTCGTCGGCTACGACCTCCAGGGCGACAAGCTCTATGAGGTGAAGGACGATCTTCTGTGCCGGCGCCGCGCCGAGATCGGCATGCTGTTCCAGTCGTTCAACCTGTTCTCGCACATGACGGTGATGGAGAACCTGATCGAGGCGCCGACGCAGGTGCGGCGCATTCCAGTCGACCAGGCAAAGACCGAGGCGGAGGTGCTGCTGCGGCGTGTCGGCCTGGCCGATAAGGTAGACCGCTATCCCCGCGAACTGTCCGGGGGCCAGCAGCAGCGTGTCGCGATCGCGCGCGCCCTGGCGATGAAGCCCAAGGTGCTGCTCTTCGACGAGCCGACCTCGGCGCTGGATCCGGAACTGGTCGGCGAAGTCCTGCAGGTCATGCGCGACCTTGCCGAGAGCGGCATGACGATGGTCGTCGTCACCCACGAGGTCGGCTTTGCCCGCGAGATCGGCGACCAGCTCGTGTTCATGGACGGCGGCGTGATCGTCGAACGCGGCGCGCCGCGCGAGATGATCGCCAACCCGGTGTCGCCGCGCACCCGCGAGTTCCTGTCGCGGGTGCTGTAACGAGCGTTAGGGCCACCTCTCAGGCCGCCAACAGCGCCGGGCCTAGCCCCCGTATAATCTTGGCTAGCTCGACGCATTCCCCGTGCCGCGCATTGTTGCGTCGCCAGGCCAGGCAGATCATGCGCTGCGGCATCGGTTCCTGGAACGGCACGATCTTGAGGTCGGGGATGGTGCCGGCGGGGCCGGTCGCCATTTCGGGGATGAGCGTGACGCCGAGCCCGTGCGCCACCATCTGCAGGAGCGTGGTCAGGCTGGTCGCGCCATAGCTTGCCATCGCCACCGGCCGCACATTGCCGCAGACGGCCAGCGCCTGTTCGCGCAGGCAATGGCCTTCTTCCAGCAGCATCAGTCTTTCCAGCGCCGGGCTCTCGGGTGGAACCGGCGGCGAGGCAAAGGCCGGATCGTCCGACGGCACGGCCAGGAAGAACCGGTCGGGAAAGAGCGCCTCGGTGATCAGTCCTGGATGGTCGAGCGGAAGTGCCGCGATGAAGGCGTCGAGTTTTCGCGATGCGGTGTCTTCGACCAGGGAGGTGGTGACCGCCTCGCGCAATTCGAGCAGCAAGGCCGGGAAATGCTTCTTCAGTTCGGGCAAGGCGCGTGGCAGAAGATAGGGCGCGACAGTCGGGATGATGCCCAGCCGGAAGCGTCCCTCCATGGCCGTGCGGCCGCGCCGGGCCGTCGTTTCCACGTCACGTATGTCAGCCAGGATGCGCTCGATACGCGGCAACAGGGCGATCGCCTCGTCCGTCATGCGCACCGACTTGCCGCCGCGTTCGAACAGCCGGCAGTTCAGCCGTTGCTCCATTTCGGCGATCTGCGAGGACAGCGCCGGCTGGCTGACACCGGCAAGTTTCGCCGCACGCCCGAAATGCAGCGTCTGCGCCAGCGCGTCGAAATAATGCATCTGGCGAACTGTCAGTCCGATCATGCGGTCAAGGCCATCATAAGAAAATCCTATCGAAATAAACAGGAAAGACAATTTGTTTTTATCGACGGTCTGGCCTAGGCTGGAATGGTTCCAGATTGGCGCGGGCCGCTGGCCGCCCCCAAAATCTCGGCAAAAATCAACCTCGGCAAATCAAACCTCGGCAAATTGGAGTGAGAGATGGACGCGAAAACCGACGACAGCAGCGCGGGCAAATGCCCTGTCGCGCATGGATCCGCCGGCCGGACCAACCGTGACTGGTGGCCGAACCAGCTTGACCTTGGCGTTCTCCATCAGCAGTCGAACCTGTCGGACCCGATGGGCGAGGACTTCGACTATGCCAAGGAATTCGCCAGCCTCGATCTCGATGCGGTCATCAAGGACCTGCACCAAGTGATGACGGATTCGCAGGATTGGTGGCCCGCCGACTTCGGCCATTACGGGCCGCTGTTCATCCGCATGGCCTGGCACAGCGCCGGCACGTACCGCATCGGTGATGGCCGCGGCGGTGCCGGAGCCGGCCAGCAGCGTTTCGCGCCGCTCAACAGCTGGCCTGACAACGCCAATCTCGACAAGGCGCGCCGCCTGCTCTGGCCGGTCAAGCAGAAATATGGCCGCAAGATTTCCTGGGCCGACCTGTTGATCCTCACCGGCAACGTCGCGCTGGAATCGATGGGCTTCAAGACCTTCGGCTTCGCCGGCGGCCGCGCCGACGTCTGGGAGCCCGAGCAGGACGTGGACTGGGGTTCGGAAACCAAGTGGCTGGGCGACGAGCGCTACTCGGGCGATCGTGAGCTTCGCGGCCATCTCGGCGCCGTGCAGATGGGCCTGATCTACGTCAATCCGGAAGGGCCGAACGGCAAGCCCGATCCGCTGGCCTCGGCCCGTGATATCCGGGAAACCTTCGCGCGCATGGCGATGAACGACGAAGAAACCGTGGCGCTGATTGCCGGCGGCCACACTTTCGGCAAGACCCACGGCGCCGGCGATGCCTCGCTGGTGGGCGCGGAGCCGGAAGGTGCCGGCATCGAGGCGCAGGGCCTCGGCTGGTCGAGCAAACATGCGTCAGGCATTGCCGGCGACGCCATCACCTCGGGTCTCGAAGTCACCTGGACCACGACGCCGACCAAGTGGAGCAACAACTTCTTCGACAATCTGTTCAATTTCGAATGGGAGCTGACGAAGAGCCCGGCGGGCGCCCATCAGTGGACGCCGAAGGGTGGCGCCGGTGCCGGCACGGTGCCGGATGCGCACAACCCCTCGAAGCATCACGCGCCGGCCATGCTGACCACCGACCTCGCGCTGCGGGCCGACCCGGCCTATGAGAAGGTCTCGCGGCGTTTCCATGAACATCCGGATCAGTTCGCCGATGCCTTCGCCCGCGCCTGGTTCAAGCTGACCCACCGCGACATGGGTCCGGCGGTGCGCTATCTCGGCCCGTTGGTGCCCAAGGAAGAGCTGATCTGGCAGGACCCGATCCCGGCGCTCGACCATGAACTGGTCAGCGAGCAGGACATCGCATCGCTGAAGGCCAAGATCGTGGCCTCGGGCCTGTCTGTTTCCGAACTGGTCTCGACGGCCTGGGCCTCGGCTTCGACCTTCCGCAACTCCGACAAGCGCGGCGGCGCCAATGGCGCACGCATCCGGCTGGCGCCGCAGAAGGACTGGGAAGTCAATCAGCCGGCCGAACTGTCGAAGGTGCTTGCCAGGCTCGAAGGCATCCAGACGGAGTTCAACACCGCGCAGACCGGCGACAAGAAGGTCTCGCTGGCCGACCTGATCGTGCTCGGCGGTGTCGCCGCGGTCGAGAAGGCCGCCAAGGATGGCGGCAACGACGTGAAGGTGCCGTTCACGCCCGGCCGCATGGATGCATCGCAGGAGCAGACGGACGTCCACTCCTTTGCCGCGCTCGAGCCGAAAGTCGACGGCTTCCGCAACTATGTCAGGGGCAAGCAGCCCATGTCGGTTGAAGCCATGCTGGTCGACCGCGCGCAGTTGCTGGGCCTGACGGCGCCGGAACTGACGGTGCTTGTTGGGGGCTTGCGGGTGCTCGGCGCCAACACCGGGCACTCAAAGCACGGCGTGTTCACCGACAGGCCGGGTAGGCTGACCAACGACTTTTTCGTCAACCTGCTCAGCATGAGCACGGTCTGGGATCCGGCTGCCGGTTCTGTTCCGGGTTCGGAAGAAGTGTACGAAGCGCGCGACCGCAAAACCAAGGCAGTCAGGTGGACCGGCACCCGTGCCGACCTGATCTTCGGTTCGCATGCGCAGCTGCGGGCATTGGCCGAGGTCTACGGATCGGCGGACGCCGGGCAGAAATTCGCCCGAGATTTCGTTGCGGCATGGACCAAGGTGATGAACGCTGACCGCTTTGACATCGCGGCCTGACCCGAGCTTGAGGACCTACGAAAGAGGGGGGGGGCCCCGCCCCCCCC
>NZ_JAIUIL010000005.1:0-537822 GCF_020165595.1 Mesorhizobium sp. BR-1-1-10 | reverse complement strand
GGTGGGGAAGGGGTGACTGAGGATATTTTTTGCACCGACACCGGGTTACGCCATCGGCGGAAAAGTAAAGTGCACCTAACCGTCAAGCTCGAACTCGTCGAGCATCCTGTATCGCGCGCGGATTTGAAGAGCCTCTTGGCGCAGTTCCTCCCGTGAGGTGAACAGTGTCGACGGATTCAGCGACTTCGCTTCCAGAATACGAGCTCGCAACAACTCGTCTTGCACGGTTGCGGTCCCTGCCTTGGAAAGTTCGCGCAAAGCGCCATCAAAGTCCCTTTGATTCAGCATGATTCTGGCCTCGATGTTATGCGGTTTGAAGCGCTTATCGTGAGCCTGGAGAAAGTCACTGTCGGCACGGGCGGTATGAACGTCATTGGCACCAGCAGCCGCGATAGCGCGCAACCGGCGTACGATGAGGGGGGACGAACCCGCACCTTGCTGCAAGCGCTGGGTCAAGAGAGCTTGCGCGCCGGCATAGTCCTGATCTCGTCTCATCATGATGGTTGCGTTGCGTAGGTCGACAGTTGCCTCTTGCCACGGCAATGAGGAGAGCGTCCGGATCTCCTTCTCCGCCTCCTGAAACGAACCTTGGGCAATCAACATCCCGATACGGACGTTCAGCAAGACAGGGTTGCGACCAATATGTCGCGCCTCTTCCTGCACTAGCCTGTGGAGTTCCGTCCACATGCCAAGATGCTGAAAGCACGAAGCCAGTTCACCGACCACCCGGTGCATATACTTGCGCACCTTACGTGCTTCTAAGAGGAGGGGGATCGCTCCGCGAGTATCCGCTTTGTGAATGCGCAGGTAGAATGCTCGCAAATAGAAACGAGCCCGATAACCTTTGCTGTCCAAAAAATTCAGAAGCTTTTCAGCGCCCACTGCATCGGACAGCCGTGTCTGGGCGCGAACCACATAAGATAGTATCTCTTCTCTCGTTGTCTCGTCCATGCCCATATGCATGGCCGGCAACCCCCAGGACACGACCTGGCGCAGTGCTTCCGGGTTGTCGTGATTGCGATCGTAGGTATCTCTTATTATTTCTTGCAGTGTTGACGGAAGTATTATCGACCTGAACTCTGTCGGCAGGGTGCCGCCCTCAATGGCGGCCATATAGGCGAGCGCGTCGACGAGCTCCAGACTGATCTCTTCTCTCGTTTTAGCGCTCTCCCAAGTTCTTTTTAGCGTGCTTGAAAAGGCCGTCATAAGGTCCTTTGATCCGTATCCATGTAGTCGCCTGAAGAGCGCCCGGACAGGTGACGAGATTGCATAGTTAGATCCGGTGACCTCGACCAAGCAGGCCAGAATGAGTTCGGACAGGGTCTCAGCGAAAGCCTTTCCTGCTATGTTGTGCCGAAGCAGAAGTATTTCCTTGAGAAGGTCGCCTTGTAATTGCGGGACCCAGCTTAGGACAGATAGTGTGTCTTTCTGCAGATCGTCCAAATTTTCAAAGTTCAGGCTCTCGCTCAGAACATCCTCTTGAAGGGCAAACAGGTCGGAAGGGTCGTTGTCGATAACCGCGACACCTTTCCTAGCGATCAACGCTGCAGTGGATTTCGCAATACCGGGATGGCCGCCAATAGAGCGTATGACTTCGGCGCTCGGCAAATCGGGCTTTGCTCCGAGGGCGGTCGCAGAACCTACCATCAAGGTCTTAGTATCCGTGTCCGAGATCGGGGGCACTTGAAGCTGATATAAGTTCGGGTGGTTACGAGCCTCATTGTCGTGGACGAGCCTATTGGTTACCACCACTAGCTTCGTAGACTCCTGCTCCAGACGCCGAAATAGAACAGGCGCCCAAGCCTTAAGATACCCACGATCCTCATAAATTCCGTTTCCGGTTATCAAAGTAACGGCTTGCCCAAGACTCCCAAAGTGCGAAAGCTTAACCGCCACCTCCTCGGCTTGGTCGGCAATGGGCGCAGCGGCGAACCCGGTCACATCCTTTTCCAGTTCGGCGTGGGATACACCGTTTTCCAACTCTTGCCGAAGTGCTCGATATATATCCACAAGATCAGCGAACTGTGGAAGGGGGAGTTCGGGTCCGAAGCTCAAAGTAGGCGACGCAGGATAAGTTTCAACGAGAAACTTTCTAGCAAAAGTTCGGCGCCCAATCCCCCCGTTGCCCGCGAAAATGGTGATGTTAGGGGTGTTTTCGGTGGCAACGATGATACGCGCGATGTCTGCCCGTGCTTGGTCGATGAGCCCGCCGCGGCCGTAAACCTGACTGCCGGGTAGCTCGGCTAGCGGTCCGGAAATCAGAGCGCGCCGAATATACCGTGCAATGTCACGAGCACCAGTCCCTATACTACCCACCCAGTACTCCTGCATCCAGGAAGGCAGGTCTCTGTGGTTCAGATCTCGGTCGAGAAAGATCACCAAAAACCGGGTTTGGGGCTTTTTGATTTTAGCTATTTTTGTCCGATCGATCTCAAAATCAACCCAACAAGATTTCAGCGACTTCTTCGAGACAAAGAATACGAACATGCTGGATTCAGCGGTTCGCTCCTCCATGGCCGAAACCAAGTTTTCGCCATTCTTGAAACTCACTGGGTAGAAGTAGGCCAGCCCGTCTGGGAGGAGGTTATGAACTTGCTCCACCATGCGCTCGTCGCTTCCGTGCAGTGATAGAAACACGGTAGGCAGCTTCATAACAGTATCCTTTTGCTGGCAAACTCGGTCGTGAGGCCTCCCCCAAACGCGAGATGTATCGGATCTTCGACCTAGACAGTACTGGATAACTAGGTCGAAATGCTCCAAACGGGTAAAGCTAAGCGAGACACGTGTCCAACGATCTTTGACACGGTCACCCATTAGGCGTCGGCCATCCTCATCACCGCGTTCCGAAATAACTGATCGAACGAAACCTCAGCTTCAAAAAGGGACGTTCTCCGTCCGCTTTGTTTTCCTGATGCCTGATAGATGACTGACAGATCCCCGTCCCCAAAGTCCGATCTTGCGACACAATAAGCCCATCACGTGGATCGGTCATCCGTTTCGCTGCGGATAACCGATCCCCGATGAAGATTGATCGGGCGGACAGAGATCCTGGGATCGCTTGAACAGGTACGCTCGTTCATGATTCACAAGGGCGTCGGCGGGTACTGTGGTAACGGTTGGATCACTACAGAAACCCACTGCGGCACACTCGATGTCCGATTTCAGGGAAACGGCCGGACCGTCTCAACGTCGACTTCAGGCGCAAAGCGGCCGTCCACGGTAGAGTTTAGGCGTCTCACTCGGTCATTCGGGCCGCAGCAACTAACCGATGCCCACACCCCCTCACCCATAACACCCCCGCTCCACCGCCAGCCTCTTCACCAACGCCAGCACCCCATCGATCGCCGGCGTCGGCTTGCCCGTCAGTCGCCCAAGCTCCTGCACGGCGCCTACCAGCGCGTCGATCTCCATGGGCCTGCCGCGTTCCAGGTCCTGCAACATCGAGGTCTTGTGCTCGCCGACGTCGCCGGCGCCCTTGATGCGGCGGTCGACGTCTATGGGGAAGCGCACGCCGAGGCTTTCGCCGATCGCTTGCGCTTCCAGCATCATGGCGCGGGCGAGCATGCGGGTGCCCTCGTCGGCGACGATCGCGGCAAGCGTCGAGCCGGTCAGCGCCGAGATCGGGTTGAAGGAGAGATTGCCCCACAGTTTTATCCAGATCTCTGCGCGTATGTCGTCGCGCACCGGCGCCTGCAGCCCGGCCTTGACCATCTCCCCGGCCAGGAGCGTGACCCTTTCGCTCTTCTCGCCCGAGGGTTCGCCGAGCGAGAAGCGTTTTCCTTCGACATGGCGGATCAGGCCGGGCGCATCGACCTCGACGGCGGGGTAGACCACCGAACCGATGACACGCCGCGGGCCGAGCCGGTCCCAGATCGTGCCGCCGGGGTCGACCTGCTGCAGTCTGGTGCCTTCGAGCGCGCCGCAGTTTTTGTGGAAATACCACCAGGGAACGCCGTTCTGCATGGTGACGACCGCTGTGTGGTCCCCAAGCAGCGGGGCAATCTGGTCGAGCGCGGGCGCGACGGAATGCGCCTTCAGCGCCAGCACGACGTAGTCCTGCGTGCCGAGCTCTTCCGCCTTGGCGGCGGCCTTGACGGGGACGGTCGTTTCCCGCCCGTCCTCCATCAGGCGCAGGCCATTGGCCTTGATCGCGTCGAGATGCGCGCCGCGGGCGACGATCGACAGCTCGGTGCGGCCGGCGATGGCCAGCTTGGCCGCGACATAGCCGCCGATGGCGCCGGCGCCGAAAATGGTGATCTTCATGATCAGAGCCCGAGCTTGGCGGCGAGCCCGATGCGCTGCAGCTTGCCGGTCGCCCCTTTGGGGATCTCCTCCAGGATCAGCACCTTGCGCGGCACCTTGAAGTCGGCGAGCCGCATCGCGGCGTGGGCGCGGATATCGCCCTCGCTGGCGCTCATGCCTTCGCGCAGCACCACGGCCGCCGCCACCTCCTCGCCGAGCTTGTCATGCGGCATGGCGAAGGTGACGACCTGCGCCACCGCCGGATGGTCCATCAGCACATTGTCGACCTCGAGCGGCGAGATCTTCTCGCCGCCGCGATTTATGATCTCCTTCAGCCGGCCGGTGACCCTGAGATAGCCGTCATCGTCGAGCACGCCCTGGTCGCCGGTGTGGAACCAGCCATGCGCGAAGGCCGTGGCGTTGGCGTCCGGGTTCTTCTCGTAGCCTGAGGTGACATTGGGGCCGCGAATGACGATCTCGCCCGTTTCGCCGGCCTGCATCAGCCGGCCGTCCGGCGCCATCACGGCGACTTCGGGTCCGCCGGCCGCACCGACGCTGCCCGGCTTGCGCAGGCCGGGCGGCAGCCGGTTCGACGCCATCTGGTGCGCGGCCTCGGTCATCCCGTAGGATTCGATGACCGGGCAGCCGAAAGTCGCCTCGAGTTCGGCCATCACCTGCGCCGGCAGCGAAGCCGAGGACGAGCGGATGAAGCGCAGGCGTGCCGCCGCCAATGCTTCCGGGTTGCGCGCCGCGCGCGCCAAGATCGCCTGGTGCATGGTCGGCACCGCCGTGTACCAGCTCGGCTTCGCGTCGCTCAGCCACTGGAAGAAGCGCAGCGCGTTGAAGCCTGGCGTGCAGTAGATGCTGCCGCTCGATGCCAGCGACGACAGCACCGCCGCGATCAGCCCATGGATATGGAACAGCGGCATGATGTTGAGGCAGCGATCATCCGCCGTCAGGCCGAGCGTCGCGCCGATATGGCGGGCGGAGGCCGCGACATTGGCATGGCTGAGCGGCACCAGCTTGGGGCGTGACGTCGTGCCCGACGTGTGCAGCAGAAGCGCGATGTCACCGTCCCGGGCCATGGCGGGAGCCGCTTGCGATCCGACCGCCGCGCCCTCGATGGTGAAGCTGCCGGCCGGCGCGTCTGGCGGCACGACAAGCCGCAGCACGCCAATGCCGAGGCGCTCGGCCACAGTCACGGCAGGGCCAGTCTCGTTCTCGGCGACCAGGATCGCCTTGGCGCCGATGTCGGTCAGGTAGAAATCGAGCTCGTCCGCCCGGTAGGCGGGGTTGAGCGGCGCCGTCGAGGCTGTGGCGGCGACAGCGATGAAAGCCGTCGCCATCTCCGGCCCGTTGGGCAGCACGATCGCCACCCGGTCGCCTCGGCCGATGCCGCGTGCATGGAGCTGCGTGGCGGTGGTGGCGATCAGCGCGCGCAGCCTGCCATGGGTCAGCGTCGGCCTGTCGGGCGCCAGGATCGCCGGCGCGTCGTCGGCGCCGGCGACGAGGCGGTGGGAAAGGTCTGTGTGGATTTGGGTCATGGTCACCAGCTATGTTTCAAGACTATGGCTTGCGAAAGTCCATCTGATGTCAGCGCCGCCCCTCATTGCCCTGCCGGGCATTTCTCCCCGTATAGGGACGGGGAGAAAGGGGCAGTTTCGGTCTCGGCGCCTGTTCAGCGTGGGCGATTGGCGAACTGTCGATGACAGTGTCCCCTCTCCCCGTCACTATACGGGGAGAGGATGCCGGCAGGCAGGTGAGGGGCAGCGCCCGCGCCCGGTAGTTCCTCAATACCCCAGCGCCATCCCGTCCTTGCGCGGATCGGATGCCCCCGTCAGCGTTCCCTTTTCCCAGTCGATCAGCACCGCCTGGCCGCCGCCGAGCGGATGGTGCGGCTCGGTGATGGCGTGGCCGCGCCGCCGCAGGCCTTCGACCGCCTCGGCGGGCACGTTGCGCTCCGCCTCCACCATACCGTCATTGTAGAACACGCGCGGCGCGTCGAGCGCTTGCTGCGGGTCCATGCCGAAATCGATCATGTTGGTCAGCAGATGGACATGGCCGAAGGGCTGGTAGCCGCCGCCCATGACGCCGAACGGCATCACCACGCGGCCGTTTTTGGTCGCCATGCCGGGCATGATCGTGTGCATCGGCCGCTTGCTGGGCGCGATGGCGTTGGGGTGGGCCGGATCGAGGCGGAAGCTCGAGCCGCGGTTCTGCAGCACGACGCCGGTCTTGGGACCGACGACGCCGCTGCCGAACGAATAATAGGTCGAGTTGATGAAGGAGACCGCGCTGCGGTCGCGGTCGACGATCGAGATATAGACCGTGTCGCTGCCCGGCAGCTGCACGTCGGGCAAATGGGTCATGGCGCGCTCGCGGTCGATCTCGGCGCGCAGCCGGTCGGCATAGGCGGCCGAGAGAAGCTGCCTCACCGGCACCGGGACATGGTCCTGGTCGCCGACGAAACGGTCGCGGTCGCGATAGGCCAGCCGCCCGGCCTCGATCTCCAGGTGCAGGCGCTCGGCGCCGTTAGGGTCGAGCCCACCGAGCTTGAAGCCCGACAGCACGTTCAGCATCAAAAGCGCCGTCAGCCCCTGGTTGTTCGGCGGCATCTGGTGGATCTCGTGGCCGCCATAGCTGACGCTCACCGGCGCCACATAGTCGCCCCTGGTCGCGGCGAAATCGTCCGCCGTGTGCAGCCCGCCCAGCTCCTTGAGCCGGCGCACCATGTCGTCGGCGACCGCGCCTTCGTAGAACCCGGCGCGGCCCTGTTTGGCGATCACCCGCAAGGTCGCGGCCAGCTCCGGCTGCCTGTGCACGTCGCCGGCCTTCGGCGCCATGCCGCCCGGCAGGAAGATGCGCGCGGCATGCTCGTCGGCGGAAAGATCGGTTTCGGGTTCGGCCCAGTCGAAGGCGACGCGGTCGTGCACGACATAGCCGTTCTCGGCGTAGTGGATCGCCGGCGCCAGCACCTCGGCCAAGCCCTTGCTGCCATGGTCCTCCAGCAGCCGGCACCAGGCGTCGATGGCGCCCGGCACGGTCACCGCATGCGGCCCCTGTTTGGGAAGCTCGCTAAAACCCTTGTCGCGATACCAGTCGACGGTCGCGGCCGCCGGCGCACGCCCCGAGCCGTTGAAAGCCAGCACTTCGCTTTGCCCCTTGGGGCAGTAGAGGACAAAGCAATCGCCGCCTATCCCCGTCGATTGCGGCTCGACCACGCCCTGCACGGCGGCGGCGCAGATGGCGGCATCCATGGCATTGCCGCCGGCGCGCAGTATCTCGATGGCCGCAAGCGTCGAGAGCGGATGCGATGTCGCGGCAATCGCTTCCGTGGCACGAACCGGCGAGCGGCCGGGAAACTGGAAATCACGCATCTGGTCTGGGTATCCCCCGGTGTCTTGAAGAAAATGGGCACTTGAAGCGAATGGGTCCGATGAAATCAATGCCGGCGGCCGAAGATCTGCGCCAGCGATAACAGCAGGACAGACAGCGCGATCAGGCAGGTCGAGATGGCGGCGATGGTCGGGTCGATCTGGTCGCGCAGCGCGTTGAACATGCGGCGTGTCAGTGTCGTGGTCTCCCCGCCCGAGATGAACAGCGAGACGACAACTTCGTCGAAGGAGGTGATGAAGGCAAACAGCGCACCCGAGACGATCGAGAAGCGGATCTGCGGCATCGTCACTTGCCAGAAGGCGGCGATGCGCCCCGCACCCAGGCTGCGCGCCACCCGCTCCTGGTTCATGTCGTAGGAGCGCAGGCCCGACAGCACCGTCAGCACCACCAGCGGCAGCGCCTGCACCGTATGCGCGATGACCAGGCCGATCAGCGTGTTGTTGAGGCCGATGCGCGCATAGAGGAAGAAGGTGCCGATGCCGACCAGGATCACCGGGATGATCAGCGACGCCGTCAGCAGCGCGTTGATGGTGCCGTTGAAGCGCAGCGTGCCCCGGTTGATAGCATAGGCGGCGGCAGTGCCGAGCGGCGTCGCCACCAGCGCGGTCATGACCGCGACCTTCACCGACACGATGGTGGCGTCGCGCCATTCCAGCGACTGGAAATAGCTTTCATACCAGCGCAGCGACCATTGCCGCGGCGGGAACTGCAGCAGCGTCGAATCCGAGAACGACATGATGACGATGATGACCGACGGCGCGATCAGGAACAACAGCACGAGGCCGCCGAAGGCGTAGAGCCACAGCCGTTGCCGATGCGAGATCGGCAATCCGATATCTTCACTCATCGCGAACTCCATACGCCGGTGGCGCGCGCGCCGAGCAGCCACTGGAACAGGCCGAGAAGCGCCAGCGTGACCACCAGCAGCACCACGCCGAGTGCCGCACCGGCGCCCCAGTTGGAATAGAGGCTGGTGGTCTGTTCCATGCGCATCGCCCACATCACCACCTTGCCGCCACCCATCAGCGCCGGCGTCACGAAGAAACCGAGGCACAGCACGAAGACGATGACCACGCCGGAGGCGAGGCCCGGCACCGACAGCGGAAAGAAGATCTGCCGGAAGGTGGCGGCCGGGCCGGCGCCGAGGTTCATGCCGGCGCGCAGGCAGTCGGTGTCGATCGTCTTCATCGAGGCATAGAGCGGCAAAACCAGAAACGGCAGCAATATGTGCGTCATGCCGATGACGACGCCCGAAAAATTGTTGGCCAGCGACAGCGGCTGGCTGATCACGCCGAGATCGATGAGCCAGCTGTTGATCAGGCCCTTGCGCTGCAGGATCACCAGCCAGGCATAGGTGCGCACCAGCACCGACGTCCAGAACGGCAGGATGACGAAGATCAGGCAGATCGATGCGGCCCGGCGCGGCAGCTGCGACAACATGTAGGCCAGGGGATAGCCTGTTAGCACGCAGGCGCCGGTGACGATGAAGGCGACCTCGAAGGTGGTGATGAAGGTCCTGATGTAGGAGGCCTGCTCGAAGAAACGCGCATAGTTGGCGGCGCTCAAGGCGCCGGTCTCGTCGAACAGCGACAGCCAGAACAGCCAGCCGATCGGCACGATGATGATCGCGCAGACAAGGAACAGGCTCGGCGCCAGCAGCGCCAGCAGCCGCAATGACTCGCGCCGCGCATCGGCGCGCAGGGCCTGCGCGTTCAGGTCCTGCCCTGCCGGGCGGGCGGTCTCCGTCACGAAGGCGGACTGCGCGCTCATCCCTCGGCCGCCACCAGGATCGTGTCCTTCGCATCGAGGCCGAGCGTGATCGGCTGGCCCGGCGCCGGCAGCCTTGCCAGCACGTCGCTGCGGCAATAGTCGCGCAGCGTCAGCTGGCGGCCGTCGCGCAGGCTGGCATAGCAGACAAAACTGTCGCCCTGGTAGATGATGTCGCTGACCGTCGCATCGAGCACATTGACGCCGGTCGACGGGTCGGATGCCGTGACCAGCCGCAGCTTCTCCGGTCGCACCACCATCAGATGCGGACCGGCCGGCGGCGTCGGTGCGCCGGTCTGGATCAGCCTGTCCTCATACCAGACCGAGCCATTGCGGCTTTCGACCGGGATGAAGTTCGATTCGCCGATGAAGCCGGCTACGAATTGCGTCTTCGGCGCGGCATAAAGCGTTTCGGGCCTGTCGAGCTGTTCGATGCGGCCACCGTTCATCACCGCGATACGGTCCGACATGGTGATGGCTTCGCGCTGGTCGTGCGTGACATAGACCGTGGTCATGCCGAGACGGCGATGAAGCGCACGCAATTCGATCTGCATATGCTCGCGCAGGCCCTTGTCGAGCGCCGACAGCGGTTCGTCCATCAAGACGATGCGCGGCTCGAAGACGATGGCGCGCGCCAGGGCCACGCGCTGGCGCTGGCCGCCGGAAAGCTGGTCCACCCGGCGCTCGCCCAGGCCATGCAGCTTCACCAACTCCAGCGCCTTCTCCACCCGCTGCGCTGTCTCTGTCACACCGACGCCGCGCTGCTTCAGCGGAAAGGCGATGTTGTGGAAGACGTTCATATGCGGAAACAGCGCATAGTTCTGGAACACCATGCCGATATTGCGCCGGTGCGGCGGCGTGGTGATGATCTCGTCGCCGCCGACCTTGATCGATCCGCCATTGGCTCGCACGAAACCGGCCAGGATCATCAGCAGCGTCGTCTTCCCCGAGCCCGAAGGCCCAAGCAGCGTCAGGAACTCGCCGGCCTCGACATCGAGGTTCAGGTCGCGCAGCACCGGCACGCTGCCAAATCGTTTCTCGATCGCGCGCATGCCGATCGGCAGCGCGGATGGTGCAATGGACAAGATCGTTATCTCCGAGGCAGAGACTGAAGCAGCGGGGCGGCGCTGGTGCCGTCCCGCAATGTCAGGATTCCGGCTATTGCTGGATCAGGTTGTTGAACTTTTCCGTCGCCTCGACGAGGTTGTCGCGCCAGAATTCGGCATCCTGCAACACCTGCTTCTTGACGTTTTCGGGCGCCGAGTTGATGTCCTTGATCCGCTCCGGCGGGATCTTGCCGGTCTCGAAGGCCTTCTCGTTCACCGGCCCATTGTCGACATAGAGCGGCAGGTTGGCCTGCAGTTGCGGGCTGACGAACATGGCCAGCGCCTTCATCGCCGCGTCCTTGTTCTTGGCGCCCTTGGGGATGACCATGCAATCGGCGGTGAGCACGCCCTGGTCGAAGGAGAAGCTGACCGGCGCGCCTTCCTTCTTCAAAGTGCCGGCGCGGCCGTTCCAGATGCTCGCCATGTCGACTTCGCCATCCTTCACCAGTTGCATGGCCTGGGCGCCGGAGGTCCACCAGGCATCGACATGGCCGCGGATCTTGTCGACCGATTTCAGCGCGCCGTCGATGTCGACGGGATAGACCTTGTCGATCGGCAGGCCGGAGGCGAGCGCTGCGACGCTCAGCGTCTCCGTCGCCTGGCTGCTGCTCAGCGCGCGCCGTCCCGGAAACTTTTCCACGTTCCAGAAGTCGGCCCATGTCTTCGGGCCCTTGTCGCCGAAGACATCGGTCCGATAGATCAGCACGACGGACGTGTAGGAAATGCCGACCCAATCGTCATGCACCAGCCTGGGGTTGATGCCGCTCTTGTCGATGATGCCGTAATCCAGCTTTTCGAACAGCCCCTCCTTCGAGCCGCGCGCGCATTCGTCGGCGCCGAGTTCGGTGATGTCCCATTTTACCGCATTGCCGGTCACCTGCAGGCGCACGTCATCGAGGCCGTTGGTCGTGTCTTCCTTGATGGTGATGCCGAGCGCATCGGCGGTCGGCTTGAAGAAGGCCTTGGTCTGGGCCTCCTGATAGGTGCCGCCCCATGAGGCGACGGTGATCGTGTCGGCGGCGACGGCGGGCACTGCCACGGAGGCAATGAGCCCGGCTGTCGCTAGAGTTCTAAAGCTGGTGGTCCTGTTCATTTCGGTTCTCCGACCGGTGTTCCCGTTTGTTTTTGATTTGGCATGCGATTTTGTATACAATTTAGAATGTAGCCGAGAGATCGGTGTTGTCAACTGCGGCGGGCGCGATCGGTTGGGCGGTAGGGACGACGCCGCGGGGCGTGGCAAATTACGCCGACTGCGACTACAAACGAGGCGATGTCCGGCTAAAGCGGCCGGAGAACTGGAAACGGAACTTGGCCAAGGAACCAAAAAACACGCTGCGCGACTCGGTCTATTCCGCGCTCAAGGCGATGATCGTGACCGGCCAGATTCCGCCGGGTTCACGCGTCACCGAAAGCGACATCGCGGCGAAACTCAATGTCAGCCGCACCCCCGTGCGCGAAGCCTTCAATCGCCTGGAGCGCGACGGGCTGGTCACCGGCCGGCCGCGCCAGGGCTATGCCGTCACCGAGTTCGACATCAACATGTTCCGCGAGGCCTTCGCCATCCGCGAACTGCTCGACGGTCATGCGACGGAATTGGCGGCGGCCGCCGCGACCGAGAAGGACAAGGCGCGGCTGCGCGCCATGCTGGCCGAATGCGAGCGGCTGGCCGCCATTCCCGACCGCACGACGCGGGAAAAATTCCAGGAGCTGGAGGTCGGCATCGATCTCCACCGCGTCATTGCCGAGATCAGCGGCAATGTCATGCTGCATGGCATGCTGTGCGGCATCCTCGACAAGTGCCAGCACTATGTCTGGACCGAACTCTTGTGGCTCGATGAATGGAAGATCGCCCGCGACGAACACGCCGAGATCGTCGAGGCGATCTGCGCAAACGATGTCAGCCGCGCCGGCGCCCTGGCCCGCGCGCATGTGCGCGGTTCGCGCGAGAACGTGCTGCGCCTGCTGCAGGCGAAATCGGATTATCAGAGCTTCCTGGCCAAGGCGTCCTGAGCGGACAACTACTCGTCCTACCAGGTTAAGCCGCCCTTTCCGAGCGTGGCCACCGCGTCGACGATCCGGGTGAAGCTCGCGCGGGCGCGGCCAACGGCATGCCGGGCCCTGAGATAGCCGTGCACCAGGCCGGGCTCCTCGAACCAGGCGGCGCGCCCGCCTGCCGCGACGATGCGGTCGCGATAAGCCTCGCCATCGGATGACAGCGGGTCGCACTGGGCGGTAATCAGCACGGTCTGCGGCAGATTGGCGAAATCGGCATCGGCCAGCGGATACAGCGTGATGTCACCGGTCTGGTCCACGCCGCCGGTACGGACGTATTTGTAGAATTCAAGGTCGCGCACCGTCAGCATCGGCGCTTCGGCATGCGTCACATAGGAGCCGCGCGCGCGATCGCCGCCGAGACCGGGATAGATCAGCACCTGGCCGATCGGCTTTTTCGCGTGGCCACGTGTCGCGTGCGCAACGGCGGCGCAAAGATTGCCGCCGGCGCTGTCACCGCACAGCAAGACCGGGCGGTCGTAGGTCCCGGCGGCCCATTCGAAGGCGCTCATCGCATCGTCGAAAGCGGCCGGATGCAGATGCTCCGGCGCCAGCCGGTAGTCGACCGAGACCACCTCATAACCGGTGCGGCCGCAAAGCTCGGCGCAGACGTCGTCATGGCTGTCCAGCCCGCCGAGGATGAAGCCCCCGCCATGGAGGTAGAGCACCATGGCGGCATGGTCCGGCTTTGCGTTGCGGTAGATGCGCATCGGGACATCGCATGCCGGCCCGGCAATAGCGGTCGTCTCGGCCGTCACGCCTTGCGGATAGCCGGCAAAGAACTCGCGGCACATGCGATCGTAGATCTCGCGCTGCTGCGCGATCGTGTAATCGATCGTGTCGGGCGGATAATAGGAATTCGTCCGCTCGATGAAGGCCCAGGTCTCGGCGTCGATGAGTTTGCTGTAGTCGGTCATGCTGCTTGGACCGAATGTGGAGGTTGAGGCCAGAGGGGGGTGTGACGGAACATCATCGTCGGCGAGCTATCTCCCCTTCCATACCGGTTCGCGCTTTTCGGCGAAGGCGCGGAAACCTTCCATGCCGTCCTCCGACCCATAGAGCGCATCGACCGTCGGCAGTTGCCGGCGCGTCACCTTGTTCATCGCCTCCTGGAAGGTCAGCGATTCCGCCACCCGCGCGGTCTCCTTGATCGCTGCGAACACCAGCGGCGGGCCGCCGGCGAGCAGCCGGGCGATCTCCCAGACGCGGTCCTCGAGCTTCTCCTTGGGCAGCACCTCGTTGACCAGGCCCCAGCGATGCGCCTCGGCGACATCCATCCAGCGGCCGGTGAGCAAAAGGTCCATGGCGACATGATAGGGGATGCGCTTCGGAAGCTTGATCGTCGCCGCGTCGGCCAGCGTGCCGGCGCGGATTTCGGGCAGCGCGAAGGAGGAGTGGTCGGAGGCGTAGATGAGATCGCAGGACAGCGCCAGCTCGAAGCCGCCGCCCACCGCCATGCCGTTGACGCAGGCGATGACCGGCTTGTTCAGGTCGCGCAGTTCCTGCAGACCGGCGAAACCGCCGACGCCATAGTCGCCGTCGACCGCGTCGCCGCTCGCGGCGGCCTTGAGGTCCCAGCCGGCGCTGAAGAACTTGTCGCCGGCGGTCTTGACGATGGCGACGCGCAGGTCGGGATCGTCGCGGAACGCCTTGAAGGTTTCGCCCATCAGCCGCGATGTTTTCAGATCGATGGCATTGGCCTTGGGGCGGTCGAGCGTGACCTCGAGGATCAAGCCTTCGCGGCGGGTCGAAATGACGTCAGACATTCTTGTTTTCTCCCAGCACCAGCAATGCATCGGCGATCCAGGCGCCCTTGCCTTCGGAGCAGACGATCAGCGGATTGATGTCGAGTTCCTCGATCTCGCCGGCATTCTCCTGCACGAAGCCGGCAATGCCCGCGATGGCGTCGATGGCGGCCGCGAGATCGGCCTTCGGCCGACCGCGATAGCCTTCGAGCAGCGGGAACAGTTTCAGGCCGCGCAGTGCGGCCTCGATGTCGTCGCGCGTTGCCGGCAGCATCAGCGTGACGCTGTCGCGCAGCAATTCGACCAGCACGCCGCCGGTGCCCAGCGTCATCACGGCGCCGAACATCGGGTCGCGGGTGAAGCCGACGATCAGTTCGGCGACGCCGTCGCGCACCATGCGCTCGACATAGAGCCCGGTGCCGAGCGGCAACAGGTCATGCGCCGCGGTGCTGACCGATTCGGCGTCCTTGAGGTTCAGCCTGACGGCGCCGACCTCGGACTTGTGGGTGACGCCAAGCGCCTTCAGGGCGACGGGAAAGCCGAGCGCCATGGACGAGATCACCGCTTCGACCGCATTGCCCGCGCGTTCGCCTTTTGGCACTGGAAGCCCGGCCTTGATCAGCCGCGCCTTGGCTTGCGCCTCGTCGGGCGTAACATGATCGCCACCGGCAGCACCGGACGCCGATGTATCCACCGGCTGCGCCTGCGGCTCGCGCCAGGCCCAGCCGATGAAGGCCGCCGCCTGGGCGGCGTCCATCGCTTCGGAAATGCCGAAAAGCGGCACCATGCCGCGCGCCATCAGCTCGGCGGTGTATTCTTCCGGCAGGTTCTCCGGCAGCGAGGAGACGATGGCGCCACGCGCCTTGTTGGTCTTCAGCGCCGATTCGAAAGCGCGCAGCGTCGCCCACCAGTCGGTCACCGAGCAGCGATCGGGACGCGGGAAGTCGAGCACCAGCATGTTGAGGTCGAAGCCGCCCGACACCATGGCGGTGAAGGTGGCGGTCATCGCCGGCTCGTTGTTCCAGATGAAGGTGTGATAGTCCAGGGGATTGGCCACCGCGACCAGCGGCCCGAGCGTCGATTTGACATGGGCGCGATGGGTGTCGTTCAGGACCGGGAAGTTGACCCATCGGCCTTCGGCGCTGTCGGCCATGACCGATGCCTCGCCGCCCGAACAGCTCATCGACGACAAGGTATAGCCAGGCAGCGGTCCGGTGATGTGCAGCAGCTTCAGCGCCTCGATGAAGGAGGGGATGGAATCGACGCGAGCGATGCCAAGCCGCTTCAGGAAGGCGCCGGAAGCAGCGTCCGAGCCGGCAAGCGAAGCGGTGTGCGAGACGGTTGCCTGCCGCGCCTGTTCGGAGCGGCCGACCTTCATGGCGATGATCGGCTTCTTGAGCTCACGTGCCCTTGCCGCCAGGCGCTCGAAGCCGGCTACCGAATCGAACGCCTCGATGTGCAGGCCAAGCGAGGTGACGCGCTCGTCCTCGATCAGGCCGAGCGCCATTTCGGACAGGCCGGTCTGCGCCTGGTTGCCTGCGGTCATCAGGAAGGCGATCGGTAGGCCGCGCTTCTGCATCGTCATGTTGATGGCGATGTTGGACGACTGGGTGATGATGGCGACACCCTTGCCGCCCTCTTCCAACCTGATGCCGCCATGCTGGTCTGGCCACAAAAGCGCGCCGTCGGCATAGTTGATCAGGCCGTAGCAGTTCGGTCCGATGATCGGCATCTGGCCGGCGGCGGCCACCAGTTCGGCCTGCAGCCGCTCGCCGTCCTCGTCATAGGCCTCGGTTTCGAGGAAGCCGGCGGCAAAGCAGACGGCGCCGCCGGCGCCGCGTTCGGCCAGCGCCTTGACCACCTCGATGGTGAGGTGCCGGTTGACGCCGACAAAGGCGGCGTCCGGCGCGCCGGGCAAATCGGCGACGGATCGGTAGGCCTTGCGTCCGGCCACTTCGTCCTTGGTTGGGTGCACCGGCCAGATCTCGCCGGCAAAGCCCATCTTGATCGATTGCGCCACGACGGCGGCGGCCTGCACGCCGCCGAACACGGCGATCGATTTGGGGCGCAGGAGGCGTTCGAGTTTATGCATCGATCAAGCCCCGAACGGGCGCAGCAGCGCCCGCGAAATAATATGTCGCTGAATCTCCGACGTGCCTTCCCAGATGCGTTCGACGCGGGCGTCGCGCCAGATGCGCTCCAGCGGCAGATCGTCCATCAGCCCCATGCCACCATGGATCTGGATGGCCTCGTCGGCAACGAAGGCGAGCATTTCGGTGGCCTTCAGCTTGGCCATGGCCATGTCCTGGTCGGTGACGGTTCCCTGATCGTACTTCCAGCCGGCTTCGAACACCATCAGGTCGGCGGCCTTGAGTTCCGTCGCCATGTCGGCGAGCTTGAACGACACGCCCTGGAACTTGCCGATCTGCTGGCCGAACTGCTGGCGCTGCGCGGCATATTCGACCGCATGGCCGAGCGCTCGCTCGGCACGGCCGAGGCAGGTGGCGCCGACCTGCAGCCGCGTGGCGCCGAGCCAGGAATTGGCGACGTCGAAGCCCTTGTGCACCTCGCCCAGAACCTGGGATGCCGGCAGGCGGCAATCGTCGAATTCGAGGATGGCGTTGGTGTAGCCGCGATGCGAGACATTGCGATAGCCGTCGCGCACCGTGAATCCCTTGGTGCCCTTGTCGACGAAGAAGGCGGTGATCTTCTTGCGCTTTCCGCGCGGTGAATCCTCTTCGCCCGAGGCCATGAAGACGATGGCGAAATCGGCGAGATCGGCGTGGGAGATAAAATGCTTGGTGCCGTTCAGCACCCAGTCGTCGCCGTCCTGCACGGCGGTCGCCTTCATGCCGCGCAGGTCGGAGCCGGCGCCCGGCTCGGTCATCGCCAGGCAGTCCCATTTCTCGCCGCGGATGCAGGGGAAAAGATATTTTTCGCGCTGCTCCGGCGTGCCGGCGAGCAGGATGTTGGAGGGGCGCGCCACGCAGGTCCAATGCAGTGCGTAATTGGCGCGGCCCAGTTCCTTCTCGTAGAGCAGCCAGGTCACCGTATCGAGCCCCGCGCCGCCGACATCGGCAGGCATGTTAGCGGCATAGAGGCCCGCCTCGATCGCCTTCGCCTTGATCTCCTCGATCAGCTCGCGGCGCAGCACGCCAGTGCGCTCGACCTCGCGCTCGTGCGGATAAAGCTCATTCTCGACGAAGGCGCGCGTCGTCTCGACAATGAGTTTCTGCTCTTCCGAAAGACCGAAATCCATGGTCTCAGCCCTTCTTCTTTTTCTTCGGCTTTTCGGCTTTCTTCACTGGCTTGGCGGCCCTGGCCCTTTCCGCTGCCTTTGAGGCCACGGGCTTCTTCGCCGCCAGCTTGGCGAGCTGTCTTGTGTAATCCTTGTGCAGCGCGCCGGCGCCCCAGCCCTTGCCCTTGTTCTGCTTCGACAGCGCATCCATGATCGCGACCAGATTGTCGTCGCGGATCTTTTCCAGTTCGCGGATCGACAGGCCGTGCGCCTGGTCGTCAGACTGGGTGGCGATCAGGTCGACCAGTTCGTCGTTGAACTCCGGCACGTCCATCAGTTTGGTCCACGGCCATTTCAGGCAGGGCCCGAACTGCGCCATGAAGTGGCGCATGCCGGCCTCGCCGCCGGCAACGCGATAGACCTGGAACATGCCCATCTGCGCCCAGCGCAGGCCGAAGCCGTAGCGCATGATGTCGTCGAGTTCCTCGACCGTGCAGATCCCGTCCTTGATCAGCCACAGTGCCTCGCGCCAGGCGGCTTCGAGCAGGCGGTCGCCGACGAAAGCCTCGATCTCCTTGCGGATGACGACCGGCTTCATGCCGATCGAGGCATAGATCTCCTTGGCGACTTCGATGGCTTCGGGGAAGGTCTGGTCGCCGCCGACGATCTCGACCAGCGGCAGCAGATAGACCGGGTTGAACGGATGGCCGACGACCAGCCGTTCCGGGTGCCTCTTCATCGCCACCTGCATGTCGGTCGGCTTGATGCCCGAGGTCGAGGAGCCGACGATGGCGTTGGCCGGCGCGTGGGTGTCGATCTCGGCCAGCACCTTGTGCTTTAGGTCGAGCCGTTCCGGCACGCTTTCCTGGACGAAGTCGGCATCCGCGACCGCCTCGGCGATCGTCTTGGCGAAGGTCAGCTTGCCCTCTTTGGGCAGGCCGCCCGGCACCATCTGCCTATAGGCGCGGCGCGCGCCCTTCATCACTTCCGAGACCTTGCGCGAAGCTTCGGGATCGGGATCGAAGATCGACACGTCGATGCCGTTGAGCAGGAGCCGCGCCACCCAGCCGGCGCCGATGACCCCGCCGCCGATGGCGGCCGCCTTGTTGATGATGCTCATTGAGAGGCTCCGGTTCTTGTCCTGGCGGTTTCGGGATCGGCGAGAGGCACGCGCTCGCCGGCGCGGATGACCGAGGGGTCGTAGGCTTTGCGGGCGAAGACTTCGAGCACGAACGGCCGGAAGAAGTCGATCGGCAGTGTCTCATAGTCAGGGTCGAAGCTCGACTGGTCCCAGCGTTCGCAAAACTGGTCGCAATCGTCGAAATAGGCATGACCGGCGAAGCGGTCGCGCGCATGGCGATTGCCGCCGAGATGGTGGGCGTAATAGAGGCGCTGGAAGTCGCCATGCTTCTCCACCACCCAGGTGCATTGCTCGCGCACGAAAGGTTTCAGGATCGAAGCGGCGTATTCGTCGTGATTGTAGGGCGCGTAGATGTCGCCGATGTCGTGCAGAAGCGCACAGGCTATCCAGTCGGTGTCGGCGCCGTCGCGCCAGGCCCGCGTCGCCGCCTGCAGCGAATGACCCAGCCGCGTGATCTTGTAGCCGGACAGGCCTTCGTCGAGCTGCACCAGCGCGTCGAGCAGCCGCTCGCCGGTCCTGGCCGCGTAGTCGATCTCGTGCGCGGTCAGGAACTCGTAGTCTTGCCTGTCGCCGTCCTTCATGGCGGTGAATTTTACAGTAGCCATATCGACCCTCCCTGCGAATAATTTATGCCGCGATCGGCGCTCGCTTGGTCAGGTTGAGCTTCTTGCGCACTTCTTCCGGCCCCAGGATCCGGGCGCCGAGATTGGTGACGATCGAGGCGGCACGCTCGACCAATTGCGCATTGGTCGCCAGCACGCCCTTGTCGAGCCACAGATTGTCCTCGAGGCCGACGCGGACATTGCCGCCGGCGAGCACGGCGGCAGCGGCGTAGGCCATCTGGTTGCGGCCGATGGCGAAAGCCGACCAGTTCCATGTCGACGGCACGTTGTTGACCATCGCCATGAAGGTATTGAGATCGTCGGGCGCCCCCCACGGCACGCCCATGCAGAGCTGCACCAGCGCGTCCGGGTCGAGCACCTTTTCCTCGACCAGTTGCTTGGCGAACCAGAGATGTCCGGTGTCGAAGGCCTCGATTTCCGGCTTGACGCCGAGCGCCGTCATCATGCCGCCCATGGCGCGCAGCATGCCGGGCGTGTTGGTCATGACATAGTCGGCCTCGGCGAAATTCATGGTGCCGCAGTCGAGCGTGCAGATTTCCGGCAGGCACTGGCGCACATGTTCCATGCGGTTGGTGGCGCCGCCCATGTCGGTGCCTTTTTCGTTGAGCGGCAGCGGCGCTTCGGGCGAGCCGAACACCATGTCTCCGCCCATACCGGCGGTGAGGTTCAGGATGACGTCGACATCCGCCGCGCGGATGCGCTCGGTCACCTCGCGGTAGAGATGCACGTCGCGCCTGGGCTTGCCGGTTTCGGGGTCGCGCACATGGCAATGGACGATGGCAGCGCCGGCCTTGGCCGCGTCGATCGCCGAATCGGCGATCTGCTTGGGCGAGCGCGGTACGTGGGGTGAGCGATCCTGCGAGCCGCCGGACCCGGTCACGGCACAGGTAATGAAAACCTCACGGTTCATCGCGAGCGGCATCGAAACTCTCCTCCCATTCGAAACAGCCACTACCATCGCTCGACTTGATCAAAGCTGCTTTGCGTTTTACGAAGGCCACATGATCAAAAGCGAAAAATCTGTCTTTCGCGCCGAACGTGAGACCCTCAAGGTAACGTTCCTGGTGTTTTCCGGCTCCTCGATCATGTGCGTCGCCTCCGCCGTCGACCCGCTGCGGGCCGCCAATCGCATTTCCGGCGAAACCCTGTTCGATTTCAAGCTGGTCTCGGTGACAGGCGAGGCGCCGGTTACCACCTGCGGCCTGCCGGTGGCGGTCAGCGGCCGTTTCGACGCCAAGGAGACGACCGACGTTCTCGTCGTCGTCGCCGGTTTTGGCACCCAGAATTACGCGACGTCGGCTCTGCTTTCAGGCTTGCGGAGGGCGGCGCGGGCGGCCCGCGCGTGCGGCGGCGTCGAGGCCGGCACCTGGCTGGTGGCGCGCGCCGGCCTGCTGGAGGGCCGCAGCGCCACCACCCATTGGGAAGACATGGAGGATTTTTCGTCGGCTTTTCCCGGCGTCGATGTCCGGCCGGACCGCTATGTCATCGACGGGCCGGTGTTCACCTCGGGCGGCGCCTCGCCGACCTTCGACCTGATGCTGCACTTGATTCGCACGCGGCTCGGCATGGCGGTGGCGCTCGATGTCGCCAGCGTCTTCATCTACGACCAGGCGCGTGCCGCGACTGATGCCCAGCCGCTGGTCTCGCTCGGCCGGCTCGACGGCTACGATCCGCGGCTGGCGCAAGCGATCCGCTTGATGGAAGCGCATGTCGACCAGCCGCTGACCATCGACGCGGTGGCCAAGCGCGCCGGGGTGACGGCGCGCACCCTGGAAAGCATCTTTCGCAAGTCGATCGGCGAGACGCCGGGCGCCTACTATCTCAGGCTGCGCCTGGGCGCCGCGCGCCGGCTCGTTGTCGACACGCGGATCGCCATGGCGGATATCGCCGGGCGGACGGGGTTCTCGTCTGCTGCGGCCTTTTCGAGAGCATTTTCAAGGGCTTTTGGCGAAGCCCCTGTCAGGCTTCGCCGAGGTTGAATCCAGGCGGCTCAGGCGGCGTTTTGCCGGTCGCTGCCGCCATCGATCTGCGAGCGCATCTGTCTGGCCAGATGGGTCTCGAAACGGCTGGCAACAGCACGATCCCATTCGTTGGACCGGCGCGCGCCATCCCTGGGATGCGGCATTGCCATCAGCCGGTCGATGATCGATCCGGCCTCGCCAGGTGAGAGCAGGGCGTCGATTTCACGTTCGTTCTGCATATCGGTTCGCCTCCTTCTTCCTCTCCCGCCACGAGCCATACCTATACGAGATTCGTGACGGCAGTTTGAAGGCAAGAGCGAGGTCATTGAGAGGCGGCAAGGGGCAAAACCTTGTCGTCGATTTCAGCATGGCGCGCAGAAAGTTTCCGCGCGCCAAGCTTTCGAATCGCATAGTGCGCCGGCTTGGATTGCCGACGGTCAGGCAGCGTCAGACGTAGCGGTTGACGATGTTTTCGAGCAGTTCCTGGCGGCCGGAGCGCGGTTGCGGCTCGATCTTCTTCTTCACCACGCGCTCGGCGATCTCTTCCAGCGTCCGCTTGCCTGACAGCATCGCCTTGGCCTCGGCGCTGTTCCAGCCGGCATAGCGCTCGGCGAGCGGACCCGACAGCGCCTTGTCCTCTACCATCTTCGCTGCCGCCTTGAGGCCGCGCGCGCAGGAATCCATGCCGCCGATATGGCCGATCAGCAGGTCCTGCGGGTCGAGCGACTGGCGGCGCAGCTTGGCGTCGAAATTGGTGCCGCCGGTCTTGAAACCGCCGGCCTGGAGCACCTGGTAATATGCCAGCGCCATTTCCGGCACGTTGTTGGGGAACTGGTCGGTGTCCCAGCCCGACTGGTAGTCGTTGCGGTTCATGTCGATCGAGCCGAAGACGCCGAGTGCATTGGCCAGCGCCAGTTCGTGCTCGAAGGAGTGGCCTGCCAGGATGGCGTGGCCCTGCTCGATGTTGAGCTTGACCTCCTTCTCCAGGCCGAAGCGCTTGAGGAAGCCGTAGACGGTCGCGACGTCGTAGTCATACTGGTGTTTTGTCGGCTCCTGCGGCTTCGGCTCGATCAGGATCGTGCCCTTGAAGCCGATCTTGTGCTTGTAGTCGACGACGAGGTTCAGGAAACGGCCAGCCTGTTCCTGCTCGCGGGCAAGGTCGGTGTTGAGCAGCGTCTCATAACCCTCGCGCCCGCCCCACAGCACGTAATTCTCGCCCTTCAGCCGCTTGGTGACGTCGATGCACCTCTTTACCGTCGCCGCCGCGTAGGCGAACACATCCGGATCGGGATTGGTCGCCGCGCCCGACATGAAGCGGCGGTTGGAGAACAGGTTCGCCGTGCCCCACAAAAGCTTGACGCCGGTCTGCTTCATCTTGCCGGCGAAATAATCGGCGATCTCATCGAGGCGGGCCGCACTTTCGGAAAAATCCTTGCCCTCGGGCCGTACATCGGCGTCGTGAAAGCAGAAATAGGGAGCGCCGAGCAGCGAGAACATCTCGAAGGCGACATCCGCCTTCAGCTTCGCCAATTCCATCGTGTCGACGCCGCCAGCCTTGGGGAACCAGGGACGGTCGAAGGTCTGGCCGCCGAACGGGTCGCCGCCCGGCCAGGCGAAGGAATGCCAGTAGGCGACGGCAAAGCGCAGATGGTCTTCCAGCCGCTTGCCGGCCACCACTTCGTCGGGATTGTAGAAACGGTAGGCCAGCGGATTGGTCGAATCCGGTCCTTCATATTTGATTGTCTGGATATCGCCGAAAAAGCCGCTGCTCATGGTTCTCTTCCTCTCCAAGATAGGTTTGCCCGATTACCTCAGGCGTAATTGGTTTCACGCCGGCGCTGGTCGAAAACGGTCCTGTCAAAACCGTCAAACGAAGGAGACAGACCATGACCGACCTCAACGCGATCGCCCTGAACTACATCACCGCCTGGAACGAAAGCGATGCCGACCGCCGGGCGGCCTTGCTCAAGGCTGTCTTCACCGAGGACGTCAGCTATCGTGATCCGCTCATGCAGGGCGACGGCCATGAAGGCGTCGCGGCGCTGATCGGCGGCGTCCAGCAGCGCTTTGCCGGCTTCCGCTTCTCGCTGAAGGGCACGCCGGACGGCTTTGCCGACAAGATCCGCTTCTCCTGGAATCTCGGGCCCGAGGGCACTGCTTCCGTCATCGAAGGCACCGACATCGGCATCATCGAGAACGGCCGCCTGAAGAGCGTCACCGGCTTCCTCGACAAGGTGCCGGCGCAGTGAGGTCTTGCTGGCAAGTTGAGTGGCTCCCACGCTTACAGTAGTTGCTTGTCCAATCTGTAGAGGGGACCGATTGGCGAAGTCGGCGCCGCCCCTCATCGCCCTGCCGGGCACTTCTCCCCGTATAGTGACGGGGAGAAGGGGGCCGGCGGCAATCTCGACGCCTTTCCTGCGACGTTGGTGATTGGCGAAACCAGCAATGACAGCGCCCCTCTCCCCGTCTCTATACGGGGAGAGGATGCCGGCAGGCAGGTGAGGGGCAGCGCCAGCGCCCGGACGAAAGGAATGGGACAAGCGCCAACTCACGCGGTTACGGCCTTGATCGCCGGATAGAGCGCGCGGTAGCGGTGATAGGCATCGGCGAAGGCGCCGCCAAGAGCTGCATCCGGCTCGATCGTGGCATCTGTCCTCGGCGCGGAGCACACGGCCAGCGGATCGGCGCCGGTCGCGGCGATCAGGCCAAGTCTGGCCGCTCCAAACGCAGCGCCGAAATCGCCATCAGCCGGAATATCCACCGGCAATTGCAGCGCGGTGGCGATCGCCTTCAGCCAGTAGCGCGAGCGCGAGCCGCCGCCGATCGCGGTCACGCGCGTCAAGGTCGTGCCGGCGGTTTTCAATGCCTCCAGGCTGTCGCGGAAGGCAAAGGCGACGCCTTCGAGCACTGCCTGTGTCAGCACTGCGCGGCCCGATTCATGCGCCAGGCCTGTGAACGAACCGCGAATGGCGGAATCATTGTGTGGCGTCCGCTCGCCCGAGAGATAGGGCAGGAAGGATACGCCGGTCGGCGCCTTCAGCGTCTCGCCGAGTTCCGATGTCAGTTCGCCCGCGCCCTTGCCCGTGATCTCCGACAGCCAGTTGAGCGAATCGGTTGCCGACAGGATGACGCCCATCTGGTGCCAGGTGTTGGGCAGCGCATGGCAGAAGGTGTGCACCGCGCTGGCCGGGTTGGGCAGATAGGCGGCGTTGGCGGCAAACAGCACACCCGATGTGCCGAGCGAGACAAAAGCGTGGCCGGCGCCGACCGTGCCCATGCCGCAGGCGGAAGCCGCATTGTCGCCGGCCCCGCCAGCCACCGGAGTGCCGGCCGCGATGCCCCACCGCGACGCGAGTTCGGCGCGCAGGGCGCCGGCTTTTTCCGTGCCCTCGACCAGCGACGGCATCTGCTTTTCCTCAAGCGAGGTCGCAGCGAGCAACTCGGAAGACCAGCGCCGCTTGCCGACATCGAGCCAGGATGTGCCGGCCGAATCCGACATTTCCGACATGTAGTCGCCGGTCAGCCAGAGCCGCAGGAAATCCTTGGGCAAAAGCACCCTTGCCACCTTGGCGAAGACAGCGGGTTCGTTGTTCTTCACCCAGGCGAGCTTGGGCGCGGTGAAGCCGGGAAAGACGATGTTGCCGGTGAGCGCGCGGAAGCGCGGATCGGCGTCCAGTGCCGCCGCCTCGACATGGCTGCGCGTATCGTTCCAGAGGATGCAGGGGCGCAACACCTGATCGGCCGCATCGAGCAAGGTCGCGCCATGCATCTGGCCCGACAGGCCGATGCCCTTGACTGCCGCGAACTGCCCGGGATGTGCCGCCTTCAGGTCGGCGATCGCATCTTCGCAGGCGCGTATCCAGTGCAGGGGATCCTGCTCGGACCAGCCCGGATGAGGGCGAGAAACATCAAGCGTGCCATGGCCGGAGCCGATGACGCCCTGTCCGGCATCGATCAGCAGCGCCTTGACGCCCGATGTGCCCAGGTCGAGGCCGAGATACATGGTTTCCTCCCACGTTCTTATTTTTTTCGGAACCCGAAAAATATGTTTGAGCCAGTTTTTAAGGCAAGATCCGCTCCGGGTCAATTCTCTGACAAATCGGCGGCACGTCTCGAAAACAGCGCCGACAGCGGACTGTCCGGGCGTACGGCCGAACGCTCCGTCGTCAGCGCCCTGGCCAGTGCACCGTCGCCGGCACGCAGGGCGGCTTCTATCAGCGTCAGATCGATGACGTTGCGCTGCGCGTGGCTGCCGCCAAATCGATGGGCGATGGTCCGGATCGGCCGGATCAGTCGGATGGTTTCGGCGTAGTTGCCCTCTCCGAACGCCTTGATCGCAAGCGTCAGGGGATGGCCGACATCCCGCGTGAAAGCGGCATTGTCGTCACCGCCCCGCATCGCTTCGCGCTGTGCCTCCAGCAAGGTCCGGGCCGGAGCATCGAGCCCGGCGCCGACAAAGGCCATCATCGCGTGGGCGTCGTTGAAGGCGTAGATGGAGGCAGCGGCCTTGGGCACCCAATTGGCGGCCAGCGCCGTCCAGCGGTCGCCGACATCGACGCCGCCGAGATGAAGCCGCCACAGGATCGCCGATGCATCGACCATGTTGAGCGCCAGCGTCGATCTGCTGCCATAGATCGGCCCGTCATAGAGCGCCAGCACCTCGCCGGTCTCGCCGAGATCGTAGTGGAACAGCGCCAGGTGCCACCAATTGTGGACCTGGAGGAAGCTCTCCTTCGTCCAGGCTTCGGGATCGGTACGCATCCAGGCGATGCCGTCCCTTTGCCGGCTTTGCATCTCCATCACATGCGCGACCGCATGTTGCGCCCAGCCATCGCGCGGTTCGATCTCGACCGCCGTACGGCCGAGCCTTTCGGCCTGCGCATACTCAGCCATCTCTTCGAGCCCGAAGGCCTGCATGCCGAGAATGGCGTGATACCCCGGCATGTCCGCCTGCCATGACGGCAGGGCGCGGGCGATGCGGTCGCGCAGCATGCGGGCGTTGCCGGTGAAGAAATCGACCTGGTGTCCGACCTGGAGCGCCACGGCGTCGAGCGGAAAATCGATCGCTATGTCCCGCAGAATGCCGGAGGCCTGATGCCAGCGCCCGTTGGCGAGGTGGCCGAGGGCCGAGACATGCGCCCGCTCACGCGTTGTCGCGGCAAGCGGCAGCGCCGCCTCGTGGCAGATCCTGGCCACGGCCGTCGCCTCCGGTTCGGTGGCAAGGCCGAAAAGGTAGCCCTTGAAGACATGCGCCATGACAAAACCGGGGTCCTGCGCGATGGCGCGATCGACGGATTTCACGGGATCGCCAATGAAACACTGCAATTCGCGCACGGCCTGGCCGTAGGGCGCGAATCCAGCTTCCGTCGCGCCCGAAAATGCCAGGCCAAATGCGTCCCTGATGGCCATGCGAGAGTCCCCGGTCGAGGCCCGATGGGCATGATGCCCACGGTCCAGCGTGATCTTAAAGCATAGGCCACGGCTACGCCATTTCACGAGTCGCGCCGCGGCATGTCAGACATTTTTGCAGTTCATCAACCATGGGAGACAGAATAGGCTTTGTAAAACTGGACGAATTGTGGCTTGATTGCGGCGCGGGTAAGGGGCTTGAAATCGCGATCTGAGAGGGGACGCGATGCGGCATTTTGAAATACAGGTTCCGAACAGCGGTTCGGAGCACATTGGCAGGGCTGTTTCTTTGCTGCAGCGAAAGCCCAGGCGGATCAATGCTGGGTTTATTAGCTTATTTGCAACTACGACCCTTATGTTGCTGCCGAACTCCGCGGCCCTGGCGGCATGCCTGCTGGTTCCGTCTCCGGGCAATGACGTCTTCACTTGCGATAGTGGCGATTCGGGCGGCAGCCTCAACGACACCATCGGCAACAACACGCTGAACTTTCCCGCCGGCGGCACCGGCCAGGTGAGCGGTAACGTCACCTTCGGCCCGGGCACGGACCGCATCAACATGCAGTCAGGCACCATCACCGGCACGGTCGATCAGGGCGACGGCACGGATTTCTTCACCATCGGCGGCGGCACCGTCGCCGGCAATGTCCAGCAGGGCGCCGGCATCGACGACTTCAACATGAGCGGCGGCCAGGTCGGTTCGCTGAACCAGGGCGACGGGCTGGACACCTTCACCATGACCGGCGGGCGCATCGTCGATTTCTTCGACGACGGCGACCGTGCCGTGATCACCGACGGCCGCATCGGCCGCGTCAACATGAAGCTCGACAAGAACTATTTCAACATGTCGGGCGGCATCATCGACCGCAACCTGGTCACCGGCTTCGACCAGGACACCATCATTCTCTCCGGCGGCACGATCGGCGGCAACATCAGCGTCAGCGGCGGCAACGACAGCGTGACGATCACGGGCGGCACCGTCGGCGGCGATGTGCTGATGAGCTTCGGCGCGGACAATTTCGTGTGGAATGGCGGCGGCATCATCTATGGCGCCGTCGACCTCGGCGGCGACAACGATACGGCAAAGCTGAGCAACCTGACCAAAGCCAATCTGGGCGGCGCCGACGCGCTGAATGGCGGTCTCGGCACCGATACGCTGACCTTCGATAACGTCAAGCTCGACGGCATCAGCCGGATCCAGAACTGGGAGACCGTCGACGCCACCAACGACACCCAGCTCACGCTGGACGGCAATCTCGTGCTTGGAGACAGCGGCACCGGCACGGGATCGCTCAATGTCGATGCCGCGAGCACGCTCTATGGCGGCGGCTTCAACGCATCGATCCAGGCCTTTACGTCGGGCCAGCTTGCGGACGTCGTCAATGCAGGCCGCATCGACCTGACCAATGGCAGTACCGGCGCGACGGACCGGCTGATGATTTCGGGCAATTACACCGGGCTCGGCGGCCTGCTGCTCATCCAGACCGAGCTCGGCGATGATTCGTCGGCGTCGGACAGGCTGGTGCTTTCGGGCGGCACGGCTTCCGGCTCGACCGGCATCGCGGTGGTCAATGTCGGCGGCGCGGGGGCCGAAACGATGCAGGACGGCATCATGGTCGTCCAGGCGGTCAACGGCGCCACCTCCACCTCAAGCGCCTTCGCGCTCGACGTGCCGGTCGCGGCAGGCGCCTTCGAATATTATCTGTTCAAGGGTGGCGTCACCGCAGGCAGCGCGGAGAACTGGTATCTGCGCTCGTCGCTGATAACCCCGACATCGCCGGCCGCGGCGCCGCCGGCGGCAGAACCAACACCCGCGCCGGAACCGGTGCCGCCCGAGGCCGAACCTCCGCCGCCGCCATCCGCGTTGCCGCCGGTGCCGGCGCCGACCGAGGGCGACATCAACACTCCGCCGGTCGATCCGACGCCGCCGGTGCAGGCTAGCGATCCGGTGCCCGTGCCACCGCCACCGCCGCCGCCGGCGCCGGCGGCTGATCCACCGCCACCGCCCCCGCCGGTCCCGACTGCCGTGCCCGATCTTCCGACGCCTGCGGCAGGGGAGGAAATCCTGCTCTATCGCGTCGAGGTGCCGGTCTATTCCGCGGTGCCGCCTGTGGCCGAGCATCTGGCGATGACGACACTTGGCACCTTCCATGAGCGGCGTGGCGAACAGAGCCTGTTGTCGAACACGGAGCTGTCGCCGGTCTGGGGCCGCATCTACGGCCAGGACGCCAAGATGGGCTGGTCGGGAACGGTGTCGCCGTCCTTCGACGGCACCTTGTTCGGCCTGCAGGCGGGCTTCGACGTCTTCGGACGCGAAACCGCGTCGGGCGGGATCGATCGCGCCGGCCTGTTCGTCGCCTATGCCAGCATGAAGGGCGATGTGCGCGGCCAGGCGCTGGGGCAGAATGATATGTCCGTCGGCGGCATCGATGTCAGCGGCACCAGCGTCGGCGGTTACTGGACCCGCATCGGCCAAGGCGGCTGGTACCTCGACGGCGTCCTCATGGCCACCTTCTTCGGCGGCGACGCGACGTCGTCGCGCAATGTCGGCATCGACATTGGCGGAACAGGTGTCACCGCCTCGCTGGAGGGCGGCTATCCCATTGCGCTGGCGCAGGGCTGGACGCTCGAACCGCAGGCGCAACTGATCTGGCAGCATCTGTCGCTCGACGATGCCAAGGATCGTTTCTCGTCGGTTTCCTTCGATAGCGACGGCAGCGTCACCGGCCGGATCGGGGCTCGGCTGCAGGGCGAGTCCGCTGTCAATGGCATAGCGCTGCAGCCCTACCTCAAGGCCAATATCTGGCATGATTTTGGCGGCACCGATCGTGTCAGCTTCGACACCACCGACATCTCGACAGAGGGCAGGTCAACCTCGTTCGAGTTCGGCGGCGGCATCGTCGCCAAGGTGACCGACAAGGTCAGCATCTTCGCCACCGGCGACTACACCACTAATCTCGGCGGCGACAAACGCCGCATCCTCGAGGGCAATCTGGGCTTCAGCGTTAAATGGTGAGGCCCTCCGGGCCTCACCCGCGTCAGGACATCAATTGCCGGAACGCATCGCCACCGTGGCGATGCCGGCGCCGACCAGGAGCGTGCCGCCGGTGCGGTTGAAGATGCGGATCGCCTTGGGATTGCGGACCACGTTGCGGGCGCGTGCCGCGATCAGCGCGTAACCGAAGGCGTTGGCGAAGGCGAGCGCCAGGAAGGTCGTCTCGAAGATCAGCATCTGCGTCCAGAAGTCGGCATGCCGGTCGAGGAACTGCGGCAGGAAGGCGACGAAGAAGGTGATGCTTTTCGGGTTGAGCGCGGTGACCAGCCAGGCATGCGCCATCATCTTGGCCGACGACACCGCGTCGGTGCGTGGTTCGGCCTTCAGCGCGCCGCCGGCGCGGAACAGTTTCACGCCGAGATAAATCAGATAGCCGGCGCCGATCAGTTTCAGGATGGTGAAGACACCAGCCGAAGCGGCAAGCAGCGCGCCGATGCCCAGCATCGACAAGGTCATGGCGGTGAAGTCGCCGAGCGCCACGCCGACGGCCATCGGCAAAGCGGTGCGCCAGCCCTGGCCCAGCGCATAGGAGACGACCAGAAGGATTGTCGGGCCCGGGATGATGAGGAGGATGGTCGACGCGGCAGCGAAGGCGGCCCAGTTTTCGAAGGACATGCTCGTCTCCTTTGAGCTCAAAGAAGAGGATAAATCCTTGGCTCCCGAAGAATGTAAAGGGACCGAATCCTTGTTTTTGCGTATTCCGGCCGGGCAACCGGCACGACTCTTACGGGACCGCGACGTCAATTGCGCCAGCGGCAAAAAGCTTGATGACGGTTTCAACGTCTTGCAGATGTTCAATGGCGACCGCGCGGGAGGGCGGAGCGGCGCCTCGGCAAGGCGCAAACGCAAGCAGCGCAAGGCATTCACGCTTTATCAACCATGAATGATGAAAATGCCCACTATCCGGCCGGACCGTGCTTCCCGCCGACAGCGTAGGATTTGGGTATATGCGTGAGTTGCCGCAAGGTCCGACGCCGCCACGAAACGGCGACGCAGTCGAAACCGATCTTCTTCTTTCCCGCCGCGCCGTCCTGTCCGGGGCGGGCGCTTTGGCATTGCTCGGCGTCGCCGGCTGCTCGACCTCGGGTGGTGGCGATCTGCCGGCGCTGCAGCTCGACGATACGGTCACCGGTTCGGTGCCGATCCGGCCCTCGATCAGCGTCGACAAGAACATCACCAGCCCCGACGTCATGTATGCCTCCTTGACGGATAACGGCTTCAACGTGCCCGAGGTGCCCTATCTCAAGGTCAAGCCGGAGTTCCGCCGCCAGATCGTCGTCGATACGACCGGCGAGGCGCCCGGCACCATCGTCGTGCATCTCAAGGAACGCATGCTCTATCTGGTCCAGCCGGGTGGCGACGCCATCCGCTACGGCGTCGGCATCGGCAAGGACGGTTTCCGCTGGTCCGGCCGCGCCAACATCCAGTACGGCAGGGAGTGGCCGACCTGGACGCCGCCGCCCGAAATGATCCAGCGCAAGCCGGAACTGGTGAAGTGGCAGGGCGGCCAGCCCGGCGGCCTGACCAATCCGCTCGGGGCGCGTGCGCTCTACATCTACCAGGACGGCAAGGACACCGGCTACCGCATCCATGGCTCGCCGGAATGGTGGAGCATCGGCCAGGCGATGTCGTCGGGCTGCGTGCGCCTGATCAACCAGGACATTATCGACCTCTACAGCCGGGTTTCGAAGAAAAACCCCGTCGTCGTCATGTGATCGTCCAGCCCTCCGTTTCTCCCGTTGCGCGATGCGGCAAGACAGGCCAAGGTGACCTGAAAACCATCGCCTAGAGCCGGATGATTTCAGGTCCGTTCGATCTGAAATCCGAATCCGTCTCTTTCGGCGTCATGCTCCAGGGAGACATCAAGCATGGCCGGAACTTTCGTCATCGCGCAGGGCGGCGGCCCGACCGCCGTCATCAACCAGACGGTCGTGGGCGCCGCGCTGGAGATCCGCAGGCGCCATCCCGGTGCCAAGGTGCTGGGCTCCTTGCACGGTGTGCGTGGCATCCGTGACGGCAACTATGTCGACCTCTCCGCCATCCCCGAGGACCGGCTGCGGCTGATCGCCGGGACGCCGAGCGCTGCCCTCGGGTCGACGCGCGACAAGCCGGATGCCGCCTATTGCGAGGTCATCCTGAAGGGCCTGCAGAAGGCGGGCGCCGACGCTTTCATCTATATCGGCGGCAACGACACCTCGGGCACGCAGCAGATCCTGACCGATGCCGCCGGCGGCAAGATCGCTTTCGTCCATGCGCCGAAGACCATCGACAACGATCTCGAGGAAAACGACCATACGCCGGGCTTCATGTCCGCGGCCGAATTCGTCGCTGGCGCCTTCCTGTCCGTCGATCTCGATTTTCGCGCGCTTCCTGGCATCTATGTCGGCATCGTCATGGGCCGCCATGCCGGCTTCCTGACCGCGGCGTCGGCGGCCTGGCAGCTCGATTCCGACAGCGGCCCGCATCTGGTCTACGTCCCGGAGCGGCCGTTCTCCGCCGCCGGTTTCATCGACGACGTGCGCGCCACCCTCGACCGCCACAAGCGCTGCATCGTCGCCGTGTCGGAAGGCGTCAGCACCGCCGACGGCAAGGCACTGGTCGAAAGCCTGGTGCCGGCGGACAAGCTCGAGCGCGACCAGCACGGCAACGTCAAACTCTCGGGCAGCGACCTGCCGGCGGCGCTCGAACGGGCATTGGCCGAGGGGCTGCCGGGCAAGCGTGCCCGCGTCGACGCACTCGGCTACATGCCGCGCGGCTATGTCGGCTCCATCAGCCCGGTCGATGCGCAGGAGGCCTTCGATGCCGGCGCCTTTGCCGTCGGCGTCGCCGAACAGGGCGGCGGCTCGGTGGCGTTGCAATATGATGGCAGCAAGATAGTGCTGAAGAAGGTGCCGCTGAAGAACGTCGCCGGCAAGACCCGTCACATGCCCGACGATTTCATGAAGCCCGACGCCAACCAGCTGTCCGAGGCCGGCATGGCCTATCTCAAGCGGCTGGTGCCGGAAAAATACAAGGTCGGAAAGCCGTTCGTCTGATGCCGGGTTCGCTTGATGCCCGGCTCACACTTGATGCCCAGGCTCATCCTGATGGATAACTGGTTCTCCAGGCGCATCGTCGACGGCAGGACGACGATGCTGACCGAGCCGTTCGTGCACGACTATGTGCGCGCCAATATCTGGCATTTCACCGGCCGCGACGCCGACCTTCTGGTCGACACCGGGATGGGCATCTGTCCGCTGGCGCCGGAGATAAAGACGGCCGAAGGCAAGCCGCTTCTGGTCGTCGCCACCCATATCCACCTCGACCATGTCGGCTCGCTGCACGAATTTCCGCTGCGGGCCGGGCCAAGGATGAGCGCAGCGCAATTCGAGAGCATGGATGAGGCCGCGACTTACGCCTACATGTTCCACGATCTCGAGGGGGCCGTTTCGAAATTGCCGGCGCCTGGCTGGAAGTCGGCCGACTATGCGATAGCGCCGGCACCGTTGACGCGTATGCTCGACGAAGGCGACGTGGTCGATCTAGGCGACCGCCGGTTTCGGGTGCTGCATCTCCCCGGACATTCGCCGGATTCGATCGCGCTTTTCGATGAGACCGACGGCCTGTTTTTCAGCGGCGACGCCATCTATGACGACACGCTGATCGACGATTTGCCGGATTCCGACCGGGAGGCCTATCGCAACACGATGCGCCGGCTGCTCGACCTGCCGATCAGGATCGGCCATGGCGGCCACGGCCCGAGCTTCGACGGCGGGCGCATGCGCGAAATCGCGTCGGCCTATCTGCGATCCGTAAGCGCACTCTGAATTAAATCTTCGTAAGGTCGGGCTAAAACCCTAAATCGCGCGGATCGGCGCCCTAGATAGTTGTTGTCGATCCGGCCGGCTGCCATGCGTGGCGAGGCAGGCAACCCGGGCCGTCGGCACGCTGACGGGCACTTCTCCCAGGAAGACCCGCGGCGCGGATCAACCCCTCGCCCGGACAGAACGACCATGTCAAACCTGAGCATTCTTCGTAGGCATCGCATCGCCGCCCTGCTGGGCGCCGCGCTGCTGGTTTCTCCCTTTGTCGTCTCATTCGCCGACAGCGCGAACGGCGTCGGCACGGGCAACACGGTTGCAACGACGCAGACCCCCGTTGCCGGGACCACGGCCCCGAGCGGTTCGTTGGCGCCGATCGTGGCCACGACCAAGCCGGCCGTCGTGACCGTGACCACGGTCATGAAAGGACAGCCGGAAGCAATGAACGAAGCGTCGCCCTTCGATGGCGCCTCGCCCTTCGACGATTATTTCCGCCAGTTCTTCGGCGATCAGGGCATGCCCGCTCCCAAGACGCCTCCGCAACAGCGGTTGCCGCGGGCCGAAGCGCTCGGTTCGGGCTTCATCGTCGGTGCCGACGGCACCATCGTCACCAACAACCATGTCGTCGACGGCGCTTCCTCGATAAAGGTCACGCTCGACGACGGCACGGAGCTCCCGGCCAAGCTGGTCGGTCACGATGCCAAGAACGACCTCGCCGTGCTGAAGATCAACGCCGGCAAGTCGTTGCCAACCGTGAAGTGGGGCGACTCCGACAAGCTCATGACAGGCGACCAGGTGCTGGCGATCGGCAATCCGTTCGGCATCGGCACCACGGTAACAGCCGGTATCGTCTCGGCGCGTGGCCGCGACCTGCATAGCGGGCCCTTCGACGATTTCATCCAGATCGACGCGCCGATCAATCACGGCAATTCCGGCGGCCCGCTGGTGGACGTCAATGGGAATGTCGTCGGCATCAACACGGCGATCTATTCGCCCAATGGCGGCAGCGTCGGTGTCGGTTTCGCCATTCCGTCGGACCAGGCCGAGAAGGTGGTCGCCAAGCTGATGAAGGGCGGCAACATCGAATACGGCTATCTCGGCGTCGAGATCCAGCCCGTCACCCCGGATGTGGCAAGCGCCATCGGGCTGGACCGTCCCAGCGGTGCCTTGGTCTCGCAGGTCAATGACGGCTCGCCCGCGGCCAAGGCCGGCGTCGAGACCGGCGACGTCATCACCGGCTTCGCCGGGCAGGACGTCAAGGATCCCAAGGACCTGTCACGAGCCGTCGCCGACGTCGCGCCGGGTGCCAAGGAGAGACTGGATGTCTGGCGCAAGGGCAAGGCCATGCAGATCTCGGTGGAGGTCGGACGCAACAGCGACGATGTGAAAACGGCGTCTACGGATGACTCCAGCGCGCCGGGCACCGAACAGGGTTCCCGCGTGCCGGCCGTCGGCCTTGGCTTGATGGATATCACGCCGGACATCCGCCAGCAGATGAACCTGCCCGAGAACGAGCACGGCGCGGTGGTTGCGAGCGTCAATCCCGACAAGCCGGCAGCGACTGCCGGCATCCAGCCGGGCGATGTCATCGTCGCCGTCAACCAGGCTCCGGTGAAGAGCGCCAGGCAGGTGACCCAAGCGATTGCCCAAGCCGGCAAATCCGGACGCAAATCGGTGCTGCTTCTGGTGGAGCGTGGCGACACCCAGATCTATGTCGCCGTGCCGTTCGCCAATGGCTGACACATAAACAGCGGCGTGGCGGGCTTGTGGAGCGCCCGCCACCCCCAGTCTACCGGCTACAACTTGCGCAGCGCCACTTCCTCGATCAGGTGGTCGGCGCCCTTGCGCAGGATCAAGTCGGCGCGGGCACGCGTCGGCAGGATGTTTTCGCGCAGGTTCTTCAGGTTGATGTTGGTCCACAGGCCCTCGGCGATCGCCTTGGCCGCATCCTCCGACAGCTGCGAATAGCGGTGGAAGAAGGAGTCCGGATCGCGGAAGGCGGTTTCGCGCAGCCGCATGAAGCGGGAAATATACCAATTGTGGATCAGCTTCTCGTCGGCGTCGATATAGATGGCGAAGTCGAAGAAGTCCGACAGGAAGGGCACGATCTTGCCGTCCTGCGGCAGCTTGCCCGGCTGCAGCACGTTGATGCCTTCGAAGATCAGGATGTCGGGCCGGTCGATGGTGACGAACTCGCCGGGGATGACGTCATAGGTAAGGTGCGAATAGACCGGCGCGCGGACATCGGGCAACGCCGACTTGATGCCTGAGAGGAAACGCAGCAGCGCGCCGACATCGTAGCTGTCGGGGAAACCCTTGCGCTCCATCAGGTTTTCGCGGCGCAGCACCTCGTTGGGCAGCAGAAAACCGTCCGTGGTGATGAGGTCGACCTTCGGGCTTGAGGGCCACCGCGCTAGCAATTCCTTCAGCACGCGCGCCGTGGTCGATTTGCCGACCGCGACAGAACCGGCAATGCCGATGATGAAAGGCGTTTTGGCCACGTCGGCGGCGTTGAAGAAAGCCTGGCGCTGCCGGAACAGAAGCTGGCTCGCCTCGACATGCGCCGACAAAAGCCGCGACAAGGACAGATAGATGCGCTTGACCTCTTCGAGGTCGACCGGGTCGTTGAGCGAACGCAGGCGGCGGAACTCGTCCTCGCTCAGCGTCAGCGGCGTATCGGCGCGGAACCGCGACCATTGCTCGGCCGAGAAGAAGCGAAACGGAGAATATTTCTCGGTTGGCGCGAGCTGATCCATCGAGATACCTGCCCTTCCTCCCGATCAGCCCTTGGGCCGCGACGCCTTCTCGGCGATGCCCGAACGCCCGGTACGGGCTTCGAGCTCCTTGAGCACGTCGTTCAACGGGACACCCGAGATGCCGAGAACGACAAGCCAATGATATATAAGATCGGCGCTTTCGGAAACGAGGCCCTGTTTGTCGCCCTTGACGGCGGCGATCACGGTCTCGACCGCCTCCTCGCCGAGTTTCTGCGCCGCCTTGTCGATGCCCCGGGCGTAAAGCTTGGCCGTCCACGAATCCGGATCGCCGGAATGGGCGCGGTCGCTGACGATTTTTTCCAGGTAGGAGAGCGAAAACTCGGCCATGTCGATCTATCTTCTTGTTTAAACCGGGTTTTTCCCGAAAGCCGGCTTCGGGAGCATGCTCTAGGACCTGTTGCCCAGCGAGTCCAGCCGCATCGGCAGGCCGGCCTTGGCCATATGCGCCTTGGCTTCGGCGATGGTGTAGGTGCCGAAATGGAAGATGGACGCCGCCAGCACAGCACCCGCATGGCCGTCGCGAATGCCTTCGACCATGTGGTCGAGCGTGCCGACGCCACCCGAAGCGATGACCGGCGCGCGCACCGCGTCCGACACCGCGCGGGTCAGCGCGATGTCGTAGCCGGCCTTGGTGCCGTCGCGGTCCATCGAGGTCAACAGGATCTCGCCGGCGCCGAGATCGACCATTTTCCGCGCGAATTCCACGGCGTCGATGCCGGTCTTCTCGCGCCCGCCATGGGTGAAGATCTCCCAGCGGTCGGCCTCGCCGGGGCCGGAGATTTTCTTGGCGTCGATGGCGACGACGACGCATTGGTTGCCGAACTTGTCGGCGGCTTCGGCGACGAAATCCGGGTTCTTCACCGCCGCCGTGTTGATCGAGACCTTGTCGGCCCCGGCCAGCAGCAATTTTCGGATGTCGGCCACCTGGCGCACGCCGCCGCCGACGGTCAGCGGCATGAAGCATTGTTCCGCGGTGCGGGCGATGACGTCGAAGATGGTCTCGCGATTGTCCGACGAGGCGGTGATGTCGAGAAAGCAGAGTTCGTCGGCGCCGGCGGCATCATAGGCCTTGGCGGCCTCCACGGGATCGCCGGCGTCGATGAGGTCGACGAAATTGACGCCCTTGACGACACGGCCGTCCTTGACGTCGAGGCAAGGGATGACGCGGGCCTTCAGCATCAGCGGCCCTCTATCGTGGCAAGCAGATCGTTGAGCAGCTGGCCGACCAGCGGCGGCACATCGGCCTGCGCATCGAAGGCCGGATCGTAAGCGGAAACGGTGATGCCGACGACCGGCACCGCAAGCGCCATGGCGCAGGCCGCGTCGCGCAGCTGCTCCGGGTTCGGTCCGCCCGATGTGACGTAGCGGTTGGCCTGCAGCGCCTTGGGGTCGTGCACGTCGAGATCGAGATGCATGTGCACGCTGTTGGCGCCGGCGGCCTTCAGTTTTTCCGTCGCTTGCGCCACGCCTGGACATTCCGTCCGGATGACAGGCAATGTTTCGAGAAGGTTTTCCTCCGCCGGATCGAGATCGCGGGCGTTGAGGAGCACGCAGCGCGCGGGATCGATCGGCCTGAAGCCGGGAATGGCGGCCGCCATCGGACGCCAGCACAGGCCGAGCACCGTCGACAGCGCCATGCCGTCGAGAAAGCCGTAGACGGAGGTCTCGGGCGTGTTGAGGTCGCCATGCTGGTCTGCCCAGATGATCGCGTCGGCGCCTTCGCCGGCGACCGCGCCGGCTGACGTCAGGCAGTTTCCGGCCAGCACGATGGGAAACCGCCCCCTGTCGCGGGCCATGCGGACCTCGCCCGAGACGGCGTTGCAGACGGCAAAACCCGTGGCGATCTCGCGCTCCTGGCCGTCGCCGACCCTGCCGATATCCTCGACCGTGACGTCGTGGCCGGCAAGGGTCAGGGCATCGACGAGCCCGCCCGATATCAGCGCGTCCGGTCCCTGGCCCATGCCGCCATGATAGTGGCCGCTGTCATAGGGGGCCAGGATGAGCGAAACCTTCACGACCGCGTCTCCATCGCCGGCCGGCCCCGCAGGATGGCCAGCGCCTCTGTGGGATCGATGCGGCCGTCATAGAGGGCACGGCCCGAGATCGCGCCTTCGAGTTTTTTCGCATCGGGCATGGTCATGCGCACGATGTCGGCGATCGAAGCCAACCCGCCCGAGGCGATGACCGGGATCGACACCGCGTCGGCGAGGTCGATGGTGGCGTCCCAGTTGATGCCGGTCAGCACGCCGTCGCGGTCGATGTCGGTATAGATGATGGCGGCGACGCCGGCGCCTTCGAATTTCCTCGCCAGTTCGATGACGCCGAGGCTCGAGGCTTCCGCCCAGCCTTCGACCGCCACCTTGCCGCCCTTGGCATCGATGCCGACGGCGACCTTGCCCGGAAATGCCTTGCAGGCCTGCCTGACCAGATCGGGATCGCGCACCGCCACCGTGCCGAGGATGACGCGGGCCAGTCCACGGTCTAGCCAGTCCTCGATCTGCTCCAGCGTGCGAATGCCGCCGCCGAGCTGCACCGGGTTCTTGGTCGCCTTCAGGATGGCCCCGACCGCGGCGCTGTTGACGCTCTGGCCCTGGAAGGCGCCGTTGAGGTCGACGACATGCAGCCACTCGAAGCCCTGCCCTTCAAAGGCTTTTGCCTGCGCGGCGGGGTCGTCATTGTAGATCGTCGCGGTCGCCATATCGCCGTGCTTCAGCCGCACGCATTGGCCGTCCTTGAGGTCGATGGCTGGAAACAGGATCACTCAGGCACCCTCGACGATCGCGAAATGTCCGGTCGAAGCCGCCAGCCTGTTCTGCAACGCTGTCTGGTAGGCTGGCGATCGATAGCAGCTGAGCGCGGTTTCATAAGAGTCGAACTCGACCACCACCTGCCTGTCAAATTCCGATCCTTCGGGATTGGTCACTTGTCCGCCGCGCACAAGATAGCGGCCTCCGAAAGACGAAACCGCGTCGCCGATGGCGTCGCGGTAACGCTGATACCCTTCCGGATCTGTCACCGTCAGCATTACCATCCAGTAGCCCTTCTTGCTCATGGTTCAGGGCCTCCAGCGCAGGAAATTGGTGATCAGCGCCAGGCCCAGCGCCTGGCTCTTCTCAGGATGGAACTGCGTGCCAGCGAGATTGTCACGGGCGACCGTGGCCGTCACCGGGCCCCCATAGTCGGCGACCGCGAGGATCTCGTCCGGTTTTTTTGCGTCGAGATGGTAGGAGTGGACGAAATAGGCATGCAGTCCCGCCGCGCCGGTCGGAATGCCGGAGAACAATGGGTGCTTATGCCTCAATTCGATCGTGTTCCAGCCGATCTGCGGGATCTTCAGCGCCGGATCGGAAGGCGTGATCTCCTTGACGTCGCCCGATATCCAGCCGAACCCGTTGGTGACGGTCTTTTCGAGGCCGCGCTCGGACATCAGCTGCATGCCGACGCAAATTCCCAGGAAAGGCCGGCCCTTGGCGATGGCGACGTCCTCGACCGCCTCCCACATGCCGTCCACGGCACGCAGGCCGGCCGCGCAATCGGCGTAAGCGCCGACGCCGGGCAGGACGATGCGGTCCGCGGTGCGCACCCGGTCGGCATCGGCCGTCAGGTCGATCTCGGCCGCGATGCCGGCCTCGCGCGCGGCGCGCTCGAAGGCCTTGGTGGCCGAGCGCAGATTGCCCGAACCGTAATCGATGATCGCAACCCGCATCTCAGCGCCGTCCCGGAATGTGGGTCAGCCCCAGCGCCATGCCTGGCTGTGCCGGGCGCGCCAAAGCGGCATCTGGGACGATGCGCGGCGCGGGTGCCGCTTTATCCGAAAGCCCTTCGACCTCAAGGGCATAGCGCATGTCGGCGTCGGCGAGCCAGCCGGCCTCGACGACGCCCCACTCATGCCAACCGCGGCGGCGCAGTGCCGCGATGCGCAAGCCCTGTCCTTCCAGTCCGACATAGAGCGAGACGAGCAGCGACAAAAGCGAGCCGGCCACACCGAGCCCAAGTCTCTCGCCAAGCATCGACAGCACGCCCATGACGACAAAGGCGAGCGCCGCTTCGACCCACATCCGGTGCCAGGCAAGCCACAGCGGCGGCACAAGCAGGCCGAGCCAGGTGAAGCCGTCGCGGACTAAGGTCGTCGTGTCGACGTTCTCGCTGCGGCCAGGTGGCTCCATCACGACATAGGCGGTCATGAGGCTATCCCTTCAAAGAACCCTTGGTGGAGGGAACCGCGTCAGGCTGGCGCGGATCGCGCTCGAGCGCGGCGCGCAGCGCGCGCGCCACCGCCTTGAAGCAGGTCTCGGCGATATGATGGTTGTTGGCGCCATAATGGTTGGTGACATGCAGCGTGATGCCGGCGTTCTGCGCCAGCGCCTGGAAGAATTCGCGCACCAGTTCGGTGTCGAAGGTGCCGATCTTGGGCGACGAGAACGACACGTTCCAGACCAGGAAGGGGCGGCCCGACACGTCGATCGCCGCGCGCGTCAGCGTCTCGTCCATGGCAAGGTCGATCGAGGCGTAGCGCATGATGCCGCGCCGCTCGCCCAACGCCTTGGTCAAGGCCTGCCCGAGCGCGATGCCGGTGTCCTCGACCGTGTGGTGGTCGTCTATATGCAGGTCGCCCGTTGCTCTGACGGTCATGTCGATCAGGGAATGGCGGGAAAGCTGGTCCAGCATATGGTCGAAGAAGCCGACGCCGGTGGCGATGTCCGATTTGCCAAAGCCGTCGACATGGATCGACACCGAGATGTCGGTTTCCCCAGTCTTGCGGCTTGCATCGGCGGAACGAGGCGCCATCACTCTATCCTTGTGCCAGTGGTTCAGATCGTGACCGGTTCACGGGCCTCAAGCGCTCGCTGGCTTGAAAACGAGAGCCTTCTAGCAGCATGATCCGGCGATTGCCAGTTGCGATCCCGGCCGCTATCGAGCGGTTTGCAATCATTGGCCCCGTGCATACATATGGCCGATCAAGTCACTCGTACCGCGCCAAATCGCCTTTTGAAGGGATGGTGCGAATCGGAGCCAAGAAATGTCCAATGAATTGACCATGCACGCCACGACCATCGTGACGGTGCGCAAGGGCAACAAGGTGGTGATCGCCGGCGACGGCCAGGTCAGCCTGGGCCAGACCATCATGAAGGGCAATGCCCGCAAGGTGCGCCGCATCGGCAAGGGCGGCAATGTGATTGCCGGTTTCGCGGGCGCCACCGCCGACGCCTTCACGCTGCTGGAACGCCTCGAAGCCAAGCTCGAACAATATCCCGACCAACTGACGCGCGCCTGCGTCGAGCTCGCCAAGGACTGGCGCACCGACCGCTATCTGCGCCGGCTGGAGGCGATGATGCTGGTCGCCGACAAGTCGGTCTCGCTGGCGCTGACCGGCAATGGCGATGTGCTGGAACCAGAACATGGCGTCATGGCCATCGGTTCGGGCGGCAATTATGCGCTGGCCGCGGCGCGCGCGCTGATGGATACGGACAAGGATGCCGAGGAGATCGCCCGCAGGGCGATGCAGATCGCGTCCGATATCTGCGTCTACACCAACAACAATTTCGTCGTCGAAACGCTCGATGCCGCCTGAACCAGACCATGACCCCGCAAGGTGGGAACCGGTTTTCGGAAAAGATCATGGTCAAACAAGAAAGTAGCTACGATTTTCGGCCGGTGACCAAAAAGGACCTGCCGATGATCGCCGGCTGGCTCGCCGAGCCGCATGTTGCAGAATGGTGGGATGATCCTGAGACGGAAATCGCGGAGATTGCCGATCACATAGACTCGATTTCCGTCGAGCCGCTGATCGTTGAGCTCGACGGAAAGCCGATCGCCTATCTGCAGAGCTATGACCCGCACATGGAAGACGGCCATCCCTATGCCGATCAGCCGTTCGGCACGCTGGGCATCGATGTCTCGATCGGCCGGCCGGAACTGATCGGCATCGGCCATGGCTCGGCCATCGTGCGTCAGTTCGTCGAAGACCTGTTCGAGGAAGGCGTGCCGCGTGTCATCATCGATCCCGACCCCGCCAATCTCAGGGCCATCCGCGCCTATGAAAAGGCGGGTTTCCGGGCCATTGATCGCAGGCAGTCAATCTATGGCGACGTCGTGCTGATGGCGATCGATGCCGAAGACGCGCAAGAGGGGTAATCCAGGGCATGGTCATATCCAGCGAGGACAAGGGCCTTTCGGCCTACGAGGACAGCTGGCGGATGGGGTTGCTGATCGTCGCCGGCCTGCTCGTCGCCCAGGCTCTCACGCTCTATCTGATGGGCCATCCGCCGATCTGCACCTGCGGCTACGTCAAGCTGTGGCATGGCGTGGTGAACAGTTCGGAGAATTCCCAGCACATTTCGGACTGGTACACCTTCTCGCACATCATCCACGGCTTCCTGTTCTATGCGCTGGCCCGGTTCCTGTTCCCGCGCTCGCCGATCGGCTTGCGGCTGGCATTCGCCGTCCTCGTCGAGGGCGGCTGGGAAATCCTCGAAAACAGCCCGTTCATCATCGAGCGCTACCGCGCCGGCACCATTTCGCTCGATTATTACGGCGACTCGATCATCAATTCGGTGTCCGACACACTGGCCATGGTGCTGGGATTTGTGATGGCGCGAAGGCTACCTATATGGGTGATCGTTAGCCTCGCCATCCTCTTCGAACTGGGTACCGGCTACCTTATCCGGGACAATCTTACACTCAACGTGATCATGCTGCTGCATCCGTTCGAGGCCATCAAGCAGTGGCAAAGTGGAATTTAGTGATATGAGCACATTTTCTCCCCGCGAAATCGTTTCGGAACTCGACCGCTTCATCATCGGCCAGAAGGACGCCAAGCGCGCCGTGGCCATTGCCTTGCGCAACCGCTGGCGCCGCCAGCAGCTCGAAGGCCAGATGCGCGAAGAGGTGATGCCGAAGAACATCCTGATGATCGGCCCGACCGGCGTCGGCAAGACCGAGATCTCGCGCCGCCTGGCGCGGCTGGCCGGCGCGCCGTTCGTCAAGGTCGAGGCGACCAAGTTCACCGAAGTCGGCTATGTCGGCCGCGACGTCGAGCAGATCATCCGTGACCTGGTCGAAATCGCCATCGGGCTGGTGCGCGAAAAGATGCGCGAGGACGTGAAGGCACGCGCCCATGTCAACGCCGAGGAACGCGTGCTGGAAGCGCTGGTCGGCAAGACGGCGAGCCCGGCGACGCGCGATAGTTTCCGCAAGAAGCTGCGCGACGGCGAACTCGACGACAAGGAAATCGAAATCGAGGTGGCCGACACCGGCAATGGCGGCATGCCCGGCTTCGAAATTCCCGGCATGCCGGGCGCCAATATCGGCGTGCTCAACATCAACGACATGCTGTCGAAGGCAATGGGCGGCAAGAAGACCAAGCTGCGCAAGACGACGGTGAAGGAATCCTACGACCTGCTGGTCAGCGACGAGTCCGACAAGTTGCTCGACCAGGACGAGGTGGTGCGCCGGGCTCTGGACGCAGCGGAAAATGACGGCATCGTCTTCCTCGACGAGATCGACAAGATTGCCGCCAGGTCGGACATTTCGGGCGGCCCGTCGCGCGAAGGCGTGCAGCGCGACCTGCTGCCGCTGGTCGAGGGCACCACGGTGGCGACCAAATACGGGCCGTTGAAGACGGACCATATCCTGTTCATCGCCTCGGGCGCGTTTCACGTCTCGAAACCGTCGGACCTGTTGCCGGAATTGCAGGGCCGCCTGCCAATCCGCGTCGAACTGCGTGCGCTGGAGAAGGACGATTTCGTCCGCATCCTGACCGAGACCGAGGCGAGCCTGATCAAGCAGTATATCGCGCTGATGAAAACCGAGGGCGTCGAGCTGACCTTCACCGACGACGCCATCGATTCGCTGGCCGGCGTCGCCGTCGACCTCAATGCCAGCATCGAGAATATCGGCGCGCGGCGGCTGCAGACGGTGATGGAGCGGGTGCTGGACGAGATCTCCTACGATGCGCCCGACCGCAACGGCACGGCCGTCACCATCGACGCCGCCTATGTGCAGAAGCATGTCGGAGACCTCTCCAGAAACACCGATCTGTCGCGGTTCATCCTCTGAACGAAGACGCCGGAGCGGTCCGGCGCGGCATCGAGTAACAACTCCGGCAGGAGCCATGTGTGGCCAGATGGTACCATCTGGCCACCTTTCGTCTCGCCGGATGAAGAGGCGCTCTCGACTCGACCAGGTGCTTTACCTAGTTTGCGCGGCAATTCTCTAGGCGGCGGCGCATGAAAAAACTCATCCTGGTCATTCTCGGCTTGACGCTGGCGGCGACGCTGTTCGCCGCCGACGCGGCGACATTGGTGCCGCCGGGAAACCGCAATGCCGAGCAGCCCGACATTCCCGGCGCCTCCAGCCGCCGCACCCAGGCGACCAACACCAGCTTCCAGGCGAAGTATCGCAAGGTCTACGCGCTGTTGCAGAACGACCCCGACCTGCGCGGCAAGATCAAGAAGGCGGCAAGCGCCTATGGCATCGACCCGATGCACATCGTCGGCGCCATCGTTGGCGAGCACACCTACAATGTCGACGCCTATGACCGGCTGCAGACCTATTATGTCAAGGCGATCTCCTACCTCTCGAGCAAGCTCTCCTTCGCCTATGATGGCGAGGACATTACCGATTTCGTGCAGCGGCCGGAATTCAGGAAGTGCGCCGCGATTTCGGACAGCTACGATCTGTGGGAATGCCGTGAACAGGTTTGGAACCGCTCGTTTCGCGGCAAGACCGTCGGCGGCGAGGATTTCCCCGACAACCGGTTCGGCGCCACCTTCTTCCAGCCCTATTATGCCGGCCAGACCTTCGGCCTCGGCCAGCTCAACCCGCTGACCGCCCTGCAGATGAGCGATCTCGTGCACAAGGTGTCGGGCTTGCCGAAGCTCGACGTCTCCGATCCCAATTCGGTCTACAAGACCATCATGGATCCGGACCTGACGCTCCCTTACGTCGCCGCGACGATCAGGAAGTCGATCGACGCCTATAAGAGCATCGCCGGCTTCGACATTTCGGGCAATCCGGGCCTGACCGCCACGCTCTACAATGTCGGCAATCCGGAACAGCGCGCCTATGCGCTGAAGGCGGAAAACGAAAAACGCCGCGCCACCGGCGAGCCGGAGAAGCTGCCGGAAGAGAATTATTACGGCTGGCTGGTCAACGACAAATTGCCGGAGCTGAAGGCGCTGTTTTAGGGCGGACCCGGCGCGCTGACGTTGATTTGCCAAAGCCGCGCCGCCCCTCATTGTCCTGCCGGACATTTCTCCCCGTGTAGTGACGGGGAGAAAGACGCTGTCATCAATGATTTCGCCAATCGGTGCATGAATTGCGGCGAGGTTGCCATAGCCCCCTTCTCCCCGTTCTACGGGGAGAAGATGCCGGCAGGCAGATGAGGGGCGGCGCCGACATCCACAAGGTGCACGACCCCTATGCCGCCAGCAACGCCTTCAGCTTGACTTCAGGCGATCCCAGCGCGTCCGCCGACGGTTTTGCCCGCTTCGCGATCAGCATCTCGGCCAGCCTGATGTCGCGCGCCACCGCATTGCCCGGGCCGATGCCGCTGGCCGCCACCAGCCTGCCGTCCTCGGCCAGATGAAAGAGGATGAAGGCGCCGTCACCGAGATCGCGGCGCACGGTGCTACGGCCTTCGTCGGATAATCCCGCGATCTGCAGGGACAGGCCATACTGATCCGACCAGAACCACGGCACCGCGGCATGCGGCTCGCCGGCGCCCAGCATGTTCCTGGCCGCCAGTGCGCCCTGTTCCTGCGCGTTGCGCCAGGCTTCCAGCCGCACGCGGCGGCCGCCATAGATGGCAAGCGGGAACGAGCAGCAGTCGCCGGCGGCGAAGATGTCGGGATCGCTGCTGCGCAGTTCTGCGTCGACCGCGATGCCGTTTTCGATGGCCAGGCCGGCCCCCGCCGCCAGTCCGGTCACCGGCACGGCGCCGATGCCGATCACGGCGAGGTCGGCAATGATCTCCCGGCCGCCGGCGAGCGTCACCCGCACCTCCTTGCCGTCGTCGGCGACGGCGGAGATGCCTTCCCCACAGATCACGTCGACACCCTCGGCGACATGCGCGTCATGGGTGATTTCGGCGATCTCGGCCGGAACGCCGCGCATCAGGATGCGCGACTGCGCCTCGATGACGGTGACATCTGCGCCGAGCTTGCGCGCCGCCGCGGCAAGCTCGAGGCCGATGAAGCCGCCGCCGATGACGGCGATGCGATTGCCGGCGCTGAGATGAGCGCGGATGGCCAGCGCATCGGCGAAGGTCCTGAGATAGACGCAGCGCCCGCCAAGGCCAGGCATCGGCAGCTTGCGTGGGGTCGAGCCAGTGGCCAGCAGCAGCTTGTCGTAGGGCAGCACCGAGCCGTCGGACAGGCGCACCGTGTGCGCCGCGCGATCGATCGCGATCGCCTGAACGGAATGGATATGCCGGATCGCTTTTCCCGCCAGGATTTCGTCGCTGGCAATCGCCTTGATTGCAGGCGCGTCGCTGGCCATCGCCTCCTTGGACAGAGGTGGCCTCTCATAGGGCAGATGCGGCTCGTCGCCGACCAGCGTCACCGGCCCGTCATAGCCGAGATCGCGCAGCGTCAGTGCTGCCCGTCCGCCGCATTCGCCGGCCCCGATGATCACCATTCCCGGCGTCATGCCCTTTACCCGATCTGAACCAGCACTTTGCCGGCGTCGACCTTGACCGGATAGGTCCTTAGGTTGACGCAGACCGGCGCGCCCCTGGCCGCGCCCGTCTTGTAGTTGAAGCGGCCATTGTGCTTGGGGCATTCGATGATGTCGTCCATCACCAGCCCGTCGGCGAGATGCACCTTCTCATGCGTGCAAAGTCCGTCGGTGGCGAAATAATCGTCGTCAGGGCTGCGATAGATGGCGAAGGTACGCCCGCCATGATCGAAGCGCATCACATCTTCTTCGTCGATGTCACCGGCGGCACAGGCCTCGACCCAATCGCTCATTCAGTCCTCCCCTGGAGTTGTCGGATGTCATTCCGCCGCCGCGGCGACGATGTCGTTGTGGAATTCCTCGCGGTACGGCCTGGCGGTCGGCGGCAGCTCGCGCTTGAGGAAATAATCCTCGTTGCGCAGCTGGCGGCGGAAGGCCGGGATCATCTCGCGGTAACCGGCCAGGATCGAGGGCGTCGGCGCCGGCAAATCGTGCTTGATCAGCGCGTGCAGCCTGGGCAGCGCATGGTAGGGCACCATCGGGAACATGTGATGCTCGATATGGTAATTCATGTTCCAGTAGATGAAGCGGCTGATCGGGTTCATGTAGACGGTACGGCTGTTCAGCCGATGATCGGTGACGTTGTCGGCAAGGCCGCCATGCTGCAGCAGGCCGACCATCACATGATGCCAGGCGCCGTAGAGCCGGGGCAGGCCGACCAGCATCAAAGGCAGGAACGACCCGGTATAGAGTGCCAGCGCGATAGTCGCTGCATAGATCGCCGTCCAGATGCGGGCAATATGGATCGCCTTGGGCTGCTCCTGTTCGGGAATGAAGGTTTTTTCCGCAGCGCTGATGTTGCCTGCGGCGTTGCGCAGCATGTCCGACATCGCGTGCCAGGCGTCGAGCACGCCGACAAAACCGAGGAAGAGGCGCGCCAGGTCCGGCGGCCGCATCACCGAGATCTCGGGATCGCGGCCGACGATGATGGTGTCGGTGTGATGGCGCGTGTGGCTCCAGCGCCAGGTCACCGGGTTGCGCATGATCATGAAGCAGGCGATCTGATAGACCGCGTCATTCATCCACTGCGTGCGAAACGCGGTTCCATGGCCGCATTCGTGCCAGCGTGAATCGGTCGACGAGCCGTAGAGCACGCCATAGACGAAGAAGAACGGCACGCACCACCAGCTGCCCCAGAACCAGGCACCGCCGGCGCCGCTGACGATGAGGGCGGTCAGCCAGATCGCGGTGTCGCGGATCGCCGGGCCATCGGAGCGCTGCATCAGCTCCTTCATCTGCTTGCGGGGAATATCGGTGTGATACCACTCGGCGGCCGACAGGCCGTTCTCGACGGCAAGCCGGGCGTCGCGGCCGATCAGGCTGTAGTCACGCCGTGACGGCGCTGCGGTCATGATTGCCTCCCAAGGCAACGGGCTCGATACCCAGAATAACGCCGCGCCATGATAGACTCAACATCACAAAGATAGTTTCTATCATTTCCTATCAAAGTAAGGTATCGATATCAGGCAATCGAGCGAGGGCGATCATGGCGAAACGGCCGACCATCACTGATCTGGCGCGCGTCTCCGGCGTCAGTGTCGCCACGGTGGACCGCGTGCTCAACAATCGCTTGCCGGTACGCGAGGAAACGGCGCGCCGCGTCTACGAGACCGCGACCGAGATCGGCTATCATGCCGCCGGCCTGATCAAGCAGAGGATGCGCCACGAGCTGCCGGAATACCGGCTGGGCTTCCTGCTTTTGAGAGGCAACGACGTCTTCTACACGGAGTTCGCGCGGCAGCTCGAACTCGCGCTGTCGCAATCGCAGCGCTTCCGCGGCGTCGCCATCATCGACTTCGCCAGTTCGCTGACGCCGGATGAAATCGTCGAGCGCACGCGCAAGCTGGCGGCTAAATGCAGGGCGGTCGCCCTGGTCGGGCCCGATCACCCGGCGCTGACGGTCACCGTCGAGGAGATGAAGGCCAAGGGATTGCCGGTCTTTTCCCTGCTGTCCGACTTCGCGGCCGGCATTCGCGAGGGCTATGTCGGCCTTGACAACCGCAAGGTCGGCCGCACCGCGGCCTGGATGATCTCCAAGGCGGCGAAGCGGCCGGGCAAGGTTGCGCTCTTCGTCGGCAGCCACCGCTTCCACGGCCATGAACTGCGCGAGATCGGCTTCCGCTCCTTCTTCCGCGAGCAGGCGCCGGACTTCACCTTGCTGGAAACGCTGGTCAATCTCGAGGCCAACCAGATCACGCAGGACACGCTGCTCGACCTGCTCGGCCGCCACCCGGACCTCGTCGGCTGCTACGTCGCGGGCGGCGGCATGGAAGGCGCGGTCGCGGCGCTGCGGCAGGCCAGGCCCGCCGAGATGCCGGCGGTCGTCTGCAACGAGATATCGGCGGTCTCGCGGTCCGCCCTGGCGGACGGGGTGCTGACCATGGTGATCTCCACGCCGCTGGCTGCCTTGTGCCGCGAACTGCTCGGCCTCATGGCCCATGCCATCGAGACGGGCGCGGCCAACGCACCCGGCCAGACCTTCCTGCCGTTCGACATCTACCTGCCCGAGAACATCTAGCGAGCTTTGGCCTAAAGCATAGCGCCCGACCTGCATCCAAATTGACGCATTACCGATCGCTAATATATACATACCCAATGGACGGGGATGGGTTTGGGTACATCGCTTTTGGGAGCGACGAGCTCTATGCGCGTGGCGCGCTCTTCAGCGCGCTTCGCTTGCTTCACTATTGCCCGGGTGCCAGGATCACGGTGCTGACCGACCGACCCTCCATTTTCGACGGCTATCCCATCGAAGCCATCGAGCTCACGGCCCAGAGACAGACCGAGATGTCCTTCGGCAATCGATACAGATTTGGCATCAAGGCCGCCGGCATCATCGATCTGCTTCAACGTTGCGAGCGCCTGTTCTTCATGGATGCGGACATGTATCCGACCGGCGACATATCGCGCTGTTTCAACCGAATTTCAGCCTTGTCCTCGATAATGTGGCGGTGCGAAGGGCGCCCAAAGGCTCCCTATCGCTCGCTCGAAGGCGAGGGGCTCTCCATTGGAGGCCGCATCCTGATCGGAGATGAAACGATGTGGGCGAGCGGCGTCCTTGGCGTTCATCATCACAACATTCCGGCGCTGGAGCGAGCATACGCGGCCAGCGAGAAAGTCAGTGAAATCGTGCATTTGCACACCCCGGAACAATTCTGTACCGGCGTCGCGCTATCCCAGGATGGGCGAACGATCAGCCGCCACTGGCTGCCGATCCGCAACTACAGTACCAGGGGAAAGAAGCTCCATGCCCGAAGGCGAATTGGAGCTTTCTTCGATCTCAACGGCAAGCTCAGTGTCGAACGGCAGGTGAAGCAGGCGGCGTCGTGCAGGGTCTGGAGAGCGCCGCTCGACCTCTTGTTGCAGAGAGACATCTGGCATTTCTGAACGCCATGCCATCGCCCGCCGACGGCATCCAAGGAATGGACCCGGCGCGCAGACGCCGTCGGCTCCGCACCGCATTCCCGTGTCCGCCAAAATCGCACATCCGGTTCTGGAATCTCCCTTGACGCCTCCCGAGCAAATGGAATAAATATTTCACCAGTCACGTATTTTGGTTCTTTCGTTCCGGAACATCTGTTTCATCAAGAGGCCTTGGCGTTCCAGCAAACGGCAGGCGCAACCCGGGGAGAGAGACGGTAATCGGGAGAGATTCCCCAGGCAGAACGGGGATTCCGGAGAGATCGGTGCAACCGGACACCAAAAGTGGAGGAGAAATACAATGAAGAAACTGCTTTTGGGCGTCGCCTTCGCGGCGCTGATGAGTTCATCGGCCATGGCCGCCAAGATCGGCGTGTCGATGGCCAAGTTCGACGACAATTTCCTCACCGTGCTGCGCAACGGCATGATCGAGCAGGCCAAGGGCATGAGCGGCGTCGAGTTGCAGGTCGAGGACGCGCAGAACGACGTCGCCAAGCAACTCGACCAGATCAAGAACTTCGCCGCTTCGGGCGTCGACGCCATCATCGTCAACCCGGTCGACACCTCGGCCACGCAGGCGATGTCGGATGCGGCGGCCGCGGCCAAGATCCCGCTGGTCTATGTCAACCGCCAGCCGGTCAATGTCGACACGCTGCCAGACAACCAGGCCTTCGTCGCCTCGAACGAGGCCGATTCCGGCACGCTCGAAACCAAGGAAGTCTGCCGCCTGTTCAAGGAAGCCGGCAAGAAGGAAGCCAATGTCTATGTGATCATGGGCGAGCTTTCCAACCAGGCCGCCGTGCAGCGCACCAAGGACATCGACGATGTCATCGCCACACCGGACTGCAGCTTCATCAAGATCATCGACAAGCAGACCTCGAACTGGGATCGCGACCAGGCGCAGAACCTGATGACCAACTGGCTGTCGACCGGCAAGAAGTTCGACGGCGTCATTGCCAACAATGACGAAAGCGCCATCGGCGCCATCCAGGCGATGAAGGCCGCCAACATCGACATGAAGTCGGTTGTCGTCGGCGGCGTCGACGCCACCCAGGACGCGCTTGCCGCCATGCAGGCGGGCGACCTTGATGCCACCGTCTTCCAGGACGCCGCCGGCCAGGGCGCGGGGGCGCTGGATGCCGCGCTGAAGCTCGCCAAGGGCGAGAAGGTCGAGCACAAGGTCTATGTCCCGTTCCAGCTGGTCACGCCGGCCAACATCGACAAGTTCCTGAAGAAGAACTGAGCCGCGGACATACGGAGCGGCGCTCTCGCGCAGCGACAGCGCCGCTCCGCTTCCCTCGGGGCCCGAAGGTGCTCGGGGAACGACCGCGGCTGACGGAGGATAGAAGAATTGGCACAGACATCTCACGGCGTCGGCGGGGTCAGCTATGACGCCAGGAAGCGCACATGGCCGGCCGAATTCAACGTCTTCCTGGCGCTCGTCATCCTCGTCGTCATCTTCGAACTGATCGGCCGGGTCTTTCTCGGCGACAGCTTCCTGTTCAACACCCGCAGCGACGTCTCCGGCCTCTTCAACGAGGCGCGCCTGCAGATCATCATTCTGCAGGTGTCGATCGTCGGCATCATCGCCATCGGCGTCACGCAGGTGATCATTACGGGTGGCATCGACCTGTCCTCCGGCTCGATCGTCGGCGCGACGGCCATGATCGCCATGAGCTTTGCCCAGGTCGCGACCGTCAACGGCAATCCCAACCCCAAGGCGATGTTTCTGGCCCAAGGCTGGACCGACCTGCCCGTGATCGTCCCGGTGCTGGTGGCGATCGGCTGCGGCCTGCTCGCCGGCCTCGTCAACGGCTCGCTGATCGCCTACACGCGCATCCCGCCCTTCATCGCCACGCTCGGCATGATGGTGACCGCGCGGGGCATCGCCAAATGGTGGTCCAAGGGCCAGCCGATCTCGTTCCCGACGGACAGTTTCGCTGGTATCGGCAAGGGCTTGATGCCCGTCATCATCTTCCTGTCGCTGGCCGTGCTGTTCCAGCTGATCATGACCTACACCAGATATGGCAAGCACTGCTACGCGATCGGCTCCAATGAGGACGCAGCGCGCATGTCTGGCATCAAGATCGCCAACCACAAGATCCTCGTCTATGTCATCGCCGGCATTCTTGCAGCACTCGCCGCCGTCGTGCTCTCCTCCAAGAACCTCACCGCCCAGGCCGGCATGGGCGTCATGTACGAACTCGATGCCATCGCCATGGCGGTCATCGGCGGGGTCTCGCTGTCGGGCGGCCGCGGCTCCATCATCGGCACGGTGATCGGCGCGCTGATCTTCGGCGTCATCATCTCCGGCTTCACCTTCCTGCGCCTCGACGCCTACTATCAGGAGATGGTGAAGGGCGTGATCATCGTCGGCGCGGTCGTTCTCGACCAGTGGCGTCAACGCATGCGGGCATTGAGGGCTTGATCGTGTCAGACATCGTCCTGAAGACCGAGAACCTGACCAAGCGCTATGGCGGCGTGCATGCGCTCGAAGGCGCCAATTTCGAGCTGCGCAAGGGCGAGCATGTCGCCATCATGGGTGACAACGGCGCCGGCAAGTCGACCTTCGTGCGCCAGATCACCGCCGTCGAGCAGCGGACCAGCGGCCAGGTCTGGTTCGATGGCAAGGAAGTGAATTTCGCCGGACCGATCGAGGCCCGCGAGGCAGGCATCGAGACGGTGTTCCAGAACCTGGCGCTGGCCGACGACCTCGACGTGCCGTCGAACCTGTTCCTCGGCCGCGAAAAAGTGCTGTTCAATCTCGGACCGTTCTCGATCCTCGACCGCAAATACATGCGCAAGGCAACCGAGGCGGCGCTGGTCCGCACCGCGGTCAAGATCCCCAACCTCTCCAACACCATCCGCCATATGTCGGGCGGCCAGCGGCAGTGCGTGGCGATCGCCAGGACGGCGACCTTTGCCTCCAAGCTGATCATCATGGACGAGCCCACGGCGGCCCTCGGCGTGCAGGAGACGGCGCAGGTCGAAAACATCATCCGCACGCTGAAGGACAATGGCGAGCCGCTGATCCTGATCAGCCACAACATGCGCCAGGTGTTCGACCTTTGCGACCGCATCGTGGTGTTCCGGCGCGGCCGCATCGTCGCCAATCTGCGCAAGGAAAATACCGACGGGCAGGACATCGTATCCTATATCACCGGCGCCAAGACCGGCGAGGCGGAACTCGCGGCCTAAGGGCCGGGCTCGGAGGCGATGGTCATCGCCTTCCCGTCGATTTGTCTTGACCGGAAAATCATTCAGCGCCCATGACCGGCGCCCCGCTTCGAACCATCCCCAGAGGAAAATACCCATGACTGTTCGCTTCGCCCTCCTTGGTGCCGGCCGCATCGGCAAGGTCCACGCCCGCGCCGTGGGTTCCAACCCCCAGGCAAAACTGGTCGCCGTGGCCGATGCCTTCGAGAAGGCGGCGAGCGAATTGGCTGTTGCCTATGGCGCCGAGGTGCGCAGCATCGACGAAATCGAGAAGTCCAAGGACATCGACGCGGTCGTCATCTGCACGCCGACCGACACCCATGCCGATTTGATCGAGCGCTTCGCCAAGGCCGGCAAGGCGATCTTCTGCGAGAAGCCGATCGACCTCGACGTCAAGCGGGTCGAGCAGTGCCTGGCCGTTGTCGACAAGGCCAAGGCGACCCTGATGGTCGGCTTCAACAGGCGTTTCGACCCGCATTTCGCCGCCGTGCGCAAGGCGATCGACGACGGAGCCATCGGCACCGTCGAGATGGTCACCATCACCTCGCGCGATCCCGGCGCGCCACCCATCGACTACATCAAGCGCTCGGGCGGCATTTTCCGCGACATGACCATCCATGATTTCGACATGGCGCGCTTTCTGCTCGGCGAGGAGCCTGTCGCGGTCAGCGCGCACGCCTCGGTGCTGGTCGACAAGAAAATCGGCGAAGCCGGCGATTTCGACTCGGTCAGCGTCATCCTCGAAACGGCTTCGGGCAAGCAGGCAGTCATCTCCAATTCGCGCCGCGCCACCTATGGCTACGACCAGCGCATCGAGGTGCACGGCTCGAAGGGCATGGTGGCGGCCGAGAACCAGCGGCCGGTGTCGATCGAGCTCGCCAACGAGAAGGGCTATACGCGCCCGCCGCTGCACGACTTCTTCATGACCCGCTACCTCGACGCTTATGCCCTCGAGATCGCCGCCTTCATCGCGGCGGCGACATCAGGCAAGAAGGCGGCGCCGAGCGGCGCTGATGGCCTCGTGGCGCTGAAGCTGGCCGATGCGGCGCTGAAGTCGGCGACCACGGGCAAGACCATTCGTCTCGACAAGTAAGAACCGGACCCAACGCACAGGAGCAGAGCGATGAGCGCATCCGCCGATCGCAATTCGAACACACGCGCCATCGTCACCGGCGGTGCGCAAGGCATAGGATTCGCGGTCGCCGAAGCGCTGGCCGACGAAGGCTGCCGGGCGCTGGCGCTCATCGGCCGCTCGCAGGAGAAGGGCGACAAGGCAGTCGCTCATTTCAGGAAATCAGGCGTCGACGCGATCTTCATCAGCGCCGACGTCTCGAAGGTGGCCGACTGCAAGCGCGCGGTCGCCACCGCGCTCTCGCATTTCGGTACGATCAACGCGCTGGTCAACGCCGCCGCCACCTCGGCGCGCGGCTCGCTGGTCGAGACATCAGAAGAGCTGTTCGACCAGATCTTCGACACCAATGTGCGCGGCCCGTTTTTTCTGATGCAGGGCGTGGTGGCGCATCTCTTGGAGAAAAAGGCGCCCGGATCGATCGTCAACGTGCTGTCGATGTCGGCGCATACCGGGCAGTCCTTCCTGACGCCCTATTCGACCAGCAAGGGCGCGCTGATGACGCTGACCAAGAACGTCGCCAACGCTTATCGCTTCAACCGCATCCGCTGCAACGCCGTGCTGCCCGGCTGGATGGACACCGAGGGCGAGGACGTCGTGCAGAAGAAATGGCACGATGCGCCCGACGACTGGCTGGCGAAGGCCGAAGCCGCGCAGCCGATGGGCCAGTTGGTCAAACCGGACCAGCTCGCGCGGCTGATCAGCTACATGGTCAGCCCGCAATCGGGCGTCATGACCGGATCGCTGGTCGACTACGATCAGAGTGTCGCCGGGTCGTCGCCGGAGTAGGTTCATGCGAGCGATCTGCGTGGCGCACCTTGAACCTATCCTATGTCTGTCTTTGTGAAATCCTGACCGGTGTAGAGCAAAGCCAAATTATATGCCTTGCAACAGGCGTAGGAAAAGCAATCGCCCATGTTGAGCTGCGCCGGCGAATCGACACCCTTGCCGTAACTGCGTGCGGCTTCGATGGCGAGCCGCCCGACTTCGGCCGAAATGAGGACCTCGCCGATTCCCAAATCCTGCACGAAACGGTCCACCGCCGCATTCGCCTTTGCGACTGCCGCCGGTTGGATGGGTGAAGGCAGGGGGGTCTTTGAACGCGCCAAGACCATTGCGGTCTCGAAACGAACGATCGCCGAAATGAAGAAAGGCCCGCCATGGGCGTCTATCCGGGCGGCGAGTTCTCCTGCCGTGGGCTCCGGACGCAACAGAGCGACGACCGCCGAAGCGTCAATGAACAAGCTCATAGCCCCCTGAAAGCTCGTCCGAATAGGCTCTCATATCGAAGTCAGGATTATCTGCTCCGATTTCGCCAGCCATTCTGACTGCCTCCGCCAAGCGTTCCGACACAGTTTGGGCACTGCGGGCGCGCTCAATTTCATGCGTCAGGGCCCGGCGAACCGCCTCGGCTTTGCTCGGCGCCTTCGTGAGGCGCTGCACCTCAAGTACCAGCCGGTCGACTTCCCGGTCCTTCACATAAAGCGGCATTGGAGCATATCCTTTTTGGAATATCCAACATATACCTTCTTACATATTCAAACAAGGTCGCTATCAGGTGCGTGACATTCAACGCAAGTTCAGCTATAGCCGACGCATGATCAACCTGACCGCCACGTATTGGTACTTTAGGAGCTCGCTGGCGGCGGGAGGATTGCGCTCGATCTGAAGATTGCAGCAACAAGATCCGAACAGCCGCCAGACCTGGCGGCTTTTTTGTTTCAGCCGGCAGGTTCCCAAACAGGAGCAGAAAGCCGTGTTGACCACCACAGACGACCTCCGGGTCAAGGAACTGAGACTGCTGAGCACGCCGGACGAGGTGATGCGCGAGATACCGCGCTCACTCACGGCGACACGCACCGTTGCCGCCTCGCGCAACGCCATTCACTCCATCCTCACCGGGGCCGACGATCGGCTTGTTGTCATCGTGGGCCCTTGTTCCATCCACGATCCGGTCGCGGCCGTTGATTATGCCAGCCGTCTGGCGGCGCTGCGCGAGGCTCTGTCCGACCGGCTCGAGATCGTCATGCGCGTCTATTTCGAGAAGCCGCGCACCACGGTCGGCTGGAAAGGCCTGATCAACGATCCCGACCTGGATGGCAGCTTCAACATCGACAAGGGGTTGCGGATGGCACGCAACGTGCTTTCCGCCGTCAACAATCTCGGCCTGCCGGCGGCGACCGAATTCCTCGACATGACGACGCCACAATACATCGCCGACCTCGTCGCCTGGGGCGCCATCGGCGCGCGCACGACCGAGAGCCAGATTCATCGCGAGCTGGCCTCGGGTCTCTCCTGCCCGGTCGGCTTCAAGAACGGCACCGACGGCAATCTCAGGATCGCTGGCGAGGCGGTGAAGTCGGCCGCCCAGCCGCATCATTTCATGGCGGTGACCAAGGGCGGACGCAGCGCCATCGCGGCGACCACCGGCAATGAGGATTGCCATGTCATCCTGCGTGGTGGCGTTCAGCCCAACTACGATGCGGCAAGCGTCGAGGCCGCATCGGTCGAACTCGTCCGCATCGGTATCGCCCCCCGTCTGATGATCGACGTCAGCCATGCCAACTCAGCCAAGAAGCCGGAGAACCAGCCCAAGGTCGCGGCCGATGTCGCGGGCCAAGTGGCGGCTGGCGACGAGCGCATCATCGGCGTCATGATCGAGAGCAATCTCGTCGCCGGCCGGCAGGATGTCGTGCCCGGCAAGCCACTGGTCTACGGCCAGAGCATCACCGATGGCTGCATCGACTGGGCGACCACGGAGACGGTGCTGCACGGCCTTGCCGGCGCCGTGGAATGGCGCCGGTCGGCGCGCCGCAACTTGCTGGACAGCCGGCAAGGCGCCGCCTGATCTGGGGGAGCATAAGGGCGGCGCTTCCAGTTTCAGTCCAGGACCATGCCGCTCCTAGGCCCCGCAGCGCTCACCTCCTTGCATGTCACCGATCCGCGTGTTACATACTGAACCAAATGGTTCAGTATTCTCCTGCCCGCCTGGATGCCTCGTTCGCCGCGCTTTCGGACGCCACCCGACGCGGCGTTCTGGAGCAGCTCGGCCGTGCGGATGCCTCGATCACGGACTTGGCCCAGAAATTCCATATGACCCTCACGGGCATGAAGAAGCATGTCGGCGTTCTGGAGCAGGCAGGCCTCGTCACGACGCGGAAGGTCGGGCGCGTGCGGACCTGCAAGCTCGGCCTGCGCCGCCTGGAGGAGGAGACGGGATGGATCGAGAGATACCGCCAGCTCTGGGCCGCACGCTTCGACGAGCTGGACAAGGTTGTCGAGGAAATGAAACGGAAGGAGGAAGCCGATGGACGAAACAAGAGCGAATGAGCCCACCCCCATGCAGAACCGCACGACGGTGGAACGGAAGTCCGACCGCGAGCTGGTCGTCACGCGAAGCTTCGACGCGCCGGCCCGCATCGTGTTCGAGGGCTGGACAAAGCCCGAGCTGTTCAAGCAGTGGTGGATGCCGAAATCGATGGGCATGTTCCTGCGTTCCTGTGAGATGGATGTTCGTGTCGGAGGCGGGTACCGTTTGGTGTTCGGGCATGATGACTCGCACCCTGCCGAGTTCTTCGGCAGGTATCTCGAAGTGACACCGCCCACGCGCCTCGTCTGGACCAATGACGAAGGTGGTGACGGTGGACCCGTGACCACAGTGACCTTCGAGGAAAAAGGCGGCAAGACGCTGCTGGTCATGCACGAGGTCTATCCCTCGAAGGAGGCCCTCGACGCCGCCGGCACCGGGGCGGCGGATGCGATGGCCGAGACGTTCGGGCAGTTGGACGAGCTTCTCGCCACGCTGCGGCACGGCGCCGCCTGATCCGGCAGGCGCCAGAAGGCGGCGGTTCGGTTCAGCCCGAGACTACGCCGCCCTCAGCCCTTCCCATGCGGTGAACACGGAGACCGCGAAGAGCAGCAGCCCGGCCGCCCGGCCGGCAAGGATGGTCACCCGTGGATTGGCGATCAGAAGCTTGCGGCTGCGGCCGGCCGATATTGCGAGCCCGCCATAGACCGCGGCCTGCGTCAGCACGGTCAGCAGGCCCATCACCGTCGCCTGCATCCAGATCGGGCCGTAGTCCGGTTTCAGGAACTGCGGATAGACGGCGAGCACGAAGAGGTAGGCCTTCGGGTTGATCAGGCAGGTCACCAAGCCCTGGCGAAACGCCTTCCATGCCGAGCGGCTGCCGGCGGGACTCTCGTTGCCGACGGTGATGGAGCTGCGCATCAGCGTGATGCCGATGAAGGCCATGTAGGCGGCGCCCGCTAACAGCAGCGGCTTGAACAGGATCGGCAAGAAATGCATCAGCAGGCCGACGCCGATGGCGCCGTTCAGCGTGTGCACCATGCCGCCGACCATGATGCCGCCGGTCGCGGCAAGACCCCTGTCGCGGCCGCCGGTCAACGCATTGGCAAGCACGAACAGCATGTCCATGCCTGGAACGGCGATGATGCCGAACAGGAGGATAAAGAACAGCCAGAGATTTTCAGCATAGCCCATGTCAGTTGCCTGTTGTCCCGCTCGGCCAGCCTCGGCGGAACCTGTTGATTTTCAAATCGATAGGCAGTCCTATAGGCAGGCCCAACTGACGATGGTGTGTCAGTTGTGATCGGTACCAGGTCAGAAAAATGCGCAAGGCCTCGCGCCTGTTCGAGATCATCCAGATCCTGCGGCTGGCGCGGCAGCCGGTGACGGCGGCAATGATCGCCGGGCAACTGGAAGTGACGATCCGCTCGATCTATCGCGACATCGCGGCGCTGCAGGCGATGCGCGTGCCGATCGAGGGCGGGCGTGGCATCGGCTACATCCTGCGCCCCGGCTTCGACTTGCCGCCGCTGATGTTTTCGATCGAGGAAATGGAGGCGATCGTCCTGTCGCTGGCGCTGCTGGAGCGCACGGGCGACGACGAGCTCAAGCAGGCGGCCAAGCGCGTCGGCGCCAAGATCGCCGGCGCGGTGCCGCCGCCCTTGCGCCAGACGCTCGACGCCAATGCGCTGCACGCCTGGGGCTTCGCCGCGCCCTCCGCAGGTGCGATCGACCTGGCGCTGGTGCGCCGCGCCATACGCGACGAGGAGAAGCTCGAGCTCTCCTACCGCGACGAGCTCGGCCGCGCTTCCGAGCGCCTCATCCGCCCGATCGCTCTGATCTATTACGCCGAGACCGCCAACATCGTCGCCTGGTGCGAGCTGCGCCAGGCGATCCGCAATTTCCGCAGCGACCGCATCGAGGATTGCCAGCCGACCGGCCTAGGCTTCAAGGGCGAAGGCGATCGTTTGCGGCAGGTCTGGGTCGACGGGTGGGAAGTCGATGCAGCGGCCGCCGGCTAAAGCGACCAGCATAGCGAATCCTACCTTACATCCACCCAGCGCTTCTCCTCGAAGGAGCGCGCCATGGCGTGCACGGTGCGCTCGATCTCCAGTCCTTCGGCGAACTCGATGAGCCGGGCCGGCTTGCCGGCAAGCCGTGTCAGCAATTCATGGCATTCGATGATCTTGAGGTCGTTGAAGCCGAGGCTGTGGCCGGGCGCCGGCACGAAGAGGTCATAGGGCCTGTGCTGCGGCGCCACCAGAATGGTGCGGTAGCCCTGTTCGGTGGGTCGGTCGGACGTCAGGTAGAGCTGGAATTCGTTCATCCGCTCCTGGTCGAACAGGATCGATCCCTTGGACCCGAAGATCTGGATGGCGATGCGGCCCTTGCGGCCCCAGGCCGAGCGGTTGACCTGCAGCGTGCCGGCAATGCCGTTCTCCAGATGCATGAGCACGCTGGCAATGTCGTAGGTCTCCACCGCGCGCCGGCCGCCTGAGGCCAGCTTGCGGTCGGCATAGGGCTTGGCCATGTCGCAGATGACGCTGCCGACGCGGCCGAACAGCGCGGAGACCAGCGACAGCGGATGCACGGCGAAATCGTCGAGCGCGCCGTAGCCGGAAGTCGCCTCGTGCTTCCAGAAGAACAGCGCCTCGGAATCGGCCATGAAATCCTCGTCCATCTCGATGCGCAGATGGTTGACCTCGCCGATGATCTTCTCGTCGAGCAACGCGCCGATGTGGCGGATGGCCGGGCTCTGGATGTAGTTGTAGCCAAGCGCGGCGACCTTGCCTGATTTCTTCGCTGCGGCCGCCATCGCCTCGGCTTCGGCAAAGCTCGGCGCCATCGGTTTTTCGCACCACAGATGCTTGCCGGCTTCGAGGACAGCGATGGCCATTTCCGGATGGAACTGATTGGGGGTTGTCAGCGACACTATATCGACCTCCGGGTCGTTGACGACGGCGCGCCAGTCGCCGGTGGCTCTGGCGAAACCGAACTCGCCTGCCTTGCGCCTGGCGAGATCCTCATTGACCTCGCCCAGATGGACGAGCCGTGGCTTGGCCGCATCGGGGAAGACGGCCCCGACGGCGCTCCACGCGATGGCGTGGCATTTGCCCATGAAACCCGTGCCGATAAGACCGACGCCAACCATTTTTCGTTCCTCCGCTGCCATAAGCTGAGTGGATGAATTAGTCCATTTTTTCCAGGAATGGAATGTCTGCCTCATTTTTTATGGCGTTCTTGCGCAGGCTCGCTATGATGGGGCAGAGAGGGTGTCCAGACAGGCTTGGGCAGAGGGACGATGGACGAACAGGTACCTCGCGACTTCGAGACGCTGCGTGCCACGATTCTGGACCGGCGCGAGAGCCTGCCCAAGCGCATCGCCCAGATCGCCGCCTACGCGCTCGACAATCCCGACGACATCGCCTTTGGTACCGCCGCCAGCATCGCCGCTTCGGCCGGCGTGCAGCCCTCGACCCTGATCCGCTTTGCCCAGCAACTCGGCTTCGACGGTTTTACCAGCCTGCAGCAGGTGTTCCGGGAACGTCTGCGCGAGCGCAACTCTTCCTATGACGAGCGGCTGCAGGCGCTGCGCGCCAAGGCCGAGGGCGGTGCCGGCCACCGGGCGATCTTCGACGGCTTCATCGCCGCCGCCAGCACCTCGCTCAACGACATTTCCCGCACGCTGGACGATGCGCATCTGGAAGACGCGATTTCGCTGCTGGCGAAGGCGCAGACCATCTATGTCTTGGCCAAGCGACGCTCCTATCCAGTGGCTTCCTACATCGCCTATGCGCTCGGCAAGCTGAAGATCCGCAACCAGTTGATCGAATCGGCCGCCGGCCTGAATGCCGAGATGGTCGGCTTCGCCACACCGGCGGACGCCGTCATCGCCATCAGCTTCTCGCCCTACGCGCCGGCCACGATCGAGGAGGCGCGCGCCATTTCCGAGCAGGGCGTGCCGATCGTCGCCATCACCGACAGCTCGTTCTCGCCGCTCGCCCAGTTCGCCAGGGTCTGGTTCGAGGTTGCCGAGGCGGATTTCGCCGGCTTCCGTTCGCTGTCGGCGACAATGGCGCTGGCCATGGCGCTGACCGTCGGCGTCGGCGAGAAGCGGCGCGACGCGAGCCGTAAGCGCAAGGCTTGATCAGGCGTCCCATCAAGGCAATTTTAGCCTAGGGAATGCTCATTCCATATTGACTATGGATTGGAATTATTATTTCATATTGCCGGCGCCACGCAGCCGCTCGCGCGTGTTACCCAAAACAATGTTGTCCATGACGACAAGACCGACGGGAGGTTCCAATGAGCGAAGCCGTGGACGCAAGACAGGCGCCGCTCGATGTCATCACCATCGGCCGCGCGTCCGTCGACCTCTATGGCCAGCAGATCGGCTCGCGGCTGGAGGACATCACCTCCTTCGCCAAGTCGGTCGGCGGCTGCCCGGCCAATATTTCCGTCGGCACGGCGCGGCTCGGGCTGCGCTCGGCTCTGCTGACGCGCGTCGGCGACGAGCAGATGGGCCGCTTCATCCGCGAGCAGCTGAAACGCGAAGGCGTCAACACCGACGGTCTGAAGACCGACAAGGAGCGGTTGACCGCGCTGGTTCTGCTTTCGGTCGAGAGCGAAGGCGTTTCGCCGATGATTTTCTACCGATCCGACTGTGCCGACATGGCGCTGGCCGAGGAGGACATCGATGAGGCGTTTATTGCCTCGGCCCGTTCGATCGTCGTCACCGGCACGCATTTTTCCCGCCCCAACAGCGATGCCGCCCAGCGCAAGGCGATCCGCATCATGAAGGCCAGGGGTGGCAAGGTCGTGTTCGATATCGACTATCGCCCGAATTTGTGGGGCCTTGCCGGCCACGCCGAAGGCTTTGAGCGCTATGTCAAATCCGACCGCGTCTCGGCCCAGTTGAAGACGGTGCTGCCCGATTGCGACCTCATCGTCGGCACCGAGGAAGAGATCATGATCGCGTCCGGCGCCGACGACTGCCTGAGCGCGCTGAAGACGATCCGCTCCCTGTCCTCGGCCACCATCGTCCTGAAGCGCGGCGCCATGGGCTGCATCGTCTATGACGGACCGATCAGCGACGATCTCGAGGACGGCGTCGTCGGCAAGGGTTTCCCGATCGAGATCTACAATGTGCTGGGCGCCGGTGACGCCTTCATGTCCGGTCTGCTGCGCGGCTGGCTCGGCGGTGAAAGCCTTGCCACGGCGGCGACCTGGGCCAATGCCTGCGGCGCCTTCGCCGTGTCGCGGCTGCTCTGCGCGCCGGAATATCCGACCTTCGAGGAGCTGCGGTTCTTCCTCGAGAACGGCAGCAAGCATCGCGCGCTGCGCAAGGACGAGGCGATCAACCACATCCATTGGGCAACCACACGCCGGCGCGACATCCCCTCGCTGATGGCGCTCGCCTGCGATCACCGTGTGCAGCTCGAGGATGTGGCGACCAAGACCGGCGCCGATCCGGCACGCATCCGTAATTTCAAGGTGCTGGCGGTCAAGGCAGCGGCCAAGGTCGCCGCCGGCCGCGACGGCTATGGCATGCTGATTGACGAGAAACATGGCCGCGAGGCGATGTTCGAATTCGCTCGCCACCCCTTCGCCTGGCTTGGACGCCCGGTGGAACTGCCGGGCTCGCGGCCGCTGCGCTTCGAATTCTCGCAGGACATCGGCTCGCAGCTTACCGAATGGCCCGTCGATCACTGCATCAAGTGCCTGTGCTTTTATCATCCCGACGATCCGGCGGAACTGAAGGAAGAACAGCAGCAGAAGCTGCGCGCGCTGTTCGAGGCCGCGCGCAAAGTTGGCCGCGAACTTCTCATCGAGATCATCGCCGGCAAGCACGGCAAGCTCGACGACACGACGATCCCGCGCGCGCTGGAGGAACTCTATGCGCTCGGCATCAAGCCGGACTGGTGGAAGCTCGAACCGCAGGCGTCGAGCGGCGCCTGGGCCAAGATCGAGGCGGTGATCCTGAAGCACGATCCCTGGTGCCGGGGCATTGTGCTGCTTGGCCTGGAGGCGCCGCAGGACGAACTGGAGGCCGCTTTTGCCGCCACGGCCAACGCGCCCATCGTCAAGGGCTTTGCCGTCGGGCGCACCATCTTCGTCCACGCAGCCGAACAATGGCTGGCCGGCAGGATGTCGGACGACGAGGCTGTCGCCGACATGGCGTCGCGCTTCGAACAGTTGACCGAAGCGTGGCTTGCCGCGCGCGGCCGCAAGGCGGCATAACGAGGCGCAACGGCGTAGGGACTGCGGAGGAAAAAACCATGAGCAAGACAATCCGCCTGACGATGGCGCAGGCGCTGACCCGCTTCCTGTCCCGGCAGATGACCGAGATCGACGGGAGAAAAACGCCAATCTTCGGCGGCGTCTGGGCGATCTTCGGCCACGGCAATGTCGCCGGCATCGGCGAGGCGCTCTACCAGGTGCGCGACGAGTTGCCGACCTTCCGCGCCCACAACGAGCAGGCGATGGCGCATGCGGCGATCGCCTATGGCAAGGCCAATTTCCGCCGCCGCTTCATGGCCGCGACCTCTTCGATCGGTCCCGGCGCGCTGAACATGGTGACGGCGGCGGCCCTTGCCCACGTAAACAGGTTGCCCGTCCTGTTTTTGCCAGGCGACGTCTTTGCCAACCGCATTCCTGATCCCGTGCTGCAGCAGGCCGAGGATTTTTCCGACGGCACGGCGACGGTCAACGACTGCTTCCGCCCCGTGTCGCGCTATTTCGACCGCATCACCCGGCCGGAGCAGATCATCCCGGCGCTGAGCCGCGCCATGCAGGTGCTGACCGATCCGGCCGAATGTGGACCGGTGACTTTGTCGCTTTGCCAGGACGTGCAGGCCGAGGCCTATGACTATCCCGAGAGCTTCTTTGCCGAGCGGCTGTGGCGCCAGCGCCGGCCGCGTCCGGACCGTGACGAACTGGCGGCGGCCGTCGCGGCGCTCAAGGGGGCCAGGAAGCCGCTGATCATCGCCGGCGGCGGCGTGCTCTACTCCCAGGCTTCCGACGAACTGGCCAAGTTCGCCCAAGCCGCCGGCATTCCGGTCTGCGAAACGCAAGGCGGCAAGTCCTCGCTGCCGGACGATCACCAGCTCAACATGGCGGCGGTCGGTGTTACCGGCACCTCTGCTGCCAACCGGCTGGCGGAAGAGGCCGACGTCGTGCTCGCCATCGGCACGCGGCTGCAGGATTTCACCACCGGCTCGTGGGCGCTGTTCAAGAATTCCGGCAAGACCATCATCGGGCTCAACGTGCAGCCCTTCGATGCCGGCAAGCACCGGGCGCTGCCGCTGGTCGCGGATGCCTGGGAAGGGCTGGCCGAGTTGGGAACCGCGCTGCAAGGCTGGAAAGCGCCTGCCGCCTGGACCGACAATGCGGCCGCCGGCAAGAAGGCCTGGCAGGCCGATGCGGCCAAGGTGACGGCCTCGACCAACGCTGCTTTCCCCTCGGATGCGCAGGTGATCGGCGCCGTGCAGCGCGCCATGGGCTCAGGCGTGACGCTGCTGCATGCGGCAGGCGGACTTCCCGGCGAACTGCACAAGCTCTGGCAGGCCGGTGCGCCGGGCTCCTACCACGCCGAATATGGCTTCTCGACCATGGGTTACGAGATCGCCGGCGGGCTCGGCACCAAGATGGCCAAGCCCGACGAGGAGGTCGTCGTCATGATCGGCGACGGCTCCTATTTGATGCTCAACTCCGAGATCGCCACCTCGGTGATGCTCGGCCTGAAGCTGACCGTGGTGCTGCTCGACAACAGGGGTTTTGGCTGCATCAACCGGCTGCAGATGGCGACCGGCGGCGCCAACTTCAACAATCTCTTGCAGGACTCGCGCCACGAAATCCTGCCCGACATCGACTTTGCCGCGCATGCGGCGAGCATGGGCGCGATATCAGAGAAAGTGCCGTCGGTCGCCGAGCTGGAAAACGCGCTGCAAAAAGCCAGGAAGAACGACCGCACCACCGTGCTGGTCATCGACACCGATCCGTTGGTTTCGACCGATGCCGGCGGCCATTGGTGGGACGTGGCGGTGCCCGAGGTCTCGGCGCGGCCTCAAGTGAACGCCGCGCGCAAGGCCTATGACGAGAAGCGGCGGATGCAGAGCGTCGGCGATTGACGCCAGCTCCCTTCTCCCGGTCACTATACGGGGAGAGGTGCCGGCAGGCGGATGAGGGGCGGCGCTAGCGCCAAAAAATTGAACTGTCTAATCCGGAGTGACGACTTGAAAGCCAAATTGGGCATGTCCCCCATCGCGTGGTGGAACGACGATCTTGCCGAACTGAGCGATGACGTGTCGCTGGAGGAATGTCTGCGCCAGTCGCGCTCTGCCGGCTTCACCGGCATGGAGATGGGCCGGCGCTTTCCCAACGACCCCGCCATCATGCTGCCGATCCTGAAGGCCGCCGACGTGACGCTGTGCGGCGGCTGGTTTTCCGGCACGCTGGTCGATGAGGAGATGGCTGCCAACAAGGACCGCATCCAGCCGATGATCGACCTGTTCAAGGCAGTCGACGCGCCCTGCATCGTCTATGGCGAGGTCGGCCGCTCGATCCAGGGCGACCGTTCCAAGCCGCTCGCCACCAAGCCGAAGCTCACTGGCGACGAGATGAAGGCCTACGCGCGGCGCCTGACCGAATTCGGCGAATGGTGCGCCGAGCAAGGCATGCCGCTGTCCTATCACCATCACATGGCGGCTGTGGTCGAGACCGAGCCGGAGCTCGATGCCTTCATGCGCCATTCCGGCGAAGGCATCCCACTGCTGCTCGATGCCGGACACCTCGCCTTTGCCGGCGGCGACGTGCTGCGCGCCATCGACAACCACCACAAGCGCATCAGCCACGTCCATGTGAAGGACGTGCGCATGGGCGTGATCGAGAAGCTCGACCGTACGAAGCAGTCCTTCCTCGATGCCGTGGCGCTCGGCGCCTTCACCGTGCCGGGCGACGGTTCGCTCGATTTCGGCGCCATCGTGCAGCGCTTCGCCGACCACGGCTATGAAGGCTGGTTCGTGGTCGAGGCCGAGCAGGACCCGAAGAAGAACCCGCCGCTGAAGATGGCGCAGGTTGGCCACAAGGAGCTGATGCGGGTGATGACATCAGCCGGTTACACGGTGGAGACGCAAGGGTTTCCGAATGCCTGATCGGGTTCTCGCCAGGCCGGGCTTGCTGTAGGCTGGCCAGATGAAAGATTCCGAGCACCCCTTCTTCCGGCCATTGTGGCGGCGTGTCGCCGTCGTCGCGGTCTGCCTCATCTGGTCGGTCATCGAGTTCGCCACCGGCACGCCGTTCTGGGGCGTCATCGCGCTCGGCTTTGCCGGCTACGGCGCCTGGCAATTTTTTTATCTTTATAAGCCGGCCGACGAGACGAAGCCTCCGGCCGATCCGAAGGAATAGGCGGTCCATGGCGCGAGCAGTTTTGTGGATTGGATACTGCGAGCGTAACGGATCGCACACGTCGGCGATTGGCCGAAACGCCCCTCGCTTCGTCATCCTAGGGTCTTCGCGACGGAGCTTCGCTCCTGCTCCGCCCCAGGATGACGAAGTTGGAAGGCTAGGATAGGAGAGACAAAATGTCGAAACTGCTCGTCAAGGCCGACAAGGGCCATGGCCGCGTCGCCCATGTGACGCCGAAAAGCGCCGGCTGGACCTATGTCGGTTTCGACCTGCATCGGCTGAAGCCGGGCGAAAGCGCCTCGGGAAAGACGGACGACCACGAAGTCTGCCTGGTGTTCGTGACCGGCAAGGGTACCGCGAAAGCCGGCGGCAAGGATCTCGGCCTGCTCGGCGAGCGCATGTCGCCCTTCGATGGCAAGCCGTGGTCGGTCTACGTGCCGCAGGGATCGGACTGGTCGGTAACGGCCGATACCGAGCTGGAACTTGGCGTCTGCTCGGCGCCTGGTCTTGGCGGTGGCCTGCCGGTCCGGGTCATCGGACCGAACGATCTCGGCCAGGAGGTGCGCGGCAAGGGTACCAATACGCGCTACGTCACCAACATCCTGCCGGAAGGCCAGCCGGCCGACTCGTTGCTGGTCGTCGAGGTCATCACGCCCGGCGGTCACACGTCGAGCTACCCGCCGCACAAGCACGACCAGGACAATCTGCCTGCCGAATCCTATCTCGAGGAAACCTACTACCATCGCCTCAACCCGCCGCAGGGCTTTGCCTTCCAGCGCGTCTACACCGATGCCGACAAAAGCGGACATCGCGCGCTGGATGAAGCCATGGCGATCGAGGACGGCGATGTGGTGCTGGTGCCCAAGGGCTATCACCCCTGTGCCGCCTGCCACGGCTATGACCTCTATTATCTCAATGTGATGGCCGGACCGAAGCGGACGTGGAAATTCCACAATGCGCCCGAGCACGAATGGTTGATGAAGGCCTGACCGTCTCGCGTTTCCGGCCGAACTTATTGGTCCAGCTTGGAAAAATCGTCGGCTAAGGACCCCAGGGGTCGATTTGCCTTCTAAAACCCGTCAAAGCTTCGTCAATCCGTCATGGAAATCACCTATGGCAACGGTTCTGACGAGGACTTTCCATGCGTTATGCCATCTATTTCACCCCTAGGCAGGACGAGCCGCTGGCGCGCATCGCCGCCGACTGGCTGGGCCGCGATCCGTTCGGTGCCGCGACCAGGCCGGTTGAGGCCGTGGCCGGCCTGTCGGCAGCGGAAGTGGCCTTCCACACCGCCTCGGCGCGCCGCTATGGCTTTCACGCGACGCTGAAGGCGCCCTTCCACCTGGCTGCCACGGAGACCGAGACCTCGCTGCGCGCGGCGCTGGATCATTTTGCGGAGGTTACGCCTGTCGTCACGATCCCGCGCCTGGTCGTCAGCCAGATCGACAGCTTCTTCGCGCTGGTGCCGGATGGTCCGCTGCCGCCGCTCAACCGCTTCGCCGACAATGTGGTACGCGATTTCGACCGGTTTCGCGCGCCGCTGTCCGAGGCCGAGATCGAGCGGCGCAGCCCGGATTCGCTGAAGCCGGCCGAGTTCCGCAATCTCTGCCAATGGGGCTATCCCTATGTCTTCGAGACCTTCCGCTTCCACATGACCCTGTCCGGCCGGGCTGGCCCGCAGGAAAGCCCTCGCCTGCGCGCGGCGATCGACAGCCTGTTCGCCGATGTGTTGCGCCAGCCCGTGCTGGTGGACGCGCTGACATTGTTCGTTGAACCCGAGCCCGGTGCGCCGTTCATGGTGCTTTCCCAGCACGCGCTCGGACGCCGCCCGGCCCGGAAAACCGCCTGAACGAAACCCGCCTGCAAGAACCAAGGACTACCCGCAATGACCGCCGAAACCGTTCTTTCCAACGCCCGCATCGTTCTTGCCGACGAGATCGTCGAAGGCTCACTGGTGCTGCGCGACGGCTTGATCGCCGGCATCGATGCCGGTTCTGCCCGGATCGGCGAGGACATGGGCGGCGACTTCATCATTCCAGGGCTGGTCGAACTCCACACCGACCATCTCGAGGGCCATTATGCGCCGCGACCGAAAGTGCGCTGGAACCCGATCGCCGCGGTGCTCGCCCATGACGCGCAGGTGGCGACCGCCGGCATCACGACCGTGCTCGATGCCTTGCGCGTCGGCATGGACGAGGACGCCGACCTGACATTGGACGACATCCGCAAGCTGGCCGATGCGATCGAGGACAGCGTCGCGCGGGATCGTCTGCGGGCCGATCACTTCCTGCATCTTCGCTGCGAGGTTTCAGCGCCGGATTGCCTCAACGCATTCGCCAATTTCGACGGTGACGAACGGGTCAAGCTGGCGTCGCTGATGGACCACGCGCCGGGCCAGCGCCAGTTCGTCAACCTTGAAACCTATGCCTACTACTACCAGCGCAAGCTGAAACTCTCGGATCGCGATTTCCAGAAATTCTGCGAGAAGCGGATGGACGAATCGGCACGCAACTCTGGGCCGAACCGCGTCTTCATCGCCGCCGCCTGCCAGGAGCGCGGCATCGTGCTCGCGAGCCATGACGATGCGACGTCCGCTCATGTCGACGAGGCCATCGAGCAGGGCGTGCGGGTCGCCGAGTTCCCGACCACCGAGGAAGCGGCGCGGGCCTCGAAGGCCGCCGGGCTCGGCGTGCTTATGGGCGCGCCCAATGTCATGCGCGGCGCCTCGCATTCGGGCAATGTCTCGGCACGCACCTTGGCCAGCGACGGCCTGCTCGACATCCTTTCGTCCGACTACATTCCCTTCAGCCTGATCCAGTCGGCCTTCTTCCTCGGCGACATGGTCGAAGGCATTTCGCTGCCGCAGGCCGTCGCCATGGTTTCAAAGAACCCGGCGCAGGCCGTCGGCCTCGACGACCGCGGCGTCATCGAGCAGGGCCGTCGCGCCGATCTGGTGCGCGTGCGCGTCGACGATCATGTTCCGGTCGTGCGCACCGTCTGGCGGCAGGGACGCCGGGTGGCATGATGGTGTCGGCCTCGATCGAGCGCGAACTGTCCGCCGAAACCTTTCCGATCCGTCACGGCGTCTTTGTCGCTGTCGTGGGCCCCAGCGGTGCCGGCAAGGACACGGTGATCGGCTATGCCAAGGCGCTCTTTGCCGACGAGACGCAGCTGGAGTTCGTGCGCCGCGTCATCACCAGGCCGAGCGATGCGGCGAGCGAAGACCACGATACGCTGGCCGACGCCGCCTTCGCCGAGGCCGATGCCGACGGCGCTTTCGCCATCTCCTGGGAAGCGCATGGCCTGCGCTATGGCCTGCCTGCCGATGTCGACTGGTCTGTTTCCAATGGACATGTCGCCATCGCCAACGTGTCGCGCGCGATCATCCCCACCTTGCGCGAGCGCTATGCCAATCTGGCGATCGTCGAGATCACCGCTTCGCCCGAGGTGCTGGCCGAGCGGCTGGCGATGCGCGGCCGCGAGTCGCGCGGCGAGGTGCTGGCGCGGCTGGCGCGCAGCGCCAATATGAGCTTGTCCGGCCCTGGCGTCACATCGATCGACAACAGCGGTCCGCGCGAAGTGGCTGGCGAGCGTTTCGCCGAAGTGCTGCGCAAGGCCATGGCCTTTTCCGACATGTCGGGCCTGATCTGATCCGGGCTTGTTTCACCCGCCTGCTTGCGCTGCCGCTGGAAACGCCCCGGGCTGCTGGCCGCATGGGGTGATTCTGGATTACGCTCCGGGGATTCGCCCCAGGAATCAGGGTCGAGCCAGACAGGAAGCTTCATGCAGACACTGACACCCGTCCTCTCGACAATCGCGGCGGCATTTCTCGCCTCGCTGGTCGAGGTCGTCGAAGCTTTCACCATCGTGCTTGCGGTGGGGGTGACGCGCAGCTGGCGCCCGGCATTGACCGGCGCCGCGCTGGCGCTGGCGGTGCTGGCGGCCCTGGTGCTGGCCTTCGGCCCGCTGCTGGCGCTGGTCCCGATCACCACGCTGCAGTTCGTCGTCGGGGTGCTGCTCATCCTGTTTGGTATGCGCTGGCTTCGAAAAGCCATCCTGCGCAGCGTCGGCGTCATTGCTCTGCATGACGAGGAAGCGGCCTTCGCCAAGGAAACCGCGGCCCTCCACCGGCAGGCCGCCGACCGGCGCGCCGACTACCTCGCCGGGCTGGCCTCGTTCAAGGCGGTGCTGCTCGAGGGTGTCGAGGTGGTGTTCATCGTCATTGCCGTCGGCGCCGCGCATGGGCAGACATTTTACGCCAGCATGGGTGCGCTGGCGGCTTTCATCCTGGTGATGCTTGTCGGCCTGGCCGTCCACCGGCCGCTGGCGCGCGTGCCCGAGAATGCGCTCAAATTCGTGGTCGGGCTGATGCTGACCAGCTTTGGCATCTTCTGGACCGGCGAAGGCATCGGCGCCCATTGGCCGGGCGCCGATCTTGCCTTGCTCGCCATCTTCGCCATCGTCGCGCTGGCGTCCTTCGCCATGGTGCGCTGGCTGCGCGGCATCCTTCCAACGGCAGCCGGAGGGCTCGCCCGATGAACGTCCTTCGTCTCGTTGCCAGGGAGGTCTTCGGCATGTTCGTCGATGACGGCAATCTGGCGCTGCTGTCGCTGGTCCTGGTGGCCGCCGTTACCGCGGCGGTGAAGTTGCTCGCGCTGCCGCCGCTGCTTGGCGGTGGGCTGTTGCTGGTCGGCTGCCTTGCCATCCTGTTGCAAAGCGTTCGCCGCGCCGCACGCCAGAGCGGCAGGTAATTTCAGCCAAGGCCGCACGGCGGATCACCAGAGGGTGGCCGCGAAAGGCACGCCACCCCGTCAGCGCCCAGCACCGGTAAGCTATTTCTGCCGGGACTGACCTATTCCGCGGCGGCGCCGACCGCGCCCTTGCGGGCGGCATCGACCATCCGCCGGCGCGCCCGGAACACACCCCATTGCTGGTCGACCAGCACGCCGATGAGGATGACGCCACCCATCACCGCGAAGTTGAGGGAGGAGGGAATGCCGAGCAGGTTGACGAGGTTCTGCAGTTCCTGCAGCAGCACCGTGCCGAGGATGACGCCGATCAGCGAGCCCTCGCCGCCGCGCAGAGAGAAGCCGCCAAGCACCGCGGCCGCAATGGCGTAGAGCTCGTAGAACTGGCCGTGGCTGGCCGGCGAGATCGAGCGCGTGTACATGGCGAAATAGATCGCCGACAGCGCGGTAAGCACGCCGCAGATGACGTAAGCCGCCATGACGACGCGGCCGGTGCGAATGCCGGAATATTTCGCCGCTTCCTCGTTCTTGCCGATGGCGTAGAGATAGCGCCCGAACACCGAGCGGTGCAGCACCACCCACATGACGATGGCGATGACGATCAGCGCGAAGAAGGAGTTCGGCACGCCCCAGGAGCGGCCGGCGATCAGGAATTCGAGATCGGGAAAATTCTGCCCGAAGGCGAAACCGGCGGTGCCGTCGGCGGTGTAGAAGCGCGCGACGCCGCGATAGATCAAAAGCCCGCACAAGGTCACGACGAAGGGCTGCAGCTTGAGCCGCGTGATCAGCCAGCCATGCGCCAGGCCGATGATGGCGCCGAGCACCAGGATGAGCACGAAGGCAACAGGCCATCCCATGCCGCGCACGGCGATGAAGTCGATGAACAGCGTGCCCAGCAACGCGACAACGGAGCCGACGGACAGTTCGATGCCGCCGGTGATGATGACGAAGGCCTGGCCGATGGAGAGAATGCCGAACAGGCCGATCAGGTTCGAGGTGTTGGCGAGGTTGATCGGCAAGAGGAAGCGCGGATTGATGATGGCGACGATCGCCCCGACCACCAGGATCAGGATCAGCAGGCCGAGATCTTTCTTTGTCATCGTCGTCTCCGCTTACGGCCTGTTCGCCGGTTTGCCCACCGCGAGCAAAAGCACGTTTTCCTGGCTGAACTGATCCTTGTCGAGAATGCCCGAGATCTGGCCCTCATGCATGACGGCGATGCGATCGGAGACGCCGATCACCTCTTCCATGTCGGAGGAGATCATCAGCACGGCGACGCCGGCGTCGGCCAGCGCCCGCATCAGCCCGTAGATCTCGGCCTTGGCGCCGATATCGATGCCGCGCGTCGGCTCGTCGAGGATCATCACCTTCGGGTTCATGGCCAGCCATTTGCCGAGCACGACCTTCTGCTGGTTGCCGCCCGACAGCGTGCCGGTGCGCGTCTGCACCGAGGGCGCCTTGATGCCGAGGTTCTTCTTCTGCTTCTCGGCGGTGGTGGTCTCGGCGCTTGCGGAGACCAGCGAGCGCCTGGCATGCGCCGGCAGATTGGGGAGTGAAATATTCTGCGCGATCGACAGGTCGAGCAGGATGCCGGTCAGCTTGCGGTCTTCCGGCACAAGGAAGATGCCTTGCGCGACTGCGTCCGCCGCGCTGGCCAGCGTTAACGGCTTGCCGTTGAGCTCCAGCGTGCCGCCAAGGCTGGCTTCGATGCCGAAGAACACCCGCGCCAGTTCGGTTCGGCCGGAGCCGACAAGGCCGGCAAGGCCGAGGATTTCGCCGCGCCTGACGTCGAGATCGACCGGCCGGCTGGGGTAGGTGGGGGTGCGGACGGCCTTGGCCGCAAGCGCCACGGCGCCGGGGGCACGCGCCGCCTCGGAGGCCTTTTCGCGCTCCTTCAGCATGCGGCCGATCATCAGCTTGACCATCTGGTCGTGATTGATGTCGCGCTTGCCGAGCGTCCCGGCCAGCATGCCGTCGCGCAGCACCACGACGCGGTCGGCGACGCGCTCGATCTCATGCAGGCGGTGCGAGATGAAGATGACGCTGATGCCGTCGGCCTTCAGCGCCTTGATGACGTCGAGCAGCTTGTCGGTCTCGGCCAGCGGCAAGCTCGATGTAGGCTCGTCGAGGATCACCAGGCGCGCCTTGATCGACAGCGCCTTGGCGATCTCGACCATCTGCTGCTGCGCCAGCGACAGATCCGCGACCTGCGTGTCGGCGGAGAAGTTGGCGCCGACGCGCTTCAGCAGCGGCGCCACCATGTCGCGCAGTTTCGCGCGGTCGACCAGTCTCAGCGGTCCGGCGCGCAGCGGCTCGCGGCCGAAGAAGATGTTGGCGGCGACGTCGAGGTTTTCGAAGAGGTTGAGTTCCTGGTGGACGAAGGCGATGCCCGAACCCAGGCTCCCCTCCACGCTCAGGCCTTTGTGGGCGGCGCCGTCGACCGTGATGGCACCGCTATCGGGCGTGGTAACGCCGCCGAGGATCTTCATCAGCGTCGATTTGCCGGCGCCATTCTCGCCGACCAGGCCGATGACCTCGCCCGGCCTGACCTCCATGGAAAACCCGTCGAGCGCCACGACGCCCGGATAGGTCTTGCGCACGTTCTCGAGGCTGAGAAACGGGGTGGTCGCCGCGATGGATGTGTCGGAATAATTCATCATGCCTGACAGCAGCCGGTGGGCCGAAATGCCCATTCTGCAGACTGACGACCCCGGCAGGGTTCGTCAATGCGAACAGCCGGCTCAAGCGAAGTTGAGCCGGCTGAACTGCTTCTGGTCTTAGTTTCCAGCCATCGCCTTGAGATTGGCGGCGTAAGCGTCGACGTCATCCTTGCCGATGATCTTGGTCGGGATGATGATCAAATTGCCGGCCGGGATGCCCGACTTGTCACCCTTGAGATAGGCGGCCATCAGCTTCATGCCCTGATAGGCCCATTCGAAGGGCTGCTGCACGACGGTGGCGGCAATGGTGCCTTCCTTGACGCCGCCCAGCGTGATCGGATCGTCGTCGAAGCCGACGACGGTGATCGAGCCAAGCTTGCCGGCATCGCGCAGCGCTTCATAGATGCGTGGCGTGTTGTAGGAGTAGAAGCCGACCATGCAGGTGACGTCGGGGCTGGCGACCAGCGCGTCCTCGACATTCTTCTTGGCACGCGCCTGGTCGATGTCGTCGCCGCGTACGTCGACGAGTTCGATCTTGGTGCCGGCGAGGCCGTCCTTCATGCCCTGGATGCGCTCCTTGGCATTGTCGGCGCCGAGCAGGCCGACGAAGCCCAGGCACTTGCCGCCGTCCGGCATCGCCTTCTTGGCGATTTCGGCCGCCTGCTTGCCGGCGTCGACATTGGACGAGCCGATATAGGCGACACGCTTGGTCTGCGGGGCGTCGCTATCGGTGGTGAACAGCGCCGTTTGCGAAGCGATCTTGTTCAGGCCATCCGTCGAGGTCTTGGGATCGACGGCCGAGACCATGATGCCCTTGACGCCGGCGGTCACCAGGTCGTCCATCAGCCGCTGCTGGATGGCGACCGAGGATTGTTCGGGATATTTGAGTTCGAGCGTGTAGTCGGGCAGTTCGCCCTGCGCCTTCTTGACGCCGGCTTCGGCCGCTTTCCAGAAGTCGGAAGCGCCGTTGACGACGAAGGCCAGCGTCGGCTTGTCGTCGGCGCGCGCGATTGCCGTCGCCGTCAGGCCGACAGCCAGGGCCGCGGCGGCCACGGATGCATTGCGTATCAAGGATTTCATGTTCAACCTCCCGTTTTGGTCAGTCGTAGGGCTGACCGGACTTGCTCACTGGATTGTCTTGCACACTAAATTTGTCTTGCTCACCTGAATTGCCGTCTGCGGCGTGGACGCCCTCCTCCTCAAGGGGTTCCCGGCAGTGAAAGAATGGCGTCGTTACCAGCCACGGCCACGGACTTTAGAGACTCATTCCTCGTTCGTAAATAGTCCGATTTGTCTGACATATCACATATCTGAGACATGGTTTGCGGAAGTCATATCCGCTCCCCATCGGGCCATTCACAGACACTTCCATCGCAGCCGGACCAATGGGGGCCGGAGGCGATGGATTGACGGTATAGCGCATCCTTGTATTAGTAAACACTATTAGCAAACGACCGTTCCGGTGGCGCTCTGGTGTCACGGCCGAATCGGTTTGCCGACGCGGTGATGGCTGATCCCACGCAGCGGGGGCTTTGCGACCTCTGGTTTTGCGAGGGCTCGAGCCTGTATGGCGGGAGTGGGCCTAAGGATGGTAATAGTTATTAGTTCGGTCGATGCGCATGTGAATCGGAAGCGTCGCCTCATCTTGTCGGCCCGGCGGGCTACAGCTAGACAGGCTGGGAATTTGGGGGCGGCATGAGCGAGACGACGGACCAGGCCATCAGGAAGCGCCGCAAGGCGGCGGCAAAGCCCAAGGGCCGCGTCACCATGACCGACATCGCACGCGCCGCCGGCTGCTCGCAGGCGACGGTTTCCTTCGTGCTCAACAATTCACCTGGCATTCGCCTGTCCCGGCAGACTCGGGAGCGGGTGATCGAGGCGGCGCGCGCGCTTGGCTACAGCGCCCCCGCCTTCTCCGCGCTGAAGCCCGTTGCGGCTTTCGAGGGGGCTTTTGATGGCCCCGCCTTCGACGGACTCGACGGCGTGATCGGCTTCGCCGTCGACCAGCTCGCCACCAGCCCGGAAGCCGTGGTCGCCATCGAGGGCGCGCGCCAGGCCTCGTGGAATGCTGGCAACGTGCTTCTGGTGGCGCAGACCATGGGAGACGCCGTGATGGAGTCGCGCGCCATTTCGGCGCTGACCAGGCGCGGCATTTCGGCATTGATCTACATGACCATCTTCACCCGCGAAATCACGGCGCCCGACTTCCTCTACGGCCTCGACATTCCGGTCATTCTGCTCAACTGCTACACGGCGGACTATGCATTCCCCGCCGTGGTGCCCTCCGAAATCGCCGGCGGCCAGAGCTCGACGCGACACCTGATCAGCCACGGCCACCGCCGCATCGCCACCATCACGGGCGAACCCTGGATGCAGGCAGCACAGGACCGGCTGAAAGGCTACCGCCGCGCGCTCGCCACCGCCGACATCCCCTTCGACCCCGAACTGGTGGTCGAGGGCGACTGGTCGGCCAGCGCCGGCTACGCCGCGACAGTGAAGCTCTTGGCCCTGAAGGACCGCCCGACCGCCATCTTCTGCCAGAACGACCGCACCGCGATCGGCTGCTACGAAGCCCTGAAGGAAGCCGGCCTGCACATTCCCGCCGACATCTCGGTCGTTGGCTATGACGACGAGGAAATCGCCCGGCATTTGTTCCCGCCGCTGACGACGTCGATCCTTCCGCACATGGCCATGGGCCAATGGGCGATCGAGCAGCTGGAAGCGCCTGCGATAGTGGGGCGGGGGCGATATCCAATCACCAAGCTGGAATGCCCGCTGGTGGAGCGCGAGAGCGTGGCGGCATTCAAGGGTGTCGCATAAAGAGCCGGACTTTTCCTCCCGCACTCGGAGGCAGGCGTCCGCCGTGCGCTCCCCTGCCTTGGCTTCATCCTGATAGAGGTCCAGCCTGCGCCCGCAGCCAAGGGAGGCGCATATGACGTCGAGTTTCACCGTTCATGACGCGTCCGGCTATGAGCAACTCATGGGCCGCTGGAGCCGAAAGCTCGCGCCCAGCTTCATCGGTTTCGCCGGGTTCGCCCCTGGCGAAAAGATCCTCGACGTCGGCTGCGGCACCGGCAGCCTGACGTTCGAACTGGCGAAATCCGCCGACCTCGCGGCGATCGCGGCCATCGACTTTTCGCCTGTTTTCGTCGAGGCCGCAAAGCGACGCAACACCGATCCGCGCATCGAGATATCGCAGGCCGACGCCACCGCCTTGCCGTTCGCCGACCATGCGTTCGACCGCGCGCTGGCGCTGCTGGTGCTTCACTTCGTGCCGGAAGCCGGCAAGGCGGTTGCCGAAATGCGCCGGGTGACGCGGCCGGGCGGCGTGGTCGCGGCCGTGGTGTGGGACCATCTCGGCGGCATGGCGGGCATGCGCATGATGATCGACACGGTCGCCGCGCTCAGCGAGAGCGGGCGCCAGCTGCGCGGCCGCTATTGCTTCCAGCCGATGATGCAGCCCGGCGAAATGAAGCGGACCTTCATCGAGCAGGGGCTGGCCGACGTGACCGAAACCGAGCTGATGATCCGTATGGATTACCAGGACTTCGCCGATTACTGGACGCCGATTTCAGCCGGCGAGGGCTCGCTCGGCAAATACGTGACCACGCTGGAGGCAGCCGAGCGCGAGCGCACCGAGGCTGCCGTCCGCGATGCCTATCAGGCCGGGCGACCGGACGGCCCGAGGTCGTTCGCCAATGTCGCCTGGGCGTGCAGGGGCGTGGCGCCCTGACCACCCAGGCGGCGAAGCGCCTTTGAACCGCGATCAGGCCTGCCGAGCAACCAGATCGGCATAGCGCTGCAGGTAAAGCGGCCAGCCCTGATCGCCGGCGACGCTGTCGCGCACACCTTCCCAGCCCTGGCCATGGCGCTCCAGGTTGCGGTGCTCGATCTCGACGCGGGTACGCCCAGCCGTTTCGGCGGTGAACCGCACTTCCCACTCGCTGGTCTTGGCCGGGTCGGTCTCGATGCGCCATTGCGGGCTGATGTCCCAGCTCAGGAGCACGCGGTTGGGGGGCTCATAGGCCAGCACGCGCGCCCAGCGGCACTCGCTGCCGTCGACGCCGCGGTCATAGACGTGGCCGCCGACGCGAGGCTCGAACACCGTCTCGGCGATCTGGGCTGCAAGCAGGTTATGCTCGGGCGGTTTGAAACTGCCAAAATCCTCGGTGAAGACCTTGAAGGCGCGCTCGATCGGCGCCTCGACGACGACGGATTGTTTCACGGAGGCGATGGGGATCTGGGTGTTCATGGTCACTCCTCTGGTGGGGTCTCGACGGCCAGCTTGTAGGCCGCGAGCGTCTTGCTCCAGAACCGGTCGAGCCAGGCGCGCATCTGGCCCAGCCCGTGCGGATCGATGTGGTAGACGTTGCTGGCGCCCTTCGGCTCCGCGCGCACCAGCCGCGAGTCGCGAAGCACCTTGAGATGCTGCGACACCGCGGACTGCGACACGCTGACCTGCCGCGTGACCTCCGCCACCGAGCGCGGACGCTCCGCGATCAGCTCGAAAATCTGCCTTCGGGTCGGATCGCCCAGGGCGGCAAGCTGTGCGCTATCAACAGTCATGACTTATGATTAGTGCAGACTGATAGTTAAGTCAAGCTACGGTGCCAGCGGCCAGGTGGCGGCGGGGAAATTTCTAACGAGATAGAGGTTACACTTCATTACGGTGAAAGGAGTTGCGCCAAGGTGGAAATCCGCCAAGGCATGAGACTGGCCGCGCCGTCTATCCCTTGCGTTCTTCAAGGCTGTTGCCGCCATCGACCACCAGCAAGGCGCCGTTGATATAGCTGGCGCTCTCGGAAGCCAGGAACACGACCGCCGCCGCGACCTCGTCGGGCCGGCCGGCGCGGCCCGGCGGCGCATGCAGGGCCGTCATCCGCTCCGCCTCGCTCGACGCGCCGGTTTCGATCCAGCCGGGCGCGACGGCATTGGCGGTGATCCCGTGGCGCGCCACTTCCAGCGCCAATGTCCGGGTCAGGCCGACCATGCCGGCCTTCGCCGCGGAATAGGCGGCGGTGCCCTGGTAGGAGACCAGCGGCCCGGTCACCGACGCGACGTTGACGATGCGCCCATACCCCGTTTCGACCATCGCCGGCAGAAACGCCCTGGTGACGAGAAACGCGGTCTTCAGGCTGGTCTCGATGCCCCGGTCCCACTCGGCCTCGCTCATCGCCAGGAACGTCTTGTCCACGGACGGCGACGCCAGCGAACCCATGCCGGCATTGTTGACCAGGATAGCGACAGCGCCGACCTCGGCCCGCAGCCGCTCCACCTCCGTCGCGATGGTAAGATCGGCGACCGCGGCCGTGGCATCGACGCCCTCGCCGCGAAGCTCGTCAGCGCGCTCCAGCACCCGCGCGCTGGCGCCGGTCAGGAAAACCGCATGCCCGGCCCGGCCAAACTGCCGCGCAATGGCAAAGCCGATGCCGTCGGCAGCGCCGGCGCCGGTGATCAGGACACGCCTGGTGGTGGTTGTGGCCAAGTCTGGCTCCAAAACCCGTTCGGGTCAGAAGTGTTACCATGTCTCCGATATAAACCGTAACCTATGTGTCCGGAACGGACCCCTGGAAGCATGGCGCACCCGACAGGATTCGAACCTGTGACCTCTGCCTTCGGAGGGCAGCGCTCTATCCAGCTGAGCTACGGGTGCTTTCAGGGCGAAGAGCCCGGAAAACGAACCAGCCGGCAAACCGGCAAGTCACGGCTTCTTAGCGGAAGCGGGCGCGGGCTTCAACGGGCAATTGGCGGCGTTGCGAACTTGGCTTGATGCGTCTGGGCCTCGCGTACGGCATCCCGCCCTTCGCAGGCTCAGGGCGTTCGAAGCTCGAAAGGCCAAGCAGTTGGCTTTTCGTCCGCTACACAGACCACTCCTCACCCCCTTACTGCTCTACCGGGCTCTTCACCGGCCGCCGCCCGCGCACCGCCCGCTTTGCCTTCTTGGCGCTCGCCAGCTCATGCATGGCATCGAGCTGCATCTGCTGCATCTCGGCCAGCCGCGTCCATTGCCGCGAGATGAGGTAGTCGAGCTTTTCGTGCAGGTGGCGGACTTCCAGTTCGGCCTTGAGGTTGACGCGGTAGTCGTTGAAGGAGCGCAGCCGATCCTTGGCCTCCGTCCGTCTCTGGCTCATCATGATGATCGGCGCCTGGACGGCGGCGATGCAGGACAGCAGCAGGTTGAGCAGGATGAAGGGGTAGGGATCGAAGGCCCCCGCCATGCCCGCGATCAGGTTGATGCCGATCCACACCAGGAGCACACTGGCGAACGAGATCAGGAACCACCAGCTGCCGCCGAATGCGGCCATGTTGTCGGAAACGCGGTCGGCGAAGGAGCGGTGCTCCTCGAATTCTTCTTCACTGTTCTCCGAGATCGTGTCCTGCCGGGCGATCGATTCCACCACCTGGCGGTCGAGCTCGGAGAATTCGCCGTGCTCCTGCTGTAAGAGCTCCTCCATGTAGCGCATGCGGTAGCGGCCGAGCTCCTCGCGGCTGATGCGCGCGCCCTTGGGCAGGTCGGGGTGGTCCGAATGAATGCGGTCGGCGAGGCTCGGGCGCAGCGTGTCGATGCGCACAAGGTCGCGCTTGCGGAATTTGCGGCCCGAGATCGCCGATGGCTTTTTCTTCGGCTTCAGCCGTGATGCGCCGGGGCCTGACGGTTCGGAGTCCGGCACTTCGGGCGTGTCGAAATGCTCGTCGGAAACCTCGTGCAAATCCTCTTGCGTGGTCGGCGCCTCGAAATACTCGCCGCCGCTGTCGTTCTCATTGTCGGCCGACTTCTGCTCGGATGCCTTGGGAACGGTGCTCATGATGGGCTCCTGCGCTGTAAGTTAGGATACGCTGAGGCGACGGCGCTTATCCACTGTCGGATTCGCAGCCTATGCCACGTCTTCCGCACGATTGCGTGACAGTCGCAAGATGGTAGCCGGCTGTGAGGTTTTTACAGTGACCAAGGCACGACTTGGGTCGGCGTCCGCCCAAGGGCGGACCGTGTCTTCACCGTTCATCGTTCACAAAGCCAGGCAATTGGCTTTTTGTCCGCTGCGCGGATCACGCCTCACTTCACTGCTGTTCGGCGAACATCAGCCTGGTCTTGGTGTCGGCCATGGTGGGCGACAGGCTGCGCTGGATCAGCGCTTCGACATGGTCGTTGCGCTGGCGGGCACTGTCGGCGCCCATCACCACCACGATCAGCTGGCGGCCGTCGGCATCGTAGGAGGTGACGATGTTGAAGCCGGAAGCCCTGATATAGCCTGTCTTGATGCCGTTCACGCCGCGCACGCGGCCGAGCATGTCATTATGGCCGCGCACCAGCCGGCCGCGAAACATGAAGTCGCTTTCGGAGAAATAATGGAAGTGCTGCGGGAAGCGCCGCTGCAGCGACATGCCGAGCACCGCCATGTCGTGGGCGGTCGTCATCTGGCCGTCGTCGGGCAGGCCCGATGCGTTGCGGAAGGTGGTGCTGCTCATGCCGAGCTGGCGCGCCTTGGATGTCATCATGGCGGCGAACTGGTCTTCAGAGCCGCCGAGATATTCGCCCACCGCCACCGCCACGTCATTGGCCGATTTGACGACGATGGCGCGGATGGCGGAATCGACATCGATCGTCTCCCCGCGCCGGAAACGCATCTTGGTCGGCGGCTGCGAGGCGGCGTGGTCGGAAACCGGGATCTGCGTTTCCTTGGTGACGCGGCCGGTCTCCATCGCCTCGAACAGCAGATAGAGCGTCATCATCTTGGTCAGCGAGGCCGGATAACGCTGCGCCGTCGAATTGACCTCGAACAGCTGCTTGCCGCTCTTTCCGTCGACGACGATGGCCGCGTATTTCTGCGGCGGCGCCGGCACGGCCAGAACGCTGTCGGGCGGGGCCGTGGTCGAGCAGCCGGCCGTCAGGGCCGCCAGGGCCAGGACAGCCAGGATTTTCTGGAAGAGCGGAAAAAGACGCGGCAAGGACAAGGGCTGGACTGTTCTGGCGATGCTGTTGCTGAGATAAGGCGAAGCTAACGTAACGCGGCGGGTGCGTCCATTTGGTTAATGCCGGTTAGCCCCGGGAATGTCGAGTGCCGGCGCGACCTGTTTCCCCACCCGCCAAAGCGGGGAAGAGGAACCAGGCCTTGCCACCGCCCCGAAATCGCCCGTTTCCTGTCTTTCCTTGCCAAAGCAGCGTTTCCCGTGGGAAGGAGCGTGGCATCTGGCGGCAGGGGGGCTCGCAAAATGGCTGACATTGGGGCTGGCGCCGCGCCGTCATTGATCAGGGCGTCGCTCAGCCGCACCGGCAAATGGGCCGGCAGCATCGCCTTCATCGGCGGCGCCGTTTCCGACATCCTCAACCCGCTGGCGCCGTTCGCCGCCTATATCGCGCTGGCTGCCTCGATCGCGGCCGTCATCATCGCCATTGCCATCGTGCTCAGGCTCGTGCTGGCGGCCAAGGCGCTGCCGGCGCTGGTGTTCGCCACCAGTGCGGCGGCGGTTGCCGGCGGCGTCTACGCCGTGCAGAAAGAGACCAATTCGCAGAGCGGCATCATCGCCAGCCTGGTGCCGGCGATCGCGCAACTGCAGCAGTCGATGGGCATCGTCGCCGAAAAGGTGGCCAGGATCGAGCAGACGGTCACGCAAACCCAGAAGACCGTCGAAGAGGTCAAGAAATCGACCGACACGGTTGCCCAGAAAACCGATCAGATCGCCTCCGCCCAGCAGCAGCAAGCGGCCCAAGGCGCCGCGACGCAAAGGACCGTCGAAGCGGTCAAGCAAACCACCGAGACACTCGTGGGCGGCCAGCAGCAGCAAGTGGCCCAGGCCGAAAAGCTTCAGGCGACGACTGAGCAGATCGCCGCCTCGATCGACACGATAGCCAAGGGGTTTGCCACCTTGGCCGCGCAAGGCGGCGCCATCGCCGAGCCGAAGCGGCCGGACGAGTTCTACCACAATGCCCGCGTCTACGAGCTCTCGGGCGACATGCTCAACGCGCGGCGCTCCTACCTCGCCTTTGCCGGCTTCGATGTCGACGCCATCGACCCCTATACGCGCTTTGCCACACTTCTGCGGGTCCAGGATGGCAAGGCCGGCGCCCGCGAGGTGTTCGGCCAGCTCGCGGAGAAAGCCAAGGCGCCATCGATCAAGCTCGTCCACCTGCTGCAGTTCGACGATACCCAGCGGCTCGACAAGCTCAACGCCTTCATCGCCGCCAATCCGGACTATGCGCCGGCCTATTTCCTGTTGGCGCAGGAGTTCTCGGAGGATCGGCTCGGCAGCCAGACGCTGGCCGATAAGCGCAGCGAAGCCCAGGCGCTGACCAAGTTCGTCTCTTACGAGAAGGATGGCGGGCTGCTCGGATATTTCGTCGACCAGACCCAGCTTGCCGACTGGCTGGACCGCGGCCGCAGCCGGCTGGCGGCCCTTGGCGACGTGCTCGACCCCGCCCGCTTTGCGCCGTCGCTGACGCCGATGCGTTCCAACCAGGGCTGGTCGATGACCATTTCGCTGCCCGAGCCGGCGACCGCGATATCCTGGCGTCTAGGCGGCAGCGGTCCCTTCACCGACACCGGCCTGCTGGCGCTCAACGACCAGCGAACCGGCAAGCCGATGCCCAATCCGAGCTTCGAATTGCCCGACAGCACGGCGCAGACCATGATCGCGATCAAATATCTCGACATCAGGGGGCGCGAGACCGGCCCGTTCGACATAAGCTTCGACCCGGATGCCGCCCTGCAACAGGGCAACAAGCAGATCCTCGACCAGTTCTGGACGTCATGGATCGCCTTCGACGCCAGCGGCAATCATGGGCTGGTCTATTTCACGCAGATGCTGTCCTACCGCTGCGCCATCAAGGAAGTGCATTACAGCCTGAATGGTGCCGCGCTCGACAAGACCCTTCCCATGCCGCCCTGCAATGCCAGGGACCCCTACGCCATCCCCGATGATTTCCAGCCCTATTTCAAGGTCGTCGAAAGCGTGACTTCGATGTCGGTGCAGGTGACCTATACCGACGGGACGAAATCGCCGGTGCGGGACTACAAGCGGCAATGAGCTCGCATTTCCGACGACGGCGAGCGCAAAACCGATGCAAAATACGCGCCCGCGCGCTTGCGCGGTGCGCCGAACGGGTTCTTCTTGGCACCCGTCGGATTCGGGTGAGAGATCCATGGATACAGTCACGATCAACGCCAAGGGCATTTCGGTTTCGCTCGACCTCACGGTTGGCCACATCGCCGACATGGTCATCGAGAGCGGCGCGCGCCGGTTGAAGCCGCTGCACCGTGCACCCTGGGTCGACGCGGGCGAGACGCTGCCTCCAGACCTGCCGCGAGGCACCGTCAGGCTCTCCGGCGACTTTCTGTGCGCGCCGTTTTCGCGCAGCGATGTCGAGGAGGCGCCGCTGCATGGCTGGCCGGCCAACAGCGCCTGGGATGTGGTCGACAGCGGCGCCACGGATGGTGGCTGGCGCGCGGTCTTCCGGCTGCGCCATAAGGTGATGGGCGCCAGCGTCGACAAGATTTTCACGCTGCGCGACAACCATCCTTTTCTCTACCAGGAACATGTGTTTTCCGGCGGGTCCGGCGCGATCTCGGTCGCCCATCACCCGATGACGGCAATGAAAGGCGGCGGCAGTCTGGCTTTCTCGCCGAAGCGGCTTGCCGCCACGCCAGCCGATCCGCTGGAGCCGGACCCCGCGCGCGGCCGCTTCATGCTGGCCTACCCCGGTCGGTCGTCGGACCTCGGGCATTTCCCTGCTGCCGGCGGCGGCACGCTCGATCTGACGGATTACCGCATGGATGACCGGCGCGAGGATTTCCTCACCCTGGTCGAGGCCGACCATGGCGGGCCGGGCTGGACCGCGCTGGCGCGCCAGGCCGAGGACGATCTGGTGCTGGTGCTGAAGAACCCGGCCGAACTGCCTGTTACCATGCTGTGGTTCAGCAATGGCGGGCGCGACTACGCGCCGTGGAGCGGCCGCCATCTCGGCGTGCTCGGCATCGAGGATGGGCGCACCGCGGTCGGCCACGCCGCCTCGCTGGGCGACAACTGGCTGAAGCGCGAGGGCGTGGCGACCGCGTTCGAGCTCGGCCAGGATCGCGTCTCGTTCCGCCATGTCATCGGTGCGTTGCCCCTGTCGGGTGGCGGGCCTCCGCGCGCGATCACCACGGCGGGTGGCCACCTGCGGTTGGCTGGCGCCGCGGCATCGGAGGTCCCGTTCGATAGCGAATTTCTGCGTATCGGCCAGCCAGCGGCGCGCTGAAGACAAAGCCGTAACGGACTAATCGCAGTCGCCACTGCTGACTCCACAACCGGTCGCTCTAAATCGTGCAAATCGCGGTTTGAAATTTCAAGCGACCGCCGACAAGATGCGTCCAAAATCTGCGGAAGGAGCCGAAAAATGTCCGAAATCGCCCACCTCGCCGCCACCATCTTCAAGCGTGCCGGCAAGGCAAATCGCTTCATCGTCGCCATTGCCGGGCCGCCGGGCGCCGGCAAGTCGACACTGTCGGCAAGCCTGCATGACCTTTTGCCGGAAGGCGCGGTGGAGGTCGTGCCCATGGACGGCTTCCACTATGACGACATCGTGCTCGAGCGGCGCGGTCTGCGGGCGCGAAAGGGCGCGCCCGACACGTTCGACTTTGGCGGCTTCGAGACGCTTTTGAAGCGCATCCGCGCCGGCGAGGCCGAGATTGCCATTCCGGTGTTCGACCGCGGCATGGAATTGTCGCGCGCCGCCGCGGCAATTGTCGGCGCCGAGACCAAGTTCATCCTGGTGGAAGGCAATTACCTGCTGCTCGACGAGGAGCCGTGGTTGCGCCTGGCGCCGCTGTTCGATTTCTCGATCTTCGTCGACGTGCCGCGCAACGAGCTCGAACGCCGCCTGATGGAACGCTGGCACGAGCATGGACGTTCCGAGGCGGATGCGCGCGCCTGGATCGCCTCCAACGACATGCCCAACATCGAACGCGTGCTTGCGCGGCGCCGGGCGGCCGACCTGGTCTTTGGTCAACCCGGTTAATTTTCAGTATTTTTCGGCGGGAACCTTAAGACTTACAACGCGTTATCCCGATCAGGCAATCATGCCAGAAGAGGGATTCCGTCCGATGGCAGCAAACACAAAAAAGCCCGCCAGGGGCAAGTCAGCACAACCGAGAGCGCCGCGGTCGACGGCCGGGGCTGGCCCGGCGATCGCCCAGCGCTCCAAGGATGCGAAGGCCTTCGGCAAGGCGGCGCCGAAAAAAGTCGTGCCAGGGTCGAAAGCGACCGTGCCGAAAGCGGCCGCCAAGCCCGCCCAGGCGAAGAAGCCGGCCCCAGCCGGCGGCTCGAAAGCAGGCGGCGGCTCGAAGGTTCGCACCGCGGCCAATGTCGCCGCTGGCGCGGTCGTGGCCACGGCGCGTGGCGTGGCATCCCTTGCCGCCTCCGTGGTCGGCAGGGGCGGGCCCAAGGCGAAAGCAAAGTAGGCCGCTCTTCCCGTGGGCTGACGGGTTCAGCCTCGCGCCGGAATGGTCAGGCCTTTCTGCACCGCCGGCCGCGCCAGGCCTCGCTCCAGCCAGGCTGCCAGATTGGCGAAATCGTCGAAGCCGACCAGATCGCGGGCTTCGTAGAAGCCGATCAGGTTGCGCACCCAGCCGAGCAGCGAGATGTCGGCGATGGTGTAGTCATTGTCCATGATCCACTTGCGGCCCTTCAGCCTGACGTCGAGAACGCCGAGCAGGCGGCGCGATTCGTCGCGGTAGCGCTCCAGCGGCCGCTTGTCGGCGATCTCGCGGCCGGCGAATTTGTGGAAGAACCCGACCTGGCCGAACATCGGCCCAATCGCCGCCATCTGGAAGAAGACCCACTGGATCGTCTCGTAGCGCCGCGCCGCGTCGACAGGCATGAGCAGGCCGGTCTTTTCCGCCAGGTAGAGCAGGATCGCACCGGATTCGAACAGGCCGATCGGCGCACCGTCCGGTCCGTCGGGATCGATGATCGCCGGGATCTTGCCGTTGGGATTGAGCGACAGGAATTCCGGGGTCCAGCTCTCGTTCTTGCCGATGTTGATCAGGTGCGGCTCATAGGGCAGGCCGATTTCCTCCAGCGCGATCGAGATCTTCACGCCGTTCGGCGTCGTTGCCGAATAGAGCTGGATCTGGTCCGGATGCTTGGCCGGCCAGCGGCTTGCGATCGGAAAGGCGGACAGGTCGGCCATCGGGAACTCCTGAGCGGGGGGATGCGCACCAAGCGGTGCGATATTGGCGGGTCGGCCAAGAATTAGGGCTGCGGCGAGGCCGGATCAATATGGCGGCGCCGCTTTCACCACGCACGGACAGTCACCCAATTCGGACCGCGCGAACGGTGGTGACCGCGCGGCCAGGTGGTGACCGCCCGGCCGGTGGTAACCGCCCGGGGTCAGATTGCCTTGAAGGCCAGCACGGCATTGGTGCCGCCAAAGGCAAAGCCATTGCTGATGGCGGCGCGCACCTTGCGCTCGCGCGCGACATTCGGCGTCACGTCGAGATCGCAGTCGGGATCGGCCTCGCGGTAATTCGCCGTTGGCGGCACAACGCCTTCGCGGATCGCCATGACGCAGGCGATCATCTCCAGCCCGCCCGAGGCGCCGAGGCAATGCGCGTGCATCGACTTGGTCGAGGAAACGGATAGCGCGCGCGCATGGTCGCCGAAGACGCGCTTGATGGCGAGGGTTTCGATCTGGTCGTTGGCCTTGGTGCCGGTGCCGTGTGCGTTTAGGTAGTCGATATCCTCTGGATTGAGCCCGGCATCCGCCAGGCAGAAGCGCATCGCCGCTTCCGGCCCCTCGACGGTCGGCGCGACGATATCGGAGGCATCGGCTGAAAGGCCGGCGCCGGCGATTTCAGCCAAAATGGTGGCGCCGCGTGCCATCGCATGGTCGTAGCTTTCCAGAACCGCCATGCCGGCGCCTTCGCCCAGCACCAGCCCCTGGCGGTCGGCCGAGAACGGCCTGCATGTGTCGGGCGAAAGCACACGCAGCGCCTCCCAGCCCTTCAGCACGCCCCACACGAGCGGCGCATCGGTGCCCCCGGCCACCATCACGTCGGCGCGCCCGAGCCTGATCTGGTCGACCGCCGATGCGATGGCATGATTGGCCGACGAACAGGCCGAAGTGACGCCGAACACCGGTCCGCGCAAACCCAGATGCATGCTGACCTGACCGGCGGCGGCGCCCGGCATCACTCTTGGAACGGTGAAGATACCGGCGCGATTCTTGCCCTCGAGCAGGATGGCGCGATAATTCTCCTCGACGGTCTCGAAGCCGCAGACGCCAACACCGACAATGGTTCCCATCCGATAGGTGTTGTCCGCATGCGGGACCAATCCGGACTGCCGCATGGCTTCTTTCGCCGCGAGCACCGCCAGCAGGCTGAAGCGATCCATCGACACCAGTTGCTTGCGCTCGATGCCGTGATCCGGCAGGGCTTTGATCTCGCAGCCGGTCTTGACCTTCAGGTCGTGCAGGAAGGGGTTGTCGATCGGGCCAATCGCCGACCGGCCGGCCCGCATCTCGGCCCAGATTGCCTGCGCATCGGTGCCCAATCCGCACAGTCCACCGATGCCGGTAATGACGACGCGCTTCAGCATTCGGTCAGGCTTTTTTCGCGATCAGCGCGCGAACGGCCTCGACCATGTCGCCGACGTTCTTCAGGTTGCTCCAGGCGTCGACCGTGTTCATCTCGATCTCGATGCCATATTGCTCCTCGAGGTCGAAGATGATCTCGGTCAGCTCCAGCGAATGGATGCCGAGCGCCGTCAATTCGGTTGTGGTGGTGATGTCCTCGCCGCCCGGCTCGGCATGGGCCTTGATCTTCTCGATGATGTCCGCTGCCAGCTGGTCAGCCATTCGGTTTCTTCCCCACTGTGTCGTTTCCCGACGCCAACTGAACGGCGCCTTCTTGTCCTCGATATCAGGCCGCGATCTTCGCCTTATCCCTCCGCCAAGCGTCGCCTGACCGTACCAAGGTGGTTCCCTCTATAGAAACGGAAACGCCATCAAGCAACAAGCTATATGTCGACAAAAGCGCCACAGTGCTTAACCTGACGGCGTGGATACGATCGAAAATACCAGGTTTTCAGGTCAGCTGGCCCAGCGCGCGGCGGGCAAGGCGCGGCTAGGTTGCGCCAGCATTGACGGCCGCACGCGGCTGCGGCGCCTCTATCAGGACGGCTCCGCCAAGATAAGGCTGCCGTATGTTTCGGCCGGCCCGCTGGAGGCCGTCCTGATCAACACCGCCGGCGGGCTGACCGGCGGCGACCGCCTCGGCTGGGATGTCGATGTCGGCCCGCATGCCAGCGCGGGGATAACGACCCAGGCCTGCGAAAAAGTCTATCGCGCCGCATCGGACCATGCCGAAGTCCGGGTCAGGCTGACCGTCGGAGAGAACGGCAGCATCGCCTGGCTGCCGCAGGAAACCATCGTCTTCGATCGCGCCGCGTTTGTCCGTACGTTGGACGTCGAGCTTGCCGCGGGGGCCGAGGCGCTGGTGCTGGAAGCGGCCGTCTTCGGCCGCCTGGCCATGGGCGAACGTGCCGCACAGGGCACTTTTCGCGACCGCTGGCGTATCCGCAGGGAAGGAACCCTCATCCACGCCGAGGATTTCCGCATCGGACCTGATATCGCCGACATGATGGCCCGTCCGGCGATAGCAAATGGCGCGATCGCCGTGGCTACGCTGCTGCTGGTGTCGCCGCGCGCGGAAGCCCTGCTCGATCAGGCCAGGGAGATCATTGGCGACCGGGGTGGCGCCAGCGTCTGGACCGTGAAGACATCTGGCAAGCTTCTTGCGAGGCTTTACGCCGGGGACGGCTACCAGCTGCGCCAGCGGCTGGTCCCGCTCGTCGGATTGCTCAACGGAAAAGCGGGGCTGCCCAAATTATGGTCACTGTGACTGTGTCCGCATCACTTCAGGAAGACGCATGAACCTGACGCCAAGGGAAAAGGACAAGCTGCTGATCGCCATGGCGGCGATCGTGGCGCGCAAGCGGCTGGAGCGCGGCGTCAAGCTCAATCATCCGGAAGCGATCGCGCTGATCACCGATTTCGTCGTCGAGGGCGCCCGCGATGGTCGCCCGGTGGCCGAGTTGATGGAGGCCGGCGCCCATGTCGTCAGCCGCGCTCAGGTGATGGAAGGCATCGCCGAGATGATCCATGACGTACAGGTGGAAGCGACCTTTCCCGACGGCACCAAGCTGGTGACCGTGCACGAACCGATCCGGTGAGGAGACAGACATGCTTGAACTGCGCCCGAACTGTGAATGCTGTGACAAGGATCTGCCGCCGGAAGCGACGGATGCGCGGATCTGCACCTTCGAGTGCACCTTCTGCACCGGCTGCGTCGAAAACGTGCTTGGCGGCGTCTGCCCGAACTGCGGCGGCAATTTTACGGCCCGGCCGATCCGCCCCGCCGCGATGCTGAAGAAATATCCGGCTTCGACCAAACGCGTGCTCAAGGCCGAGGGCTGCGGCCCCCGCAAGGCCGCCTGACACCGCAAAACGAAAGGCAACTTAAATGATCCTTGTCAACCGTCTGTGCCTCTCGGCGATCCTGCTCGTGGCGGCGGCGATGCCTGCCTACGCCCATGTCGGCATCGGCACGACCTCCTCCGCCATGGCCGGCTTCACGCATCCGCTGTCGGGCCTCGACCATATGACGGTGATGCTCGCCGTCGGTCTGTGGGCGGCCCTCAAGGGCGGTAAGGCGATCTGGGTCTGGCCGGCGGCGTTCGTCGGCGTCATGCTGGGTGGCGCGGCCCTGGGCATGGCCCATGTGCCGCTGCCCTTCGTCGAGCCGGGTATACTGGCCTCCGTCGTGGCGCTCGGCCTGCTGGTGGCGCTGGCGGTCGATCTGCCTGTTTCGTCCGGTGTCGCCATCATCGGCCTGTTCGCGCTGTTGCACGGCCATGCCCATGGCACGGAAGTGCCGGAAAATGCCGGCGGCCTCGAATATATGGCCGGTTTTGCCGTCGCCACCGTGCTACTCCATGCCGTCGGCATCGCCGTCGGGCTTGGCCTCGGCATGAGGTCCCGCGGCGTGGCCCGCGTCATGGGCGCCGCCTGCGCGGCGATCGGCATCGGCCTCGCCTTCGGCGTCGTGTGAGGACCCATGATCCCAGGCGAAATCATCCCCGTTCAAGGCGACATCGAGCTCAACAAGGGTCTGCCGACCGTCATCCTGAAAGTGGCCAACAGTGGGGACCGACCGGTCCAGGTCGGCAGCCACTATCATTTCTACGAAACCAATGAGGCGCTGAAATTCGATCGTGAACGGGCGCGCGGCATGCGCCTCGACATCGCCGCCGGCACCGCAACGCGCTTCGAGCCGGGGCAGGAACGGGACGTCACGCTGGTGCCGCTTGGCGGCAAGCGTGAAATCCATGGCTTCCAGCAGAAGGTGATGGGCAAGCTGTGAGGGCTTCTTATGCATGGCCGGCAAGGCCAGCGCGCGCAAGCGCTGCGTGGGGCTCAGCCCGAGGGCTTGGCGGCCGCATAGATGACGATCTTTCCCGGATCGTCGAACTCCACGGCGAGAACGTCCTGTGCAAGGACGCGCCGCGAATCGAGGGCATTGAAAAGCAGGGCGTTGGCCTCGATCTCCTTGCGCAGCTCGGTGACATCGTCCTGATGCTGCCGAACCTTGTTCTCGATGGCTGGCGGCGGGCCGCCTTCGCTGCGCGCCGCGTCGGTGAGGAACACGATATCGACCTTGTCGAGCTTGGACGTCTTGCGCACCGTGCTGATGTTTTCGCGTGTGCGGTCGATCGCCGAACTGACTTTTCCGATTTCAGCGGTCGTCTTGGCTTCTTCCTGGTTGACTTGCGATCCGACGATGCGGTCGACGGTCTCGGGACTTTCCAGGCCCTGCGCGTTGAGCGCCGCCCGCGGGACACTCGCCGCCAGAAACGCAGCCGCGGCAATGACATGCAACCATCGCGCATGGCATCGGGGATCGGGCAGGGTGGTGAGGGTCATCGTTCGCTTTCGCAGTTTGCTTCAAGGCCTTTGAAACGAAACGTCCCCAGCCCTGTCACGGTTCCCTCTCCGGTTCGGTGGGCGGACCGGATACCGGCCCGCCGCGCCGGTTCGTCAGCTGGCTTTCTTGGTGATCAGGGTCAGCGCGCCGTTCGGCTCCATGCTGGCCGCGACCACCTGGGCCGACGTCATGCCCTTGGCCTGGAGGGCGGATTTCACCTTGGGGGTGGCATCGATCGAACTGCGCAATTTCTGCAGGCCGGCATCGCCACGCTGGGCAATGACCTGGTTGACCTGCGTCTGGGTGTCCTTCGGCAACTCGCTGATGTCGATCACGTTGACGCTCTGGATCGCCGGCGCGGCCTGCTGACCGCCGGGCGCGGCTGGAGCCGGCGTAGTCGGGGCGGGCTGTTGCGCGGGCTGCTGCTGGGCGCTGGCGGCACCCGCCAGCATCAGGCTGGCGGCGGCTGCAAGAATTGTCGTTTTGCGCATGGATTTTCCTTCCATCGATTTGGCAAACGGTCGTTTTGGGGTGACCCTTCAACCTCAACCGCCAAATGGGTCCGGAAGGTGTCGCCCAGCGGGTCATTGCGTGACCATTGGAGGGCGGCAATGTGCAGCCCGGCTTCACCAACACCGCATTTCGGGAGCAACCGCTGATGGCCAGACTAACGCGTGCCGCCTACGCCCAGATGTATGGCCCGACGGTCGGCGACAAGGTGCGGCTAGCCGACACCGAACTCTTCATCGAGGTCGAGAAGGATTTCACCATCCATGGCGAGGAGGTGAAATTCGGCGGCGGCAAGGTCATTCGCGACGGCATGGGTCAGAGCCAGGTTTCCCGTGCCCAAGGTGCGGTCGACACCGTCATCACCAATGCGCTTGTGATCGATGCCAGCGCCGGCATCTTCAAGGCCGATATAGGCTTGAGGGATGGCCGCATCGCGGCCATCGGCAAGGCCGGCAATCCGGATACGCAGGACGGCGTCACCATCATCATCGGCCCCGGCACGGAAATTATCGCCGGCGAGGGCAAGATCCTGACCCCGGGCGGCTTCGACGCGCATATCCACTTCATCTGCCCGCAGCAGATCGAGGAAGCGCTGATGTCGGGCATCACCACCATGCTCGGCGGCGGGACCGGTCCGGCGCATGGCACGCTGGCCACGACCTGCACACCGGGGCCGTGGCACATGGCACGCATGATCCAGTCCTTCGACGCCTTCCCGATGAATATCGGCCTGTCGGGCAAGGGCAATGCCTCGCTGCCGGCCGCGCTCGAGGAGATGGTGCTGGGCGGCGCCTGCTCGCTCAAGCTGCACGAGGACTGGGGCACGACGCCGGCGGCGATCGACTGCTGCCTGTCGGTGGCCGACGATTACGACGTGCAGGTGATGATCCACACCGACACGCTCAACGAGAGCGGCTTTGTCGAGAACACGGTGGCGGCGATCAAGGGCCGCACCATCCATGCCTTCCACACCGAGGGCGCCGGTGGCGGCCATGCGCCTGATATCATCAAGGTCTGCGGCCTGCCCAACGTCATCCCGTCCTCGACAAACCCGACGCGGCCCTACACAGTCAACACGCTCGCCGAGCATCTCGACATGCTGATGGTCTGCCACCACCTGTCGCCGTCGATCCCCGAGGACATCGCCTTTGCCGAAAGCCGCATCCGCAAGGAGACCATCGCGGCCGAGGACATCCTGCACGACATCGGCGCCTTCTCGATCATCTCGTCGGACAGCCAGGCCATGGGCCGGGTCGGCGAGGTGGCGATCCGCACCTGGCAGACGGCCGACAAGATGAAGCGTCAGCGCGGGTCATTGCCTCAGGAGACGGGCGACAACGACAATTTCCGCGTCCGCCGCTACATCGCCAAATACACCATCAATCCGGCCATCGCGCATGGCCTGTCGAAGGAGATCGGCTCGATCGCGATCGGCAAACGCGCCGACCTGGTGCTGTGGAACCCGGCTTTCTTCGGCGTCAAGCCGGACATGGTGCTGATCGGCGGCATGATCGCGGCCGCCCCGATGGGCGACCCCAACGCCTCGATCCCGACGCCGCAGCCGATGCACTACCGGCCGATGTTCGGCGCCTATGGCAAAGCCCGGACCAATTCGTCGGTGACCTTCGTTTCGAAGGCCGCGCTCGAGTCCGGTTTGCACGGCCGGCTCGGCGTCGACAAGCAGTTCGTCGCCGTCGAAAACACGCGCGGCGGCATCGGCAAGCACTCGATGGTGCTCAACGACGCCACGCCGCATATCGAGGTCGATCCGGAAACCTACGACGTTCGCGCCGATGGCGAACTCTTGACCTGCGAACCAGCGACCGTGCTGCCGATGGCACAAAGGTACTTTCTGTTTTGAGACGTTCCGCTGAAATTCATGAATGGGCAATGAACTGCCATGAAAGCGCATGCGCTTCGTCAACTGCGGCAGCGGAATGTTGCGCCGAAGGGTTCGGATAAGGGTCTACCTTTTCCGTTTGGCTTGGAAATTACGTGCTTTGAGAGCAATATCACTTAAATGAACAAGATTTTTCGAAAACAGCAATTGACGCCCTATGAGGCCGATTATGCTCAGTGGTGCGCCGAGCAAGGCGCGCTGTTGCGCGAAGGTCGCCTCTCAGACCTCGATCGCGATAATCTGGCGGAGGAGATCGAGAGCTTGGGGCGGAGCGACAAAAGAGAAATTGCGAGTAGACTTGGCACCTTGCTCCTGCATTTGCTCAAATGGGAATTTCAGCCCGAAAGGCGCAAAACTGGATGGTTGCTGACCATCCGCGAGCAGCGATTTCAGATCGAAGACCTGCTCGATGAAAGCCCTAGCTTGAAAGCCTATCCGGGACGGCGGCTCGGACGAGAATTCAAAATAGCGAGATTGAAGGCGGCGGACGAGACCGGCCTGAGGGAGGGCAATTTCCCCGCGGACTGTCCGTATTCGATCAGGGAAATTCTCGACCATGACTATTTTCCCGGCACGCCGTGGTCATCGGATCAGCTTATTCGCGAATAGCACCACGTGGTCCGCTAGGGCTTTTCATAGCATCGAGAGCATTATCAGCTACCTATGGACCAGCAAATAGCCTCCGCCCACGACATTTTCCCGCATATTCGCATCGTCATGGGCATGGTGATCGGGCTTGGCGTCGCGCGCCTGCTGTCGGGGGTGGCGCGCATTGTCCAGCATCCCGGCCAATACCGTCTCTACCCCGTGCATCTGGCCTGGGTCGCCTCGGTGCTGTTGATGCTGGTGCATTTCTGGTGGTGGGAGTTCGGCCTCTACACCATCGAAACCTGGACCTTCGGCAAGTACCTGTTCATCATCTTCTACGCGATCACCCTGTTCCTGCTCTGCGCGCTGCTGTTTCCGGATTCGATGCTGGACTACACCAGCTACGAGGATTTCTTCTATTCGCGCCGCGCCTGGTTCTTCGGCCTGCTGGCGGCGACCTACCTGCTCGACGTGCTCGACACTTTGCTGAAGGGGCCTGAGCATTTCGCCCGCTTCGGCAGCGAGTATCTGTTCCGCACGCCGGTCTTCGTCGTGCTGTGCATCGTCGCGATCCTGGTGCGCGACCGCCGGTTCCACATTGCCTTCGTCGCGGCGGCGCTGATCTACCAGATATCGTTCATCCTGCGGCTCTTCGACACGATCGTATGACGGCCGCGGATGCACTAGGCTGCTCGGGAAAGGCAGGGTTCAACAATGTACAAGGCCGTCGGATCGCGCGGATCCCGGGTCAGTCGCGTCCTCTGGATGCTGGAGGAACTCGGCCAGCCCTATGAGTTCGTCGAGATCAAGCTGCGCTCGCCCGAAGCCTATGCGCTCAATCCCTCGGGCAAGGTGCCGATCCTCATAGACGGTGAATTGACGGTGACGGATTCGGCGGCGATCTGCGTCTATCTCGCCGACAAGCACGCCGATAAAGGCATGGGCGCCAATCCCGGTCTCGCTGGCCGCGCCGAAATGGATTCCTGGATGCATTTTGCCCAGAGCGAGTTCGAGGCGCCGCTGTGGAACAAATTGCGCCACCGTTTCCTCCTGCCCAGGGAAGTGCGGGTCGATGTCGGTCCTGCCGCGGCCTTTGACTTCGCCACGGAGGTCAAGGCGCTGGAGCGCCGGCTCGGCGACAAGCCGTTCGCGCTCGGCGACAGGTTTTCCGCCGTCGACGTGCTGCTCGGCGACATGGGCGGCTGGGCGCGTGCCGGCCGTTTCCCGATCGACTCCGAGCGCGTCAATAGCTATTTCGATCGCCTTCTGGCGCGGCCGGCCCGGACCCGGGCGCAAGCCAATGCATCGGCCCGGAAATCGGAATCGATTTTCGGAAAGCACGATGCATAGGTTCAAACATGTTAGAGCATCCTTTGCGCGTCCAAGGGGACGCGCGGCGTTCTGATGGAGGTTCCATGAAATGAAGCTCAACCTCAACACCGACTTCACCAAATTCCCGCGCGCCGTCTCCGTATTGCCCGCCGGCACGGCCGCAACCACCGCGCCGTCCGGCCGTGCCGTTCTCGCCCATGACGAGCGGCATCTGCGCCGCCGCGCCATCGAACTTGCCGACGGCAGCAAGGTGCTGGTCGACCTGCCCGAGCCTGTCGCTCTGAACGATGGCGACCGGCTGGTGCTGGAGGATGGCGGCCATATCGAGATCATCGCGGCGCCCGAAGAGGTCTATGACATCCGCGCCCGCGACGCCGTGCATCTCGCCGAACTCGCCTGGCATATCGGCAACCGCCATCTCGCCGCCGGCATCGAGGCGCACCGTATCCTCATCCTGCGCGACCACGTCATCAAGGCGATGCTGGAGGGGCTAGGCGCCACGGTGCGCGACGTCTCCCAGCCGTTCAAGCCGGTGCGCGGCGCCTATTCCGGCGGGCATGATCACGGCCATGCGCATGCGCACAGCCATAGCGAAGCGCATGCGCACAGCCACGCGCATTCGCACGATCACCACCATGATCATGACTGACCAGCCGTCCGGCATCGCCCTGCTACGGCTGATGGCGTGGCTGTCGCCGGCCTTTCCGGTCGGCGGCTTTGCCTACAGCCATGGCCTCGAGCGCGCGGTGCAAGATGGGCTGGTGACCAATGCCGCCGGCCTTGCCGGCTGGCTGGAGGCGCTGGTCGAGATGGGCTCGGGCTGGAACGATGCCGTGCTGTTCGCCGAAAGCTGGCGCCGCGCCCGTGAAGGTGGCGATCTGGCCGAGGTTGTCGCACTGGCCGAGGCACTGGCCGGCTCGCGCGAACGCCACGCCGAGACCATGCTGCAAGGCGCGGCCTTCCTCAAAGCAGCCGCCGCCTGGCCCACTGCCGTGCTGGAGCGCTTGCCGGCCGATTGCGCCTATTGCGTGGCCGTCGGAGCCGTGGCCGGCGGCAATGGCATCGCGCTTGAGGACGCGCTGTGCGCCTTCGCGCAAGCCTTCTTCTCCAACCTCGTCCAGGCCGCGATCCGGCTCGGCATGATCGGCCAGAACGAGGCGACGACGCTGCTCGCGGGTTTCGAGCCGCTGGCGCTCTCGACCGCTGCCCGCGCGTCCCGCTCGACATTGGACGACCTCGGCGGCTGCGCCTTCGTCTCCGACGTCATGGCCATGAAGCACGAAACCCAGTATTCGCGATTGTTCCGCTCATGATCCTCCTCGCCTTCGTCCTCTCCTTCGTCCTGCTGCTGATCACGGCACTGCATGTCTATTGGGGCATAGGCGGCGTCTGGCCGGGCAGGGACGCGGCGTCCTGCGCCCACGCTGTCGTCGGCTTTCGCGGCGTCGACGAAATGCCGACGCCGTTCGCCAGTTTCGCCGTTGCCGCCTGCCTCGGCCTGGCAACGCTGTGGCCGCTGGCGCTCATCGGTTTCTTTGCCTCGCCGTTTCCCAAGCAGGGCCTCGCGGCTACCGCGATGCTGATCGGACTGGTGTTCCTGGGGCGCGGCATTGCCGGTTTCACGCCCTGGTGGCGCCGGCTGGCGCCGCAACAGCCTTTCGCTCGGCTCGATTCCAGTTTCTATTCGCCGCTCTGCCTGTTGATCGGGCTCGGCTTCGCAGTCCTTGCCATCACGGAGTTTCCGACATGACACAACCCAACGGCCCCCTTCGTATCGGCATTGGCGGCCCCGTCGGTTCCGGCAAGACGACGCTCACCGAAAAACTCTGCAAGGCGCTGCGCGACGAGTTCTCCATCGCCGTCGTCACCAACGACATCTACACCAGAGAGGACGCCATGATGCTGGCCCGGCTGCAGGCGCTGCCGGAGGACCGCATCGTCGGCGTCGAGACCGGCGGCTGCCCGCACACCGCCATCCGTGAGGATGCCTCGATCAATCTGCAGGCGATCGCCGAGCTCAACCGCAAATTTCCCGACCTCGACATCATCTTCATCGAATCCGGTGGCGACAACCTTGCCGCCACTTTCTCGCCGGACCTTGCGGATCTCACGCTCTACGTTATCTCGGTGTGCCAGGGCGAAGAAATTCCGCGCAAAGGCGGCCCGGCGATCACGCGGTCCGATTTCCTGGTCATCAACAAAAGCGATCTTGCGCCCTATGTGAACGTCAATCTCGACGTCATGGAGAGCGACGCCGGCCGCATGCGCGGCAAGCGGCCGTTCGGCTTCACCGATCTTTCGCGCGGCAAGGGCCTGCGGGAGGTAATCGATTTCATCATCGAGCACGGCGGACTGCGAACCGTTGGCGCCGCAAGCACCGCGGCATAACTGGCCTTCTGCACCAAGCGAAAGCGGTTGCGGGCACCAGCGGCGCGCGGCATTCTGGGCCAAACTGGAGGATCTTTTCGATGAGCATCGCCCGCCTGCAGAAGGAAACGCTCACCAACCTGCCCTTCTACGAAGAGCGCGTCGATCTCGCCTGCGCCTTCCGCTGGACGGCGCGGCTCAACATGCATGAGGCGGTGGCCAACCATTTCTCGCTGGCGGTCAACGACGACGGCACCAAGTTCCTGATGAACCCGAACCAGGTGCATTTCTCGCGCATCAAGGCCAGCGACCTGATCGAGATCGACGCCAACGACCCCGAGACGCTTTCCGGGCCGAATGCACCCGACCCCACGGCATGGGGCCTGCACGGCGCCGTCCATCGCAACGTGCCGCACGCGCGCTGCGTCATGCACGTCCATTCGATCCACGCCACCGTGCTGGCCTCGCTTGCCGACTCGACGCTGCCGCCGATCGACCAGAATTCGGCGATGTTCTTCAACCGTCACGTCGTCGACGCCCATTATGGCGGACTGGCCTTCGAGGAAGAGGGCGAGCGCTGCTCGCAGCTTCTCGCCGACCCCAAGGTCAAGGTGATGGTGATGGGCAACCATGGCGTGCTGGTCATCGGCGACACCGTCGCCGACGCCTTCAACCGCATGTTCTATTTCGAGCGTGCCGCCGAGACCTACATCAAGGCCCTGTGGACGGGCCGGCCGCTGCGCACCCTGTCCGACGCGATCGCCGAGAAGGCGGCGAGCGAGATGGACAACTATCCCGGCCAGGCCGAACGTCATCTCGCCGAGTTGAAGGCGATCCTCGACGAGCAGGAGCCGGTGTACCGGAACTGAACGCTACAGTCCGAGCTGAGCCCGCAATTCCCCGGCGCTGTTGATGACAATGGCGCCGGGCGGTCCTTCCATCGGCTTTTCAGGCCAGAAGATCGTCTTCATTCCCGCCGCCAGGCCCGCCATGGCGCCCGGCCAGCTGTCGTCGACCGCGACGGCGTGCGCGGGATCGACGTCTGCCAGATAGGCGGCGCGAAGGAAAGGCTCCGCGTGCGGCTTGCCCTCCCGCACATCGTTGCGGCTGATCGTCTTCATGCCGGGGTAGGTCAGCCCGACCATATGCAGATTGGCGTCGACGATCATCCGATCCGAGTTTGAGACCACCGCCTGCTGCACGCCGAGCGCACGCAACTCCTTGAAGATCTCGATGGCGCCTGGGCGCGGCTTCAGCCCCTCGACCAGCGGCAGGTAATGCTCATATTTGTGAACGATCCATTCGTCGAAGGGCAGTTGCAGCCCGAACTCGTCGCGCATCATTTCGTAGACCGGCCAGGCGGCGACGCCGAGCACGCGTTCGTGCAGATCGGCCGGAGGCGTGAGGCCGGCATTGCGCATCGCTGCGATGAGGGCTGCCTCATGCAGCGGTTCGCTGTCGACCAGCGTCCCGTCCATGTCCCAGAAAACCGCCTTCGGTGTCATGCAGCGCTCCTTTTTTCGATCCCTTAAAGGGTTTGCGCCGCGAGATAAACCTTTGGCGGCCATTGAACATGCCTTCAGATGGGAAACGGACCCGCGACGCTTTCTCCGATAGGATGTTTGCGGAGAAATCACCGCTGCTTCGGCGCAGGCATTTGCTCTTGCGATTGACAATTGCGCAGGCGGTCATTCCCTGCGAAACTGATACGACCGCCTGATGATCGGCGGTTTCGGGAGGCAGGACGTGAATACCCGGCAGGATGGCGGCAGCAACAGGCTGGACGACGCGGCGCGCGCCGGCTGGCTCTACTATGTTGCCGGCAACACACAGGACCAGATCGCCGCCACGCTCGGCATATCGAGGCAGACGGCGCAGCGTCTGGTGTCGCTGGCGGTGTCGGAAGGCCTGATCAAGGTCCGCGTCGATCATCCGATCGCCAACTGCCTTGATCTCGCCGCGCGGCTGAAATCGCGCTTTGCGCTCGACCTGGTCGAGGTGGTGCCGAGCGACCCCAATTCATCCTCCACCACTATCGGCATCGCCGAAGCGGCGGCCGCCGAGATCGAGCGGCGGCTGCGGTCGCCGACGCCGATCGTCATGGGCATCGGCACCGGACGGACGCTGAAGGCGGCGATCGAACAATTGCCGCCGATGGAATGCCCGCAGCACAAGGTGGTGTCCTTGACCGGCAACATCTCGCCGGACGGGTCCGCTGCCTTCTACAACGTCATCTTCACCATGGCGGACAGGGTCAAGGCGCGGTCCTTCCCGATGCCGCTGCCGGTCATCGCCTCTTCGCCGCAGGAGCGCGAGATGCTGCTCAACCAGCCGATGATCCAGCCGACACTGGTGCTTGCGGCGGAGGCCGACGTCACCTTCATCGGTATCGGCGACCTCGGCCCGAAGGCGCCGCTCTACGAGGATGGCTTCATTTCCGAAAGCGAACTGAAAGCCTTGCAGAAGGCCGGCGGCGTCGCTGAAATCGTTGGCTGGGTGTTCGACCGCGAGGGCCGCATGATCGACGGCATCACCAATGACCGGGTGTCGTCGGCGGCGCTGCCGTCGCGGGAGAAGTCGCTGGTGATCGCGCTCGCCATGGGGGAGCGCAAGCTGCCCGGCATCCTGGCGGCGGTCAACCGACGGCTGGTCAACGGGCTCATCACCGACGAGCGGACGGCGGCCGCCCTGCTAGCCAGTATCTGACGGCTTCGCGATAAAGCCAGCAAGGCTATTGGTGCCGGCCGAAAGGGTCGTTGCCATCGAGGAAACCGAGGTCGCGCTGCAGATGCGGCGACAGGTCCCTGACGTCGAGATGCGCCCTTTTTCGGGTCGCGAACCAGCCGAATCCGTCCGCAAGCCACGAAATCCAGCGATGATCGGGGGCGGGAGTGCATTTTTGCTGCGCCATGGTCATGATCGTCAACCTTCGTTATCTTGAACCCGAATGACGGGTTGAGGATGAATGTCGGCCTTGCCGGCCGCTTTTGCCAATCGAACGTCGATAACGATCCATAAGGAGGCTTTATGCCTGATCTCAGCGCGCCGCAGGTTTCGCAGCTGCCGCCGTTACAGGCGATCCGGGTGTTCGAGGCGGTGGCGCGGCATCTTTCCTTCACCAAGGCCGCCGGCGAACTCGCCATGACGCAAGCGGCGGTCAGCTATCAAATCAAGGTGCTGGAGGAGCGCGTCGGCGCTCCGCTGTTCCTGCGCCGGCCGCGGCAGATCGAACTGACCGAAGCCGGCCAGCGCCTGGCGCCGGCGGTCAGCGAGGCCTTTGCCATTCTTAGCCAGGCCTATGCCGCCGCGCGCGGCGGGGCGGACGGGTTGTTGTGCGTCACCACGGTGCTGACTTTTGCCTCGAACTGGCTGGCGCACCATCTGGGCGCATTCCAGATCGCGCATCCCTCGCTTGCCGTGCGGCTCGACACGTCGAGCCGGCTGACGGATTTCGCCCGCGAGGATGTCGACCTCGCCATTCGTTCTGGCGGCGGCAAATGGCCGGGGCTGGAAGCCCACAAGCTGCTCGATGCCGATTTCACGCCCATGCTGAGCCCGAAGCTCGCTGCGAGCATCGGCGGCATCAACGAACCGGCCGACCTGCTCAAGCTGCCGATCCTCGATCCCAGCGATATCTGGTGGACGCAATGGTTCGAGGCCGCCGGCGTGCACAGCCACGACCTTGCCAGGCGGCCCGGCAGCAGCATGGGCGCGCAGGCCTATGAAGCCAACGCGGCCATATCGGGCCATGGCGTGGCGATCCTGACCCGGGCGCTGTTCAAGGCCGAACTCGCCGACGGCCGGCTGATCCAGCCATTCGACCTGGTCGGCGACGACGGGCACGCCTACTGGCTGGTCTACCCCGAGGCGCGCCGCAACGTGCCCAAGATCCGCGCCTTCCGCGACTGGCTGCTGGCCGAGATCGCCTGCTGACCGGCACATAAGCTGACGTCGGACCGGGGCAACAAACGACATCCCGCTCGAGAGGCTTTGGCCCCGCCGCCTGGACTCCAGACGGCGGCAACCCGAGCCCTGTCTTCGAACCTCCGCCCCATTCGCCGGCCGTGTGCTGCGCTGCAGCATCGAATCCGGCTTGACATAATTAAGACTAAGTGAGTAATTGCTCACAACCAAGGCAAATGCTCAACTTGGTTTATGGGAGGAATTTGATGAAACTTCGCACGCTCACCCTGGGCTTGTTGTCGGCCAGCACGCTTGCGTTCGCCGCACACGCCGAATCCATCACCATCGCCACCGTCAACAATGGCGATATGGTCCGCATGCAGAAGCTGACCGACGACTTCACCAAGGCTAACCCGGACATCCAGCTCAACTGGGTCACGCTCGAAGAGAACGTGCTGCGCGAGCGCGTCACCACCGACATCGCCACCAAGGGTGGCCAGTATGACGTGATGACCATCGGCACCTACGAGGTTCCGATCTGGGCCAAGCAGAGCTGGCTCCTGCCGCTCGACAAGCTCGGCGACGACTATGACGCCAAGGACATCATCCCGGCCATTGCCGGCGGCCTTTCGGTCGATGGCAAGCTCTATGCCGCGCCCTTCTACGGCGAGAGCTCCTTCGTCATGTACCGCAAGGACCTGATGGAGAAGGCTGGGCTGAAAATGCCCGACGCCCCGACCTGGGATTTCATCAAGCAGGCGGCCGACAAGATGACCGACCGCGCCAATGGCGTGAACGGCGTCTGCCTGCGCGGCAAGGCCGGCTGGGGCGAGAACATGGCTTTCCTGACCGCCATGTCGAACTCCTTCGGCGCCCGCTGGTTCGACGAGAACTGGAAGCCGCAGTTCGACCAGCCGGAATGGAAGAAGACGCTGCAGTTCTATGTCGACCTGATGAAGGCCGACGGTCCCGAGGGCGCCTCGTCCAACGGCTTCAACGAGAACCTGGCGCTCTTCCAGCAGGGCAAGTGCGGCATGTGGATCGACGCCACCGTCGCCGCCTCCTTCGTCTCCGACCCGAAGAACTCCACCGTCGCCGACAAGGTCGGCTATGCCCTGGCGCCGGATAATGGCTTGGGCAAGCGGGGCAACTGGCTGTGGGCGTGGTCGCTGGCGATCCCGGCCGGCACGCAGAAGGCCGATGCCGCCGAGAAGTTCGTGTCCTGGGCGACCAGCAAGCACTATGCCGAGCTCGTCGCGTCGAAGGAAGGCTGGGCAAACGTGCCTCCGGGCACGCGTTCCTCGCTCTACGCCAATCCCGAGTACCAGAAGGCGGCTCCGTTCGCCAAGATGACCCTGGACTCCATCAATGCCGCCGACCCGACGCATCCGACCGTCAAGCCGGTGCCTTATGTCGGCGTGCAGTTTGTCGCCATCCCTGAATTCCAGGGCCTTGGCACCACCGTCGGCCAGCTCTTCTCGGCGGCTCTTGCCGGCCAGTCGAGCGTCGACGATGCGCTGAAGCAGGCCCAGGACGCCTCCACCGCGGCGATGACCGAGGGCGGCTACATCAAGTAAGGCTCCTCCCGGTGCCGAACGCCGGTCACCTCCTCGACCGGCACCGGCCGCCCGAAACCCAGTTCGGGCGGCCGCCTTTCCAGAGCCTGTGAAAATTCAGCCTGATCCTTGAAGGGTGACCGTCATGGCTACTCAGCAGACCCGTTCGCTTGCCCGATTCATGATGGCGCCTTCCGTGGTGCTGCTGTTCGTCTGGATGATCGTGCCGCTGGTCATCACGATCTGGTTCTCCTTCCAGCAGTACAATCCGCTCAACCCGATGCGCGACGGGTTCGTCGGCTTATCCAATTACGCGCTGTTCTATTCCAATCCGGCCTTCCTGCAGTCGATCCTCAACACGCTTGTCCTGGTGGTCAGCGTGCTGCTGATCACGGTGATCGGCGGCATCCTGCTGGCGCTGCTCATCGATCAGCCGATGTGGGGACAAGGGATCGTGCGCATCCTCGTCATTTCGCCGTTCTTCGTCATGCCGCCGGTGGCCGCATTGGTGTGGAAGAACATGATCATGCACCCGCAATATGGCGTGTTCGCCGACATAGCGCGCTTCTTCGGGGCACAGCCGATCGACTGGTTCGGCCAGCATCCGATGACGGCGATCATCATCATCGTCGCCTGGCAATGGCTGCCATTCGCGACATTGATCCTCCTGACCGCGCTGCAGTCGCTCGACGGCGAGCAGAAGGAAGCCGCCGAGATGGACGGGGCCGGCTTCATCAGCCGCTTCATCTATCTGACGCTGCCGCACATGTCGCGGGCGATTACCGTGGTCATCCTGATCCAGACGATCTTCCTGCTCTCGGTCTATGCCGAGATCCTGGTCACCACCAATGGCGGCCCTGGTTACGCCTCCACCAACCTGCCCTTCCTCGTCTACCAGAAGGCGTTGCTGGAATTCAAAATCGGCCAGGCATCCGCGGGCGGTGTGATCGCCGTCATTCTCGCCAACATCGTCGCCTTCTTCGCCATGCGCGCCGTCGGCAAGAACCTGGACAAGTAAGGGAGGATACGATGGCACGCTCAGTCACCACCCAGCACAAGACAATCGCGACAATTGCCGCCTGGACCGTCGCCCTGCTGATCTTCTTTCCGATCCTCTATACGATCATCACCTCGTTCAAGTCGGAACAGGAGGCAATCCAGGGCTTCAACCTGATCCCGTCCGGGACTTTCGAGAGCTATGCCGAGGTCCAGGCGCAGAGCGGTTACTTCAAGTTCTTCCTGAACTCGGTGCTGCTTTCTGTCGGCTCGACCATCCTGGCGCTGTTGGTCGCCATTCCGGCGGCATGGTCGATGGCGTTTTCGCCGACCAAGCGGACCAAGGACATATTGATGTGGATGCTGTCCACCAAGATGATGCCGGCAGTCGCCGTGCTGTTCCCGATCTACCTGATCTTCCGCAATCTCGGCCTGCTCGACTCGCGCATCGGCCTAATGATCATGCTGATGCTGATCAACCTGCCGATCGTGGTGTGGATGCTCTACACCTACTTCCGCGAAATCCCGGGCGAAATCCTGGAAGCCTCGCGTATGGACGGCGCATCCTTGTGGGGTGAAATCTGGTACGTGCTGACGCCGATGGCGGTGCCGGGCATTGCTTCGACGATGCTGCTCAACATCATCCTGGCCTGGAACGAGGCGTTCTGGACGATCCGGCTGACCACCACGGAAGCCGCCCCGCTCACCGCCTTCATCAGCTCCTTCTCCAGCCCGCAAGGCCTGTTCTGGGCCAAGCTTTCGGCCGCCTCGACCCTGGCCATCGCGCCGATCCTGATCATGGGCTGGTTCAGCCAGAAGCAGCTGGTGCGCGGCCTGACATTTGGCGCGGTGAAGTGACGGAAATTGCCTGAAGCAATCGGCGAAAAACAGCCCTCGGGGAGGAAACCATGGGAAACATCACGCTCAAGAACGTCTCCAAGTCCTTTGGTTCGACGTCCATCATCCCCGGCCTCGACCTGGTGATCGAAAACGGCGAGTTCGTCGTCTTCGTCGGCCCGTCGGGTTGCGGCAAGTCCACGCTGCTCAGGCTGATCGCTGGCCTTGAGGACACCAGCGGCGGCACCATCAACATCGATGGCCGCGACGTCACCGGCGAGGCGCCGGCCAAGCGCAAGCTTGCCATGGTGTTCCAGTCCTACGCGCTCTACCCGCATATGACGGTGGCCAAGAACATCGCTTTCCCGCTGAAGATGGCGGGCGAGGACCAGGCGACCATCGACAGGAAGGTGAAGGACGCGGCGCGCGTGCTCAACCTTACCAACTACCTCGAACGCCGCCCCGGCCAGCTCTCCGGCGGCCAGCGCCAGCGCGTCGCCATCGGCCGCGCCATTGTGCGCCAGCCCTCGGCCTTCCTGTTCGACGAACCGCTGTCCAACCTCGACGCGGCACTGCGCGGCACCATGCGGCTGGAGATCAGCGAACTGCACCATCAGCTGAAAACCACGATGATCTACGTCACCCACGATCAGGTCGAGGCGATGACCATGGCTGACAAGATCGTCGTGCTCAACGCCGGCAATATCGAGCAGGTTGGCTCGCCGATGGAACTCTACAAGACGCCGAAGAACCTGTTCGTCGCCGGCTTCATCGGCTCGCCCAAGATGAACCTGATCGAAGGCGCGCCGGCTGGCAAATACACCGCCAAGACCATCGGCATCCGGCCCGAACATATGCAGATATCGACCACGGCGGGCGACTGGAAGGCGACGGTCGGCGTGGCCGAGCATCTGGGCTCCGACACGTTCCTGCACGTTCAAGCCGACGGCGTCGGGCCGCTGACGGTGCGCGCCGACGGCGAACTGGCGGTCCGCCATGGCGACACGATCTATCTCACCCCTGACAAGGCCAAGCTGCATCGCTTCGGCGCTGACGGCAAGGCGATGGCCCAGTGAGGGTGGGCCAGTGAGGATGGGCCGGTGAGGATGGGACAGTGAGGCTGCAAGGCAAATCGGCGCTGGTCACGGGATCGGCGCGAGGCATCGGCAGGGCTTTCGCCGAAGCCTATGTGCGCGAGGGCGCCACTGTCGCGATCGCCGATATCAACCTTGAAGCAGCGCAGAAGACGGCCGCCGCGATCGGCGACAACGCCTATGCCGTGAAACTCGACGTCACCGACCAGGCATCCATCGATGCGGCGGTGAAGGCGGTGGAGGACAAGGCGGGCGGTCTCGACATCCTGATCAACAACGCCGCTTTGTTCGACCTGGCCCCGATCGTGGAGATATCTCGGGCGAGCTATGAAAAGCTTTTCTCCGTCAATGTCGCGGGCACGCTGTTCATGCTGCAGGCAGCCGCCCGGTCGATGATCGCGCGGGGCAAGGGCGGCAGGATCATCAACATGGCAAGCCAGGCCGGGCGTCGCGGCGAGCCGCTGGTCGCGGTCTATTGCGCCACCAAGGCCGCGGTCATCTCGCTGACCCAGTCGGCCGGGCTCGATCTGATCAAGCACCGCATCAACGTCAACGGCATCGCGCCCGGCGTCGTCGACAGCGACATGTGGGACGAGGTCGATGCCTTGTTCGCCAGATACGAGAACCGGCCGAAGGGCGAAAAAAAGCGGCTGGTCGGCGAAGGCGTGCCTTACGGCCGCATGGGCAAGCCGGAAGACCTCGCCGGCATGGCCGTGTTCCTCGCCAGTGACGAGGCCGAATACATCGTCGCCCAGACCTACAATGTCGATGGCGGCCAATGGATGAGTTGAAAAGAACGATTTGAGGGGGACGGCGCCTCTTTCTTTCCTCCGGAGAAGGCGCCGCGGGGGCGGGTGAGGGGCCGCATGCTGGAACACCATGTGCGGCCCCTCATCCTCGCCCTCCCGAAGGAGGCGAAACAGTCGGGCTGCCAATCGGCCAAAGGGTAAAGCAGATGACCGTGAAACTTTCGTCCTCGAGCCTCGTCAGGCTTCCGCCCAAGGTCGCAGGTCCGAACTATGACCGCTCGGCGCTGAAAGCCGGCATCGTGCATTTCGGTGTCGGCAATTTTCACCGCTCGCACCAGGCCGTCTATCTCGACGACCTGTTCGGTCAGGGCATCGGTCATGATTGGGCGCTGGTCGGCGCCGGCGTGTTCGACGGCGAGAAGATCGGCCGCGGCAAGCTTGAAGAGCAGGATTGGCTGACCACGGTGGTCGAGCAGGACGAGGGCCAGATGAGTGCCCGCGTCACCGGTGCGATGATCGATTTCCTGATGCCGGGCGATGCCGCCGCCATCATCGATCGGCTGGCCGATCCGGCGATCAGGATCGTTTCGCTGACCATCACCGAAGGCGGCTATTTCATCGACCCGGCCTCCGGCGTCTTCAACCCGACCCATCCCGACATCGTCGCCGACGCGCAGCCGGGCGCCACGCCAAAGACTGTGTTCGGCATTATCCTGGCCGGGCTGGTGCGACGCCGCCAGGATGGCATCGTGCCGTTCACCGTGATGTCCTGCGACAACATTCCCCACAACGGCCATGTCACGTCGGATGGTGTTATCGGCCTTGCCCGCCTGATCGACGAGGATCTGGCGAGCTGGCTCAGCGAGACGGTCGCCTTCCCGAACGCCATGGTCGACCGCATCACGCCGGCCACCAGCGACCGCGAGCGCAAGATCCTCGCCGACGATTTTGGCCTCGAGGACAATTGGCCGGTATTCTGCGAGCCGTTCCGGCAATGGGTGCTGGAAGACCATTTCACCGATGGCCGCCCGGCGCTGGAAAAGGTCGGCGTGCAGTTCGTCAAGGACGTCGCCCCTTATGAGCTGATGAAGATCCGCATCCTCAATGGCGGCCACGCCACCATCGCCTATCCGGCCGGGCTGATGGACATCCACTTCGTGCATGAGGCGATGCAGGAGCCGCTGGTGCGCGGGTTCCTCGACAAGCTCGAGCACGACGAGATCATCCCGACCGTGCCGCCGGTGCCGGACACGGTGCTGGAAGACTATTACCAGCTCATCGAGAAGCGCTTCTCCAATCCCAAGATCGGCGACACGGTGCGCCGGCTCTGCCTCGACGGGTCCAATCGCCAGCCGAAATTCATCATCCCGACCATCGCCGACCGGCTGAAGACCGGCAAAGGCGTTGCTGGACTGGCGCTGGAATCGGCCCTTTGGTGCCGCTACTGCTTCGGCACGACGGACAGCGGCGCCGTCATCGAGCCCAACGACCCGAGCTGGGACCGGCTGAAGGCAACGGCAAAGGCGGCAAAGGACACACCCGCCGCCTGGCTTGCGATGGACGATTTCTATGGCGACGTCGGCCGCGCCGCCGCCTTCGTCGAGCCCTTCGCCCACGCGCTCAACGTGCTCTGGGCCGATGGCACGCGCGCCACGCTGACGCGCTACCTCGCCGGCAAGCTCTGAGAGCCAGCCGGCATCATGACGCCTGAACTGGTCATCTTCGACTGCGACGGCGTGCTGGTCGACAGCGAGGCGCTCTCCGTCTCGGCGCTGCTCGGCATGATCGAACTCGCCGGCGGCAGTCTCGGCGAGGACGCTGCCTACGAGTATTTCCTAGGCAAGAGCATGAAGAGCGTGCGTGAGATCCTTGGCCGCGACTTCGGCCTGGAGATCACCGATCAGCATCTCACCGCCATGCGCGTCGAGCTCATGCGAAAGTTTCGCGAGGAGCTGAAGCCGATCCCCGGCGTCAAGGAGATGCTGCCGAAGCTCGGCCTGCCGTACTGCGTCGCCTCTTCCGGCACGCTGGAACGCATTCGTTACGCTCTCGACGTCACCGGTCTGCTGACGCTGATGGAGCCGCATCTGTTCAGCGCGGCCATGGTTGCCAAGGGGAAGCCGGCGCCCGACCTTTTCCTCCACGCCGCCGCAACCATGCGAGCCCATCCGCGCAGATGTCTCGTCATCGAGGACAGCCCGGCCGGTGTCGCCGCCGCACGCGCGGCAGGCATGCGCGTCCTTGCCTTTACCGGCGGCGCGCACGCCGGCAATCCGGGATTGAAAGCGCGGCTTGCGTCGACCGAACCGGACTTTATATTCGCTGACATGCTGCAATTGCCCGATCTGATTGCAGGCCTGGGAGCGAGAGTTAGAGCATCTTGACGAAACAGTTTGTCTGCGCGGTCGATGTCGGCACCGGGAGCGCTCGCGCGGGCATTCTCGACGCCAGTGGCACCTTGCTCGGCCGTGCCGAGCGGCCGATCGCCATGAACCAGCCGAAGCCGGATCATGCCGAGCACGATTCGCGCGATATCTGGTCCGCCGTCTGCACCGCCGTGCGTGCCGCGCGGGAAAAGGCCGGCGTCGCCGCCGGGGATATCGCCGGCATCTCCTTCGATGCCACCTGTTCTCTGGTCGTGCGGGACAGGCAAGGCGGCCAGCTCAGTGTGTCGACCACCAGCGACAAGCGCTGGGACACCATTGTCTGGCTCGATCACCGCGCCATCGCCGAAGCCGACGAATGCACGGCGAGCGGCCACGAGGTGCTGAATTATATCGGCGGCGTCATGTCGCCCGAGATGGCGACGCCGAAGCTGATGTGGCTGAAGCGTAATCTACCGAAGACATGGAATGAAGCCGGCTACCTGTTCGACTTGGCCGATTTCCTGACCTGGCAGGCAACGGGCTCGCTGGCCCGCTCGCAATGCACGCTGACAGCGAAATGGACCTATCTGGCGCACCAGGACACCGCATGGCAGCGCGATTTCTTCGAACTCGTCCGCCTCGACGATCTTTTTGACCATGGCAATCTGCCCGAAAAGGCAAGCCCGGTCGGCGCCGATATCGGTCCGTTGACAGCGCAGGCAGCGGCGGAACTCGGCCTGACCGAAAACTGCCGCGTGGGCGCAGGCGTCATCGATGCCTATGCCGGGGCGCTTGGCGTGCTCGGCGGCTTTGCCGGCGACGACCAGAATATCGGCCGCCATCTGGCGCTGATCGCCGGCACATCCTCCTGCGTCATGGCGATGTCGCCCGACCCGCAGCCTTTCGCCGGCGTCTGGGGCCCTTACTACGGCGCCGCGCTGCCGAAGCTGTGGCTATCGGAAGGCGGCCAGTCGGCGACCGGGGCGCTGCTCGACCACATCATCCGCTGGCACGGCGCCGGCGGCGAGCCGAACGCGGCCATGCATGCCAGGATTGCCGGGCGCGTCGCCGAACTGCGCGCCGCCGAGGGCGAGAACCTTGCCGCGCGGCTGCATGTGCTGCCGGATTTCCACGGCAACCGCTCGCCGCTGGCCGACCCGCACGCCGTCGGCGTCGTCAGCGGTTTGACGCTGGATTCGTCGTTCGACAGCCTGTGCAAGCTCTACTGGCGCACCGCCGTCGGCATCGCGCTCGGCGTGCGCCATGTGCTGGAGGCGCTGAATGAGAACGGCTACCTGATCGACACGCTGCACGTCACCGGCGGCCACACCAAGAACCCGCTCTTGATGGAGCTCTATGCCGACGCCACCGGCTGTACGGTGGTCGAGCCGCTGGCCGACGAGGCGGTGCTGCTCGGCACCGGCATGGTGGCGGCGACCGCCGCCGGGCTGTTCCCCGATCTCAACGCCGCCTGCCTTGCCATGCAGCAGGGCGGCAAGGCACGCGCCGCCAACCCGGCGGCCGGCGCCCGCTTCGATCGCGACTACCGCATTTTCCTGGAAATGCACCGGCAGCGGCAGGTGCTCGACGCCATCCGGTAGGTTTTGGCGCTCTACTGCTTGCGCAGGGACGCGCCCGATGTCGCGTCGAACAGGTGGATCGCTTCCTCCTCGAACGTATAGCGGACGGGCGCATGCAGCACCGGGCATTCGCGTGCCGGAACCAGTGCGCTGATGTCCTTGCCGCCGGAGCCGAAGGTCACCAGCGCGTCATTGCCATGGAATTCGATGAGATCGGCAGTGCCTTGCAATATGCCGCCGGCGCCGGCCGTCTTCAGGTCCGGCGGGCGGATGCCCAGCACGGCGCGATCGCCCGGCTGGAGATGAAAGCCCGCCCCGTCTATCGAAAGCACCGTTCCGGCGCCGGTCAGCGTCCAGCCGTTGCCGGCGCGTGCGACCGTCACATCGACAAAATTCATGTTCGGCGTGCCGATGAAGCCGGCCACGAAAATATTGCCCGGCCGCCGGTAGATTTCCGCTGGCGAGCCGATCTGCTCGATGACGCCGTCCTTGAGCAGCACGATGCGGTCGGCGAGCGTCATCGCCTCCAGCTGGTCATGGGTGACGTAGACGGTGGTGGTCTTCAGCGACTGGTGCAGCCGCGCGATCTCGACGCGCATATGGTTGCGCAATTTGGCGTCGAGATTGGACAACGGCTCGTCGAACAGGAACACCTTGGGCGTCTTGATCATGGCCCGGGCGATCGCCACGCGCTGCTGCTGGCCGCCGGAAAGTTCGGCCGGCTTGCGGCCGAGATAAGGGTCGAGCCCCAGCGTCCCCGACACCGCTTCGACCCGCTTGCGGATCTCGGCCGCCGGCACCTTCTGGCGCCGCAGCCCGAAGGCGATGTTGTCGAAGATCGTCATGTGCGGATAGAGCGCGTAGTTCTGGAACACCATGGCGATGCCGCGATCCCCCGGATCGAGGTCGTTGACCACCTTGCCGCCGATCGAGACCTCGCCGCCGCTGATGTCCTCCAACCCCGCCAGCATCCTGAGCAAGGTCGACTTGCCGCAGCCGGACGGGCCTAGGAACACGACGAATTCGTGCTCTTCAATGCTGAGGTTGAGATCGCGGATGACCGTGGTGGAGCCATAGGCCTTGTCGACGTGGGAGCAAACGATCGCGGACATGGTCAGCCCTTTTCGCCTGTAAGCAGGATCTGCAGCTTGACGTCCTGCGGGTTGCCTTCGGCGGCCCGTTCGAACGCCTTGATGCTGTCGGCGAAATCATAGGTGCCGGTGATCAGCGGCTTGAGGTCGACCTTGCCGGAGGCGATGAGCTGCAGGGCGCGGTCGAAAATGTTGGCATAGCGGAACACCGTCTCGATGCGCACTTCCTTCGAGATCGCCGCCGGTACGTTGAGGGCCACCGGCTCCACCGGCAGCCCGACCAACACCACCGCGCCACCTGGCCGCACGACATCGAACAGGTCGGCGAAGGCCTTGGGGCTGCCGCTCGCCTCGAAGACGATGTCGGCGCCCCAATTGTCGGTGGCCGCCGCGACGACGTCGACCAGCGACTGTTCGCCGATATTGACCGGCACGATGCCGGCATATTGCGCGGCGATCGTCAGCTTGGGCGCGGAAAAATCGGAAATCAGCACTTTCGAACAGCCGCCGGCAAGGGCAGCAAGCGCGATCATGATGCCGATCGGGCCGCAGCCGACGACGACGGCGACATCGCCTGGAACGATGCGGGCACGACTAGCTGCCTGCATGCCGATGGCGAAGGGCTCGACCATGGCGCCCTCGGCGAAGGAGACATTGTCGGGCAGCCTGTAGGTGAAAGCCGCCGGGTGCACGGCATAGGGAGCAAGGATGCCATGCACCGGCGGCGTCGCCCAGAAACTAACGTCGGGGTCGACATTGTAGATACCGAGCTTCGTCGCGCGCGACGACAAATTGGGTACGCCCGGTTCCATGCAGACGCGATCGCCGGCTTTCAGCGTCCGGACATTGGCGCCGACCTCGACGACCGTTCCGGACGCTTCGTGGCCGAGCACCATGGGCGCGCGCACGACATAACCGCCGATGGCGCCATGCGTATAATAGTGCACGTCGCTGCCGCAGACGCCGACCGTGTGGATGGCGATCCTGACGTCGTCGGGTCCGACATCGAGCGGCAACGCGATCTCGCGCAGCGACAGTTCGCCTTTTTTCTCAAGTACCAAAGCCCGCATCGGGTCGTCCTCACTTCAAGTCTTTTTTTGCCGGAAAACGGAATTCAGGAAACCGCTGAGCACGCCGAGGAAAAGCAGCGGCGGCAGCGATAGGAGCACGACCGAGGCGTTCAAGATCCCCCACGGCACGTTCATGCCTTGCTGGGAGAGTTCGGACGCCACGATCGGCAAGGTCTTTGCGTTGGAACTCGACAGCATCAGCGCGATCAGGAACTCGTTCCAGACCAGCACGAAGCTGAAGGCAACCGCGCCGATCAGCGAACGGGCAGCCACGGGCAGCGCGATCCGCCAGAACACCGCGTAGGCGCCGTACCCGTCAACAAAGGCGGCTTCCTCGATTTCCTTCGGCACGGCCTGGAAGGCTGGAATGGCCAGCCACATGATCACAGAGATGGTGAGCAGGGAATAAGTAACGATCAAAGCCGGCAAGGTGTCGTAGAGGCCGAGCTGCAGCCAGATCACCATCAGCGGGATCGCCACCGCCACCGGCGGCAGGAAACGCAGCGACAGCACGAAGAACTGGATGTCGCCGGCCCAGCGGTTGGGATAGCGCGCTACCGCGTAGGCCGCGGGCAGGCCAAGCACGACGCCGATCAGCACGGCCGTGCCGCAGGCGATGACCGAATTGTAGAGGCCGGTGATGACGCTGTCGCGGCCAAGGATGTAGCTGATGTTGGCAAGCGTCGGCGTGAACACGAGGCGGGGAACGCGGGTGATGATGTCGACGCTGTTCTTCAGCGAATTGAGCGCCGTCCACAGCAGCGGGAATACCGCGAGGAAGCCGGCGAAGGCCAGGACGGCCTTGGCGATGATGCGGCCGGGCCTCATGCCTGCACCCGCTTCCACAGCATGGTGAAGGTGATGACGGTGGCGATCATCATCAGCACTGCCATCGCCGAGGCGTAGGAGACCTTGCCGGACTCGATGAAGCCTTGCGAGAAGGCGTACATGTCGAGCGTTTCGGTTGCCACGCCCGGCCCGCCGCGGGTCATCACATAGATCAGGTCGAAGGAGCGCAGCGACTCGATCATCTTGACGAACATCAGGCTGATCAGCGGCGCCTTCAGCATCGGCAAGGTGACGTAGGCGTGGATCTGCCAGCGCCGGGCGTGGTCGAGTCGGGCCGCCTCGATCGGCTGCGGCGGCAAGGTCTCCAACAGCTTCAGCACGATGACGGCGAAGAACAGGCCCCATTGCCAGACGTCGACCGAAGCCACCGCGAACAGCGCCGTCGCGGGCTTGGACAGCGGGTCGAAGATCAAGCCGCCGGTAATGAGCCGGTAGGGATAGGTGGCGATGCCGTAGAGGGGATGGTAGGCGAACTTCCAGACGAAAGCGGCCGAGACGCGCGGCAGCAGCACCGGGATGATGAACAGCAGGCAGTAGAGATTGCGCAGGCGCGGCGAGGCGGCCTCGAACATCAGCACGCCGAGCCCGATCGCCACCACCATCGTTGCCACGACGGTGACCACCTCCCACTTCACCGACACCCAGACGGCGTTGAGGAAGCGGCGGTCGGAGAATAGATCAAAGAAGTTCGAGAACCAGACCCAGGAATAGGCCGTCGAGCTCAGCTCGCGGTTCTGCAGGGCGATGATGATCGCGTAGAGCGTCGGCACCATCGACAGGATCAGCAGAATGACCAGCGTCGGCACGACAAAGGTGACCGGCAGGGATGAACGTCGAGGCATTGGTCTCAGGCCTTGCTGTGTCTCTGATATCTGGACATGACGGGCAGACCTCCTGCGACGCACAGGTTCCGGCGGTCCCGAGACTGCCGCGAACCGCGCGCCGCAAGAGGGAGGGACCTACTTCTTCACCAGCTCATTGGCATAGGCCTCGAGCTCGTTGAGGCTGCCCTTGACGTCGGTGCGCGTGCCGGCGATCAATTCCTCGAGGATGATGCCCCAGCGGTCGCCGAGATCCGGCCAGCGTGGATCCTGCCAGAAGTTCACCGCCGTCACCTTGCCTGTTTCGGCAAGCGCCTGGCCGAGATCGGCGCCGTAGATATCGGCGAACTCCTTGCTGGACAGGATGCTGGTGCGGTTCAGCTCACCGAACTGGTGGGCGTCGAGCCGGCGCTTCTCGTTTTCCTTCGACGTTGCCCAGGCGATGAACAGGCCGGCGCATTTCTTCGAAGCGTCGTCGGCATTGGCCTTCGCCGCGATGGCGAGGCCATGGCCGTAACCGCCGCCGGGAAGTGGCGAGGGCGGCGGCAGGAAGCCGATCTTGCCGACCACTTGCGAGGTTTTCGGATCGACCGCCATGCCCGAAAGCGGCGTCGATTCGACGAGGATCGCGACCTGGCCCGACAGGAAGGCGCCGGTCGATTCGTCCCAGCTGCCGGTCTGCGTGCCGGGAGCCGAATCCTTGAACAGCTTCAGATAGGTCTCGGTCGCCTTGACCGCGGCCTCGGAATTGAAGGCCGGCTTGTCGCCGTCGAACCACTTGCCGCCATAGGCCTTGAAGAACGGCATCCAGCGCCAGACATTTGCGCCCGACCCGCGTGCGCCGCGCAGCGCGATGCCATACATGCCCTTGTCCGCATTGGTCAGCTTCGGCACGTCGGCGATCAGCTCGTCCAGCGTCTTGGGCGGCTGGATGCCGGCGGCCTCCAGCACGTCCTTGCGGTAGACCATCAGATCGCCCCCGCCGGTCAGCGGCGCGAACCAGACCTTGCCGTCATAGGTGGCGACCTTCTGGCGGCCTGGGTCGAAGTCGGCATAGTCGTAGTCAGCCGGATAAAAATCGGTCAGCGGCACGATCCACTTCGACGAGGCGAAAAGCGCCACATTTGCTTCATCGACATAGTAGACGTTGTAGTTGCCGACTGTGGACGCGTCCGCGCGCGACTTGGCGCGGCGATCGTTCTCGTTGAGATAATCGATCTTGAAGCTCGCGCCGGAGAGCTTCTCGAACTCGGCCTTTGAGTCCTCCAGAAGCGTCAGGCCGTCGCGTGGCTGCGCCAGCACCTTGACCGGTGCCGAACAGACCGGCGCCTGCGCCAGGGCTAGGGTTGAAACGGTAGCGGAAAGCACGAAAACTGCGCCAAGGCTGGCAGCGAGCCGAACTGGTCTCATGATCTTTTTCTCCTCCAGGAATACGTCGCAGGAAACGCAGGTCCTCGGGTTGCGCGATCCTCACCGTCGCCCGAACGACATGCCACCCATCGCCAAAATGCGCAGTTGCGAGGGGTCAAGCTAGAAGCCCCGTTGCAGCAGACCTGTACTTTTATGCATTGTGCAGCGCAAAAAACGGCACCCACATAGGGGACGCGTCACACGAGTATCGATCTGGTCCAAAATGGTGATTCAGGATGCGCTTATGCGCGCATCGCCAGACGCTGCCGCGACAGCTTGCGATAGGATGACGGCGTCATCTTGTGCTTGCGCAGGAAGGCGCGGTTGAAGTTGGATATGTTCATGTAGCCGACCTGGAAACAGATGTCGGTGATCGGCACATCGGTGTCAGCCAGCAGCTTGCACGCCTGCCACAGCCTGAGCTTGGCAAGATGGTCGCTGAAGGAATTGCCGGTGTTCTTCTGGAAGAACCGCGAGAAGGTGCTTTCGCTCATGCCGGCCAGCTCGGCCACGTCAGGCAGCTTCAGATCCTCCGCGAAATGCTGGAACAGATAGGTCAGCGTGCGCTGGATGATGTCGAGCGAGGCGGCATCGAGAACCGGCTGGAAGTTCGGTGATGACAACAGCTCATACTCATCGGTCCGGGCCAGCAGGTCGACCAGTTCGAGGAACAGGCAGAACCGGGCCAGCCCATGCACCGTACCCATCCGCTCCATCAGCGCGGCGCCTTCAAGCGCGGTCCCGCCGTGGAAGACCATGCCGCGCAGCGACCGTTCCAGGAACGGCTCCAGTTCGCGCAATTCCGGCAGCATGTCAGCCGATCCTCGCAGCCGCTCGGCATCGAATTGCAGCACGATGTCGCGACCCTCGATCAATTCGCCTGGCTGCACCGCGGTGACCCAGTCATGCGGCAGGCCACCACCGACGATGGTGAGGTAGCCCGGCCCGAACTCGCCAATATGGTCGCCGACCAGGACCACGCCGGAGGATTTCCGCAGCAGGTGGATCTCGTATTCCGGATGGAAGTTCCAGACGTTGCGCTCCCAGGGATAGTCGTCCAGCCGCCACAGGAAACTGTCGCTCGCCTCGGTGACGATATGCTCGAAGGAAGGCGCCGTGCGCGGGATCGCCGCCGTGTTCTTTCTGCGTCTGAACGCCATCCTGCCTCCCATATTCGCCCGCCGCCGACGTTTTAATCCGGAGCAGCCCGGGCCGGCAAGGGAACGAGGCGACGCCTCCCGGCAATGGCGCTGGCTCAATCTGTTCTCGCGCCCCTCCCTTGCCTTCATGTCGCATTTCGTTCAAGAGACGGCGCAAACGCGCGAAACCGAAGGTTTTGCCGTTTGCAATGCGGCTTCCGGCTCTTTGCCGACGCGCCGCAACCTTGAAAGAGCAGGACAATGTCCGCGATCGAAGCCGGCGCTCGCGCGCCGGAAAATCTTTGGCGTCAGGAAATCAGGGCGACGCTGGCGCTGGCCTGGCCGATGGTGCTGACCAATCTCGGCCAGACGGCGATGACCGCCACTGACGTCATGATGATGGGCCGCCTCGGCGCGGACACGCTGGCCAGCGGCGCGCTCGGCGCCAACCTGTATTTCATGCCGCTGATCTTCGGCCTCGGCCTGATGCTGGCGACCTCGCCGATGATCGCCACCGAGCTTGGCCGCCGCCGCTATTCCGTACGTGACCTGCGCCGCACCGTGCGCCAGGGCCTGTGGTTGGCGATCCTGATCTCGGTCCCGATCTGGCTCGTGCTGTGGCACGGCGAGGCCATCCTGCTGGCCATGGGCCAGGAGCCGGCGCTGGCGCGCCAGGCCGGCATTTACCTGCGCTGGCTGGAGTGGGCGGTGCTGCCCTTCTACGGCTACATCGTGCTGCGCTCGTTCATCTCGGCGCTGGAGCGGCCGGGCTGGGCGCTGGTCATCGTCTTCGTCGCCGTGGCCTTCAACGTGTTCGCCAACTGGGTGTTCATGTTCGGCAATCTCGGTGTTCCGGCCATGGGCATCGCCGGCTCGGGCCTTGCGACCTCGCTGTCCTCAACGCTGATGTTCGCCGGCATGGCTGTCGTGGTGATGTGGGAGAAAAAATTCCGGCGCTATCACCTGTTCGGCCGCTTCTGGCGATCCGACTGGCCGCGCTTCAAGGGCCTGCTGCGGCTCGGCCTGCCGATCGCCGGCATCCTTGCCTTCGAGGTGACGATCTTCAATGCCGCCGCCCTGCTGATGGGCCTGATCGACGCGGATTCGCTGGCCGCGCACGCCATCGCCATCCAGATCGCCTCGATTTCCTTCATGGTGCCGCTCGGCCTCAACCAGGCGGTGACGGTGCGGGTCGGGCTCGCCCACGGCGCCGGCAATCCCGAAGGTGTGTCGCGTGCCGGCTGGACCGCCTTCGTCATCGGCGTTTCCTTCATGGCGCTGATGGGGCTGGTGATGGTGCTTTGGCCGCATCTCCTGATCAGCGCCTTCATCGACCTTGGCAATCCCGCCAATGCCAGGGTGATCGCGCTAGCCGTTTCGTTCCTGGTTTTCGCCGCCCTGTTCCAGGTCTTCGACGGCGCGCAGGCGGTGGCTGCCGGCATGCTGCGCGGCCTGCACGACACCAAGGTCCCGATGATCTACGCCGCGATCGGCTATTGGGGTGTCGGCCTGCCGCTCGGCGTGGTGCTCGCCTTCCATTTCGGCTTCCACGGCGTCGGCATCTGGATCGGCCTGTCTTCGGGGCTGGCCGTGGTGGCAGCGCTGCTTCTGGCCCGCTGGCTGCGCCGCGACCGCATCGTGCCGTCAGGCGCGTTCGGACATTGAACGCAAGACGGCCACCGAACCCGCCGCCGTTCGTCCCAACCTTGTGGCTCATCAATGGCGCCTTCAGATCGGCCCACGGACGCCCGCTAAGAGAAGGCCCTGGCATGAGATATTGAACGGTTCCCAGGCGGCAAACGTTTCCACCAAGAGACAAATGACCGAGGAGAATTATCATGAAGGCAATTGTGGTGACGGACCAGGCTGCGGGAACGGCCGGGATGAAGCTGGTGGAGCGGCCTGAGCCGCAGCCAGCGATAAACGATGTCGTCGTTCAGGTTCATGCTTCGGGATTCGTCCCGACCGAGCTGGCATGGCCCTCGACCTGGACCGACCGCCGCGGCCTTGACCGAACACCGTCGATCCTTGGGCACGAGCTGGCCGGAGTTGTCATCGCACTCGGGTACGGCACAACGGGACTGTCGGTAGGTCAGAGAGTATTCGGCCTCGCCGACTGGCATCGCGACGGCACGCTCGCGGAGTATGTAGCCATGGAAGCACGCAACCTCGCGCCGCTGCCGGGCGACGTCGACTTCACGGTGGGCGCAAGCCTGCCGATCTCGGGTCTCACCGCGTGGCAGGGACTCTTCCAGCATGGCCGGCTTCAGGCGGGGCAGAGCGTCCTCGCGCACGGTGCGGCCGGCGCGGTCGGGTCGATGGTGACGCAACTTGCACGAGAGGCGGGCGCCTACGTCATCGGCACCGGACGCGCCGCCGACCGTCAGACGGTGCTCGACTTTGGCGCGAATGAGTTCGTCGACCTCGAGAACGACGCCCTCGAAGACGTGGGCGAAGTCGCTCTCGTGTTCGATGTGATCGGCGGGGAAATCGGGAAGCGGTCCGCCGGCCTGATTCGAGCCGGAGGAACACTGGTGTCCGTCGTCGGATCGACAGAGGCGCGGCCTGCCGACGGCCTGGCGGTTGACTTCGTTGTCGAGTCCGATCGTGCCCAACTGAGCGAGATCGTCCAGCAGGTGCGGGACGGACGACTGCGGACGAACATCGGCAACGTTTCGACCCTCAACGATTCCGTCGCCGCCTTCAATCCTACCGGGCGACGCACTGGGAAGACGATCATCCGCGTTCGTCCGTGAGGATTTGGAAACGGCGAGGGGCAAGGGTCCTCCTCGGTCGAAAGCTGAGCATCCAGCAGATCAAATGACCTTCAAGAGGCATTCGAACGCTGGGCACCGGGAGTTTCCGGCCGCCGTCGATGTTGGCCAGCGCAACACGCCGTCGGACTCAGCGCACCGCAGCCCGCTTCTCGAGCCGTCGCGCATACTGCGTCAGCGGGAAGCATAGGGCGAAGAAGATCAGCGCCACCAGCCCATAGACCTTGAACGGCTCGAAGGTGGCGTTGTTGATGGCGTTGGAGGTTCGCACCAGCTCCTCGAAGCCGATGATCGAGGTCAGCGCGGTCGACTTGATCAGCTGCACCAGGAAACCGACCGTCGGCGCGCGGGTGATCGCGAACGCCTGCGGCAGGATGATCAGCCTGAGCTCCTGCAGATAGTGCAGGCCGAGGCTGGCGCCGGCATCCCATTGGCCCAATGGCAGCGCATCGACGCCAGAACGCCAGATCTCGGCCAGATAGGCGCTGGCGAAGAAGGTGAGGCCGAGCACCGCCGCCGTCCACGGCTCGATGCGCAGGCCAAGCATCGGCAGGCCGAAGAACATCAGGAACAGCTGCATCAAGAGCGGCGTCCCCTGGAACAAGGCGATGTAGCCGGAGGCAACGCGTCGGCTCCATTTATTCTTGGCGATCCTCAGGAACAGCACCGCCATTCCGACCACCGCGCCGCCGACGAAGGCGGCCAGTGACAAAAGCACCGTCCAGCGCGCGGCAAGCAGAAGGTTGCGCACGATGTCCCACAACGTGAACTCGATCATGACACGCCAGCTCCGAGCGCGCGGCGGCCGCCTGCAACCAGCAGCCGCCGCAAGGCCATCGACATCAAGAGATAGACCAGCGTGACGACGAAATACGTCTCGAAAGAACGGAAAGTGCGCGCCTGCAGCATGTCGGCCTCATAGGTCAGCTCGCGCACCGCGATCTGCGACACCACGGCTGATTCCAGCATCATGATGACGATCTGGCTGGTCAGCGCGGGATAGATGATCTTGAGCGCCTGCGGCAGCACGATCTTGATGAACACCTGGCGCGGCCTCAGCCCAAGCGCCAGGGCCGCTTCCGTCTGCCCGTGCGGCACCGCGTCAAGGCCGGCGCCGACGATCTCGATCGTGTAGGCGGCCATGTTGAGCGTCATCGCCAGCATGGCGGCCAGGATCGGATCGAGCCTGATGCCGAGGCTCGGCAGGCCGAAGAAGATGAAGAAGAGCTGCACCAGGAACGGCGTGTTGCGCATCACCTCGACATACCAGCCGATGGCCCTGCGCAGCAGCGCGGGGCCGCTTCGCCGCCCGGCGGCACCGAGGATGCTGAGCAGCGTGCCCGCAAGCGTGGTGACCGCGATCAAAAGGATCGTCGTCGCCGCGCCGTGCGCGATGTCGCCCACGGCACCTGGAAGCCAGCCGAAGGCCACGGCAACTCAATCCTTGAGGTTGTCGGGATTGAGCGGCGTCTTCAGCCAGGCCTTCGAGCTTTCGTCCAGCTTGCCGTCGGCCAGCATCTTGGCAATGGCGTCGTTGACCGCCTTCTTGAGGGCATCCTCATTCTTGTTGAGGCCGATATGCGAAGGCGAGGTCAGAAGCTGAAACTTCTGCTCCGGCTTCAGCGCATCCTGCTTGGCCAGCACCTGCGCGCCGACATCGTTGCCGACGACCATCAATTGGGTCTGGCCTGAGATGAAGGCCTGGATCACCGAATTGTAGTTGTCGAAACGCTTGATGTCCGCCGAGGCCGGTGCTGCTTCGGTGAGCGAGGTGTCTTCCAGCGTGCCGCGATTGACGGCGATCGACTTGCCGCCGAGATCTTCCTTGCCTTTGACTGGCATTGCCGCCGGACCGATCACCGCGATGTAATAGGGCGCGTAGGCAGCGGCGAAGTCGATGACCTGCTCGCGCTCTTTCGAGTAGCCGACGCTCATCAGGATGTCGACCCGATGGTCGTTCAAATAGGGGATGCGGTTCTGGCCGGTGACGGCAACGGTGTTGAGCTTCACCTTGAGCGTGTCGGCGATGTACTGCGCCACATCCATGTCATAGCCCTTGAGGCTCATGTCGGCACTGGCCGAGGAGAAGGGCGGGAAGTCGGCGAAGACGCCGACATTGATGGTGCCGGCCTTGGTGATGTCGGCCAGCGCGTCGGCATTGGCGGCTTGCGTGGCGAAGCCGGCTAACCCCACGAGCAGAACGGCGGCGATGGATGTTTTGCGGTGGATTGTCATTGTCATTCCCCTTCTGGAAGCTTTTGATTGTTTGGGTCGGCCGCCGGCTCCAGTGCGGCGGCCGCCTTTCTCTGTCAGGCCCCCTTGCCTGATACTGCCGGGCTGAACACCATCAGGCTCAGGATCTCGAACAGCACCTGCGCGCCGGCGTGCGCCGTGTTGGTGGTGGCGTCATATTGCGGCGCCACCTCGACGACATCTCCACCGACAATGTTGAGACCCTTGAGGCCGCGCAGCAGTTCGAGCACTTCGCGCGTCGTCAGCCCGCCGACTTCCGGCGTGCCGGTGCCCGGTGCGAAGGCGGGATCGACGCTGTCGATGTCGAAGGACACATAGGTCGGGCCGTCACCGACTATTCTGCGCGCCTTCTCGATGATGGCGGGAATGCCGAGACCGGTCACTTCCTCGGCATGGACCACGGTCATCCCGGACTCGTAGGTGAATTCCCACAGATATTCGGCCGAGCCGCGGATGCCGATCTGGATGGTGCGCGTCGGATCGAGCACGCCGTCCAGCACCGCGTTGCGGAACGGACCCCCATGGTGGAATTTGGTCAGGTCGAACAGGCCGCTGGTGTCGCAATGGGCGTCGATGTGGATCAGGCCGACCGGCGCCTTCTTGCCGACCGCCTTCAGGATCGGGTGGGTGATCGAATGGTCGCCGCCGACCGACAACGGGATGACCCCGGCGTCGACGATCTGGTTGATGCGCCGCTCGATATCCTCATGGCTGGTCTCCAGCCGGTAGCGGCTCTGGAACGGAACGTCGCCGATGTCGGCGACCCTGAGTTCATGCGTCGGCGCGCATTCCAGCACATGATTGTAGGGGCCGATGCGCTCGATCGCCCGCAAGGCGCGCGGCCCGAAGCGCGAGCCCGGCCGGTTGGTGACGCCGAGATCCATCGGCACGCCTGTTATCGCCACCTGCAGGTCGCCGAAGTCCGGATTGTCCGCTGCGATTTCGCGGTAGGGCGCGGCAAGGAAGGTCGGGATGCCGGAATAGGGCGCCAGCCGCGTGCCGCTCTTGGAAAAGATCTTGTCGGCGACCTTGCGAAATTTCGGGTCGAACATCTCGCCGCCATGGCTCTCGCCATATTTGCGACGCAGCGCATCGAGCTTGCCGCGATCGTATCCCATATCCGCTCCTCCTCGGCTGATGCAGTGGTGCCGGCGGTGACCTCGGGCGAACCGACCGTCATCCGGCCGGGCCGTTGTCCGGCTGGCAGTCTGCAGATTTCACGTCTTGATGTTGTTCCGGATCAAAGTGTCCGGCAGCCGCTTTGAAAAAGCAATTGATATTGTTAGGGTGTTTCCTGTGAGAAAATCTCACAATAAAGCCGAGCATCCATGGCCAAGCGCCTGCCACCTCTCAACCCGCTGCGCGCCTTCGAGGCCACGGCCCGCCATGCCTCGCTGACCAAGGCGGCGAGCGAACTGAATGTCACGCACGGCGCCGTCAGCCACCAGATCAAGGCGCTGGAGCAATCGCTTGGCGTCAAGCTGTTCGAGCGCGTCGGCCAGCGGGTCAAGCTGACCCCGCATGGCGCCGAACTTTTGCCGGCGGTATCGGTCGCCTTCGACGGCATCGCCGCCGCCACCCAACGGCTGACGCGGCCGGCAAGCAGCGGCGCGCTGTCGGTGTCCTGCGTGCCTGCGTTGCTGCTCTTGTGGATGACGCCGAGGCTGGGCAGCTTCACCGCGCAATATCCCGACATCCAGCTGAAGCTCATTCCCTCCAACGATCCCAGGGATATCCGGGCGCCGCATATCGATGTCTGCGTGCATTATGGCGATGGCAGCTGGGCCGATTGCTGGATGCGCAAATGGTCGGGCCTGGAGCTGTTCCCGGTGGTCAGCCCGACGCTGATCAACAACCGGCCGATCCGCAATGTTCGCGACCTCGCCGACCATGTCTTGCTGCATGGCGACGATGGCCGCGAGTGGCACACCTGGCTGGCCGCCGCCGACGCGCTGGACCTGGAGCGCGGCCGGCGCCATCATCTCGGCGATGCCCGCATGACGGCGGAAGCCGCCGTCCATGGCCATGGCGTGGCGCTGGGCGACTCGGTGACGGCAAGCGCCCTGCTGGCCAGGGGCATGCTGGTCGCGCCGTTCAGTCTGTCGGTGCCGGCGGTCGACGATTTCTATGTCGTTTGCCGCAACGAAATGCGGATGACGCCGATCGTGCAGGTGTTCATCGACTGGCTGTTTGCCGAGAAGGCCGGGGATGACGGCCGCGCCGACGCCCCGGTTGCGGGCCGCCTCGTCACCCGCCGCAAACGTCCCGCGCTCAAGGTGATGGGCGGCAAACCCACATAGCCGCATGCAGGGCTTTCTTTTTGTCGGGCCAGCCTGAAAGCGGGCAGCGTTTTTGCCAATTCGATGCTATGAGGCCTGTCGCGATTGTGGGTGGCAGGCAGCGAAGGCGGCAGCAAGCATGGCAAAGACCGATATTGCGCGGCGTGTCTATAACCACACCTGGAAGCTCGACCCGATCGTGCGCAGCCTGCTCGATACGGATTTCTACAAGCTTTTGATGCTGCAGATGATCTGGGGCATGTACCCCAAGGTCGACACCACCTTCTCGCTGATCAATCGGACGACTTCGGTCCGCCTCGCCGACGAGATCGATGAAGGCGAGCTGCGCGAACAACTCGACCATGCCCGCACCTTGCGCTTCTCCAAGAAGGAAATGATCTGGCTGGCCGGCAACAATTTCTACGGCCGCAAGCAGATTTTCGAGCCGGAATTCCTCGCCTGGCTGGAAGGCTTCCGGCTGCCCGACTATGAGCTTTCCAAGCGTGACGGCCAGTACGAGCTCTCTTTCTCCGGCCCCTGGATGTACACCACGCTTTGGGAGATCCCCGCGCTCGCCATCATCAATGAATTGCGTTCGCGTGCCGCTTTGCGATCGTTCGGGCCTTTTACGCTCGACGTGCTCTATGCCCGCGCCAAGGCCAAGATGTGGGCCAAGACCGAACGGCTGAAGGCGCTGCCCGGCATCCGCATCTCGGATTTCGGTACCCGCCGGCGCCATTCCTTCCTGTGGCAGCGCTGGTGCGTCGAGGCGCTCAAGGAAGGCATCGGCGAGGCTTTCACCGGCACCTCCAACGTGCTGCTGGCCATGGACAATGATCTCGAAGCGCTGGGCACCAACGCGCATGAACTGCCGATGGTGTTTGCCGCCCTTGCCAATTCGGAAAAAGAGCTGAAGCAGTCGCCCTACAAGGTGTTGCAGGACTGGCAGCGCTACTATGGCGGCAATCTCTTGATCGTGCTGCCCGATGCTTTCGGCACCGCCTCGTTCCTGCGCGACGCGCCGGACTGGGTCGCCGACTGGACCGGCTTCCGCCCCGACAGCGCGCCGCCGATCGAAGGTGGCGAAAAAATCATCGACTGGTGGCGCGAGAAGGGCAAGGACCCCAGGCAGAAGCTGCTGATCTTCTCCGACGGGCTCGAGGTCGAGACCATCGAGGAGACCTACCGCCACTTCAAGGGCAAGGTGCGCATGTCCTTCGGCTGGGGCACCAACCTGACCAACGACTTCGAAGGCTGCGCGCCGACCGAGACCAACAGCCTCGACGCCATATCGTTGGTCTGCAAGGTCACCGAGGCCAATGGCCGGCCGGCGGTCAAGCTCTCCGACAACCCGGCCAAGGCGACCGGCGATCTCAAGGAGATCGAGCGGTATTTGAGGATTTTTGGGCAAAAGGATCGCGTGGAGCAACTGGTCAAGGTTTGAGGGTGGGCGGACCCTTGGACAGTTCGAGTTTCGTCGTAGAACGCCTCCGTCTGCCGTTCGCCTTATGGTTCTCGGCCTTGTGGCTCGTCTCCCCCACTCTCGCCTTCGCCCATGCCTCCGACCGCGGCCACGTCCTGCTCCTTCCTACCGGCTATTATCTCGCCGGCGGCGCTTTCGCCGTGGCCGCCAGTTTCCTTGTCTTGGCATTGCTGCCGTCCGACACCCTCGACCGTTTCTGGCGCCGACGCCTGCCGCTATTCGCCTTCGGCGACAGCGTCCGCGCCGCCATCAGCTTGATCTCCTTTGCCGGTTTTGCAATTCTCCTCGCCGCCGGCTTCATAGGCAGCCGCGACCCGCTCTCCAACCCGCTGCCACTGGTGGTGTGGACGCTGCTATGGGCCGGCCTGACACTGCTGCAAGGCGTGTTCGGCGATCTCTGGTCGTGGCTCAACCCCTGGTACGGCCCGTGGCGGCTGCTGTCGCGGCTGACCGGCGGAAGCGATGACGGCGTCAGGCAACTTCCGCAATGGCTCGGCTGCTGGCCGGCTGTCATGCTGTTTTTTGCCTTCGCCTGGTTCGAACTCGTCTATCCCGCTCCTGACGATCCGGCGCGGCTGGCCTTCGCCGCCGGCCTCTACTGGCTGTTCACCTTGGTGGCGATGCTGGTGTTCGGCTACGACAGATGGGGTCGAAGCGGTGAATTCCTCGGCATCTTCTTTTCGGTGGTGGCGCGCTTCGCGCCGATCGAGCGCGGCGACAAAGGCCGACTTGCGCTGTGCTGGCCGGGCGCCAAACTGCTCCGGGCCCAGCCGCTGCCCGCCAGCGGCATCGCCTTCCTGCTGCTCGCTTTGTCCTCGGTCTCCTTCGACGGCCTGTCGAAGACCTTCTCCTGGCTCGGCCTGTTCGGCATCAATCCGCTCGAATTTCCGGGCCGCACGGCCGTGATCGGCAGCGGCACGCTTGGGCTCGTTATGACCTTCGTGCTGCTCGCGGCGGTGTTCCTGCTTGCCGTCGTCCTCGGCCAGCGTCTTGCCCGCGGCGGCCAGCCTTTCGCCCAGGCAGCCGGCATGCTGGTGTGGTCGATCGTGCCGATCGCGCTCGCCTACCATGTCGCGCATTATCTGACGGCGCTGCTGGTCGACGGCCAATATGCGCTGGCCTCCCTGTCCGATCCCTTCGCGCTGGGCTGGAACCTGTTCGGCACCACCGACATGCAGGTCGAGGCCGGCATCGTCGCCGGCGCGGCGTCGGCATGGTGGCTGTGGAATGTCCAGGCGGGCGCCATCATCGTTGGCCATGTGCTCGCTGTCCTCGTCGCGCACGGCTTTGCCTGGCGCCTGCATCCCCAGCCTGCCCGCGCCGCGCTCAGTCAGTTTCCGCTCACCGTATTGATGATCGCCTACACCATTTTCGGTCTCTGGCTGCTTGCCACGCCGACAGTCGGATGAGACAAGCCATCTCCTGTGAGCCATGCCCCGACGGAAAGCTTGCTTGCCAGGCCAAGCCTTTGGTGATTTAGTTTGTACACATGCAATTTTGCATCCTCTTGCCGAGGATGTTCGAGCCGCCTTATCGTTGGTCAAAACACAAAAACAGGGGAACGAACGTGACTGACAAGAACGGATTTTTCGATCTCTCCAAAACCGCACTCACCCGCCGTACCACGCTGAAGGGCCTCGCCGCCGGCGCTGGCCTCGCCATGGCGCCCGGCTTCGTCCGCTACTCCCAGGCACAGAGTTCGGCGCCGATCAAGATCGGCTTCCAGTCGCACCGCACCGGCATTGGCGCCGCCTATGGCCGCTGGTACGAGAAGACGACCGCCGCTGCGATCAAGGCGATCAATGCCGCCGGCGGCATCAATGGCCGCCAGGTCGAGGTGATCATCGAGGATGACGGCACCGATCCCGGCCGCGGCGCCGAAGTGGTCGGCAAGTTCGCCACCCAGCACAAGACCGACATCGTCTTCGGCACGCTGTTCTCGCATGTCGTCATCGGCTCGGCGCCTGCCGCCGGCGAAAACAAGATGCCCTACTTCGTCGTCAGCGAAGGTCACCACGTCGCCTCGACCAAGCTCAACCGCTATGTCTTCCAGCCCGGCATCACCGACGTGAAGAGCCAGATCCAGTCGATGGCGCCATGGATCGCGGCCAATGCCGGCAAGAAGGTGACGCAGATATTCCCCGATTTCGCCTTCGGCTACGACCATCGCGACTACCTGCCGCCCGCGCTGAAGGCGCAAGGCGCCGAGGTGATCGCGCAGATCGCCATTCCGCCGACGGAATCGTCCTTCACCAAGTACTTCCCGCAGATCCCGCCCGAGACCGAGGTGATCTACCACGTCATGGTCGGCCCGGCGGTGCTCACCTTCGTCAAGGAACTCGGCGAGTTCTACGGTTCCAACCGGCCGCAACTCTTCGGCTTCATCGATTCGCTGGAAGCCGTGGACATCAACAGTCCCGGCCTCGAATTCCTCGACGGCAGCCATTTCTGGGAAGGCTCGCCGCGCTACGCCCAGCCCGACGACACCGAAGCGCAGAAGGCCTATCGGGCCGCTGTCGGCATCGACGACAATGGCGCCGCCGTCGGCGACGCCAAGGATGTCTCCACCGCCGCGCACATGTTCGGCTGCTGGGAAACGCTCTACGTCGTCAAGAAGGCGATGGAAGACGCCGGCTACAAGGGGCCGGAAGACCGCGCCAAGCTGGTCGAGGCGACCGAGGCGCTGAAGGAATTCGCCGAAGGCCCGGAGCATCCGCAGGGGCCAAAAACCTTCAATGGCAAGATCCACCAGTGCTTTGGCATCCAGAATATCTCCAAGGTCGAGGGCGGCAAGCTGAAGGTCGTGCACAAGACCAAGATCGAGGACGGGCTTTACGAGGCCGAAGGGGATTACACGACGCAGGCGCTGTGAGCTCATTCCAGCAGCCAACGTGAGCGCCAAGGCACCCCCCTCTGTCCTGCCGGACATCTCCCCCGCAAGGGGGGAGATCGGCAGTTCGTATGGCAGCGCCCATCTGCCCGCGTTGATGATTGGCGAAACCAGCGAGGACATCCAATCTCCCCCCTTGCGGGGGAGATGCCCGGCAGGGCAGAGGGGGGTGCCTCGCGCATCCGTTGGTGCATAACAAATGCACTTCGGACCTCACCTTCTCCTCGCAACCCTTGAAGGCCTCGTCACCTCGGCCGTGCTGGCGTTGACGGCGCTGGGCTTGTCGCTGGTGTTCGGCGTCATGCGTGTCGTCAACGTCGCCCATGGCGAGTTCTTCATGCTGGGCGCCGTGCTTGCCTGGGCGATCACATCGGCAATTGGCGGCCATCCGGCTCTTGGCTTCCTGGCGGCGCTGGTGATCGCGCCGCTGATCGTCGGCGCCATCGCGCTGGTCGCCGAACGGCTGGTGCTGAGCCGGCTCAACTACAATCCGGAAGCCACCATCGTCGCCACCATCGGCATGCTCTACATCATCCAGCAGCTGGCGCTGACCTTCTATGGCCCCGAAGCGCGGCCCGTGGAGCCGCCGTTCAGCTATCGCATCCTTCTGCCGTGGTTCGGCTATTCCGGCTACAAGCTGTCGATCATCGCCGCATCCGCTCTTCTGCTGATCGCGACATGGCTGGTGCTGACGCGCACCAGGATCGGCCTCATCATGCGTGCCACGCAGTATGACAGCGAGACGGCGCAGGCCTTCGGCATCCCGGTCGGCCGCGTCTATGGCGGCGTCTTCGCGCTCGGCGCCATGCTGGCGGCGATCGCCGCGGTGCTGATCGTGCCGATCAGCCAGGCGCACTATCTGATGGGGCAGGATCCGCTGCTCTTGTCCTTCATCGTCGTCATCATCGGCGGCCTCGGCTCGTTGCGCGGCACGGTCGTCGCCGCCGTGCTGATCGGCCTCTCCGACGGCATCATTTCGATGTTCTTCTCGCCGACGCTGGCCAAGATCATCGCCACGCTGCTGGTCGCCATGGTGCTGGTGTTCCGGCCGCAAGGCCTGTTCGGGACGGCATCGCGATGAGCGAAGCTTCGCCGGCAAAGGCCTATGCGCTGCATCTCGGCGTGATTGCCCTGCTCTTCATGCTGAGCTTCCTCTTGCCGGACTATTACCACGGCCTGCTCGCCCGCATCATGGTGCTGGCGGTCTTCGCCATGGGCTACAACATGCTGTTCGGCTATGTCGGCCTGCTCAGCCTTGGCCATGCGATGTTCTTCGGCGCCGGGCTTTACGGCGCCGGCCTTGCCGTCATCCAGCTCGGCTGGAGCGTGCCTCTGGCGTTCCTCGCCGGCATTGCCTGCGGCGCGGCGTTGGCGCTGGTGATCGGCCTCCTGGCGCTGCGCACCACGGGCGTGGCCTTCATGATCGTCACCATGATGTTCGCGCAGGTGTTTTATCTGGCCATCCTCTATTTCGCGGCCTGGACCGGCGGCGATCAGGGTCAGGTCGTGCCGCAGCCGGCGCGTGTCCTCAATCTCGGCGCCACCTCGCTCGATCTCACCAACCCGACCGTACGCTACATGACGGCGCTCGGCTTGTTTTCGCTCGTGCTGCTGATCACGCTTGCCGTCGTCCGGTCCAGATACGGTCGCGTGCTGATCGCGATCCGGGAGAATGAGGAACGCACGAAGATGCTGGGCTACGACACCTTCTCCAACAAGCTTGCCGCCGTTATCGTCTCCGGCACGATCTGTGCGGCGTCCGGCGCCGCCTACGCGCTGCTGTTCGGCTATGTCGGGTCGAGTTTCGCCTCGGTACAGTATTCGATCCTGCCGCTGCTGTGGGTGCTGCTCGGCGGTGCGGCCACAACGCTTGGACCACTGATCGGCACGCTGTTCATGTACTATGTCATCGACGTCACCAGCGGCTACACGTCGGCCTACCTGCTGATCGTCGGCATGGCACTCATTCTGCTGGTGCTGTTTTTCCCGAAAGGCATTCTCGGCACCATCCGCCGGCGCTGGCTTGGATGGCTGCCATGACGCCGCTGCTGACCACCAAGGGCCTGTCGCGCAGCTTCGGCGGCCTGCGTGCGGTCGACAATGTCGACTTCACCCTGATGCCGGGCGAGATCCGCGCCGTCATCGGTCCGAACGGCGCCGGCAAGACAACCTTCGTCAGTCTGATCAGCGGCCGCATCCAGCCGTCTTCGGGAGCGATCGTCTTCGACGGTGCCGACATCACCGGCCTGCCGACCTATGCCAGGGTCCGCCGGGGCATCGCCTACACCTTCCAGATCACCAGCGTCTTTGCCAACCTCAGCGTCTATGACAATGTCGCGCTGCCGGTGCAGCTCACGCTCAGCGATCGCCGCTCGAAGGCTGAGCTGCGTGCCGGCGTCATCTCTGCGCTTGAACGTACAGGGCTGGCCGACCGCACCCATATGCCGGCCGGGCAATTGTCCTACGGCCATCAACGATTGCTCGAAGTGGCGATGGGCCTGGCGCTGAAACCGCGCCTGCTGATCCTCGACGAGCCGACGCAAGGTCTGGCCGACAGCGAGATCGACAATTTCATCGAACTCGTGCGCGACATCGCCAAGAGCGCCACCGTGATGCTGATCGAGCACAACATGCCGGTCGTGATGCAGCTTGCCGATCGCATCACCGTCTTCAACGCCGGCAGGATCCTGGCCGAGGGCACGCCCGAGGCGATCCGCGAGAACGCTGCGGTTCAGGAAGCCTATCTGGGAACGGCGCCATGACGGAGGCGAGCACGGTCGAAGCGCTGACGATTTCCGGGCTCGATTGCTTCTATGGCGAGGTCCAGGTGCTCTATGGGCTCGACCTGGTGCTGAACAAGGGCGAGGTGCTGTGCCTGTTCGGCCGCAACGGCGCCGGCAAGACGACGACGCTGAAGGCGATCATGGGCCTGGTTCCCGCGCGTGCCGGCTCGATCAGGCTCGCAGGGCAGGAATTGACCGGCCTGCCGGCGCATGAAGTGCCGAAGGCCGGTGTCGCCTACGTGCCGCAGGGCAGGCGGCTGTTCGCCGAGATGACGGTGGCCGAAAACATCGAGATCGGGCTGATGGCGCGCGGCAAGGGCAAGGCGACGCGCGAGAACGTTCTCGACCTCTTCCCGCTGCTGCGTCAGCGGCTGCGGCAGCGCTCGGGCACCTTGTCCGGCGGCGAGCAGCAGATGCTGGCCATGGCGCGCGCGCTTTGCCTTGAGCCGCAGGTGCTTTTGCTCGACGAACCGACCGAAGGGTTGATGCCGTCGATGATCGCCAGGATTCGCGAGACGGTGTCGAAGCTGCGCGAGATGGATGTCTCCACCATCCTGGTCGAACAGCGGGTCGATGCCGTGCTGTCGGTCGCCGATCGTGTCTGCTTCATCGAAAACGGCCGCAACCGCGAGACGGTCGATGTCGAGGCCCTGCGCGTCGACCCCTCGGCGGTCCGGCGCTATGTCGGCGTGGGTTGATCAACCGAAAAACAGAAAACCCGCGACCAAGAAGGTCGGGACCAGCACCAGCCCGGACCACAGCATATACCCAAAGAAGCCCGGCATCTTGACGCCGCGATGTCTGGCAATCGCATAGACCATGAAGTTGGGTGCGTTGCCGATATAGGTGTTGGCGCCCATGAACACGGCGCCGGCCGAGATCGCGGCAAGCGTCGAGGCGAACTCCGTCATCAGGTGGCGGGGATCGCCGCCCGCCAGCTCAAAAAACACCAGATAGGTCGGTGCATTGTCGAGGAAGGACGACAATGCACCGGTCAGCCAGAAATAGGCGAGGTCGTTGGGCGTGCCTTGCGCCGAGGTGACGAGCGCGACCAGCGGCGCCAGCGCACCGTTGTGGCCGGCCCTCAAAATGGCGACGACCGGGACGATGCAGATGAAGATGCCGGCGAACAGTTTGGCCACTTCCGCGATCGGACCCCAGTTGAAGCCGTTCGCCTCGCGGTGGCTCTTGTAGGAGAGCGGAAGCGATAGCAGGGCCAGCGCGAGGATGATCGCGTCGCGGACCAGGTTCTGCAGTTCGAGACCGACGCCGAACACGGAAAAACTCACGCCCGGCTTCCACGCCGCCGACAGCAGGATGGCCCCGATCACGCCGGCCAGCAGCGGGAGGTTGGCCAGGCCGCGCAGGCGCACCGTCGTATCGGGTGTCGGATCCTTGATCTTCGGTGCGCCGGCCTCGCGCCGGTGCAGGATGAGGTCGATCGCCAGGAACGCCGCCAGCACGACGACGCCAACGAACAGCGTCTCCCGGTAGAGGTTGGTGGTCGTCCAGAAGAAATCGACACCGCGCAGGAAGCCGACGAACAGCGGGGGGTCGCCGAGCGGCGTCAGCGAGCCGCCAATGTTGGACACAAGGAAAATGAAGAAGATGACGACATGGGCATTGAAAGGCCTGTTGTCGTTGGCGCGCAGGATCGGCCGGATCAGTATCATCGAGGCGCCGGTCGTTCCGATCACCGAGGCCAGCAGCGCCCCGACGATCAGCAGCCCGGCATTGACCAGCGGCGTGCCGTGGATGTTGCCGGCAAGCAGGATGCCGCCTGAAATCGTGTAGAGCGCAAACAGCAGGACAATGAACGACATGTATTCGGTGAGCAGCGCGTGCAGCACCGCCTCGGTCGCCGCGGGAGCACCGAAGGCAATCGCGAGCGGCACGATCACCAGCGCCGCCCACAAGGCCGCGATCTTGCCGTAGTGATGTTCCCAGACATGGTGGAACAGCAGCGGACCGGTCGCGATCGACAACAGCAGCCCGGCAAACGGCAAGGCCCACCACAGCGACATGGCGCCGCCAGGCAGGCCGTGCTCTTCGGCCGCGAAGGCCTGTGCCGGAAACAGCATCGCGACGATGATCGCGCCGCCCGCCCCGGTCGCTATCGGCAAGTATCCCCTTCTACCCCCCACGAGTCAGCCCGAAGTGCGATCTTCGAGCGTCACGCCGGCATCGCGCATCTTCGCCAGCATTGTCTCGAGCGATCCGTTGAGATCGATGCCACGGCAGGCATCGAGCCTGACCGTGGTTTTAAACCCTTGTTTGACCGCATCCAGCGCCGAGAAGGCGACGCAGAAATCCGTCGCCAGGCCGACCAGGGTCAGTGTGTCGATGCCGCGCTCCCGCAGATAGCCGGCGAGCCCCGTGGGCGTCGCGTGATCATTCTCGAAGAAGGCGGAATAGCTGTCGATGGCCGGGCGAAAGCCTTTGCGGATGACGAGTTCGGCCTTGGTCCAGGCAAGTCCGGAATGGAAATCCGAGCCGAGACTGCCCTGGATGCAATGGTCCGGCCACAGCGTCTGCGGACCATAGGGCATCTCGATCGTCGAATAGGACTGCGACCCCGGATGGCTGGAGGCGAAGCTGGAATGGCCGGCGGGGTGCCAGTCCTGTGTCAGCACGACATGGTCTGTTCGCCGGATCATGTCATTGACCAGCGGCACGATCTCGTCGCCGCCGGCAACGGCCAGCGCGCCGCCCGGGCAAAAGTCGTTCTGCAGGTCGATGACAACGAGCGCTTCGTCGGCCATGGGCTTCCTTCCTGTCAGGCTGGGGTCGGGCTCCGAACGAGGCACCCGGCGAAAGAAAAAGCCGCTGGCGCGACTGGAGGAGAAACTTGACCAGATGGCGGTCCGCGTCAACCTCCAGCGGCATAACAAATGCGTGGCGATGCCAGCCGGACGTATGCCGGCGCAAACTCTGGCTTTGACAATTTCCGCCGTCTTGATATCATTTGCATACGAATGAATTTACCGGTCGGAGCCGGTAAAGACTTTCCTTGGGCAAGCGCCTCGGGAGGGCCAGTTTCGGGCAAAGCCCATTTTATCGGGAAGCCCCACCTTATCGGGAAGCCGACCTTATTGGGAAGGCCCACCTTATTGGGAAGGAAAGCGTGATCCGTTACGCGAAACCCACCACGGTCGACGAAGCGCTCGCGCTGCTTGGCGGGGGCGTCTGGCGTATCCTTGCGGGCGGTACGGATTTCTATCCGGTGCAGGGCAGCAAACCATTTCGTGACAATGTCCTCGACATCAACGGCCTGACAGCGCTGCGCGGCATCGCCGAGACCGGCAGCCACTGGATCATCGGCGCGCGCACGACATGGACCGACATCATCCGCCATCCCTTGCCGCCGGCCTTTGATGCGTTGAAACAGGCCGCGCGGGAAGTGGGTTCACCACAAATCCAGAACGTCGCCTCGGTCGCCGGCAATCTCTGCAACGCCTCGCCGGCCGCCGACGGTGTGCCGGGGCTGCTGGTCCTTGATGCCGAGGTCGAGCTGCGCTCGGCGACGGCGACGCGCCGTCTGCCCTTGGCGGCGTTCATCCTCGGCAACCGCCGTACGGCCTTGCGGCCTGGCGAGATGCTGACGGCCATCCACGTGCCGAAACCCGCCGGCACATCGGCCTTCGTCAAGCTCGGGGCGCGGCGCTATCTCGTTATTTCCATTGCCATGGTGGCGGTGCGTCTGGTTGCCGAGAATGGCACTGTCGCGCAGGCGGCCGTCGCCGTCGGCTCGTGTTCGGCCGTGGCGAGGCGGCTTGCCGGTGTCGAGGCGGCGCTGCGCGGGCTTCCCTTGGACGCCGGGCTTGTTGCCGCGGTCCGCTCGGCGCCGATGGCTGAGCTGCAGCCGATCGCCGATGTGCGCGGCAGCGCTGAATACAGGCTCGACGCGGTGCGCGAGATCGTTGCGCGCGCCGCGCTTGAGGCCGCGGGCAAGCCCACGGACGACAAGGTGGCCGCATGAGCATGGATCGCGCCGATATCGCCTTCGCGGTCAATGGCGCCGCCGTCTCGGTCAACGTGCCACCGCTGCGCCGGCTGTCCTTGGTGCTGCGTGACGAATTGCGGCTGACCGGTACAAAGGTCGGCTGCGACGCCGGCGACTGCGGCGCCTGCACGGTGCTGGTCGACGGCGCTCCCGTCTGCGCCTGCCTGATGTCGGCGGCCTCCGCTTCCGGCACTATGGTGACGACGGTCGAGGGCCTCGCCAATGGGCGCCTGTCGGCGCTGCAAGCCTCGTTTCTGGCGCATGGCGCCGCGCAATGCGGCATCTGCACGCCGGCGCTGCTGGTCGCGGGTTCAGCGCTGCTGGACACGAAACCCAGGCCGACCGAGACCGAGGTACAGGATGCGTTGGGCGGCATCCTCTGCCGCTGCACCGGCTACCGCAAGATCATCACCGCGGTGATGGAGGCTTCCCTCCAGACCGCGAGCCTGGACTTCCGTCTGCCTCGGTCCGGCCAGGCCATCGGCGCGTCGCCGGTCAGGCTCGACGGTGTGCCAAAGGTGACCGGTGCCGAGAAATTCGGCGGGGATTCCTTTCCGGCCGATGCGCTTGCGGTGCTGGTGATCCGCTCGCCGCATCATCATGCCGGCTTCGCCTTCGGCGACATCGATGGCTGGGCAAGCAGCCATCCCGGTATCACGGGCGTTTTCACGGCAGCCGATATCCCGGGAAAAAACTGCTTCGGCGTTATCGGCCCGTTCGCCGACCAGCCGGCGTTGGCCGAGGGCTTTGCCCGGCTTCGCGGCGAGGCTGTCGCGCTGGTCGCCGGCGAACGCGAGGCGATCCTCGATCTCGATCTGTCGGATTTCCCTGTCCGCTGGACCGAACTGCCGCATGTTCTCCAGCCCGGCGATGCGCAGGCCGAAGGTGCGGCGCTGATCCATGAAAACCGCCCGGCCAATTTGCTGACCAAGGGCTTCGTCGAACGCGGCGATCCCGAGTCGGCACTTGCCGATGCGGCGTTCACCGCAAGCAATGCGATCGACACCTCCTATGTCGAGCATGCCTATATCGAGCCGGAAGCCGGCTATGCATATCTCGACGGCGACACGCTCGTCGTCGTCGCCTGCACGCAGGCGCCTTACATGGATCGTGACGATACGGCGAAAGTGCTCGGCCTTGCCGTCGACAAGGTGCGCATCGTGCCGACCGCGACCGGCGGTGGCTTTGGCTCCAAGCTCGACGTTTCCCTGCAGCCGCTGATCGGCCTTGTCGCGCTGAAGACCGGGCGGCCCGCGGCCCTTGCCTACACCCGCAACGAATCCATGATGTCGACCACCAAGCGCCATCCGGCGCGGATGAAGGCCACCGTCGGCGCGGATGCCGAGGGCCATGTCACAGGCATGATCTTCGAAGGCGATTTCAACACCGGAGCCTATGCGAGCTGGGGGCCGACGGTCGCCAATCGCGTGCCGGTGCATGCCTCCGGTCCTTATTTCACGCCGAATTACCGCGCCGAGGGCCGCGCCATCCACACAAATGGGCCGATTGCCGGTGCCTTCCGTGGCTTCGGCGTGCCGCAGGCCACGATCATGCAAGAGACGCTCTATGACGAGCTCGCCGGCAAGCTCGGCATCGATCGGCTTGATTTTCGCATGAAGAATTGCCTTCGGAACGGATCCGAAACGGTTACCGGGCAGGTCCTGGAGTCCGGCGTCGGCATCGCCGAATGCCTCGAAGCGTTGCGGCCGCATTGGGCGCGGGCGACAGCCGATGCCGACGCTTTCAACAGCGCCAACCTGGACAGGAAACGCGGCGTCGGCGTCGCTTCGTGCTGGTATGGCTGCGGCAATACCTCGCTACCCAATCCGTCGACCATCCGGGTCGGCATCGCGGCTGACGGCGCGGTCGTCCTGCACCAGGGCGCGGTCGATATCGGCCAAGGGTCCAACACCGTCATCACGCAGATCTGCGCCGACGCGCTCGGCCTGCCGCTGGAAAAATTCCGGCTGAAGAGCGCCGATACGGCGATCAGTCCCGACGCTGGGAAGACCTCGGCCTCGCGCCAGACCTTCGTCACCGGCAAGGCGGCCGAGAAGGCAGGACGCGCCCTGCGCGAGAAGATCCTGCGCTTTGCCAATGTCTCGGACAAGGCTTCGCTTGAACTGGATGGCCCGGCGATCGTCATCCGCGAAGGCGAGGCGACACGAAGCATCGATCTTGCCGCGCTCGGCGTGGATACGGACGGCTCCGTCTTCCGTGCCGAGGAGACCTACGACCCGCCAACGCTGCCGCTCGATGCCAAGGGCCAGGGCAAACCCTATGCGGTCTATGGCTATGGCGCGCAGATCGCCGAACTTGAGGTCGACCTCAGGCTTGGCACGGTCAGGCTGATCAGGATCATCGCCGCGCATGACGTCGGCAAGGCGATCAACCCGCTGCTGGTCGAGGGCCAGATCGAGGGCGGTATAGCTCAGGGCATCGGCATGGCGCTGATGGAAGAATACATCCCCGGCCGCACCGAGAATTTGCATGACTATCTCATCCCGACCATCGGCGACGTGCCGCCGATCGAGACCATCCTTGTCGAGGTGCCCGATCCCGAAGGGCCGTTCGGCGCCAAGGGCCTTGGCGAGCACGTGCTGATCCCCACGGCGCCGGCGATCCTCAATGCCATTCGTCACGCCACCGGCGTGCTGGTCACCAAGGTGCCGGCAACGCCAAGCCGCATCCTGGCGGCCATCCGCGAGAAGGAGGCACGCGCATGAGCGAGCTTGCCGAGCGTTTCGAAACCCATGATCCCGGCGAGAAGCTGGTGGCGGAAAAGATCCGCTGCGACGCCTGTCCCGTCATGTGCTACATCGCTGACGGACGCACCGGAGCCTGCGACCGCTATGGCAATATCGCGGGCCGCATCGTGCGCATGGACCCGCTGACCATCCTCGACCATGCGGCCGAGACCGGGGCCGCCATGGTGCCCTTTGTCGCCGAGGGCGAGCAGTGGGATGGCGAACTCATCAACACCGGCCGCCGCTTCGTCACCGCAATCGGCGCCGGCACAACCTATCCCGACTACAAGCCCGCTCCCTTCATCGTCAGCCAGGAAGTGGAAGGCGTCGATCTCGTCACCGTGGTGACCGAAGGCATCTTCTCCTATTGCGGCGTCAAGGTGAAGATCGATACCGACCGTCATATCGGACCCGAAACGGCTGTTGTGCGGGCTGAGGGCGAAGCCATCGGCCATGTCACGACGGGAGAATACGGCTCGCAGATGCTGTCGCTGGGCGGCGTGCATCATCTGACCGGCGGCTCCAAGGCGGAAGGCCGCGCCACCTGCGACGCGCTGCTCAACCTGTGCAACCGCAAACCGGTGGAACTCACCATCGACGGCGGCGCCACGGTCATTGTCGAAGCCGGCAAACCACCCGTCATCGACGGCAAGCAGGAACATCGCATGCGCGTCGGCTGCGGTTCAGCCACCATCGGCATGTTCGCCACGCAATGGCGCGGGCTGGTCGACGAGGTGGTGGTGGTCGACGACCACATTACCGGCGTCGTTTCCGAACACCAGGCCGGCAAGGTGCTGGGCTGGCAGGATACCGGTATCAAGATCGTCGGCCGCCGCTCGACACCGGGCCGCTATTTCAAGGTCTCCGAGCCCGGCCTCGGCTGGGGAGGCACCAGCATTTCAGATCCGCTGTCGATCCTCGGCGAATGGAACGCCAAGAAGGGCGCGCGGCCGGGCCTGTCGCTGCTGATGGTTTCGACCACCGGCGAGCAGTTCGCCTATTACGAGCTCGACGACGACTTGAAACCGGTCGAAAAACCGTTTCCGGAGCGGCTGCAAAAATCGGTCAACCTGATCGAGGACAATTGCGAGCCGGCTTTGTGCACCGTGCTGTTCATCGGCGGCGCCGGCGGGTCACTGCGTGCCGGCGTCACCGAAAACCCGGTCAATCTCACCCGTTCCGTGCAAGGCCTGAAAACCTACGTCACCGTCGGCGGCGCGCCGGTCTATGTCTGGCCGGGTGGCGGCATCACGCTGATGGTCGATGTCACCAGGGTTCCGCCAGGCGCCTTCGGCTATGTGCCGACGCCGGCGCTCGTGGCGCCGATCGAGTTCACGCTGCGTCGCGACGACTATGTCAGGCTTGGCGGCTACGAGGCCGAAATCCGCAGCGTCGCGGATATTGTCGCCAAGGGCGGCGAGTACCTCAATCCCCGGCGCGGCACGGGTGCCCCGGCCAGCAATCCATGGCCGCCGCTGGCGCAGTTGCGCCGCGCGGGCTCGGATGGGGCCGGCTGATGGAAGGCCCGCAAGCGCATTGGCTGCAGGATGGCAAGCGGCTGCATCTCAACCATGGGCCGATCGACCTGATCGTCGAGGCCTTTGGCGAGGCTGACGAGTGTCGCGCCGCCTATGCCCAAGCCGTCGCGCGCTTCCAGACGATCCTGATCGAGTTGGTCGAGGAGCTTCCCGAACTGCGCCTCCCGGCATTTTTCTTGGCGCCGCGAACCTTCGCCGGCCCGACGGCGCGCCGCATGGAAGCAGCCGTCATGCCCCTGGCGGAATGCTTCATCACGCCGATGGCCGCCGTCGCCGGATCGGTAGCCGACGAAATGCTTGCCGCGCTGCTTGCCGGCCGCAAGCTCGACCGCGCCTATGTCAACAATGGCGGCGACAGCGCCCTCCATCTCGACAAGGCCACGTCGATTGGCTTGGCGGTCGCCGGGACCGGCAACGGCATGGCCGACCGGATCACGATCCGCGCGCAAGATGGGGTGCGTGGTGTCGCAACCAGCGGCTGGCGTGGCCGCTCCTTCTCGCTTGGCATTGCCGATGCCGTCACCGTGCTCGCGCGCACCGGCGCCGAGGCAGATGCGGCGGCGACGCTTATCGCCAACGCCGTCGACCTGCCCGGCAATCCCGCCATCAGGCGCACTCCCGCAAGCGACCTGTCGCCCGACAGCGATCTTGGCGCACGGCTGGTGACACAAGGCGTCGGCACGCTTGCCTCTGGCGAGGTGGCGCGGGCGCTGGACAATGGCCTCGCCGTCGCCGAAGATTTTCGCCGGCGCGGCCTGATTGCCGCATCGGCGCTGTTTCTCGGCGGGGAGGCCCGCATCAGTGGCTCCGTTGCACTCGGCCCGCCCAACAAGCACGAACCGGAGGAAGTTGCCCATGCCTGAGTTTCCGATCCGCAAGATCGCGGTGCTGAGCGAAGAGATTTTTCACGACGGCGGACCGGTCGCGGCGGTGCCGCGCCGGCGTGCCGCCGCCATGGCGGTGGTCAAGAACCCTTTCGCCGGGCGCTATGTCGAGGAGCTGCAGAGCGCCATGGACGATCTGAAGCCGCTCGGCCTGCTGCTTGCCGACCGGCTGATCGCGGCGCTCGGCGGCGACGTGAAACAGATCGACGGCTACGGCAAGGGCGCCATTGTCGGCAGCGCCGGCGAGCTGGAACACGGCGCGCTATGGCACGTACCCGGCGGTTACGCGATGCGCGAGCGGCTGGGCGATGCCAAGGCGATCGTGCCCTCGGCCAAGAAGGTCGGCGCCTTCGGATCAAAGCTCGACGTACCGCTCGGCCACATCAACGCCGCCTATGTGCGCAGCCATTTCGACGCCATGGAGGTCGGCATCAGCGACGGCCCGCGTCCTGACGAGATACTGTTCTGCCTCGCCATGACCTGCGGCCCGCGCATCCACAACCGCATGGGTGGCCTCGCTGCGGATGACATAAAAGCCTGGGACGGGCTGCGGTGAGCGGCGAGGACAACCTGCTCAAGCTGGTCGAGACCGAAGAGGCCGACGATCACGACTACCTCCTGCAGGAACAGGTCGGCTTCATCCTGCGCAAGGCGCACCAGCGCCATGTCTCGATCTTCGCCGCCCGTATCGCCGATCTGACGCCGCCGCAATTCGCCGCACTGGCCAAGCTGCGCGATGTCGGCGAGACCTCGCAGAACCAGCTTGGCACGTTGATCGCCATGGACGCCGCGACGGTGAAGGGCGTCATCGACCGGCTGAAGGCGCGTGGCCTGGTCGAGCTGTCCCGGCATGAGGTCGACAAAAGGCGGCTGCTGGTCAATCTGACGGCCGAGGGTCGCGACGCGATCGAGCGGCTGATCCCGCTTGCCCGGGAAATCACACAGGAAACGCTGGCGCCGCTCACGAACAAGGAAATCGCCACCTTCATGAAGCTGCTGGCGAAGCTGGCGTAGAGCGGCGGCGGCGAAGTCCTTTCCTCTCCCCCGATCGACGGGGGAGAGGAAGGTGCCAAGCTGTCCCTCGGACGAAGAACCTGGACCTTGGGCCGGCGCTTATCTCCGGCGAAAACTCACAGGCCGTTGTCCTTCAGCACCTGGGCGGCGTTTTCCTTGGTGATCTTCTGCGTCGGCAAGGTGATGGTCTTTTCCACCTTCTCGCCGTTGAGGAACTTGATCGCCTGGCGCAAGCCTTCCGCGCCTGGGGTGACATAGGTGAAGGTCGCCGTCAGCTCGCCCTTGTTCACCATCTGCACGCCTTCGTTGGGCAGGCCGTCGATGCCGATGAACTTGATGTCCTTCTCGCGGCCGACATCCTTGGCGGCCAGATAGGCGCCGTAGGCCATCGGGTCGTTGTGGCCGTAGACGAGATCGATCTTCTCGTTGGTCTTCAGCGCGTTGGCCATCAGATTGTAGGCCTGGTCCTGCTTCCAGTCACCCGACTGCTGGTCGAGCAAATATTTGATGCCCGGCTCCTTGTCGGTGAATTCATGGAAGCCGTCATGGCGGTCATGCGCCGGCTGGGTGCCCATGCCGCCCCAGATCTCGACGACATTGCCCGCTGCCTTGCCCTTGCCGCCGAGCAGTTCGACGGCGTATTCGCCGGCCGCGCGGCCGATCAGCTTGTTGTCGCCGCCGACGAACTGCGTGTAGTCCTTGGTGTCGACATTGCGGTCGAGCACGAAGACCGGGATCTTGGCGTCGATCGCCTGCTGCACGACGCCGGTCAGGCCGGCGGATTCTTTCGGCGAGACCAGCAGCGCGTCGACTTCCTGGCGGATCAGGTTCTCGACGTCGGCGACCTGTTTCTCCGTCTTGTCCTCGCCGTCGGTGATGATCAGCTCGACCTCCGGATGCTTGGCGGCCTCGGCAATGATGTCCTTGTTGAACTGGGCGCGCCAGGGCTCGATGGTGGTCACCTGCGAAAAGCCGATCTTCCACTTCTTGTCCTGGGCGAAGGCATGGCCGGTGGAGAGCAGTGCCGTGGTGGTCAGCAGTGCCGCGCCGAGTGCGGCAAGCTTCAGCATGTCACGTCGTTTCATTTCTTGTTTCCTCCGAGATTGAGAGACGGTGTCTCTTGCGACGGCCGTTTTGCGGCGGCCGTTTCCTTGTGCGCCGCCCCGGGCAGGCGCAGATAGGCCATGAGATCGCCGGCATTGCGCTCCTGCACGAGCACGGTGCCGATGATGATCATCCCCTTCAGCACCAGCTGAAGGTTCGAATTGATGTTGTGGAGCTGCAATATGTTGGACAGCAGCCCGAAGATCAGCACGCCGCAGAAGGTGCCTGTCAGGCTGCCGCGTCCGCCCATCAGGCTGGTGCCTCCGATGACCACGGCCGCGATGGCGTCGAGTTCCAGCCCGGCGCCGGCATCCGGCTTGCCTTGCCGGTACTGCGCCACGTAGAGCACCGCGGCGATTCCGGCGAGCAGGCCTGATATGGCATAGGTGGCGATCTTGACGCGGCCGGCGGCGATGCCGGAGAGCCTGGCCGCCTCCTCGTTGCCGCCGATCGCATAGACATAGCGGCCGAAGGGCGTGAAGCGCAGCACCGCGCCATAGATGATAATGGCGCCGAGGAAGAACAGGCCGGGCATCGGGATGACGCCGAACACCAGCGAGCGCAGCAGCTCGAAATCGGCGGTTGCGTTGGAACCGGTATAGACCGGCAGCACGGCATTGTTCTGGCCGGCGGTGAGCCGGGCGATGCCGAGCGCCGTCACCATCATCGCCAGCGTGACGATGAACGGCTGCAGCCGCCCGCCGACGATGATGAAACCGTTGATGGCGCCGAACAGCAGGCCGACGCAGGGCGCCACCAGCAGCACGCCGAGAACGCCGAATTTGGGCTCGATCTGCGGCAACAGGTACCACAGCGAAAGACAGCACAGGACGACGCCGACGGTTGCCGGCGTGACCAGCCCGCGAACGGTGTCCAGCCTGACATCGCGAATGGCGGCATCCGCGCCGGCGCGGGACTTCTCCACATTGAGGAAGATGAAGCGCGTGACGACGAAGCCGAGGCACAGCGCGACCAGCGCGACGGTCGGCACGCCCAGAACGACGCCGGGCGTCACGCCCGGAACCGTCAGCAGCATTGCGCACACCACCGAGCAGATGGCCATCAGCGAACCGACGGAAAGGTCGATGCCGCCGGTGATGATCACCGCGGTCATGCCGGTGGCGATCAGCCCAGTGGTCGACACCTGGCGCAGCACGTCGAGCAGATTGCCGTAGGACAGAAAGATGTTGTTGCCCTTGGAACTCACCGGCGAACCCAGCACGCCGATCAGGAAGATGGCGATCAGGCCCCAGTAGAGCTTGGTGCGGGACAGGAGTTTCAGTGCGGTCATGCGGCGGGTCTCGATAGGGTCCGGCGCGGTGCCGCGAGGCGCATGATGGCCTCCTCGCTCGCCGCGCCGCGCGAAAGGATGCCTGTCTGGCGGCCGTCGGCCATCACCAGGATGCGGTCGGAAAGATGCAGCAATTCCGGCAGCTCGGAGCTGATGACGGCGATGGCCAGGCCATCGCGCGCCAGCCGGAAGATGAGGTCGTAGATTTCGCGCTTGGCGCCGACATCGATGCCGCGTGTCGGCTCGTCGAGCAACAGCACCCTCGGCCTGGTCGCCAGCCACTTGCCGATGACGACCTTCTGCTGGTTGCCGCCCGACAGCGTGCCGGCGGGCTGGTCGATGTCGCGGCAGCGTATGCCGAGCGCCTTGACCGCCTGCCGCGCCAGCCCCTGCTCGCCGGCGAGCGAGCGGATGCCGAAGCGCGCCAGCGCGCCGACCAGCGGCAGCGCCACATTGTCCGATATCGAGGCCTGCAGGTGCAGGCCCTGCGTCTTGCGGTCCTCGGTCACCAGCGCGATGCCAAGGCGTCTTGCATCGCGCGGCGAGCGGATATCCACCGGCTGACCGTCGAGCCGGATCTCGCCGCCGACACGGCCGTCGCTCGAGCCGAAGATCGCTTCCATGATCTCGGTGCGGCCTGAGCCCAGCAGCCCGCCAATGCCGAGGATTTCTCCGGCGGTCAGATCGAAGCTGACGCCGCCGACCACCTGCCGCCAGCCCTGGCGGTCGGGCTTCGACAGCGACAGGTCGCTGACCGAAAGCACGGTCCTGCCGCCGGGATCCCGCTCACCTTGGGAGGATGCGAGCAGGTCCCGTCCGACCATCGCCGAAATGATGGCGTTTTCGTCGAGTTCGGCCATCGGCCGCGTCAGCACATGGCGTCCGTCGCGGAAGACGGTGACGCGACCGGCCAGATGCATCACCTCGTCGATGCGGTGCGAAATGTAGACGATGGCGACGCCGCTATCGGCAAGCTGGCCGATGATGCGGAACAACCGCTGGCATTCGGCCGGCGACAGGGCCGAGGTCGGCTCGTCCATGATCAGGATGCGCGCCGACATCGACAGCGCCTTGGCGATCTCGACCAGTTGCTGTTCGCCGACACGCAAGGCGCCGACGCGAGCGTCCGGATCGAGTTCGATGCCGAGCCGCTGCAGGAGGGCGCTTGCCGCGCGGCTGCTCGCCTTGCGGTCGACGATCAGCCCGGCGATCAGCTTTTCACGGCCGAGAAAGATGTTGTCGGCGACGCTGAGCTCCGGCACCAGGTTGAGTTCCTGGTGGATGATGGCGATGCCGGAATCCTCGGCGTCGCGCACGCCGGCGAAGCCGACCGGCCGGCCATCGACGCTGACCGTGCCTTCATAGCCGGTATAGACGCCGGAGAGGATCTTCATCAGCGTCGATTTGCCAGCGCCGTTCTCGCCCATCAGGGCATGGACCTCGCCGCGTCGCAGTTCGAAGCCGACATCGACGAGCGCGGCGATGCCGCCAAAGCTCTTGGAAATGCGCTCGGCGCTCAGAACGATGTCCGGCCGATCCGATGCCGCATTGCGCGTCGAAGAAGGGGAACTGCTCTCTTGCATGACAATGGCGGCCTCCCTTCCGTCGTCGTCAACTCCAGGCAAACGCTAATCTAAACGTTTCGATAGTGTCAAGCCGATATCAGGTGCCAGAAGTTTGATGCATTTCGATTCTTGCTTAAAAAGACAGGATTCCGTAGGTATTGGCGGCAGAGGGGGGACGAAACGTTTCGAAAATGACAGCGTCAGGGCGAAAAAAACAGCGCAAATCCACCGCGCCCACCATGCTTCACGTGGCGGAGGCCGCGCGTGTCTCGGTCGCCACCGTGTCGGCGCTGATCAACGGCACGGCGACCGTCAGCCCGGAACTCAGCCAGCGTATCGAACAGGCAATCCGCGATATCGGCTACAAGCGCAACGCCATCGCCCGCAGCCTGAAGATGGGCACCACCCGCACCATCGGCCTGACCGTCCCGCACATCACCAACCCATTCTTCACCGCCGTCGTTTCGGTGATCCAGCAGGCCTTCGACCGCGCCGGCTATGCCGTCATGCTGTGCTGCACCGACGAGGATTTGAACACCCAGGACGACCAGATCAGGCTGCTGCTCGACCGCATGGTCGACGGGCTTATCGTGGCGCGCGTCGGTGACGGCGCGATCCTCGAGCGGATCGTCGTCGACGCCAATGTGCCGGTCGTGTTGCTGGACCGTCTGTGCGAGGGCGTGGACACCGACGCCGTGGTTCTCGACAACGAGCGCGCGGTGTTCGACGCCATCAGCTATCTGATCAATCTCGGCCATCGGCGGATCGGCTACATTACCGGCACCTCGGATATTTCACCCATGCATGACCGGATGACCGGATATTGCGAGGCGCTCCAGGCCGCCGGCTTGCCGGTGGCCGAGGAACTGGTTCGTTCCGGTAATTTCCATGAGATCGACGGCTACAACGCAACCATGCAGCTGCTGTCGCTGCATGACCGGCCAAGCGCCATCTTCTCGGCCAACAACCCGATGGTGATCGGCACGATGAAGGCGATCCGCGACATCGGCCTGTCCTGTCCGGAGGACATTTCGGTAGCATGCTTCGACGATTTTCCCTGGTCCGACGTGTTCCAGCCGCAACTGACGACGGTGGCGCAGCCGGTGCAGGCGATCGGCGAACAGGCGGCCAATCTGCTGCTCGACCGTCTCGCCGGCAACAGGGACGCGCCGCCGCGCAAGCTCGTCCTCAAGGGCCGTTTGATGATCCGCAATTCATGCCGCCCGCTGGGGACAGTGGTGCAGAGCGTGAGCGCCTGAGCATGCCGAAAGTGTGAAGCGGTTTTCGGGCAATTCCCGGGATTTGATCAGGGCGTGAAGACACCGGAACACAGTTCCTGCAGCTTCGAAAAGACGCCTTTGCCGCCGGTGATAATCTGTGTCCCTCTCTGCAGCACTGTCTTCGGATCCGCCTTCAGCACAGTGCCGCCGGCCTCCTCGATCAGCAGCATGCCGGCGAGGCAGTCCCAAGGGTTCATGTGTTCCTCCACATAGCCAAGCAGCCGGCCCGAGGCGACATAGGCAAGCATTAGCGCGCCTGACGCGTTGCGGAAGAAGACGCCGCCCTCGGCCAGGATCTTCTTGATCAGCACGGCGATGTTCTCGGCTTCGGCCCGGTTTGAGAAGCCGGTGCCCACCGAGCCTTCTTGCAAGCTGGTGGCCGCACTCGTTTTGATCGGCCTGCCGTTGACGAAGGCACCGCCGCCCAGCCTGCCATGGAAGGTCTCGCCGGTCGACGGCTCGTGGATGACGCCGACGATCGTCTCGCCATCCCTTGCGCAGGCGATCACCACGCACCAGGCCGGAATGCCGCGTACGAAATTGGCGGTGCCGTCGATGGGGTCTATGACCCAGGCATGGCCGGTCGAGCCGGCGACCGAGGCGTGCTCCTCGCCGATGATGCCGTCTTGCGGATAGTCGGCGGCGATTGCAGCGCGGATGAACAGCTCGACCTCGCGGTCGGCCTGCGAGACCAGATCCTGATGGCCCTTGCTCTCGACGGTCAGGCTGTCGAGATCGCGGAAATATCTCAGGCCGAGTTCGCCGCCGCGCCGCGCCAGGTCGATGGCAAACTGCTCGCGTATATCGAGATCATGGGGCAAGGCAGGGCTCGCTGTTGCGAAGGATACCCCGCACTTAGCAGAGCATCGACGTCGGCAAAAGCTCCAGGCCGCCTGTTTCAGGCCGCTTGCGACAACGATCTATGCGCCTCGGCCAAAATCTCGAAGGAGCGCACGCGGGCGGCGTGGTCCGATATCTGCGCCGTGACCATCAACTCGTCGGCGCCGGTGCGTCGCACGAACGCATCGATGCCTTGCCGGACTGTTTCCGGTGAGCCGACGACGGCGCAGGACAGCGCCTGGCTGAGCATGGACTTGGCCATCGGGTCGAGATCCCGGTCATAGTTCTCGACCGGGGGCGGCAATTTTCCGGGCCTGCCGGTGCGCAGATTGACGAAGGCCTGCTGCAGCGAGGTAAACAGCAGCCGCGCCTCTGCGTCGGTGGGTGCCGCGAAGACGTTGAGGCCGAGCATGACATGCGGCTTTTCGAGCTGCTCCGACGGCTGGAAGCGCGAGCGGTAGATGTCCAGCGCATGATCGAGTTCCGCCGGCGCGAAATGCGAGGCGAAGGCGTAGGGCAGGCCGAGCATGGCGGCGAGCTGCGCGCCGTAGAGGCTCGACCCAAGAATCCAGATCGGCACCGTCTGGCCCTCGCCGGGCACGGCGCGCAGACGCTGGCCTTCCTCGGCCGGCAGGAAATAGCCCATCAGCTCTACGACATCCTGCGGGAAATTGTCGGCGCCGGCCTCGAGATTGCGCCGCAGCGCGCGCGCCGTGTTCATGTCGGTGCCGGGAGCGCGACCGAGGCCAAGGTCGATGCGGCCAGGAAACAGGGCGGCGAGCGTGCCGAATTGCTCGGCGATCACCAGCGGCGCATGGTTGGGCAGCATGATGCCGCCGGCGCCGACACGAATGGTTTTGGTGCCGCCGGCGACATGGGCGATGACGACCGATGTGGCCGCGCTGGCGATGCCCGGCATATTGTGATGTTCGGCCAGCCAGTAGCGCTTGTAGCCCAGCCGCTCGGCGTGGCGGGCGAGATCGAGCGAATTGGCGAGCGATTGCGAGGCATCGCTGCCTTCGACGATCGGCGACAGGTCGAGAACGGACAGTTCGGTCATATACTGGTCTCCACGATCTTCTTCTCGCGCACCCGGGCCTCGAAGGCCTTGCGGTCGGGAATGGTGATGCCGAGCTGGCCTTCCAGCGTGTCGGCAAGTTCGGCGGCGGTGGCGATCTGCTTCTGCTCGGTGCGGCCATCGACGTGATGGATCGATAGGCGATCGCCGCGCAGCGCATAGCGCCGGTCGGGCGCGGCGCGGGCCGCTATGACGGAGGTGAGGAAATGCGATGCCGGGTTGGTCGACAGGAAGTAATTGGCGACGGAATAGTCCACCTCATAGTGCGGCTGCAGGTCGAAGCGATACAGCGAGCGCCAGTCGCCGCCGATCAAGGCCTGCAGGCGGAAATGATCGCCGGCCTCGATGATGCGGAATGTCTCGTGCGGCGTTTTTTGTTCCCGGCCGGGCTTCAGCAGCAGCGGCGCCGTAAGCGTCAGGCCGCCGAATCCGACGTCGGCGATATAGGTGTGGCCGTCAAGTTCGACGCGCAAAAGCATGTGGCTACGCGCCGTGATGGCGTCCTCGCTCTGACCCCAAAGCACACGCGCGGCAAGGCCGCCGACCTTGAAGCCGAGCGCCTTCAGCGTGTGCATGAAGAGGAGATTGTGCTCGAAGCAATAGCCGCCACGCCCACCAAGGACGATCTTGCCCTGCAGCGAGGCGACATCCAATCCGACCGGGCGTCCCAGAAACGGATCCATATTCTCGAACGGGATCGCCTGCGGATGCAGGAAATGGAGCGTCTTCAGCGTGTCGAGCGAAGCTTGTCCGGAACCGGCATGGCCGATCCGGGCGAAATAGGCGTCGAGGTCGAAGGGAACGTCATTCATCGGGAAGGGCACCGGGCACTGATCGGCCGGATATAGGCATTCGATCCCGCCGTCGCAAACCGTGCGCCGGTTATCCGGCTGCCGCGGCGTCCTGCTCGTCGGCTTCGTCCTCAACGACCGCGGTGTGTTGGGCGGCGAGAAAATTGCCGACATGGCTAAGGCTCTCGAAATGATCGCAGAACACCTTGACGACGACCAGCAGCGGCACCGCCATCAACGCGCCGACGAAGCCCCACAGCCATGACCAGAATGCGATGGCGATGAAGATTGCCACGGCGTTGATCTCGAGCCGCCGCCCGACCACCATCGGCGTCACGAACTGGCCTTCGATGATGTCGCACAAAACCAGGAAGGCAGGCGCCAACAGCGCATAGGCGATCGTGTCGAAGGTGATGAGCGCGATGACGGTGACCAGGACAAGCGTGATCATGGCCCCGACATAGGGCAGGAAATTGAGCAGGGCGGCCGCCGCGCCCCAGACCAAGGGATTGGGCATGCCGAGCGCCCACAGGCCGAGGCCGATGACCGTGCCGAGGCCGGTGTTGATGATGGTGACGGTGAGCAGATAGTGCGAGATTTCCCGCTCGACGTCGTAGACGACGCGCAGTGCCCGCTTCTTTTCGGTGAGGCTGGCGAAGGACTGGATGATCTTTTCGTAGAACATCGTGCCCGAGGCGAGCAGGAACAGCGACAGCACGAAGATGATGGTCAGGCTTGTTCCAGCCGACAGGATGTTGCTCGCCGCCGACGAGAAGAAGCCGGACTGCGCTACCGCGACCTTTTGCACACCCGGTTCCTGCGATGTCTCGGTCAGCCCTTCGATCTGGTGCGCGATGTCCATGATCCTCTCGAGCGGCCGTCGCAACTGCGCCAATCGCTCGGTCAGCTGCTGGCCGATGGACGATGTGTTGTTGATGAGATCGATGACAGGCCCACTGAGCACATAGCCGGCGCTTGCGAAGACGAAGATCGACACAAGCACCAGAAGCGTCGCCGAAACCACTTCGGGAATGCCGCGCTTGCGCAGCAGCCGCACGATCGGGGTCAGCGTCAGCGCCAGCAGGAAGGCCAGAATGACCGGCATGAAAAAAGCGCGCGCGAAATAGAGCGCATAGACGGTCATGAACAGGAAGATACCGATGAGCAACGAGCGCATGAGACGCGTATCGGCACGCGCCGCCAAACGCGACTCTTCGGCTTCGGCAACGCCTGCGCCCAAAGCGGTGGGTTCGGCCTTCATCGCGATCCCCTCGGCGGGCACATCACAACTGACGCAATCCGCAGACGGAAACGCCAGCGCTGCGTCAAGGTTCCGTTAGCCGGCACTGACGGCGTGGCCGCCGCCGAGCGGGCGCCGCCAATATAGCTCAGACCGACGGCTCGGCTGCGAGCGTTCCACGATTACATGCCGTGTAATTGAGTCCGGGCAGGTGGCGGGCCTGGTACGGGAGCAGGCCGGTCGGCACCCCCCAAACCGTCGCCGCCCAGGAACTGCGCATCGCATGCATGTTCCCAGCCGACGAGGCGACCGAAATCCATCATGCCGCGATGATGGATGCGGCCCTACACCGGGCAACGCGATAAGCATCCTCATCCAGGGCTCATGGAACGAGGCTCGCGGGCCTCCTTAAGTTCACGCGACAGGCGCCGCCACGGTCGGCGCGGATTTCGCGGTTTCCTTGCGTACGATCGGCGCCACCTTGGTGCCGTAGAGCTCGATCGCCTTCATGATCTTGGCGTGCGGCATGGTGCCGATCGCCATCTGCAGCAGGAAGCGGTCATTACCGAACACCCTGTGCTGGGTCACGATCTTTTCCGCCACCTGCTCCGGATTGCCGACGAACAGCGCGCCGTCGGGACCACGCGACTGGTCGAAATGCGCACGCGATGTCGGACCCCAACCGCGCTCACGGCCGATGCGGTTCATCACCTCGGCCTGGGGGCCGTAGAAGTCGTCCGCCGCCTGCTCGGTCGTGTCGGCGATGAAGCCATGCACGTTGATGCTGGTCGCCAACCCCGTCGGATCGCCGCCAGCGCGCTTGGCGGCCTCACGGTAGAGGTCGAACAGCGGCGCGAAGCGCGCCGGTTCGCCGCCGATGATGGCAAGCGCCAGCGGCAGGCCGAGCGCGCCCGCCCGAGCGGCCGATTGCGGCGTTCCGCCAATGGCGATCCAGACCGGCAGCCTGTCCTGGAAGGGCCTGGGATAGACGCCGCGATCGTTGATCGGCGCGCGCAGCCTACCCGACCAGGTAACCTTCACCTGATCGCGGATGGCCAGCAGCAGGTCGAGCTTTTCGGCGAACAGCTCGTCATAGTCTTCGAGGTTGTAGCCGAATAGCGGGAAGGATTCGATGAACGAACCTCGCCCAGCCATGATCTCGGCGCGGCCGCCCGACAGAAGGTCGAGCGTGGAAAACTGCTGGAAAACGCGCACCGGATCGTCGGAGGACAATACGGTCACCGCACTGGTCAGCTTGATGCGCTTCGAACGCTCCGCCGCCGCGGCCAAAGCCACGACCGGTGCCGAGGCGGCATAGTCCGGCCGGTGGTGTTCGCCGAGGCCGAAGACGTCGAGCCCGACCTGGTCGGCAAGTTCGATCTCCTCGATCAGGTTGCGCAGCCGCTCATGCGGACCGATGGCGCCGGGACCCGGCACAGGGCTCACATCGGCAAAAGTGTAGAGACCGAGTTCCATTTGGACGTCATCCCAGTGTGTTGATTGTTGCGCTAGGGTCGGATGATTTCAGCTCTGTTCGACCTGAAATCTGAATCCGACCCTAAATCGAAGAGATAGATAGAGCATGATATCGTCCGAAAACCGCTTCCCCCTTTTCGGCATCATGCTCCAGAGGTAGCGACGCGTCCGTCGCGCCGCCAGAGGCTGGCTGGTGAACAGTGCATGTCGATTTCGGCGGAAAATGCGTCTCCCGGGTGCAACATCCCGGAATTTCATGGCTGGCATGCCGTTTTGGCGCTTGAACTCCCGGTTTTCGCGCGTATGTAAGCGTCGCGAATAGACTTCAAGGAAGTGGACTTGGCTATCTACAGGGAAAAAGACATTTTCGAGCGGCGCAATGCCGCGACCGAGGCAAAGAAGGCGCTTCTGGAGCGCTTCAAGTCAAAGCCGGCAGCAGACGATCCCGCGGTGCTGGCACGACAGGCCGAACGCAAGGCGATCCTTGCGGCTCGTGAGATCCGCGAGGCCGAGAAGGCCAAGCTGAAGCAGGAAAAGCTGGCACGCGAGGCGATTGAGAAAGCCGAGCGTGAGGCAGCAGCCGAAGCTGCGCGCATTGCCGCCGAAGAGGCAGCGCAAGCGGATGCCAAGCTTCGGGAAGCTGAAGAGAACGAGCGTATCGCTCGTTTGCTTGCCGATGAAGCCGAGCGCAAGGCAAAGCGCGACGCACGCTATGCGGCACGCAAGCAGCGCACCGGCAGGACACCGCCCGGCTTTACGGGTCGCTAAGAGCGCACTCGCCTCGATGGATGATGAATGAGGGACGCGCAAGGCGCGGCCCTTTTTCGCGTTTGTCGCTGTTGCCCACGGGAAGCCTCCCTGCATTCAGGGATGTCGATTCATGGATGTCAGCTCGGTCGATAGCGTCAGCGGTGGACAGGCCATTCAGGCCGCGAATTTCAGCCCCATGATACCGCTGACGATCAACGCGATGCAGCCGAGCCTGATCGCCGTCGCGGGCTCGCCCAGCAGCCAGACGCCGAGCAGCGCCGTGCCGACGGTGCCGATACCGGTCCACACCGCATAGGCTGTGCCGACAGGCAGGGTCTTCAGCGCCAGGCCAAGCAAGGTCAAACTGACGATCATCGACGCGACCGTGAGCACGGTCGGAACAAGCCTGGTGAAGCCGTCGGTATATTTGAGCCCGATCGCCCAGCCGATTTCGAACAGGCCGGCGAAGAACAGAAGAACCCATGGCATCGGAACGCTCCATCCAGAACATCCGGCCGAAAGGTCTTCGGATGCTCAATCAAACAATGGGCGGGCCGTCCCAACCGGATTTCGGGAAATGCGAGGTCGTCCCCGCATCGTCGATATAGGGTGTCTGAACGCCCAATCAACAATTCGCCGGCGGCATGTCGGACGCCGCCGGTGAAATCCATGCACGCTTGGCGATATCTACTTTTCCTTGATCCTCGTCGCCTTGACCGGCGGCGCCTTCAGGGCCGGAGCGGCTACAGGCTTCTTGGCGTCTTTCTTTGGTTTGCGGGCTTCCTTGCCTGCCTTCATCGCACCTTTAGCCATGATTCGTTCCTCCATTTGCGGGAAACGGAGTGAAACAAGACAAACGCCAGACTGCAAGAGGCGAGTGCCTGCTGCCAGCGCCGGCAGGCCGCTTTCAACCGGTTTCTAATTGCTCGTAAACCCCGGCAGTCCATGCCATGCTTGTCTTCGCGCTGCAGCATCGACCCGTGCACCGCCGGGTGATCGTCAGGCAGGCCGGTCAGGACGACAATGCGGATCCATATCGGCTGCGAGATGAGCTTCGACTTTCCGCAGGAAACACCGCTCATCGCAATGCTCAGTGTCCACTATTCCCGCGCCTCCGATCTTGAGCGCCCGGATTTCCTGACCTCCAACCCGCCAGTGCCGATTGAGAGTTATCGCGACAGTTTCGGCAACTGGTGCAACCGGCTCGTCGCCCCGCCCGGGCGTTTCACTTTCGGTACGGATGCGGTGATCCGCGACTCCGGCACGTTCGAGATGGGCGAGTTGATGGCGTGGCAGCATGAGGTGCGCGACCTGCCGGCTGAAACGCTGCTGTTCCTGCTGCCCAGCCGGTTTTGCGAAAGCGACCTCTTGGCAAGCGAGGCATGGCGGCTGTTCGGCCATATGCCATCAGGCATCCCGCGCGTGCAGGCGGTGTGCGATTTCGTCCACAACCACATCGTCTTCGACTACGGCAACGCACGGGTGACGCGCACCGCCGCGGAAGCCTGGCGCGAACGGAGCGGCGTGTGCCGCGATTTCGCGCATCTTGCCGTCACGTTTTGCCGGGCACTCAATATCCCGACGCGCTACTGCACAGGCTACATCAGCGACATCGGCATGCCGAAGCCTTGGGCGAGCATGGATTTCTGCGCCTGGATGGAGGTTTATCTCGGCGGCCGCTGGCACGCTTTCGATCCGCGCAACAACGCGCCACGCATCGGCCGCATCCTGATCGCCTCCGGCCGCGACGCGGCGGATGTGCCGCTAACCCATATCTTCGGGCCAGGGTTGCTTGCGGGCTTCAAAGTGTGGACCGACGAGATCCAGGAATAGCCGGCCTTCCCGTCAGCAGGTTTCGAACACATTGAACGACCCGACGATTGGCGCGTTGTGATGGCTGTGCAACTCCGCGGCAGAGCCGCTACACTGCCTCGAAGGGGATAGAACCTGCATGGCTGGACACGGCGGCTCCAGAACGGTCATCTACGCGGCGCTCGCCGGCAATCTCGCCATAGCGTTGACCAAATTCGCCGCCGCCTTTTTCACCGGCAGTTCGGCCATGCTGTCGGAAGGCGTGCATTCGCTGGTCGATACAGGCAATGGCGGCCTGCTGCTCTACGGCATGCACCGGGCGGCACGCCCCGCGGACAGCTCGCACCCGCTCGGCCATGGCCGTGAACTCTATTTCTGGAGCTTCATCGTCGCCCTTCTGGTTTTCGCGCTGGGCGCCGGCGTGTCGTTCTACGAGGGCATCATCCACATCATGGCGCCGGAGCCGGTCGCCAACGCTAGGGTGAACTACATCGTTCTCGGCCTGTCCTTCCTGTTCGAAGGCAGCTCCTGGCTGGTGGCGCTGAAGGAATTCCGCAAGCAGAAGGGCAAGCAGGGCTGGCTGCAAGCCGTGCAATCGAGCAAGGATCCGAGCGTCTATACCGTGCTGTTCGAAGACAGTGCCGCCCTTCTCGGCCTGGCCGTCGCCTTTGCCGGCATATTGGCGGCGGAGATTTTCGAGATGCCCGAACTCGACGGCGCCGCCTCGATCGGCATCTCGCTCATCCTCGGCACGACGGCAATCTTCCTGGCGCGTGAAAGCAAGGGCCTGCTCATCGGCGAGCCGGCCTCACCCGAGGTGCAGAGGAAGGTGCTGGCGATCGTCCAGCAGGATCCGGCGGTGCAGCGGGCGAACGGCGTGCTGACGGTGCATATGGGTCCGGAAGAAATCGTCGCCGGCCTGAGCATCGAATTCGAGGACCATTTGTCGGCGCCGGAGATCGAGGCCTGTGTCGAGCGCATCGAGGCGCGGTTGAAGAAGGAGATGCCTGAGATCACGCGGCTGTTCGTCAAGCCGCAGACGTCAGGCACCTGGGAAAAGCGGCGCAAGCTGATCGAATCCGCGTCCGGATAGATTCGAGTACGAACTTTGCGACACCGCGGTGCACTTTTCGGGATTCTGGCCTCTGGACCAGCGCCCCGCCGTTGCCTCGGGTCTCCGTGCCGCTAAAATCAGCCGATCGAAGTTGGAGGAATGACAATGAAGATCGACGGCGGCTGCCATTGTGGCGCCATCACCTATGAGGCGGAGGTCGACCCGGAGAAGACCTCGATCTGCCATTGTACCGATTGCCAGCAACTGACCGGTACGGCATTTCGCGTTACCGTTCCTGCGACGGAGGATCACTACCGGATCACCAGCGGCGAACCGAAGATCTACATCAAGACCGTGGCGAGCGGCGCCAAGCGAACGCAGGCTTTTTGTGCCGACTGCGGCTCGCATCTCTATGCGACATCGGTCGGCGACGGTCCGAAGGTCTATGGGATCAGGGTCGGGACCTCGCGGCAGCGCCAGAACCTGGTCCCGAGACACCAGAAATGGCATCGGTCGGCGCTGCACTGGCTTCCGGAATTCGAGGGTATGACGACGGTCGAAGAGCAGTAGCGTTCAGTCGTCGCCTTCGACGACCCTCAATCTCAGCTGCCCGGTCTTTGAATCGGCAGCGCGCGGTGCGGCCTCCACCTTGGCAGGGGCGCCGCCGCGCGGGGCATCGGGCTCGCCTTCTCCGAATTCCAGCGCCTCGATCTTCTGGCCACGCTTGGTCACCTTCGAGGTCGAGACGAGTATGTCTTCGATGTCCTTGGCCGACTGGCCGAAATGGCCCTGCAATTTGCGCACCCGCTCGTCGACACGCTGGACGTCTTCCATCAGCCTGATGACTTCGCCCTGGATCAGATGCGCCTGCTCGCGCATGCGCGCATCCTTGAGGATCGCCTGGATGACCTGGATCGACAGCATCAAGAGCGAAGGCGAGACGATGATGACGCGGGCACGGTGCGCCTTCTGGACAACCGCTTCGAAATTCTCGTGGATTTCGGCGAACACCGATTCCGACGGCACGAACATGAAGGCGGTGTCCTGGGTTTCGCCCTGGAGCAGGTATTTTTCCGAAATGTCGCGGATATGGACCTCGATATCGCGGCGGAAGGCCTGGGCCGCGACCTTCTGCAGGTCGGCGTTATCGGCGGCCCGGATGGCATTCCACGCTTCCAGGGGAAATTTGGCATCGATGGCAAGCGACGGCGCGCCGTTCGGCATTTTCACCAGGCAGTCCGGCCGGCTGCCGTTCGACAGCGTCGCCTGGAATTCGTAGGCGCCGTGCGGCAGGCCGTCGGCGACGATCGCCTCCATGCGCGACTGGCCGAAGGCGCCGCGCGTCTGCTTGTTGGAGAGGATCGCCTGCAGCTGCACGACCTGGCCGGCCAGCGACTGGATGTTGCCTTGCGCGGTGTCGATGACCGCCAGCCGCTCCTGCAGTTTCGCGAGGCTCTCATGCGTGGACTTGGTCTGCTCGGTCATGGTCTGGCCGATGCGGCCGGTCATGGCGTCGAGCCGCTGGCCGATCGACTGCGTCAATTCGGCTTGGCGGGCGCCGAACACTTCGGCGATGGCGCCCATGCGGCCCTGCATCTCGGCCTGGGATTGCAGAATGCCGGCCATCCGCGCCTCGGCGTCGCGGGCATGGTCGGCGGCTTCCGCTGCGGCGACCGCGCGCGCCTTGGCCGAGCGCCACAGCGCGATGACGAGCGCCACGAACAAGCCGAGAAACAGCAATGTGGCGACGGCCAAGACGTGGCCGAGCGTGATAGTCGAGGCGCCGAGCCGTGCGGCGGGCTCCGAAAGGATGGTGCTCAGATCATTCATGTGGACAGCATAGCCGATTCGGCGGTCTGGCACAGATCAAAACGTGAACGAGGCGCAGGCGCACCGGTTGACGCCTTTCTATTGAGGTCTTAGGTGAAACGCCATGCCGATCAAGCCGCTCATCATTCTTCCCGATCCCATCCTGCGCCAGGTCTCCAAGCCGGTGGAGCGCGTCGACGCGCCGGTGCGCAAACTTGCCGAAGATATGCTGGCGACCATGTATGACGCACCCGGCATCGGGTTGGCGGCAATCCAGGTCGGCGAGCCCCTGCGCATGCTGGTGATCGATCTCGCCAAGGAAGACGAAGCCCCGGCGCCACATGTCTTCATCAATCCGGAAATTCTCGAAAGCGCCGCCGCGCGGTCCGTCTACGAGGAAGGCTGTCTGTCGATCCCTGATTACTATGCCGAGGTCGAGCGCCCGGCTTCGGTGAGGGTCAAATATCTGGACCGTGACGGCAAGCTGCAGGAGATCGAGGCCGAGGGGCTGATGGCAACCTGCCTGCAGCACGAAATCGACCACCTCAACGGCGTGCTGTTCATCGACCACATCTCGAAGCTGAAGCGCGACATGGTGGTGAAGAAGTTCAAGAAGCTCGCCAGGGACAAGGCGCCAGGCAAGCTGGTGGGATAGGGCAATGCCCCTTCGCGTCATCTTCATGGGCACGCCGGAGTTTTCGGTGCCGACGCTGCGCGCCATCGCCGAGGCTGGCCACGAGATTTCAGCCGTCTACACGCAGCCACCGCGCGCCGCCGGCCGGCGCGGGTTGGAACTGACGCCGTCACCGGTGCAGCGCGAGGCCGGGCGGCTTGGCATCGAGGTGCGTGCATCGGCATCGTTGAAAAGCGAGGCCGAGCAGGCCGCTTTTGCCGACCTGGGCGCCGATATCGCCGTGGTCGTCGCCTATGGATTGCTGTTGCCCAAGGCAATTCTTGACGCACCCCGGCTTGGCTGCGTCAACGGCCACGCATCGCTTTTGCCGCGCTGGCGTGGCGCCGCGCCCATCCAGCGCGCCATCATGGCTGGAGATACCGAGACCGGCATGGTGGTGATGCGCATGGAGGCGGGGCTGGATACCGGCCCGGTGGGACTGGTTGAAAAATGCGCCATCGGCCCCGATATGACAGCCGGCGATCTGCATGATCGGTTGATGAGTGTCGGCGCTGCCCTGATGGTGGAAGCGTTGGCGCGGCTGGAACAGAACACCCTGGCATTTACCGCGCAGGCGGCCGAAGGGGTGACTTACGCCAGGAAAATCGATAAATCCGAGACGCGCGTGGAGTGGACACGGCCCGCGGCCGAGGTTCACAACCATATTCGTGGCCTGTCGCCGTTTCCCGGCGCCTGGTCCGAGATTGAAATTGGCGGCCGTATGGAACGGCTGAAACTGCTTCGCTCGACGCTATCCGAAGGCGTGTCGCCTTCGGAAGATTTGGGCGAGTCGGGAGGAATTCTCGATGACCGGCTGACGGTCGCCTGCGGAAAAGGCGCGGTCAGGCTGGTCGAAGTTCAACGTGCGGGCGGAAAGCCCGCCGCCGCGTCGGAATTCCTGCGCGGAGCCAAGATCGAAAAAGGACTGAAATTCTCATGAGCATGATGTCGATACGCGCGGCGACGCCGCGGGACCGCGAGGCCATCCGCCTCGTCGAGGAACACGCTTTCGGCCAGCAGACGGAGGCCGGACTGGTCGACGCGTTGGTGACCGGCGGTGACGCCGTCGTCGAACTGGTGGCGGAAGAGGACGGCCAGGCCGTCGGCCATATCCTGTTCTCACGGCTGTTCGTGCAGAGCGGCGGCAAGAGTTTTGCCGCCGTGGCGCTTGCCCCGCTGGCGGTGGAGCCTTCCTTTCACGGCTCCGGCATCGGCGGCGCCTTGATCCGCGAGGCTCATATCCGGCTCAAGGACGCCGGCGAGACACTGGCCGTCGTGCTGGGCGATCCGGCCTATTACGGCCGTTTCGGCTATAGCCACGCCCGCGCCGAAAAGTTCGAGAGCGAATACCAGGGCGAGGCGCTGCAGGCGCTGGCCTGGGGCGACGCTCCCGAAGCCGGCAGGCTGGTCTACGCCTCCGCCTTCACCGCTCTCGCCGCCTAGGCGGGGGCGTATAGCCGACCGGCATGCCGCGTTTTCGCCTCGATATCGAATATGACGGCAGCCTGTTTGCCGGCTGGCAGCATCAGGCCGACCAGCCTTCGGTGCAGCAGGCGATCGAGCAGGCGATCGAGAAATTCTGCGGCGAGGCGGTCCGGCTGCGCGCCGCCGGCCGCACCGATGCCGGCGTGCACGCGACCGCGCAGGTGGCGCATGTCGACCTTGCCAGGGCGTGGCCCGACGACAAGGTGCGCGATGCCGTCAATGCACACCTGCAGGCGGCCGGCGCGCGCATCGTCATCCTGAAGGCCACGATCGTCCCGGACGATTTCGATGCCCGTTTCTCCGCCATTGGCCGGCACTATCTCTACCGCATCCTCAACCGGCGGGCGCCCTCGGCGCTGGAAAAGGGTAAGGTGTGGTGGGTGCCGAAGCGGCTCGATGCCGCCGCCATGCACGAGGCGGCGAAGCTCCTGCTCGGCCGGCACGACTTCACCACCTTCCGCTCGACGCAGTGCCAGGCCAACAGCCCGATCAGGACATTGGAGCGGCTCGATGTGAGCCGGGCGGGCGATGATCTGATCGAGGTGAGGGCATCTGCACGATCCTTCCTGCACAACCAGGTGCGCTCGATGGTCGGCTCGCTGAAGCGGGTCGGCGACGGCGGCTGGACATCGGGCGACCTCAAGGCGGCGCTCGAGGCGCGAGACCGCGCCGCCTGCGGGCAGGTAGCGCCGCCCGACGGGCTTTTTCTCATCGGCGTCGATTATCCCGGGTAGAACCCTGGTTCTGCCGGGTAGAACCCTGGTTCTATCCAGGATAAAGCCCGGAAAGGCTCTGGGCCCCGACATCGTCCGGCACGGAGATGCCAAGCAGCATCTGCAGTCCGAACAGGACCAGCAGCGAAGCGACGAACATGCCGACGAAAACTGCGGTGCCGAAGGCAGCGCCCCTGCCGATCGTCGCGTTGGTCATGCGCCAGGTTAGCACCATCGACAGGGAAAATAACAGCAGCGACACAAGGCTCGAGACCTGGCTTGCCGAGGACAGGAAAAGCCTGATCAGCGCCGAAGGCAGCATCAGCCAGGCGGTGATCGCCGAGGCCCAGTTGCTGGCCACGACATAGTGGACGAAGCGCCCGCCAATGCCGGCGCGCCGCGCCACCAAGGCGAGCGCCACCAGCGGCAGTACCCAGGAGCCGATATCGACTGTCGCCAGTCGCACCAGCATGCTGAAGCGGCCGGCGAAGGCATCGGGATCGCCGATCTCGTTGGCGATGCCGACCCAGCCGACGATCAGCGCCGGTGCCGCGACGATGATGGCGAAGAACGAATTCCAGAAGCCGTCGGCCGTGAGGTCGAGCAGGCGCAGGCCGTCGGCCTTGCCGAGCATCAGCCGCCAGGCGCCGGTCAGCGAAGCTTGGGTTTCGTCCGCCGAAAGCATGCTGATCAGCCCTGTCCGAACCAGTCGTCGATGAAGCGCTGGTAGATCCGCGTCAGCGTTTCCAGATCGGCGATGGCCACGCGCTCGTCGACCATGTGCATGGTCTTGCCGACCAGGCCGAATTCGACCACCGGGCAATAATCCTTGATGAAGCGCGCATCCGATGTGCCGCCGGAGGTGGATAGCGCCGGCTTTTTGCCGACCACCGCCTTGACCGAGCCGCTCAGCGTCTCGACCAGCCTGTCGTCGCGGGTCAGGAAGACGTGGCTCGGCCGGTCGCGCCAGACCAGCTCATAGTCGACTGGCGTCTTCTTGCCCGGCCGGTATTTCTTGCGCCCAGCCGCCTGATCGAGGCGGTTGCGGATTTCCGCCTGGACCGTCTCGGCCGTCCAGCTGTCGTTGAAGCGGATGTTGAAGGTGGCGGTTGCCTTGGCGGGAATGACGTTGGTGGCCGGGTTGCCGACATCGATGGAGGTCACCTCGAGGTTGGTCGGCTGGAAATCCTTGGTTCCCTTGTCGAAGACGGGATGCAGCAAGGCGTCCACCAGGCCCATCAGGCCGCGCACCGGGTTGTCGGCAAGCTGCGGATAAGCGGCATGGCCCTGGCGGCCATTGACGGTGATGCTACCCGACATCGAGCCGCGCCTGCCGACCTTGATCATGTCGCCGAGCGTGTCCGGATTGGTCGGCTCGCCGACGATCGAGGCGTCCCATTTCTCGCCTTTGGACGCGGCCCATTCGAGCAGCTTGACCGTGCCGTTGATGGCAGGCCCTTCCTCGTCGCCGGTGATCAGCAGCGAGACCGAGCCCTTCGGGCCGCCATTCGCCTCGATGTGGCGCGCCACCGCGGCGATGAAGCAGGCAATGCCGCCCTTCATGTCGACCGCGCCGCGGCCATACATTTCGCCATTGGCGATATCGGCGGCGAAAGGCGGATGCGTCCAGGCGGCTTCGTCGCCGACCGGCACCACGTCGGTATGACCCGCGAACATCAGATGCGGGCCATTGCCGGAGCGCCGTGCATAGAGGTTCTCGATGTCGGGCGTGCCGTCTTCGGAGAACACCGGCCGATCGACCAGGAAGCCGAGCGGCTTCAGCATCGCCTCCAGCGCGCTCAGCGCGCCGCCTTCGGCTGGTGTCACCGAGGCACAGCGGATGAGAGAGGCAAGGTTTGCGGCGGGGTCAGTCGGCAGCGTCATGGCAAAAGCGATAGTCGAAAGCGAATGGCCTGTCACGGCCAGACATAGGGCCAAGCCAATGGCCGACGATACCGCCGACATTATGGTTTTCATGTCGTATAGTTCTGGCTGATGCGGAGTAAGAGATGGCAAACGGCGAAAAGAGGATCGTCATCGCCGGCGCCGGCAGCATTGTGTTATGCCGGCGGCTGCCTGGCGCTCGCCGGGCGGCGGGTTGTCCTGCTTGCCAGGCCGCGCATCGAGGCAGCGCTCCGGCAGGGCGGATTGCGCGTCAGCGACCTCGAGGGCCGCGATCGCCTGATCAAGCCGGCAGAGCTTGCCGTCACCGCCGATCCGGCCGCGTCCTTGCCGGGGGCCGATGTGATCCTGGTCACCGTCAAGAGCGGCGCGACGCGGGAAATGGCGGCACTCATCAAGGCCCATGCCCGTCCCGATGCCGTGGTGGTGAGCCCGCAGAACGGCGTCGACAACGCCGACAGGCTGCGCGCGGTGCTTGGCCCGCGAACGGTGCTGGCTGGCATGGTGCCGTTCAATGTCGTGCAATCAGCCGATGGAGAGCTGCCGTTGCGCGTCCACCGCGCCAGCGACGGCAAGGTTATGGTCGAAGAAGGCAATGTCGGCCTTGCCGACCTTCTCGACACCGAAGGCCTGGCTGTCGAAACGCGTGGCGATATGAAGGCCGTGCTGTGGGGCAAGCTTCTGATGAACCTGAACAATGCGCTGGTGGCGCTGTCGGGCCTGCCGCTGGCAACTGAACTCGCTGACCGGCGCTGGCGGCTGATCCTGGCCAGCCAGATCGACGAGGCCTTGCTGGCGATGAAAACCTCCGGCATCGAGCCGGCGCGGATCGCCGGCCTGCGCCCGACGCTGCTGCCGAAGGTGCTCAGGTTGCCCGACTGGCTGTTCAAGCTCCTGGCCCGGCGCATGCTGGCGATCGATCCCGAGGCGCGCTCGTCGATGTGGGACGATCTGCAGCGTGGCCGGTCGACCGAGATCGACGACTTGCAGGGCGCTGTTTTGCGGCTCGCTGAAAAAGCCGGTACGCCGGCGCCGACGGTCCAGCTTATCAGCGCGCTGGTGCGCGCGGCGGAAGCCGAGCGGCTTGGCTCGCCAAGCCTGGTGCCGGAGAAGGTTGTGGCGCCGCCGTCCGGCCGTCGATCAACGTGATCTTCTGCCAGATCTTGCGCGACAGGTTGGACGCCAGGTTCTCGATGTCGTTGACGCCGTCGATGACGACGGCGTCATTGACGGATTGCGCGAACAGCGCCGCGATCTTGCCGGTGATCGACAGCATTTCGGAGCAATAGTCGAGATAGCGCGCGAGATCCGCGGCATTGGTGAGACGGGCCGGCGAATGCGCCGTCGGCTTGAAGCTGGCCGACAGCGCCGCCGGATCCTTGGTCAACTGGTGCATGTCGATGACATGGATCAGCGATCTGAGGCCGTGCAACTGGCGAAACACCTGCTTGCGCTTGATGCGCTCCTCGGTGCGGATCAGGGCCAGGAAGCCGAGCACGGCGAGGATGATCATGTTGATCGTGGCTTCGATGCCTTGCACCGACTGGACCGCGTCGTCGGCCTGGGAGATGTGAATGAGCGGCAGGATGGTGCCGACGAACAGGAAGATCAGCGCGCCCGCGGTGACGGAGGCGACGATGATGCCACGCAGCCACCATATAGGCGCTTCCAGGGCCTTGGCGGCCTTGGCCAGATCGCGCGACAGCGACACAAGTTCGGCGGCAACGCCGCGCAACCCGGCCTCCGGAAAACGGTCGGCCACACGCCCTTCCAGCCGCTCGGCGGTTTCGATGATCAGTTTCGGATCAAGCGTGCGGTAGCGCATGGCGATCCGATCGGCCCCCTAGGGCATGATGCCGAAAAGTGTGAAGCGGTTTTCCGACGACGTCATGCTCTATTTCTTTGATTCTGCCGGCTCGTTGGTGCGCCGGCCATAACGGTTGGGTCCAGGCTGCCCTGGAAACAGGCACAACACAAGGAAGGCGACGATCGAGACGACCGGCACGAACAGGATCAGCGCGGCGATGCCCGGCTTGTCGAGGTCGTGCAGCCGCTTCACCGCCAGCGCGATGTTCGACCACAGCGAGGCGATGAAGGCGATGAAGAAGATGAACGACCACATGTTGCTCTCGGCCGAACCCTCCGGCACCAGCGTGAAGCGGTACAGCGGAAACGCCTGGATGATGGCGACGAGCAACCCGCCGAGAAAATAGGCCGCGCGGCTGACGCGGCCCGAGGTCTTGAAGAAAAGCCAGTTGAGATCCGATCTTTCAGGCAAGCGGGTCCGATCCATATTGATTGGCACCCCTGGTGCCTTCGAGAATGCCGAGTTCGACCAGCAGCCAGATGCCGCCGATGACGGGTACGAAGCCGATCAGCGTCCACCAGCCCGACTTGTTGCGGTCGTGCCAGCGTTTGGCATAGAGGGCAATCGCGAAATAGATCGATGCCAGCGCGAAGAGGATGCCGATGATGCCGATCTGGGCACCGCTGGCCGTGGTGAAACGCGTGCCGAGGATCGCATCGAGAATGAAAGCAATAATGCCGATAACGATGAATACGCCGATGCCAGCCCAGAACTTGCCCCGGTTGATACGGCCATCAAAGCTTGTGAGCAGATATTTCCAGTCCATGTCACCCCTCCAGTTGAACCAGCGCGGCCGATTGTCGCGCCGGCGGAAGGTGCGCCTGCCCGGCGGAAAGATCAATCGCGCAGCAATTCGTTGATTGAGGTCTTGGACCGGGTCTTGGCGTCGACCCGCTTGACGATGACGGCGCAGTAGAGACCTGGGCCTGGCTCGTTGTTTGGAAATGCCTTGCCCGGTAGCGAGCCGGCGACGACCACGGAATTCGGCGGCACCTCGCCATAGAAGATCTCGCCGGTGGCGCGGTCGACGATCTTGGTCGACTGGCCGATGAAGACGCCCATGCCCAGAACGGAGCCTTCGCGCACGATGCAGCCCTCGACCACTTCGGAACGCGCCCCGATGAAGCAATTGTCCTCGATGATGGTGGGGCCGGCCTGCATCGGCTCCAGCACGCCGCCGATGCCGACGCCGCCCGAAAGGTGGACGTTCTTGCCGATCTGGGCGCAGGAGCCGACCGAGGCCCAGGTATCGACCATGGTGCCGCTATCGACATAGGCGCCGACATTGACGAAGGACGGCATCAAAACCGCGCCCGGCGCGACATAGGCCGAACGGCGCACGATCGACGACGGCACGGCGCGGAAGCCCGCCTTCTCGAAATCGACGGCGCCCCAGCCGTCGAACTTGGACGCCACCTTGTCCCACCACACGGCCTCGCCGGGGCCGCCCTTGATAATCTCCATCGGATTGAGCCGGAAGGAGAGCAGCACCGCCTTCTTCAGCCACTGGTTGACATGCCACTTGCCGTCGGCCTGCCGCTCGGCGACGCGGGCGGTGCCGCGGTCGAGCAGGTCGAGTGCCGACTGGATGGCGTCGCGCACCTCGCCGCGGGTCGCGGTCGAAATGGCGTCGCGTTCCTCGAAGGCCCTGTCGATGGTCTTTTCGAGGCTCGCCAGATCGGGCTTCGACATGAATTTGCTCCATTACCAAGCTGTTAAGGGCTGCGCCTTAACCTGTTTAAAAGTCGCGCGGACCCTATGTTAAGGTGGAATGGGGGTCAATCGCGCCAGCGTCATGGGACGGCGCAAGTAAAGGAATGGACGGGTGGATTCGATGACTCCCATGGAAAAGGCGGGATGGACGCCGCTGCCGCACTCGGATGAGGATCTGGAGCGGTCGAAAAGCGTGCCGGACACGCCGCAAACGCGGGCCGAGACCTACCGCCTGGCCTGGAACGATCCCGACTTCATGACCCGGCGCGAGCTGCGCGCCGTCAGGCTGCAACTGGAACTGCTGAAGCCGGAAATGATCCTCGCCGAGCGCGGCATTCGTTCGACCGTGATCCTGTTCGGCGGCGCGCGCCTGCCGGAGCCCGGCGGCGAGGCCTGGGCGGCCAAGAACGAGATGCAGAAGAAGAACCTTGAGGAAAACAGCAAATATTACGAGGAGGCGCGCAAATTCGCCCGCCTCTGCTCGCAGCAGTCGGCCACGTCATATTATCGCGAATATGTGGTGGTGACCGGTGGCGGTCCGGGCGTCATGGAAGCGGGAAACCGCGGCGCCGATGATGTCGGCGCGCCGTCGATCGGGCTCAACATCGTGCTGCCGCACGAGCAGGCGCCGAACCCCTATGTGACGCCGGAGCTCTGTTTCAACTTCCACTATTTCGCCATCCGCAAGATGCACTTCGTCATGCGCGCCAAGGCCGTGGCGGTGTTTCCCGGCGGCTTCGGCACGATGGACGAGTTCTTCGAGACGCTGACGCTGATCCAGACCGGACGCATGGAGCGCGTGCCGGTGATCCTGTTCGGCAAGTCCTTCTGGAAGCGGGCGATCGACCTCGACTTCCTCGCCGAGCAGGGCACGATCAGCCCGGGCGACCAGGACATCATCGATTTCGTCGACACAGCCGACGAAGCCTGGGGCATCATCAGCCGCTTCTACAAGCTAGGGAGTGAGTGAGTGAGTAGGCAGTGGGAATTAGTGAGTAGGGATTAGTCAGTAGTGAGCGAGCGAAAGGTGTGCTCCTCCACTACTCACTACTCACTACTCACTACTCACTACTCACTACTCACTACTCACTATTCCTGTCAAAAATTCCGCGAGATCGTCGGTGACGTAGTCGACGTCGTCTTCCTGCGCCGGGTCGCGTTCCCAGATTTCCGAGAAGGTCGGCTCGAAATTGCGCGGCACCACGAGAACCGTGGTCATGCCCAGCGACTTCGGCACGGCCAGGTTGCGGGCGAGGTCCTCGAACATCACCGCATTGTGGCCGGTGACGGCGTGCAGTTCGGCGAACTTCTCGTAGGTCTGGCGCGCCGGCTTGGGATTGAGGCCGGCAGCGACGATATCGAAAATGTCGTCGAAATGGTCGAGGATGCCAAGTTGGCGCGCGGTGCGCTCGGCATGCCTGCGGTCGCCATTGGTGAAGATGAATTTGCGGCCGGGAAGCTGGCGGATGGCGGTGCCGAGAACAGGATCGGGCACCAGCCACGAATAGTCGATGTCATGGACCTTCTCCAGAAAGTCGTCGGGATCGATGCCGTGGCGCGTCATCAGCCCGTTCAGCGTCGTGCCGTATTCGCGATAGAGCTCCTTCTGCAGCTTGCGCGCCTCCTCGCGCGGCAGCGCCAGCAGTTCCCCGACATAGGCGGTCATCTTGACGTCGATCTGGGAGAACAAATTCGAGTGATGCGGGTAGAGCGTGTTGTCGAGGTCGAACACCCAGTCGGTGACATGGGCGAAGCGGGCGGGATCGGGAAGCGTGCTCATGCGCTCCTTATGGCATGAAACAGGGATTCTGAAAGGGACTTTATCCACAACTTATGCGCGTCGAGAGTGGCGGAAATGGCCTCACGATTCAAATTTTAGCCATCCCGGAAAGGTGGCCTTCAGGGCTTGCTGGCACAGAGACAAGTCCTGTGGGGAGCCCGCGATGAACAGCATTATTCTCAAATCCGCCGCCATCGCCTTCGCCTCCGTCGCTGCCTCGCTCCTGCTGACATTGATCATCGTCCCAGCGATGGGATTCCCTATCACGCGCACGATCTGGCTGACGTCGACGGTCTGTCCGCTCGTCCTTGCCTGGACGGCATGCGCCGGCACGTTCTGGCAGAGCGACAGGTTGAAAAATGCCCATCGCGAATTGGCCCGTGCCCATGCCCAACTCGCCGCGGCGCACCGCCGCCTGGCGGAAAAGGCGAGCCGCGACGACATGACCGGCATGCTCAACCGGGAAAGCTTCTTTGCCGCGCTGGACGGCTCCCGGCGCAAGTCCGACCGCGGCGCGCTGCTGATCATCGACGCCGATCATTTCAAGAAGATCAATGACAATTTCGGTCACCTGACCGGGGACGACGCGCTGCTGTTGATCGCGAGCGCCATCGAGCGCGGCGTGCGCAGCGGCGACGTGCTCGGCCGGATCGGCGGCGAGGAGTTCGGCGCGTTTCTGACCGGAGCCACGGAACAGGAGGCCAAGCGCGTTGCCGAACGAATCCGTCGCGAGGTCGAGCTGATCCGCTTCCGGCCTGTCGATGAGCGAACCATTCCGTTGACCGTCAGCATCGGCGGCACCGTGTGCGGCGAGGATGTCAACGTATCGGACCTGATGCGCGCTGCGGACCGGCGCCTCTACCAGGCCAAGCATGCGGGCCGCAACCTGACGATCCTCGATACCGACATTTCCGAAGCCGCATGAGCGGGTTGGCCAGCACACCCGGCCGGTTAAGAAATCTCTAACCCTGTTTGCATCCGGTTGTGCCGCTTGTCAGGCTTTTTACCGCCTTGAGGCCATGCTTGGCACGATACTGGCTTCCGTGACGATGCGTGTGCCGTTCGGGGAATGTCATACGCGCATCGAAGTCCCAGCCGAGAGGCCTGCCATGAGTTTCTTGATCAAAAAAATGTCGCGCCGCACGCTCGTGCAGGCGCTGATCGCCCTGCCTGCCCTGTCCTTGTTCCGCAAGCTGCCTGATGCCGACGCCACCCATGCCGGTTCATCCCGGGCCAATCCCGACGAGATCGTCGAGGTCAATGGCTGGATCCTGAAGCGGAGCGACCTGGCATGATCTTCGACAGCTACGAGGCGTATCGCGCCGCCAATTTCGCGCCAAAGGTCTGTGTCCTTGGTTCCGGCCCCGCCGGCACCACGATCGCCAGGAAACTTGGCGCGGCCGGCATCCCGGTCGTGGTGCTGGAAGCCGGCTCGCGGGAATTCAGCGACGAGTCGCAGGATTTCTACCGCGGCACGACGGTCGGCGATTCCTACTTCGATCTCGATATCACGCGGTTGCGGTTCATGGGCGGCAGTTCCAATCACTGGGCCGGTTGGTGTCGCGTGCTCGACAAACAGGATTTCGAGCCGAAAGCCTGGGCACCGGACACCGGCTGGCCTATCCGGCGCGCCGACATCGAACCCTATCTTGCGGAAGTGCGCGATATCCTCGACCTTCCCGATTTCCGGCCAGATGTGCCGATCTCGGACGACATTCGCTGGGTGCAGCTGATCAAGAGCCCGGCGGTCCGGTTTGCAGAAAAGTTCGGCGACCAACTCGACCAGAGCAAAAACATCGCCGTCGTGCTCAACACCTACGCCACCGAGCTTGCCGGAGATGGCAAACGCGTGACCGGCGCCAGATTATGGTCCAACGGGCAGGACGCCGGCTCGTTCAGCGCCGACTATTTCATCGTCTGCACCGGCGGACTGGAGAATTCCCGGCTGCTTTTGTGGTCCAACCGGCGCTCCAACGGCGGCGTCGTGCCGAACGCGACGGCGCTTGGCCGCTACTGGATGGAGCATCCGACCTTCGAGGGCGGCAACGCCATCCTGGCCGACGACGGCGCGTTCGAGGTCGATGCCGTCAAGGAGGCCTTCTTCTCGCCGATGGCTGCCGCGATGGAACGGCTCAGGATCATGAATTTCGGCATCAGGCTGATCGAGACTCCCTATCCGGGCGTCAAGAGCCTGATCGCTGATCTTGCCTGTACAGCGCCGCACATGGCGGAATGGGTGTCGGGCAAGCTCGACCAGAACCTGCGTTGCGCCGCTCAGCTTTATGTCGCCTGGGAACAGGCGCCGCTGGCTTCGAACCAGATCGAGCTGTCGAAGACCGAGGTCGACCATGCCGGCGTGCCGCGCATCGAACTGCACTGGAAGAAATCGGAACTGGAACGCCGCACCCTTCTCGAAGGCTTAAGGCTGTTCGGCACGACGCTTGCCCAGAAGAACCTGGGCCGGGTGCGCATTGCCGACTGGATCTCGAAGGGCGACGATTATCCGACCAACGAAGAGACGGCGGGCCACCATCATATGGGCGGCACGCGCATGGGCACCGACGTCACCAGGAGCGTGGTGGACGCCAACTGCAAGGTGCATGGCATGGACAATCTCTATGTCGGCGGCTCTTCGGTCTTTTGCACGTCGGGACAAGCCAATCCAACGACGACGATCACCGCGCTCGCCTGCCGGCTGGGTGAGCACCTGAGCAAGGTGGTCACGGTCTGAGCGCAGTCGTCGTCCCTGCTCGGATCACCACCCGTTCTGCCGACGCCAAGGATGGCGCCGGCAGAGGCTCAAAAGCCGTAGAGGGCGATGCGCACCAGCACGGCGGCGACGCCGAGCTTGCCACCATTCGGCGCTTCGTCACCGCCGCGCTCGACCTGCAGCGCGACCAGCTTGTGCGGCTGAAGGCCGAGGCATCGCAGCCGCGCTGATTTTAGGCGTCAAACCTACCTAGCGGTCCGATCGGCCGAAGCGCCGTTCGAGATAGGCCTGGCCGAATTCCAGCGCGATCGACAGGATCCAGTAGATCATCGAGGCCGTGATCAGCATCTCGATATGGCGGAACTCCGTCTGGCCCATCGTGCGGGCGAGATACATGATCTCCCAGACGCCGACGACCGACACCAGCGAGGAATCCTTCAGCATGGCGATGAACTGGTTGCCGGTCGGCGGGATGATGACGCGCATGGCCTGCGGCAGGATGACCAGCGCCATGGTCTGGCCGGGGCTCAGGCCGAGCGCCGTGGCGCCTTCGCTTTGGCCGCGCGGGATGCTTTCGATGCCGGCGCGGAAGATCTCGGTCATGTAGGCGCCATAACACAGCGACAACGCCACGATGCCGGCCGGCACCGCGCCGATCACATAGCCGACCTGCGGCAGGCCGAGATAGATGATGTAGATCTGCATCAGCAATGGCAGGCCGCGAAACAGCGACGTGTAGAAGGTGGCCAGCCCGTAGACGATGCCGTTGCCGGTCAGTTTGGCGATGGCCCCGACAAGCGCGATGGTCGTCGCGATGAGAATCGAGATCGCCGAAATGTAAAGCGTCGTGGTGACGCCCTGGGTGATCAGGAAGCCGACCTTCCTGGCAATGAAGGCAAAGGAGAGGTCGAAGGAATAGAAGAACAGCATCAGCAGCGCGAACAGCTCGATCCAGACGCCAGCGATCTGCTGGCGTCGGGGCAGGAGCAGCAGCAGCTTGCAATTCACCAGAACCAGGAGCGCGATCAACACGGCCGAGAGGGCGCGCGACAAGGCTGGATTGGCCTGCAACCAGTCGGATGCAAGCGGCATCACCGAGCCGATCCAGCTCGACTTGATGCCCATGGCGTAGAGGGCCGCGGCCAGCAGCGCGGGAAAAAGCGCTGCCGCCGCGTGGCGGGCAAGCGCTGGATGGGAGAGCATCAGCCTGCCGATCATGCCGTCACCTTGTCCTTGGTGGTGGCGCGGCGTTCCCGCCACCAGTCCTGCGCCTGCAATTTCCAGTAGGTGAGCTGCGCGGCGGCCAGGCCACCGGCGCCGCCGGCCCAGCTCAGTCCGAATGGCGCGAATTGCCGATACCGGTCCGAAGCGCCCAGAATGCCCTCGGCGACAATTTTTCCAGCAATCGCCGTGGTGTTGAGGCCATGGCCACCAAAAGCGGTGCAGTACCAGACGCCCGATTGCAGCTCCCCGATCTGGGGCATCAGATGCCGGGCATAGGACATCAGCCCCGACCAGGCCAATTCGGTCTTGAGGCCGGCGAGCTGCGGGTAGGTGCCGACCATTTCACGGCGCAATTCTCGCGCCAGCGCGTCGGCGGAAGCGGCACGCGTGGTGATGCGCCCGCCCCACAAAAGGCGATTGCCGCTCTCTACCAGACGATAATAGTCGCCGGCCCGCCTGTTGTCGCCGACGGCATCGGTGGTGGCGACGGCTTGCGCGATGAGGCGGGGAGCCGCCTCGGAAACCATCACATAGGTCGCGATGGGCAGAAAGGCGCGGTAGAGCTGGCCGAACACCGGGCCGGTATAGCCGCCGGTCGCGAGCACGATCTGGGGCGCCCGAAGCGTGCCCTGGCTCGTGCGCAGCATCTTTTGCGGTCCCGACAGGTCGCATTGCACGACCTCGGAACTCTCATGGATCTTGCCGCCCAGCCGCTCGATCTCGTCGGCCAGGCAACGCAGATAGTTGAGCGGATGGATGTGAAAGGCGTTCGGGTCGCGCAGGCCCTGGTGGTAGCGAGCCGACTTCAGCACCGCGCGCACATCTTCGCCGCGCAGATATTGAAGCTCGTAACCATGGTCGCGTGCCATCTGGTCGGCATAGGCCTTCAGCGCATCGCCGCCGTCGTAGCGCAAGACGCTGAGCAGGCCGGCACGCGGCTGGGCGGCCGATATTCCGAGCGCTTCGATGGTGTCGCGCACGAATTCCATGCCTTCGATCGACAGCCGGTGCAGATCGCGCGCTGCCTCCCCGCCGACACGTGCGGCGATAGTGTCGCCGCCGGTGGCGAAGCCGGGCGTGACGAAGCCGCCATTGCGTCCCGAAGCGCCGAAACCGGCGACCTGGGCTTCCAGCACGACGACGTGCAATCCGGCGCGCGCCAGCTGCAGCGCTGTCGTCAGCCCGGCCAATCCGGCGCCGACGACGGCCACGTCACATCGCGTCTCGCCTTTGAGCGGGGGCCGCGTCTTCCGGTCGGTCAGGGTGCGGGCGTAATAGGTGTCCGGATAGGCCATCGACGACTTTGCAGTGAGGGGCATTCATGAGGTGGGGTGACGCCCGCCGGCTGCCGAGGAGGCAGCCGGCGGAATGACATTACTTGGCGCTGTAGTCCTTGCCGTACCACTTCGTGGTCAGCGCGGCGAGCGTGCCGTCCGTCTTCATTTCGGTGATGATGCCCCCGACCTTCGCGGTCCACTCGGGATCCTTCTTCTCGGCGATGACGACGAGCGGCTCGCGGAAGGCGTACTCGCCTTCCAGGATCTTCACGGGATAGCCGTTCTTGATGGCGTTCTGCGCCGTCTGTTCCGGCGCGATCACGGCATTCAGGCGCACGCCGTCGCCAAGCCGCAGGTCATCGAAGGGAAGCATGGAATCGGCGTAGGTGCGGATCTCGCCCGGCTCGAGCTTGTATTCGATGGGAGCCAGGCCAGGCGCGTCGATTTCGAGCTTGCGGCGGATGAAATCCTCCGAGGTGGTGGCAGTCTCGACGCCGATGATCTTGCCGTTGAGATCGGCGACCGACTTCGCGCCGCTGTCCTTGTGCAGGACATAGACGTAGGGGCTGTAATAATAGATGCCGACAAAGTCGATCACCTTGGAGCGGGCTTTTGTCGGCGTGACCGATCCGACGCCAAGGTCGTAGCGTCCCTGCCAGCGCCCGCCGGTCAGCGTCGCCCAGTCGGGCGTTTCGAACGAGACCTCGACGCCAAGCCGCTTGCCGATCTCGCGCGAGACATCGATGTCGAAACCGGCGAGTTCGTTGCTGTCGTTGAGAAAGCTCTGTGGCGGCCAGGCCGCGTTGGTGGCGATGACCATCGCCTTTTTCGACGTGACGCGGTCCAGGGTTTCACCGGCCATGGCTGCCGTCGTGATGGCGAATGTCGCGGCGGCAAGAACGGCCAAATTGAGCAGTTTTTTCAAAGTTATCCCTCCCTTGTGGTTGAACTGATAGGTTGAGTGGCCGACGTCGAACCTCAGCGCTTACGCTGCAGGTTCAACCGGATCGGTTTCGGACTTTGCCCATCACAGCCGAAGCTGATTCCCCCTGATGGACCGGCGTTCGTGACCCCAGACAGTCAGGTCGCAAAAAGAAGGGTTCCACCCGGCGAAATGCGGGATAATGGCGATCGCGCAGTCATTGCGTCCCTTGAGATGACAAAGTGCCGGATACGTTGGCCTTGTTCCGTTCGCCGCTGCCAGTATTGCGGATTGTCGCGGGGGCTGTTCAGCCGATAGGATCGCGCGGTGGTTACTGAGCGGATCGAGCGAGAGGTTTTGTTTGTGGAATTGACCGAGAAGGATCGTCAGTTGCTCGCGCTGATGCAGAAGAACGCGCGTGAGCCGGTCGCGTCACTGGCACGGCAGCTCGGCGTGTCGCGGACAGCGCTGCAGGAGCGGATACAGAAGCTGGAGGCCGGCGGCATCATCGAAGGCTATACCGTGCGGCTGGCCAAGACGGTGGCCCAGAACGCCGTCCACTGTTTCACCCTCGCGTCCCTGAACAACAAGAGCTATCCGGACGTCTCCAGAAGGATCAAGGCGATGCCCTCGATCCAGGCGGTCTATGCCATAACCGGTGAATGGGATCTGATCATCCACCTTGCCGCCGAGACGCTCGAGAAGCTGAACCGGGAGGTGAATGCCTTGAATGAAATCAGCGGCGTCGTCAAAACCGCTTCCCACGTGGTGATGGAGACGAAGTTCAACCGGACCATCTACGCTCTGTAGGAATGGCGGAATGTCCCGGCGGCCGGCCGTTCCACTGGAACTTGTCGATCTGGTAGCCGGTGCGCATCACTGTTTGCAGGTCGAAAGGCACACGGTGGTGTCCTCGACCCCTGCAAACGTGGGCAGGGGACGCGACTAGTTCGGCTGGACTCCGTAGACGGCCAGAAATGCCTCCACCGAGGCATCCGCGTGGCGTTCCAGTTCGGCCTTGGAGCGCCGGTTGCCTCCCGTGAACATGGCTTCATTCATGGGGATCCAAAGAAGCATTCCAAAAAGATGGCTGGCTGCCAGATAGGGATCACTTGTTTGTATCAGTCCTCGACTGGTGAGTTTTTGAAAGCAGGACGCCGTCGAGGCAAGCATGCGCTCAAACCCCTTTTCGTACCAAGCGCGGCCAAGCTGCGGCATTCGATCCGCGTTGGCGATGATCAAGCGCCGCAGCTTCAACAACTCTTCATCCATGAGAACCGCTATCAGACGTCGGGCAAGCTGCTGCAGGCCGCCTTCCATGAATTTCGCCTCGGAAAGCAGCGTCGTCACGGACTCGATGATGTCATTGACCTGGGTAGCGGTTGACAGAACGACTTCGCCAAACAGCGTCTCCTTGTCGGTGAAATGCTTGTAGACGGTCTGCTTGGAGGCCCCCGCCTTGGTGGCGATTTCCTCCATGCTGGTCCCGTCATATCCCTTGCTGGTGAACGCCGCTGTGGCCGCCTGGATGATCTCACGATCCTTGCGAGCCGATCTGGTCTCACCGTCGATTTTCATGGCGCCCTCTTAACCAGTACTAGACGGTACCGTTCTCTCGTGGTAGCCCCATGAAACGGTACTGGACTGACTAGTACCTGTCAACGAAGGCAAGGCTTAGACCGATGACCAAGATGATCTTCATAAATCTGCCGGTGCGGGATCTGCAGGCAGCGACCAATTTCTATCTCGCGATCGGGGGCACGCTCAATCCGCGGTTCTCGAACGACCAGGCCAGTTCGGTCATGTTTTCCGACGCGATCGGGGTGATGTTGCTGACGCACCAGCATTACGGCCAGTTCACAACCCGCCAGATCGGCGACGCCAGGCGTGACAGCCAGATGCTGATCGCACTCACCGCGAGCAGCAAGGACGAGGTCAATGCCACGATCGAGAAGGGCGTCGCGGCCGGCGGCCGCGCCGATCCCAACCCCGCTCAGGATCTCGGCTTCATGTTCAACCGCCACATCGAAGACCCTGACGGCAACGTCTGGGAGCTCCTGTGGATGAACCCCGCTGCCATGCAATAGCCCAGCGCGATCAAAGCGTCCAAAGCGCGTCGCGTTGAGACAGATTCATGCGACGCGCTTTATGTTTTAGACCGTCGCCGGGTCGAGCGCCGGCTTGCTCTTGCGGCGCGCGACGATCGCTTCGAAATCCGCCGTCTGGAAGGCATCGCGCAAGGCGTCGAAGGACGGCAACACGAAATAGGCGCGCTGGAACTTGTCGATCTCGTAGCCGGTGCGCATCACCGTTTCCAGGTCGAACGGTACATGGTGGGCGTCCTTGCTCTCGACAGCGAACTGCAACTCGGTGAACGACGACATCAGACCGGCGCCAAACGCCTTCAGCTTCTGGCCGTTCTCCTGCATCAGGCCATATTCGGCCGTGTACCAGTAGAGCCGGGTGATCATCTCGTCGCCGCCCAGCGCAATGATGTCGCCGGCCTTCTTGCCATACATCTGCATGAAATCGGCAAACACCGGCTGCGAGAGAACCGGCACATGGCCGAAGAAGTCATGGAACATGTCCGGCTCGACGACGTAGTCGAGTTCCTGCTTGGTCCGCAGCCAGTTGGTGACCGGGAAGCGGCGGTTGGCGAGGTGGTCGAAGAACGGTGCGGCCGGGATGAGGCCCGGCACGGCGACGATTTCCCAGCCGGTCAGCTTGCGCAGTTTGGTGCTGACGTCCTCGAAATCGGGGATGCAGTCGAGCAGGCCGAGCTTCTCGACGCCGTCGAGATAGGAGTGATGGGCGAGCTTTTGCGTCAGCTTGGTCTGGCGGTCGCACAGCGTGCGCCACACCGCCTGCTCCTCGGTCGAATAGTCATAAGCCTGCGCCACGGTGAAATCCGCGCGGCACACCGAATAGTCCCCGCGCAACCCTTGCGCCGCGCAGTCGCGGGCGTATTCGGCAACGCTCATCGTCGTCATGGGTTTTCTCCTCGCATCAATGGTTGACGTGCCGCAAGGCTAACCCGATCTGCCGAGGCAATTCGGTTTTGATGGTGGCTCCTCCGCCACATTCGAGATATCATTCACTCACAATCGCATCGGATGAGTGAAAATGCCTCAATTCGACGATTTCGAGATCAAGATGCTGGATGTCCTGCAACGAAACGGTCGCAAACCCGTTTCCGAGCTGGCGCAGGAGGTCGGCCTCTCCACCACGCCCTGCGCCCGGCGCTTCGAGGCGCTGCAGGAAGCCGGCATCATCAAGGGCTTTGCCGCGGTGATCAGCCGCCGCGCCGTCGGCCTGATGGTCGAGGTATTCATCCAGGTGCGCCTCGTCAGCCACAGCGACGGCTCGCCCGAGAGCTTCATTGCCGCCGTTCAGCGCATGGACGAGGTTTCGTCGTGCTGGACCATGACCGGCGACCACGACTTTTTGCTGCATGTCATGGTGCCATCGGTCGACGAGCTCAACGCCTTCGTCATGCATAGGCTGATGCGGCTCGACGGCGTGCGCGACGTCCACACGCAACTGGTGCTGCAGAACATCAAGGGACCCGGCCACGTGCCGCTCGCCCATCTCAGGCGGTGATGCGCATCCGCGTTTCTGCGGAAAAGCTGCAAGCAAACTGCTGAGCTCGGCCCTTTCGGTGGCCAGCTCTCCAACCAGCATGCACGGACCATTCCTCCCGGAGGTCCGCCATGAAAATCGTCCTGATCAATCCGCCGCACACCGCCATCGGCAGCCGCGTGCCCGACGATCACTTGCCGCCGCTTGGCCTGCTGGCGATCGGCGGCCCGCTGCTCGATGCCGGTCATCAGGTGCGGCTCGTCGATGCCGAGTTCGGGCCGATGCCGCTCGCCTCGGTTGTCGCGGAAGCCCTGAAGGACTGTCCCGACTTCGTTCTGATCGGCCATTCCGGCTCGACCTCGGCACATCCGACCGCCTTGTTGATCGCCGGGATGGTCAAGGCGCGCGCGCCGGCGACGATCATCCTCTATGGCGGCGTCTTCCCCACCTATCACTGGCGCGACATCCTGGCGTCAACCGACGCCTTCGACTTCATCGTGCGCGGCGAGGGCGAGGCGACCGTGGTGGCGCTGGTCGAGGCGCTGGAGATGCGCCAGCCGCCGGCAAGCGTTGCCGGCATCGCCTGCCGCGACGATCTTGACCGTCCCTTCGCTACGCAAGCGGCGATGACCATCGCCGACCTCGACGCCTACCGCGTCGGCTGGGAGCTGATCGACCACCGCGGATCCAGCTACTGGGGAGGCAAGCGTGCGGTGGTCATGCAGTTTTCGCGCGGCTGCCCGCATCTGTGCAATTATTGCGGACAGCGTGGCTTCTGGACCCGCTGGCGGCATCGCGACCCAGTCAAGTTCGCCAAGGAGATCGCCTGGCTGCACCGCGAGCATGGCGTCGAACTGATCAACCTGGCGGATGAAAATCCGACGGTTTCTAAAAAGGCCTGGCGCGCCTTTCTCGAAGCCTTGATTGCCGAGAACGTGGCGGTGCTGATCGTCGGCTCGACCCGCGCCGACGATATCGTGCGCGATGCCGATATGCTGCACCTCTACCGCCAGGCCGGTGTCATCCGCTGGCTGCTCGGCATGGAAAACACCGACGAGCAGACGCTGCAATTGATCCGCAAGGGCGGCAGTACCTCGTCCGATCGTGAAGCGATACGGCTGCTGCGGAAGCACGGCATCCTGTCCATGGCAACCTGGGTCGCCGGCTTCGAGGATGAGGGATTTCGCGATCTGTGGCGCGGCTTTCGCCAGCTCCTCGCCTATGACCCCGACCAGATCCAGGCGCTCTATGTGACGCCGCATCGCTGGACGCCGTTTTTCCGCATCGCGCGGGATCGCAAGGTCATCCAGAGGGATGCCCGCCTGTGGGATTACAAGCACCAGGTGCTGCAGATGACCCGGCTGAAGCCGTGGATGCTGTTCTTCTCGGTCAAGCTGATTGAGCTCGCCGTGCAGTCGAGGCCGAAGGCGCTGGCGCGCATCCTGTTCCACCCCGATCCCGAGCAGCGGCATTCGATGCGCTGGTACACGCAGATGGGCCGCCGCGTCTGGTTCCGCGAGATCTGGAGTTTTCTGGTGACCGACCGCCGGGTGAAAGGCGGCCCGACGCTCGCCGAATTCTGGGGCGCACCGCAGGACACCGAGGAGGAATCGATGGTTGTCCGGCGGCCAGGTACAAAGCCGGAGCTTCCCGCAGCCGTAAATCGCGGCCCGTCAGGCAGAAGATTAGCCGGCTGACAAGAGCATTATGGCACGATCAGTGTGCCGGCGCCGTGTTCGGTGAACAGTTCGAGCAGCACCGAATGCGGCGTCTTGCCGTTGAGGATGACGACGCCTTCGACGCCACGCTCGATCGCCTCGATGCAGGTCTCGACCTTGGGGATCATGCCGCCGGAAACCGTGCCGTCCTTGATCAGCGCCTTGGCCTCGGCGACCGTCAACTCGTCGATCAGCTTCTTGTCCTTGTCGAGCACGCCAGGCACGTCGGTGAGGAACAGCAGGCGCGAGGCCTTGCATGCGCCGGCGATGGCGCCGGCGAAAGTGTCGGCGTTGATGTTGTAGGTATGGCCATCGCGGCCGGGCGCGACCGGCGCCAGCACGGGGATCATTTCGGAGCGCGCCAGAAGGTCGAGCAACGTGCGGTCGACCTCGACCGGCTCGCCGACGAAGCCGAGATCGAGCACGCGCTCGATGTTGGAATCGGGGTCGATCATCGTCTTGCGCGCCTTTTCGGCGAACACCATGTTGCCGTCCTTGCCGCACAGGCCGATCGCCCATTCGCCCTCGGCGTTGATCAGCGCGACGATCTCCTTGTTGATCGACCCGGCCAGCACCATCTCGACGATCTCGACCGTCTTCTGGTCGGTGACGCGCAGGCCGCCCTCGAACTTGGATTCGATGCCCATCTTGGCCAGCATGGCCCCGATCTGCGGTCCGCCGCCATGGACGACGATTGGGTTGACGCCGGACTGCTTGAGCAGCGCGATGTCGCGGGCGAAGGCCTTGCCGAGTTCGAGATCGCCCATGGCATGGCCGCCATACTTCACCACGACCGTCTTGTGCTCGTAGCGCTGCATGTAGGGCAGCGCGCGCGACAAGAGGGCGGCCTGCATTTCGGCGGTGGCGGCGACGTCCGACATCGGCGTGGTTCCCTGGTATTTGGTTTTATGCATGTCGTTGTCCCAAACCGCTGGGCACTTTTGGGCGACATGCATCAGGTAAGGACGGCGGCGTCTTAGCGGGAATTGACGCGAGCCGCAAATGGCTTTGCTGTCATAGTCGGTTCACGGTGTCGTCATTGTGACGGCACCATCAGCGGCGCCCGCCGCGTCAACCAGCCCGAGATTTTCTCCATCTGCGCGGCGAGCGACAAAAGTGTTTCCTCGTCGCCCGGCCGGCCGGCGGCCTGGATGCCGAGCGGCAGGCCGGCGTCCGTGACATGGACGGGGAGCGCGATCGACGGCTGGCCGCTGACATTGTGGATCGCCGGCCAATGCGTGAACCAAAGGCTCTTGTCCATCAACTGGCCGAACAGCGGCTTGATCCTGAGCAGCGCGGTGAGGTGCAGCTTGTCGAGCAGGTTTTCGATCAGTTCATCGGCGCCTTTCGGATCCATGGCGCCGCAGGCGAGCGGCGGGTGCGCGATAACAGGCATCAGAACCGCGTCATAGCGCGCGGTCTCCGTGATCAGTTGCCTCGAGGTGGCATGCAGGCGCTGCAGGCCGGCATAGGTTTCGCCGGCCGAGATCATCTCGCCCAACCGGCCAAGCACGCGCGTGGCCCGCTCGATGTCGCCCGTCACCGAGCGGCCGACGCGCAGCGCTTCACCCCGCAACGAGCCGGCGACGGCGGAGGCGACCGTTGTGCAGAAATCGGCGAAGAAATCGCGGCCGATAAAAGGCAGATCGATGTCCTCGACCGAATGGCCGCCCTCGCGGGCGAGTGCCACGGCAATGTCGAGCGCCTTCAGCGTCTCGGCCGAAATCGGCAGGCCCAGCGGCGACTTGCGGTACACCGCCAGCGTGAGCTTGCCGGGATCCCGCGCGGCAGCGGCGGCGAACGAGCTTTTTGGCGGGCGCGCGGCATAAGGCGCGAGCGTATCCGCACCATGGGTGAGGTCGAGCAGCAGCGCGCAGTCGCGCACCGAGCGGGTGACGGCGTGATCGACGACCATGCCGTACCAGCTTTCGCTCACCAGTGGGGACAACGGGACACGGCCGCGCGAGGTCTTGAGGCCGACAAGGCCGCTGCAGGCCGAAGGCACGCGGATCGAGCCGCCGCCATCCGACGCATGCGCCACCGGCACGACGCCGGCGGCAACCAGGGCTGCCGAACCGCCCGACGAGCCGCCGGTGGTGTGGCCGGTATTCCAGGGATTGCGGGTGACGCCAAAGGCCTTGGATTCCGTCATCAGCCGCAGCCCGTGCTCGGGTGACGTCGAGGTGACGATCGGAATCAGCCCGGCGGCGAGATAGCGTTCGGTCATCACCGAGTTGAAATCGGGCACCCAGGCCGGAATGCGGCTGCCGCCATGCGAGGGCACGCCCTTGATGGCGATGCCGAGATCCTTGATGGCGAAGGGGACCCCAGCCAGCGGCAGCGAACGGTCGATGCTCTTTGCCCGGGTCCGTGCCGCCTCGTAGAGCGGCTCGGCCGTGGCATTGATTTCGGGGCGGGTGGCCTCGGCACGGGCGATCGCCGCTTCGGTCAACTCGATCGCCGATAGTTCGCCCCTGCGCACCAGACCGGCAAGGCCGGTTGCGTCTTCTTCCCAAAGGATTCGTTCGACCGACATGTGCGCTCCCCCATTGCTGCCAAGCTAGTCAGCGGCAATTCCCTTGGCAATCCAGGCTGATAGTGTCTCAGTTTGGAGTTTGGCGGCGACTTTTAAACGGCTATCTCCCGGCGTTGGAAGGGGGCGCAATCGCCCCCGGAACAATGTCGGTGTTTTGGGCAACCTTTATCCGCCAGCCCGACTGTTCTTCCTTCAAAACCAGAAGCAGAATGCCTTCTCGTTTTCCGGCGGATGAGCCGTCCGGAGCGGATGCGCCGGTCAGGATCCATGAATAGTGCACCGATGCAATGCCGGAAGACAATTCAACAACTGACGAGACAACACCCTTCAATCGGCTGTCACGAAACATGGTTTCATGAGTTGCGCGGTGCGCCCTTTCGATCTCGGTGCGGTTCTTCCACCACATGCCCACGACATTGACGAAATTGGCGTCGTCGGCGAACAACGCCGCGAAGTCGTTCATATCGTGTCTATTCCAGGCATCGGCAAAGGCAGTGGCGACATCCTCAGGTTTGGCGAGCACCAATCCCATGACAAATCTCCCTTGCTTCGGCTGAAGCGTAGCATGTCGGGGGAAGCGCCTCAAACGCGATTGCCAGCTTTTGACTTCAAACCGGGACACTGTCTCGGGGCAGGTGTGCGGGCGCCGAACTTTAGGTGCACAGCATATTTCCGGCGTTGCAAATACAGCGCAATTGCCTAATTTGGCGCGCATGACGCCGCAGGACATTACCAAGCTGATCGTCCGGACTTCGATGAAAGATCGGGCAGCGTTCGATCTGCTTTACCGGCACACCAGTGCGAAACTTTTCGGCGTATGCCTTCGTGTATTGAACGACCGGGGAGATGCTGAAGAAGCGCTGCAGGAAGTCTTCGTCAAGATATGGACGAAGGCGGATCGCTTTGCTGTCTCCGATCTGAGCCCGATCTCCTGGCTGGTGGCAATCGCGCGCAATCATGCGATCGATCGCATCCGAGCGCGGCGCAAGCCTGCCGCCGATATCGATGCCGCGCTCGACGTGGCCGATCCGGCGCCGGGACCTGAAGCGATGGTGGTGGCGGGCGACGAGACCGAGCGGATCCATCATTGTCTCGATGAGTTGGAGAAAGACCGGGCGGCGGCCGTCCGGGGCGCTTATCTCAAGGGCGAAAGCTATGCCGAACTGGCGGAACGCCACGGCGTGCCGTTGAACACGATGCGCACCTGGCTGCGCCGCAGCCTGATGAAACTCAGGGAATGTCTGGAAAGATGACGCTGGCAGAGGACAACGGACCGGAACGTGGAGGCGACGACCTGTTCGCCGCCGAATACGTTCTTGGCGTGCTGCCGGTCGAAGAGCGGCAGATAGCCTCCAGGCGCATCGACGTCGAGACCGATTTCGCGCGGCTGGTCGACGGCTGGGAAGTTCGCCTGTCGCCGCTGGGCGCGGCCTATCTTGAAATCGAGCCGCCGGCTTCGGTGAAGCCGGCGATCGACCGCCGGCTGTTTTCATCCGCCGCCACCACGCCTGCCGAGCCGCGCGCCGGCCTGTGGTCCAGCCTCGCCTTCTGGCGCGGCCTTGCGGTGGCGGCTGTTGCCGCGCTGGCGCTCTACGTCGCCGTTCCCTATGTCAACCGGCCGGCTGAACAGCCGCAGGCGCGACTCGTCGCTTCGCTGGCCGCCGACGGCAGCGACGTCAAATATCTCGCCGTCTATGATTCCGAACGGCATGAAGTCAGCCTTTCGCATGTTTCCGGCGTGCTCGCCGCCGGCAAGGACTTCGAACTCTGGATGATCGAGGGCAAGAACGCGCCGGTCTCGATGGGCGTCATCCCGGCGGGTGCGACGGCGCATATTGGCGTCTCGCCCACCACGCAGCGGAAACTCGCGCAGGGCGCCGTGCTGGCCGTCAGCCTCGAACCCGCCGGCGGTTCGCCGACCGGGCAGCCCACCGGGCCGGTGGTTGCCGCGGGCGATTTGAAGGGCATCTGATCGAGCCTTCGCACTGGCGGCGCGTGGATAGAACAGGCTCAGTCTATCTCCGTTCCATATGTCTAAATGGACCGGTAGCCGGCGAATTGCCAAGGCCGAAAATACATCCACAGTGAAAATAAATCAAAAATCCGAGAAATATTCTGAAACTCACGCATCTGTGTTCCGTATCTCCTTGCGTCCCCAAAATGGGAAGAGAAAACCCGAGGAGTTTTGATACAATGCGTAGATTCGCCACCCTTTTGCTCGCCGGCACGATCGCTGTCTCCGCGCTTGCCACGGCTGCTTATGCTGAAAACCCGATGGTCGGCGGCGCCGCCATGTTTGCCAACAAGACCATCGTCGACAATGCCGTCAATTCGAAGGATCACACGACGCTGGTCGCCGCCGTCAAGGCGGCCGGTCTTGTCGAGACCTTGCAGGGCGCCGGCCCGTTCACCGTCTTCGCGCCGACCAATGAAGCCTTCGCCGCCCTGCCGGCCGGCACGGTCGAGACGCTGCTCAAGCCCGAGAACAAGGACAAGCTCGTCAAGATCCTGACCTGCCATGTGATTGGCGCCAAGGCGATGGCGGCGGATGTGGTGTCCATGGCCAAGGCCGATGGCGGCACGCACAAGGTCAAGACGGTCGGCGGCTGCGAGCTGTCGCTGAAGGCCGACGGTGGCAAGGTCACCGTCACCGACGAGAACGGCAATGTCGCCAATGTGACCATCGCCGATGTCGAACAGTCCAACGGCGTCATCCACGTCATCGACAAGGTTCTGCTCCCGAAGATGTGATCGGGCGAAAGATGTAACGAGGCGCTTGTCGCGGACGAACCTGCTGCAAGAGCTCTCCGTCGATCGCGCCGTCTCGCTCCCGTGATCCGCAATCGACGCGCGTGCTCCGCGCCGCCCACGATCGAAAGTGGACGGCGCGGAGTGTCGTTTGGGGCAACCGTCACCGGCTTTTGACTTTCGGGCGGCGGCATAGTTTGGCAAAACAGACGACAGGAGGAACTGGTCATGAACCGTCGCGACTTTCTTTTGAGCGGTGCCGCCGCTATCGGCGTCATCGGAACCGCGGCAGCAATGCTGCGCATGGGCAGCCCGCAGGCCGCGCAGGCCGCCGAAAAATTCGAGGTCGCCAAGACCGAGGACGAGTGGAAAGCCATCCTGTCGCCGGCCGCCTTTAACGTCCTGCGCAAGGAAGGCACCGAATATCCAGGCACCAGCCCGCTGCTCAACGAACACCGCAAGGGCATCTTCGCCTGCGCCGGCTGCGACCTGCCGGTCTATCCCTCGGAGACGAAATTCGATTCCGGCACCGGCTGGCCGAGTTTCTGGCAAGAGATCGCCAATGGCATCGGCAAGACCGAGGACCGGTCGCTGGGCATGACCCGCACCGAAGTGCATTGCCGCCGCTGCGGAGGCCATCTCGGCCATGTCTTCGATGACGGTCCGGCGCCGACCGGCCTGCGCCACTGCATCAATGGGGTGGCGCTGACCTTCAAGCCCGCCGCCGCCTGAGGACCCAAAGGCAATAAAAAAACTCCGGGCTTTGCGGCCCGGAGTTTTTTGCGTGGGTCGGAGCTTTCGGGCGTGGACTGGAGGAGCTTCCCGAAAACCGCTGCCACGTTTCCTTGCTTCAGTGCCCGCCGCCTCCGCCGCCACCGGGCGCGGCCGGCTTCCTGATCAGCATGGTGAAGAAGCCCAGCGTCCCGAACAGCACGGTCAGCAGATAGAACACATCCATGAAGGACAGCAGCGCCGCCTGCTGCTGGACCATGCCCGACAGCTTGGAGATCGCGGCACTGGTGGCGTCGAGGCCGGTGGTCTGCTCGAAATTGAGCGTCATGTTCTGCAGCTTGGCCTGCGCGGCGGCACTGCCCCACTGCACATGCTCGGAGAGCCGGGCATAGTGGAAGGCATTACGGTCGATCAGCACGGTGTTGATGAGGGCGAGGCCGACGGCGCCGCCGAGGTTGCGGGTCAGGTTGAACAGTCCCGACGCATTCTTCAACCGGTCCGGCGGCAAAGTGCCGAGCGCGATGTTGTTGATCGGCACCATGCACAGCATCATCGAACAGCCGCGCAGGATCTGCGGGATGAGCAGCTCGTAGAAATCCCAGTCGGCGGTCAGGTGCGTCATCCACCAGGTGCCGGTGGCGAAGCCGAACAGCCCGATCATCATCATCAGCCGCAGGTCCATCTTGCTCGACAGGAAGCCGGAGATGGGCGCGGTGACGAACATGGCCAGGCCGCTGACGAACAGCGCTTCGCCGATCATCATCGAATCGTAGCCGCGGATGCGTCCGAGGAAGACCGGATAGAGATAGGTCAGGCCATAGAGACCGATGCCGATGACGAAGGAAAACAGCGAGCCGAAGGCGAAGTTGATGTTGCTGAACGCCTTGAGGTCGACGATCGGCTCCTCGGCGGTGAAGACACGCCAGAAGAAGATCACCGCGCCGATGGTCATCACGATGGCGCAGATGAAGACGCCCTGGTCCTGCAGCCAGTCATTGTTCGGGCCTTCTTCAAGCACGTATTCCATACAGCCGAGGAAGGCCGCCATGCCGGCCAGGCCCCACCAGTCGAACTTCGAGAACAGCTTGAGATTGGGCTTGTCGAAATCGATCAGCGACCAGGCAGCGGTCGCCACCAGGATGCCCGGCACGACATTGACAAGGAACAGCCAGTGCCAGGAAAAAGCGTGGCTGATATAGCCGCCGACGGTCGGGCCGATGGTCGGCGCCAGTGTCGCCACCAGGCCGATCATCGGCGAGACGATGGCACGGCGCGAGGGCGGGAAGATGGTGAAGGCCGCGGCGAAAACGCTCGGGATCATGCCGCCGCCGATGAAGCCCTGCACGGCGCGGTAGACGATCATCTGGTCGATGTTGGTGGCGGTCGCGGCAAGGGCGCTCGCCGCGGTGAAGCCCGCCGCCGCGACGGTGAACAGCACGCGTGTCGACAGCATGCGGCTGAGGAAGCCCGACAGCGGGATCATGACCACCTCGGCGATCAGGTAGGCTGTCTGCACCCACGGGATTTCGTCGGAGCTGGCGCTGAGGCCGGCCTGGATCTCGGCCAGCGAGGCCGAAACGATCTGGATGTCGAGGATCGCCATGAACATGCCGAACACCATCGCCAGGAAAGCGATGACGCGGCGCGTCGAAATCGTGTCGGGGGCAGCCGGCATTGCCGGCGGCGATCCTGCGGTGATGGTTGCGGTTGCCATTTCCTGGCCCTCCTTGGGGCCCCGTTGAGGCAGGCCGGGCGGCTTGGTGCTTCAATCAGCCACCAAGCCGCCCTCCGAAAAGCGATCAGTTACTGGTGGCGGCAGGCGCGGTACGGCTGTCGACGGCGACGACGACGCTCAGGCCCGCGCGCAGCTTGCCGGTCTTCAGCGCATCGGCCGGTACGTCGATGCGGACCGGAACGCGTTGCACCACCTTGGTGAAGTTGCCGGTGGCGTTTTCCGGCGGCAGCAGCGAAAACACCGCGCCCGAGGCCGGCGCCAGCGAGGAGACGGTTCCCTGGATGGGCTGGCCGTCGATGGCGTCGACCGAGATGTTGACCTTTTCGCCGGGCACGAGCCTGGCAAGCTGCGTCTCCTTGAAGTTGGCGACGATGTAAAGCTTGTCCATAGGCACGACCACGGCGAGCTTCTGGCCGGGGCTGACCAGATCGCCCTGTTCGACGGAGCGGTTGCCGACGACGCCGTCATAAGGCGCCTTGAGCACCGTGAAGGAGAGGTCGCGCGCGGCCTTGTCGCGGCCGAGCTGCAGGGAAGCCAGCGTGCTGGCGGATTCCGCGCGCTGTGCCTCGAGCACACCGATATTGGCCTGCGCGGCGGCGATCTGCGCGTCGGCGCCGACGAGCGCGGCATTGGCCTGGTCGAGCGCGGTCTGGGCGTCGTCCAGCTGTGCCTGCGTGCCGACATGGGTCTTGACCAGTTGCGCGGCGCGCTGCTGGGCCCGGCCGGCATTGTCGGCGGCGGCCCGATCGGCGACCTTCTGCGCCTGTGCCTGCTGAAGCGAGGCTTGCGCGGCCTTGGTCTGCGCGTCGATGCGGTCGAGCGTCTTGGCCAGCGTGGCGATCTGCGCCTCGGCCTGGGCGACGGCGATCTTGTAGTCGCCGGCGTCGATCGTCAGCAATGGATCGCCGGCCTTGACCTGCTGGTTCTCGCTTACGAGGACCTGGTCGACATAGCCGGAAATTTTTGGCGAGACGAACGCCATGTCGGCCTGGACATAGGCGTCGTCGGTGGAGATCATGAAGCGGCCCGTGGTCCAGTAGTCATAGCCATACCAGGCGCCGCCGCTCAGAAGGGCAAGGCCGATGATCGGCAGCAGGAAGGAGCGCACCGAGCGCTTTTTCTTGGCCGGCGCTTCCGCCGGCGGCGGTGCGACGACCGGCTGGAGGGGAATTTCCGGAGCTTCCGTCGCCGGCGCGACCTTGGCGTTGGGGAAAGGGCGGACTTCGGCTGATGTTGACGCGGTCGAGGACATGACATCTCTCTAAAGTTATAATACTGAACCGTTCGGTTCGATCAGGCCGTTGACATAGCGCGTAAAGAAGACCATATCAAGAGGCAATCGAACCGATTGGTTCGAATTATTTCGAGGTCCGACTTTTATGGTTGAGATTGTACGCAACAGCGAAACCGATCCGTGCGAAGACCTGCTGGACGGTCTGCGCCGCGGCCGCCCGGCCGCTGGACAGGACCCGGTCAAGCGCAGCCAGATCATCGATGGCGCCCGTCGTGTCTTCATCGAAAAGGGCTTCGAGGCCGCCTCGATGAACGACATCACCCGCGAGGCCGGGGTCTCGAAGGGCACCATCTACGTCTACTTCGCCAACAAGGAAGAGCTGTTCGAAGCGCTGATCGAGGAAGAGCGCGGCACCATCTTCAAGAACATGTACGACATGCTCGACCGCGCCGACGACTTGCGCCAGACGCTGGTGAAGTTCGGCAAGGTTCTGTCGATGAAGATCACCTCGGCCAGGGTCATCCAGGCGCAACGCACGGTGATCGGCGCCTCCGACAGAATACCCGATATGGGCGCTCGCTTTTACGAACGCGGACCCAAGCGCGGCCATGACAAGGTGGTGACGTTCCTCAACGCCGCCATCGAGCGCGGCCTGCTGGAGATCGACGATGTCGACCTCGCCGCCTATCAGTTCACCGAACTGTGCCTGGCCGGTCTTTTCCGGCAGTGCATCTTCGCCTATCGCACCAAGGCCCCGACCCAGGACGAGATCGACCACATCGTCAGGTCGGGCGTCAACATGTTCCTGAAGGCCTACGGCACCGAAAGGCTGGCAGAGGAAGAAAGCCACGAGATGATTGCAATCGAGGCGAAACCTTAGAAGCAATCCAGGAAATTGCGTGCAGGTTTCCGTCCGAATGCGAGAAAACAGGGAGATAGAGCTGCCCGTTCTGATGGCCGACCTATCCCAGCTTTTTACCCGCCATTGGCGGCGAGCACGATCGCGGCCTGCAATTCCTCCAAGCCTTCGCCTTTTTCCGATGACGTCGCCAGCACGAACGGGAACGCCGCGGGACGCTTCTTGATCTTGGCCAACGTCTCCTCGATCAGCCGCGGCACGCCGGCGGCCTTGATCTTGTCGGTCTTGGTCAGCACGATCTGGTAGGACACCGCCGCCTTGTCGAGCAGCGACAGCACTTCGTCGTCCTTGGCCTTGATGCCGTGGCGGGCATCGATCAGCACATAGACCCGCTTCAGCGTGACCCGACCCTTGAGATAATCGAAGACCAGCTTGGTCCACTCGTCCACCTTCTCCTTGGGCGCGGTGGCATAGCCGTAGCCCGGCATGTCGACCAGCGCCATTGGCGGCAGGTCGGTGCCCTCGCCCGAAAATCCATCCGGCACGAAATAGTTGAGCTCCTGCGTGCGCCCCGGCGTATTGGAGGTGCGCGCCAGGCCCTTCTGGTTGACCAGCGCATTGATCAGCGACGACTTGCCGACATTGGAGCGGCCGGCAAAGGCGATCTCGGGCGGCCCTTCCGGCGGCAGGAACTTCATGGCCGGCACGCCGCGGATGAAGATCCACCCGCGCGTGAACAGGTCGGTGCTGATCGCGGTGTTGGGAACGTTCAAGCTGCTGCCTCCAGAAGAGAAATATCGGCGCCTCTGATGGCGTCGAGGTTGCGGCCGATCTTGTCCACCGGCCAATCCCACCATGCCACCGCCAGCAGCCGCCGGATCGTCCTGTCGTCGAAACGCATCTTGACCACTTTCGCGGCGTTGCCGGCGACGATCGCATAGGGCGGCACATCGTGCGTCACCACCGATTTGGCGGCGACGATGGCGCCATGGCCGATTTCCACGCCGGGCAGGATCACAGCCTCCATGCCGATCCAGACATCGCTGCCGACCATTGTGTCGCCGCGCACTTCCTTCGACCACGTGGCTGGGTCGAAACCGTTTTCCCAGCCATGACCGAAGATGTTGAACGGATAGGTTGAAAAGCCGGACATCGCGTGGTTGGCGCCATTCATGATGAAGCGCGCGCCTTCGGCTATGGCGCAGAACTTGCCGATGATGAGCTTGTCGCCGATGAAGGGATAGTGATGCAGCACGCATTTTTCGGCGAACTTGTCCGGCCCGTCGGGGTCGTCATAATAGGTGAAGTCGCCGATCTCGATATTCGGCACTGTCACCAGAGGCTTCAGGAAGCCGACGCGTGTGTGCATCGGGATCGGGTGCTTGATGCCGGGGTTGGGTCCGTCCATGTCGAAGTCCGTCCAGGAAGTGACAGCCACGTGGATCCGCAATCCGCGCGCCTGGTCAAAATAACGTGATCCGCCCTATAGCACCAATCGGCTGACGAGCGAGCCTTCCTTGCTCGCCATGCTCATTTGTTGCCGCGGCAGATCACGATCGGATTGGACAGCGCGCTGTCGAACCCACTGCCCTGATAGACCTGAACGTTCGACGCTCCGGGCGGCAGCATGAAGCTGCCTTCGACGACCTTCTGATCGCCGGCCATCGTGTGGAGATCCCAGCTAAACGTGCAGAACTGCGGCGGCGCCTTGGTTTCGACGTGGCTGCAATTGAGCTGCGCGCCGCCCAGCATGGCGGCGCCGCCACAACTGACCGCATCCTTGGCAGCCGCGGCGCCGGGGCACCCAATGAGAGCCGTGACGGCCGCGATCCCAATCCAATTCATCGCCAAATCCTTGCCGGCAAATCCACATCGCCAGGCGGCCTTTGCGGTGCCGTGGCCCATGCGTTTTTTCCTGCCCGAGGCTTAATCGGTCTTGCGCGGGGCGTCCAGCAGGATTATGTGCATGATGATAATAAGCATGCTCACGAAAAATTGTCCATCGACCCCGATCTCCTCCCATGCCCTCTTCCCCCAATATCAGCTTCGTGCTGCACGACGTTGCGCGTCTGCTTCGCAAGCGGTTCGAGCAGCGGTCGCGCGCTTCGGGACTGACCCGCGCCCAGTGGCAGGTGCTGGCGTACCTTTCGCTGCATGAAGGCATCCACCAGAACAAGCTCGCCGACCTTATCGAGATCGTGCCGATCACGCTCGCCCGGCTGCTCGACAAGATGGAGGCCCGCGGCTTCATCGAGCGCCGGCCCGATCCCGCCGACCGCAGGGCCTGGCTGCTTTACCTGAAGCCGCAGGCCCGTCCGCTGCTCGAGATCATGCGCGGCAACGGCCAGAAAACTCGAGACGAGGCCTTCGCCGGCCTTTCGCCTGAAACACAGCAGCGTCTGCTGCAAACCCTAAGCTTGATCAAATCCAATCTGCTCGCGGCTTGCACCCAGCCGGCCGTCGACCGGGAGAAAATACATGGCTGAATCAACATACCCCAAAAAGCCCGCCGGAGACGAGACGCCAGCGGGTCGGACAGACCAGATCATCCGGCTCGACAATGAGCGGGAGCAGCGGCGAGCCAACGTCGTCATCGACAATGACGAGCTGGAAGCGCCGGTTGCCCTGGAGCCTGCGGCACTCGAGGCTCCGGCCAAGGAGCCGCAGCCACGGCAGACCCCCGCCGCCGTCGCCCCTCCTGTTCCGGCCAAACCGAAGCGCAGCCTGACACGGCCGGTCCTTTTTGCGCTGCTTCCGGTCGCGCTCGTCGTCGGTGGCTATTACTATGTCACCGGCGGCCAGCTGATGACGACCGACAATGCCTATATCCAGGCCCAGTCGCTCGGCGTCTCCACCGACGTCTCCGGCACGGTGGAGGAGATCGACGTGCATGAGAACCAGGCCGTGAAGAAGGGCGACGTGCTGTTTCGCCTGCGTCCGGCCTCCTTCGAGACCGCTCTCGCCGCCGCCCAGGCCCAACTCGGCACCGTGCGCAACCAGGTGCTGACCCTGGAGGCGAGCTACCAGCAGTCGCTGTCGCAGATCGAGCAGGCGCAAGCCGACATCCCCTATTATGAGGCCGCCTTCCAGCGGCAGCAGGATCTGCTCAAGACCTCCACCGCCTCGAAGGCGTCTTTCGACAGCGCCCAGCACGACCTCGTCGCCGCGCGCCAGAAAGTGTCCGTCGCCAAGGCGCAGGCGCAGGCCACGCTGGCCCAGCTCGGCGGCGACGCCAACCAGCCGGTGGAGAAGAACCCCTTCTACCTGCAGGCCAAGTCGGGCGTCGACGATGCGCAGCGCAACCTCGGCGATTCCGTGGTCAAGGCGCCGTTCGACGGCATCGTCACCAATGTCGACGCACTGCAGGTCGGCAAGTACCTGCCGGCTTCGCAGCCGGCGTTCAGCCTGGTCTCGTCGACCGACCTGTGGATCGCGGCCGAGCCGAAGGAAACCGAGCTGACCTATGTCAGGCCGGGGCAGACGGCGACGATCAGCGTCGACACCTATCCGGGCGCCGTGTGGCACGGCACCGTTGCCTCGATCAGCCCCGCCTCCTCGTCAAGCTTCTCGCTGCTGCCGGCGCAGAACACCACCGGCAACTGGGTCAAGGTCGTGCAGCGCATCCCGATGCGCGTGACGATCGATGGTATCGGGGGCAAGCCGCCGTTGCGCGGCGGCATGAGCGCGGTGGTCGACGTCGAGACGGGCCATGCACGCGGCCTACCGGACTTCGTCACCAATCTCATCGGCCTGTTCGGACAAAAGTCATGACCAGCGCGTCCGCGACAGCTGCCACGCCGGTGGTCGCCAATCGCGGCGCCATCACTGCCTGCGTGATCCTGGCCGTCATCATGCAGGCGCTGGACACCACCATCGCCAATGTCGCGCTGCCTTACATCCAGGGCAGCGTCTCGGCCAGCGCCGACCAGATCAACTGGGTTCTGACCTCCTACATCGTGGCGGCGGCGGTGATGACGCCGCCTTCGGGCTACCTCGCCAACCGCTTCGGCCGCAAGCGCATCCTCCTGACCTCGATCACCGGCTTCGTCGTCGCCTCGGTGCTGTGCGGCTTCGCGCAATCGCTGCCGCAAATCGTCGGCTTCCGCCTGCTGCAGGGCCTGTTCGGCGCGGCTCTGGTGCCGCTCTCGCAGAGTATCCTGCTCGATATCTACAGTGTGGAAGAGCGCGGCTCCGCCATGGCGCTGTTCGGCATTTCGGTGATGGTCGGGCCGGTGCTGGGACCGGTCATCGGCGGCTGGCTGACCGAAAATGTCAGCTGGCGCTGGGTGTTCTACATCAACGTGCCGATCGGCGCCTTGGCCTTCGCCGGCGTGTCGCTGTACGTCCTGGAAACCAAGCTGGACTTCAAGGCGAGGCTGGATTGGCTGGGTTTCGGCATGCTCAGCATCACCATCGCCGCCTTGCAGATGTTTCTCGATCGCGGCGAGCAGCTCAACTGGTTCTCGTCATCCGAGATCATCGTCGAGGCGGTGATCTGCGCATCGGCCTTCTACATCTTCCTCGTCCACACCTTCACCGGCCGCAACACCTTCGTCAATCCGAGGCTGTTCCTGGACCGGAATTTTGCCGTCGGCATGATCTTCATCTTCATCATCGGCATCACCTACTTGGCCTCGCTGGCGCTGATGACGCCCTATCTGCAGACGCTGATGGGCTACCCCGTGGTGACGGCCGGCATCGTCATGGGGCCGCGCGGGCTTGGCACGATGGCCTGCATGTTCCTGGTCGGCCGGCTGATCGGCAAGGTCGACACGCGCTGGCTGCTGCTCATCGGCCTGCTGATCACCGCCTGGGCGATGTACGACATGACCGGCTGGACGCCCGACGTTTCGCAGTGGACCATCATCTCCACCGGCTTCATCCAGGGGGCGGGGCTCGGCTTCCTGTTCGTGCCGCTGACCACCATAACCTTCGCCACGCTGGCGCCGGAGCGGCGCGCGGAAGGCACCGGCCTCTACAATCTGTCGCGCAACATCGGCTCCAGCGTCGGCATATCGGTGGTCACCGCGCTCCTGACGCAGAATGTGCAGATCAATCACGCCAGCATCGCCACCTATGTGACGCCCTTCAACCAGGCGTTCAACGATCCGGCGATCTTCCAGGCGATGAACCCCTACACCGCCGCCGGCCGCGCCGCGCTCGACGGCGTGGTGACGCTGCAGGCGACTGTTATCAGCTACATGAACGACTTCAAGCTGATGATGCTCCTGTCGCTGGCCGCCATCCCGCTGGTGCTCCTGCTGCGCAAACCGGGAACGCCGGCCAAGATCGACCACAGCGCTGTCATGGAATGAGGCGGTGGAAGCGGTCGGAAGTTGAGCGCCGCTGACGCCCATTCGCCCTCACAGGACGCAAAAAGAAACCGGGGTCCTGTGAGGGACGACAGGACCCCGGCCTCGCCGATACGGCTTCCCAAGAAACATGGCACCTCGTCACGAGGCGGGGATGGCGGACCGAGAAAGCCCCAACGGCCTGCCAACGCCCCCTTTCGCCGGAAGCCGTTACTTCGGCAACAGCACCTTGTTGACGACGTGAATGACGCCGTTCGACTGGTTGACGTCTGCGATCGTCACCTTCGCCTCGCCGCCGGACTCGTCCATGATGTAGAGCTTGCCTTTCTTGATCTCGGCCGTGAGCGTGTCGCCCGACACGGTCTTCATCTCGTATTTGCCGCCCATCGCCTTGGCCTTCTTCATCATCTCGGCGCCTGAAATCTTGCCAGCCACGACATGCGCGGTCAGCACCTTGGTGAGCTTGTCCTTGTTCTCGGGCTTGAGCAGCGTATCGACGGTGCCGGCCGGCAGTGCGGCGAAAGCCTCGTTGGTCGGGGCAAACACGGTGAACGGACCCGCGCTTTGCAACGTGTCGACCAGGCCGGCGGCCTTGACGGCGGCGACCAGCGTCGTGTGATCCTTCGACTTGACCGCGTTCTGCACGATGTTCTTGGTGGCGTACATCGGCGCGCCGCCGACATTCGGGTTCTTGGCGTGGGCTGGGGCGGCAATCGCCATGCCGGCGACAAGGGCTGATACGGCGATGGTCCTGAATGTGGGCAAGCGCATGTGGTCTTCCTCCGGGTGAGGGCTGATCGGAATTGATAGCCTTTTGGAAACGCACAAGCAGTCACGCCGCGCGGGTGCCTGCAGTTTCGCCGATCACGGGAACGTGAATGGAGGCCTGCCCAAAGAAAATATCTGGACGAACCAGGCTTTTTCGACCGGCCGCGCGATTGAGGACAGGCCGACCGTCAGGCGCTGGAAGTGAGTCCCGGACATTCAGATGCCGAAGGGAAATGTATCCGGTACCTTGCCGATGCTGTCGGCCGGCTTGCTGAGCGGCGTGACCGCGGACGTTCGATCGAACCAGACGAAGGCGTCGAACTGGCGGGAGACGGACGAGTCCATGTAATGGCTGAGCCGTTCAGTCTCCGGCCTGTAGATGACGCCGATATAGCGTTCCGGCCTCGGCGCCGCCAGGTCGGCGCCGAGCTGGCCATGGCGCTCAAAATCCAGCAGGAACGACGGTTTGCCGCTCTCGTGACACAGCCGCTCGAAGCTGCCCGGCAGCGACGGATTTACGTCCTTTACCTCCATCTCACGGTCCCAATCCGAGGCACAGGCGACGGTACCGGTATCCGTCCCGAAGCCGATCAGCGCCGTCTGGGCACCGAAGCGCTCCCGGCAGAGCTGGCCGATGTTCAACTCGTCACGGACAGTGCCCATGTCGGTATGCCGCGCGTCCCCGATATGCGAGTTATGCGCCCACACCACGGCCTTCGACTTCGGCCCATGCGCTTCGAGAAGTTGATCGAGCGTTTCAAACATGTGCCGATCGCGGAGGTTCCAGGTCTCGGCGCCACCATAATACATCACGCGGTAGTAGCGCTCGGCCGATGCGACCAGACGTGCACTCTGCTTGGCGTCGAGGAGATCGCCGTCGCCCTCCATCATGGATCGCTCGAACAGATCCATGCACTGTCGCACAACGGCCTCTTCGCAGGTTCTGTAGCCCGGCCGCAGCGCCGCGCGTCCGTAGGTGCTGGGCTCGTTCTGCCAGGGCATCAGACAGCCATAGCGCTCGCGCGCGACGGCGGCCGCTTCGGGATCGACCTTGTCCAGATAGGCAAGCACCGTGGCGATCGAGCCGCTCATATTGTAGAGATCGAGCCCATAAAAGCCTGCTTTCCGCGCATGACCGGGCACATCCCGGTTGTATTCATGCAGCCAGCCGATGAATTCGGACACCTCGGCGTTGCGCCACATCCAGGTCGGGAAGCGCTGGAAGAGCGGCTGCGCATCCGACCGCCGCTCCCCTCCGCGAACATACCGGTTGATCTGCGCCGCATCCGGCCAATCCGCCTCGACGGCCACGATGGTGAAGCCGTGTCGCTGGAGGAGGCGTCGGGTGACAGCCGCACGGGCACGATAAAATTCCGAAGTGCCGTGGCTCGCCTCCCCGAGCAGGACGACGCGCCGGCTGCCGAACCGATCGAACATCGCGCCGAAGGCCGGATCGTCGATCTGCGGCAAATCTTCGGCCGCCCTTGCAATTTGCTGCGGCAATGGAGGAGCGCGCGCCTCGCGCACCGATGCGTTTTCGTCGTGTCCGCCGTGCTCGCCGATCAGCGGCACGAACATGACACCACCGAGGTCCTCCTCCTCGAACTTGTTTGCAGCGATCCGCGTGACGCGAACGAGCCGCTGGGAGTAGAGGTCTTCACCGACCGGGATGATCAGCCTGCCGCCGATCTCCAACTGCTCCTGCAAGCCGAGGGGGATGGACGTTCCGGCGGCCGCGACGACGATGGCGTCAAACGGCGCCTTTTCCTGCCAGCCTTTTGTGCCGTCGCCGACCCGGACCTCGATATTTCGATACCCGGCGGCATTGAGCCGCCGCTCCGCCTGCTGCGCGAGCGATCGATGCCGCTCTATGGTGAAGACGTGTTCAGCAAGTTCGGCCAGCACAGCCGCCGCGTAGCCCGAGCCGGTGCCGATTTCCAGCACGCGATCGGTCGCCTCGATCTCGGCCATCTCCGCCATTTTCGCCACGATGAAGGGTTGCGAGATCGTCTGTCCGCTGCCGATCGGCAGCGGACTGTCCTCATAGGCGAATTCCTCGAAACCCTCGTCGACGAATTGCTCTCGCGCAACCCGGCGTACCGCATTCAGAACCCGCCTGTCATGCACTCCACGGCGCGCGATGTGCGCCTCCACCATCCGATGCCTGGCGTGCTCGAAATCCAGCATGAGAGCCTCCAATCAGGCGATTGATCGGATCGACGTGATGTCATCTCGAGAGCGAAGTCGTTTTCGGTGCCATTCGCTCTCCCGGCTCCCGGGCTCGGACCATCCGGTCTTCCTCGGCAGCCCACGCCGATCGCGCAGGCTTATTGGTTGGTTCGCCCGGTCTGTCGGGGATTGACGCCGCCTTGCGGCGTGGTGTCGTTATCGACATCTCCCTTGAAAGTGTTCTCGCCGTCCAGTTCCTCGTCCTCGTCGAGAAGATTGCCTCCCTTGATCGTGCCCCTGGAGGCGCCGATTCCGGGATTCTGCTTCAAATCCTTGTTGGTGGGCTTGGCCGTCTTTGGGTGAATGTTGCTGCTCATCGGAATGCCTCTCTGCAAGTTGCATGTGATGAGGTCGATCTACTGCACTGCCTTGAATTTGGATGGGCGCGCCGACCTGATCCTCTCACGCGGGAGCTTAGGAAGCCTGTTGCGCGAACTCTTGAACGCAGGATAAGTTCCATGCGGAACAATCCGGCAGCGGCGAGGGCCGGCTGATTTGCCGGCAATGACGGAGACCAGGAATTGCCGACTCGGTGCCTGTTTTATCGCGTGCCGGACCACCGCATCGCTGAAACTAAAAGGCTGGGCCCTGTAGAACACAGGACCCAGCCGTCAAATCTGTTTGCTTGCCGGGGCCGCCCAATTTTATGGCTCAGTCGCTGGGGCGGGCTCTCTTGCCAAGAGGCGCCGGCTATTCCGCCGGTGACGGTTTCTTGCGGAACAGCGCCACCAGATTGTCCCACAGCTCGATCTTGGCGCCCTGGCGCTTCATGATCACGCCCTGCTGCAGGATCGACAGCGTGTTGTTCCAGGCCCAGTAGATGACGAGACCGGCCGGGAAGCCCGCCATCATGAAGGTGAAGATGACCGGCATCCAGGTGAAGATCGCGGCTTGCGTCGGGTCCGGCGGCGTCGGGTTCATGCGCATCTGCAGGAACATGGTGACGCCCATGATCAGCGGCCACACACCGATCATCAGCATATGCGGCAGCGTGACCGGAACCAGCCCGAACAGGTTGAAGATGGAGGTCGGATCGGGCGCGGCCAGATCCTGGATCCAGCCGAAGAACGGCGCGTGCCGCATCTCGATGGTGATGTAGAGCACCTTGTAGAGGGAGAAGAAGACCGGGATCTGCAGCGCCACCGGCCAGCAGCCGGCGAGCGGATTGATCTTCTCGGTCTTGTACAGCTCCATCATCGCCTGCTGCTGCTTCATCTTGTCGTCCGCGTATTTCTCGCGGATCTCGAGCATCTTGGGCTGCACCTTCTTCATGTTCGCCATCGACGCGTATGACTTGTTGGCGAGCGGGAAGAAAATGGCTTTCACGATGACCGTGGTGGCCAGGATCGCCAGCCCGAAATTGCCGAGGAACTTGTAGAGCGTGTCGATCAGCCAGAACATTGGCTTGGTGATGAAGTGGAACCAGCCCCAGTCGATCAAAAGGTCGAACCGCTTGATATGGCGGTCTTCGGCATAGGCGTTGATCTTGCCGACTTCCTTGGCGCCGGCGAAGATTTCGGTCTCGACGGTCGCCGACTGGCCGGCCTCGACATTGATCGGGTCGGTCAGGAAGTCGGACTGGTAACGGTGGCGGCCATCCTCGAAATAGGCATAGCGAGGCTGGAACGGCTGCTTCTCGGTCGGCACCAGGGTGACGGCCCAATATTTGTCGGTGATGCCGAGCCAGCCGTCGGTCGACTTGCCAGGCTGGTACTGCTTGTCCTTCTCGACCGAGGCGTATTTGTGTTCCTGCAGGCCTTCCGTGCCGGTGAAGCCGATGAGGCCTTCATGCAGCACATAGGTGCTGGCGACGGCCGGCTTGTCGTAGCGCGTGACACGGCCATAGTTGAACAGCGAAACCGCGCTCGAGCCGGAATTCTGCACCGTGTCCGACACGGTGAACATGTAGTTTGCGTCGACGGAGAAGGTGCGCTTGAAGGTCAGGCCCTTGTCATTGGTGTAGGTGAGCGTCACCGGCGTCGACGGGGTCAGCGTCGGATTGCCGTCCACGCTCCACACCGTCTCCGCACCCGGCACCGCGCCGGTCTTGTCGTTGCCGACAAAGCCGATCTCGGCGAAATAGCCGGTGGGCAGCGCCTGCGGGTTGAGCAGCTCGATCTCGGGTGAATTCTTGTCGACGGTCTCGGTGTAGTGCTTGAGCTTGAGGTCGTCGAGCCGCGCGCCGGTCAAATTGATCGAGCCCTCGAGGCTCGGCGTGTCGATCTTGACGCGCTTGGATGCCGCCAGCGCCTGATCGCGGCCGGCCACGGTGACCACGTCACCGCCGGGCGCGTTGGGAATGGCGCCCGGGGTGGTCGCGCCTGGTGCGGTTGTCCCTGGGGCCGGTGTCGATGCGCCCGGATTGGCCGCATCGGCCGCCTTCTTCTGTTCCTCGACGCGCTGCTGCTCGATCTTGGCGGCCTCGCGCTGCGCCTCGCTGCGCGGCAGCACGTAGAAGTACTGCCATACCGCCAGGATCAGCACCGACAGGGCGATGGTGATGAAGAAGTTCCGGTTGTTTTCCATCGAGAGCCCTTGGCCTATCGTGTTCCGCGAAGTCGGCGGGAGAGTTCGGCCTTCAACTGGCCGAAAGGGGCGCGCAGCGCATCATCGCGCCCGACGATGACATAATCATTGCCGGGCACCATGTCATCTGCGGCATGGACGCGGACGGCTTCTTTCAGCCGCCGCCTGACGCGGTTGCGCACAACGGCATTGCCGACCTTCTTGGTGACGGTGTAGCCGACGCGCGGCCCCCCGCCATCGCCGCGGTCGAGGACCTCGACGAGGAAAAACCGTCCGCGTCGCTTTTCACCACGACGGACGGCCAGGAATTCCGCGCGTTTCAGAAGCCGCTCGGGATTTTGCCCCACTGGCTTGCCGGTTGCGGGCAACGATCTCGTCTCGCTTAGGCGCTGAGCCGCTTGCGGCCGCGGTTGCGGCGAGCTGCGACGACGCCACGGCCACCCTTGGTGGCCATGCGGGCACGGAAGCCGTGCCGGCGTTTGCGGACGAGTTTGGACGGTTGGTAGGTACGCTTCATTTGTTTTAATACCGCGGGGTGCGGCCCTTCTTGATTCTGTCACTTTGTAACAGGAGCTTTGCCGGGCCGGTTTTGGCGCGATCGAAACCGCGCCGGGACGAATGGCCCGAGCGTGAGCGGGCTTATAGAAAGAAGGGTTTTGGAAGTCAATCCGGCGTCGGCGCCCTAAAGACGCACCTGTTTTGGAGCATCTATTTTTCCGACCAAGGGAGAAATTGGCAAAAAAGCCGTAATCGCCTAATCTTGGCTGATCAAGTGATTGTGAAGATCGAGTCGCATGAGCGAAGCCAGCCAAGCAGGGGAAGGGACCGGACCGGCGTCAGCCGCTGTCCGCACGGTACCGCTGTCGCGTGGTCTGTCGACGAAGCTGCTGCTGCTCACCATCGTTTTCGTGCTGCTGGCCGAAGTGCTCATCTTCCTGCCCTGGATCGCCAGTTACCGGCTGAGCTGGCTCAAGGAGAGGCTGAGCACGGCCGCAGCCGTGTCGATCGTGCTGGTGCAGGGCGAGTCGACCTCGCTGTCGCGTACGGCCCAGAATGACGTGCTGATGGCGATCGGCGCCAAGGCGATCGCGGTGCGCGACGGCGGCGTGTCGCGGCTTCTGGTGGTGGCCGACATGCCGCCGCAGGTCGACGAACACATCGATCTCGCCAGCGTCGGCATGGTCAAGGGCATGACCGGCGCGCTGGATACGCTTTTTTTCGGCGGCGACAGGATGCTGCGCGTCTTCGGGCCGGTCGGCGACAGCGACAAGGAGTTCGAGCTGATCATGCCGGACTATTCGCTCCGCAAGGCCATGCTCATCTATTCGCGCAACGTCGCTTTCGTCTCGCTATTGATCTCGCTGTTCACGGCCATGCTGGTCTATGCCGCGATCGACCTGATCATGATCGGGCCGATCCGTACCATGACGCGCTCGATGCTCTCCTTCTCGGAAGCTCCCGACGACCCTGGACGGATCATCCGCCCCGCTGCTCGTTCCGACGAGATCGGAGTGGCCGAGCGCGAACTGTCGCAGATGCAGGAGCGGCTGCAAAAGATGCTGGCCGAGCAGAAGCATCTGGCCGACCTCGGTCTCGCCGTGTCGAAGATCAACCACGACATGCGCAACATCCTGGCCTCCGCCCAGCTGATGTCGGACCGCCTTCGCCTGGTCAAGGATCCGACCGTGCAGGCCTTTGCGCCGAAGCTTCTGCGCGCGCTCGACCGCGCCGTCTCCTATTCGGAGGGCGTGCTTCATTACGGCCGCACGCAGGAGCCGCCGCCGTCGCGCCGCAGGGTGAGGCTGCGCCAACTGGTCGAGGACGTGCACGGCCTGCTCGACATCGAGCAGGGCATCGAGTTCATCAACGCGGTCGAGATGGCTTTCGAGGTGGATGCCGATTCCGACCAGCTCTTCCGGGTGCTCACCAATCTTTGCCGCAACTCGGTGCAGGCGATGGCGGCCGATACCGAAAGCGCCGTGGTGCGGCGGCTGGCGGTCTCGGCCGAGCGCATGGGCAGCGTCAGCCGCATCGCCGTCACCGACACCGGCCCCGGCCTGCCGCCGAAGGCGCGCGAAAACCTGTTCGCGGCCTTCCGCGGCTCGGCGCGCAGCGGCGGCACCGGCCTTGGCCTGGCGATCGCGCATGAACTGATCAGGGCGCATGGCGGCACGGTGGAATTGGTCGAATCGATCGGCGGGCGCACCACATTCGCCGTCACCATCCCCGACCAGCCGGTGCGGCTCGACCAGGCCCGTGGCAGCCTGCGCCGCCCAGCCTGACGGCTTCCGTCCCGTTTCCCGAGATTACCACCTTGCGGACCCGTCGCTCTCTCCAACAGTTCCCGATCGCCAGGATCAGGCCAGTCACAGCGGCTCGAAGTGCCGGGATGAGCGCCGGCATCGCCGCATGACAGGCCTGCGACAAAACTTTTGCCGGATCGGCTTGCTTTTCGCGAATTCAGTCGTTAGGGAACTGCACACATTCGCGGCCGGTCTTTCGGACCGGATCGCGGGGCCGTCGAAAACATGGCCTGATGCGCGCCCGTAGCTCAGCTGGATAGAGCACCAGACTACGAATCTGGGGGTCAGGAGTTCGAATCTCTTCGGGCGCGCCAAATCTCCTAAGCCGCGGTTTATTGGGTGCACGGTCGATGGCAGCGGCTCAGCCAAATGCCGGCAGCACGCCGCTGTCTCACCCCACTGAGCGTGCCGCCGCCCGGCCGGCGCTGCGGCCCGAGAAGATACAGCCGCCCAGGAATGTGCCTTCGAGCGCCGCGTAGCCATGCACGCCGCCGCCGCCGAAGCCCGCCACTTCACCGACCGCATAGAGGCCCGGCACCGGCTGGCCGCCGGCATCGAGCACGCGGCTGTCGAGATCGGTCTGCAGGCCGCCCAGCGTCTTGCGGGTCAGGATGTTGAGGCGCACCGCGATCAGCGGTCCGTTCGCCGGGTCGAGCATCTTGTGCGGCTTTGCCGTGCGGATCAGGCGGTCGCCGAGATAGGCGCGCGCGCCGCGCAGCGCGGTCACCTGCATGTCCTTGGAGAACGGATTGTCGAGTTGCATGTCGCGGGCGCGGATCTCGCGCTCGACCGTTGCGACGTCAAGCAGCGGTTCGCCGCCGGCCAGCGCGTTCATGCGCGCGACCAGTTTCGAAAGATTGGCCTCGACGATGAAGTCCTCGCCCTTTTCCATGAACGCCTTGACCGGGCCGGGAATGCCCGACGTGGCGCGACCGAGCACCTGGCGCCAGCTTTTTCCCGTCAGGTCGGGGTTCTGCTCCGAGCCCGACAGCGCGAATTCCTTCTGGATGATCTTTTTCGTCAGGATGAACCAGGAATAGTCGAAGCCGGTGCTCATGATATGGCTAAGCGTGCCCAGCGTGTCGAAGCCGGGATAGAGTGGCACTGGCAGGCGTTTTCCCCGGGCATCGAGCCACAGCGAGGATGGGCCGGGCAGGATGCGGATCGCATGGTCTGTCCAGATCGGCGCCCAGTTCTTGACGCCCTCGACATAGTGCCACATGCGGTCGCGGTTGATGACCCTGCCGCCGGCGTGTTCCGATATGGCCAGCATGCGGCCGTCGACATGGTCCGGCACGCCGGTGATCATGCGCTGCGGCGCGTTGCCCAGCCGCTTGGGCCAGTTTTCCCGCACCAGCCGATGGTTGGCGCCAATGCCGCCGGAGGCGACGATCACCGCCTGCGCTTGCAATGCGAAACCGCCTGATACGTCGCGCGGACTCCTGTGGCCGCGCTCGACAGGGCTCGGTTGCAGGATGTCGCCCTGTACGCCGGTCACGGCTGCACCCGTCCGCGTCAGGGCATTGACCCGGTGACGAAACCTGAAGTCGATCAATCCCCGCTTTTGCGCCTCGCGCACGCGCAGCACGAAAGGCTCGAGCACGCCGGGACCGGTGCCCCAGGTGATGTGGAAGCGCGGTACCGAATTGCCATGGCCGATGGCGTTGCCGCCGCCGCGCTCGGCCCAGCCGACGACAGGAAAGAATTTCAGGCCGCGCTCGATCAGCCAGGAGCGCTTCTCGCCGGCGGCGAAGCCGACATAGGCCTCGGCCCATTTGCGTGGCCAGTGGTCTTCCGGCCGGTCGAAGGCGGCGGTGCCCATCCAGTCCTCGAGCGCCCGGTCATGGGAGTCGCGGATGCGCATGCGGCGCTGCTCCTGTGAATCGACGAGGAAAAGCCCGCCGAAGGACCAGAACGCCTGGCCGCCCAGCGATTGCTCCGGCTCCTGGTCGACGATGATGATTTTCTTGCCCGCTTCCGCAAGCTCGGCGGCGGCAACCAGTCCGGCAAGGCCGGCGCCGACAATGATCACATCCGCGTCGTCAGCCATTTTTCCTCCCCAGGATTAGCCGGCTATGCAATACGGGTTTCAGACGGTCTCCCAGCCGCCTGTGTCGCCGGCGCGGAAGATGGCGTCGATGACTTTCTGGTTGAGCACGGATTCTTCCAGCGTGAAGACGCGCTCCTTGCCGCCAAGAGCTGCCCGCGCGAAGGTCTCGACCTCGAGCCTGTATTGCTGCGTGCCGGGGAAGCGGAACACCTGCGCCTCGGTGTGGTTCTGGTTGTGCAGTTCGACGCGGTGATGGTCGTAGAGCCCGGCATTGAAGGGCGAGAACAGTTCGATGAAACCCTTCTCGCCGTGGAACACCATCACCTGCCGCGCCGCCATCTGCGTCGACAAGTAGAAGGACAGCTCGAAATCGCCGAAATCGGCGCGGATCGATGAATAGATGTCGGTGCCGAATGTCTTGTCGCGCTCGATCGTCGCCTGTACGCGCAACGGCTCCTTACCGGTCGAGAAGCGTGTCGACACGGTCGGGTAGACGCCGATGTCGGGCAGCGCGCCGCCGCCGAGATCGAGCTTGTTGCGCATGTTGTTGGGGTCGACATTGTAGTAGGAAAACGCGCCCTGCACATGGCGCAGCCGTCCGATGGCCCCGCTGGCGATGAGATCGCGCACCTTGATCCACTGCGGGTGGTAGATGACCATGAAGGCTTCGCAGACCAGCACCTTCTTCTGGTCGCGCAGCTTGATCAGCGGCGCGATGTCCTTGGCATCGAGTGCCAGCGGCTTTTCGACCAGCACATGCTTGCCCGCTTCGATGGCTTTTGCAGTCCATTCGACATGCTGCGAGGTCGGCAACGGGATGTAGACGCCATCGACCTCGTTGGAAGCGAGCAACTCCTCATAGGAGCCGAAGGCATGGCGCGCGCCAAAGCGGTCGCCTAATGCCTTGGCCTTCGCTAGGTCGCGGCTGGCGATCGCCGACAGCACGCCGTTCTCCGCTTCGACGATTACCGGCAACAGCTGCTCGCGGCCGATCTTGGCCGTCGACAACACACCCCATCGGAACATCACGCTTCTCCCTATAGATTACAGGCAAGGAGGTTTGCCTGAAATCGCTGGAAAAGCCAATGCAGGTCGCTCGGTTCCTCGCCCCACGAAAGCGGGCAAGGAACCCAGGTACCTCAGCCGCGCGCTAGCCCCTTTTCCCGGTCAGCGTCATGTCGAAATCGACGACGTTGGAATAGAGCGGCGTGCCGACATCCATGCCGTAGCGCGAGCGCAGCACCTTGCCGGTGACATGGAATTTGATCGTGCCGCCCTTCAACCCGTCGAGCTCGGCGGTGAATTTTTCCGGAAACGTCTTGCCGCGCGCCGTCAGCCTGCCGGTGACAAGGGCCGACGTGTCGCCGGTGCGGGTCACGCTGGTCGAGCGGAACTGGATTTCGGGACTGTTGGTCGCGTCGAACACCGCGTCGGAGCGCAGGAACGCATCGATGCGGCCTTGGCCGGTGCCGACGCTTTCGGGATAGATGGTCAGGTCGACTTTCGAACGGCTGACATCGTTGTTGTCGATGCGGATCATGCCCTTGAAACGGGCAAAGGCGCCGTCGAAACCGCCGCCGCCGGCCTTGCCGATGGTGAAGCGGATCGCGGAGCCAGTTTGGCTGATCGTATAGCTGCCAACGGCATCGCCGAGCACGACCGCCGCATAAACAGGCATGGCAAGGCAGGCGGCGATAGCCGCCAATCCGAGGATTCGCGCACGCATTGGGTTGTTCCTTGTTAGGAGGAAGCGCTCTCTGGCGTCCTCACCCCACAAACGAGACCAAGGCGCCTTCTATTCCCCGGCTGACGAAGGCGTGATCATACGCGCGAGCACCCCGTCGCGAAGCAGGAAACGGTGGCGCAGGGCAGCCGCGACATGCAGGGCGACAAGCGCCGCGCCGGCATAGGCGAGATACCAGTGTGCCGACGTCCAAAAGCTTTCGGCGGCATCGGATTCGGCGAGCGGCAGGTTCGGCATGACGAACAGGTTGAACGGCATGCTGGGAATCTCCAGCGTCGAGACCGACACCAGCGCCCAGCCTGACAGGGGCAGGGCGATCTGGAAGGCATAGAGCGCCAGATGCGCCAGCGGCGCCGAGCGGCGCTCCAGGGCGCCGACAGAAGGCGGCAAGGGCGGTGCCGCATTGCCGAGCCGCCAGGCGATACGCAGGATGATGAGCCCCAGCAGCAGGAAGCCCAGGGATTTGTGCAGCTGGATCAATTCGAAGGCCGTGCGTTGGCTCGGGGTCCTGACCATGACGAAGCCGAGCATGAACTGGCCGATGAAGATAATCCCGATCAGCCAGTGGAGGACGATGGTTGCCCATCCATAGCGGGTCGCGGTGTTGGTGATTGAAGCCTGCATGCGAGGCGAACGTTGGCGCGGCCAGCTTTCTTCCCCTTGCCGACGAGGAGGAGAGTTGCCTACCCACCCACCTTGAAGAAATCGACGAAAGCCCTCAGCGCCGGCCGCATCTGGCGGCGGCTCGGGTAATAGACGAAGAATCCCTGGAAGGGTGGGCACCAGTCCTCCAGCACGCGGATCAGCCGTCCATCGGCGAGCGGCGCGCGGACATAATCCTCGAAAACGAAGGCGAGCCCGGCGCCGTCGACCGCGGCCTGGGCGATCAGATGGTCCTCGTCGAGGATCAGCGGCCCTTGCACCGCCATCTCGACCTCCTCGCCGTCCTTTTCGAATTCCCAGCGGTAGAGGATGCCGCTGGAGAAGCGGAAGCGGATGCAGCGATGCTCGGCGAGGTCGCGCGGGTGGCGCGGCCGGGGCATGGCCTCGAAATAGGATGGTGCGCCCACCACCGCGCCACGAATGTCCGGCCCGATGCGCACCGCGATCATGTCGCGCTGCAGGCTCTCGCCGAGCCTGACACCAGCATCGAAACCGCCTGCCACCACGTCGGTGAAGCGATCCTCGATGATGATCTCCAGCACGATGTCGGGATAGGCCGATGCAAAGGCGCTGAGCCGTGGCGTCAGCACCAGATGCGCTGACGTGCGCGGCACGCTGAGCCGCAAGTTCCCGGCGGGCCGGTCGCGCGCCTCGACGGCCGTCTCCAGCGCCAGGTCGATCTCGGAAAGCGCCGGCCGCAATCGCTCCAGCAATTGTGCGCCTTCCTCGGTCGGAGCGACACTGCGTGTGCTGCGCGCCAAAAGGCGCACGCCAAGCCGTGCCTCCAGGCTGGAGACCGCGTGGCTCACCGCGGAGGGAGCTATCGCCAGTTCCCTGGCCGCGCCGCGAAAACTGCCGCATTGGGCAACGGTTGCCAGCACCGCGAGCTGTGAGAGATGTGCCCGATTCATTGATCTATTTCATGGAACGACCCGTACGAAGAAGAGCCGATTATCGAACGTGCTGCAAGGCGTTATTTCCTAGGCATCACAACAAGGAGATGCGTGATGAAAACCCGCAAGCTAGGAACTGAACTCGAAGTCTATCCGGTCGGCCTCGGTTGCATGGGCATGAGCTTTGCCTATGGCGGCCAGCCGGAAGCCGAGGCGATCGCCACCTTGCACCGCGCCGTCGAGATAGTGTCAACTTCTTCGACACGGCCGAGGTCTACGGCCCCTACGAGAACGAGATCCTGCTGGGCAAAGCGCTGAAATCGGTTCGCGATAAGGTGACGATCGCGACCAAATTCGGCTTCAAGATCCTGGAGGAAGGCACCGGCATGGATCGCATGGCCGGTGTCGACAGCCGTCCCGAGCACGTCAAGGCCGTCGCCGAGGCGTCGCTGAAGCGGCTCGGCACCGATGTCATCGACCTCTATTACCAGCACCGCGTCGACCCGGACGTGCCGATCGAGGATACGGTCGGCGCCATGGCCGAGCTGGTGCGCGAGGGCAAGGTGCGGGCGCTTGGCCTGTCGGAGGCAAGTGCCGCCACCATCCGCCGGGCACACGCAGTGCACCCGATATCAGCAGTGCAGAGCGAATACTCGCTGTGGAGCCGCGACCCGGAAGACGAGACATTCGCCGTCTGCCGCGAGTTGGGCATTGGCTTCGTGCCCTACAGCCCGCTCGGCCGCGGCCTGCTCACCGGCACCATCGCGAGGCCGGAGACCCTGAGCGACGACGATTGGCGCCGCACCTTGCCGCGCTTCCAGGCCGACGCCATGGAAGCCAATGCCAAGGTGATCGCCACGCTGGAAAGGATAGCGGTGGAGAAGGGCGTCACCTCGGCGCAGCTGGCGCTGGCCTGGGTGCTGCACCAGGGCGACTTCATCGTGCCGATCCCGGGTGCGCGAAAAATCCGCCATCTGGAGCAGAATACGGCGGCGGCTGACATCGTGCTCAGCGCGGCAGAGGTCGCGGCGATCGGCGATGCGCTGTCGCCCGACAAGGTGATGGGCAAGCGCTACACCGAGGAGTTGCTCGCGCTGGTGAATGGGTGAAGGTGGAAAAGGGCGCGCCCTTTTATGCAGCGAATTAAAGGGCGTTGGCGCGAGGCACCCCCCTCTGTGACAGAGGGGGGTGCCTCGCGCCAACCTGAAACTCTGTTAGCTCACCACGGCACCACCGTAATCTCCGGCCAATACGCCCGCGCTCGCGCGCCCTTCTCCTCATGCGTCTTCCGGTTATCCATCAGCCGGCTGGGCGTAATTCGAAACGAAAAAAGGTCGTCGAGCCCGAACGGCGCCACGAGGTCCAGCTGCCCGTCGGCGTCGTAGCGCACCCCGACCGCATGCGTCTTCGAGGCAAAATAGCTGACGGATTGGCTGGCACTCGTATAGCGCGGGCACGGCTGCCCGAACTTTTGCGGATACCACAGATGCACGCGCGCCTGGTTGCGTACTTCCACCGGCAGTGGCAGTCCTTCGAAATGCCTGGCGGCCCGTTGGATCACCGCGTCTTCGGCCTCGTAGGACAGGTCGGAGTCGTCGAAATAAAACAGGTCGACATCCCTGATGCCGTAGCCCGGCGGCTTGCCGGTCAGGTGGTTCCAGACGCTGTTGTAAAGCGCGCCGGAAACCACCAGCCAATCCGGCAGCGCAAGCGCGCGCGCCCTCGCCAGCATTTCGGCAAGCAGCGGGTCAGCCGCGACGATGTCGAGAAAAGCCGTACGCTGTTTCTCGAAGGAGAGCCCAGAATAGCGCAGATGGTCCATCGCCCTTTGGAGAGCGATTCGCCATCCGCTCGCAAGTCTCAGCCGCGCAGCACGCCGCCCGTCTGCTTACCGACATTCTCGACGATGCGCTTGGCAAGCGCCTCGAAATCCTCGTCGGTCAGTGTCTTCTCGACCGGCTGGATAGACACTTCGATGGCGATCGACTTCTTGCCTTCGCCCAGCGACGCACCCTCGAACACGTCGAAGACCGAGACAGCCGTGATCAGCTTCTTGTCGGCGGCAAGCGCGGCACGTACCAGCGTGCCGGCCTCGACTCCCTTGTCGACGACGAAGGCGAAGTCGCGCTTCACCGCCTGGAAAGCGGACAGGTCCAGCCTGGGCTTGGTCTTGGTCGGCTTGGCCTTCGGCTCGGGCACGGCGTCGACGAACACCTCGAAGCCGCAGAGCGGCCCCGAGACATCGAGCCCTTCCAGCGTCTTCGGATGGAACTCGCCGAACGTGCCGAGCACGGTCTTCGGGCCGAGCTTGATCGTTCCGGAACGGCCGGGATGGTACCAGGCGGGTCCGCCGGCCTCGATCTGCAGCCGGTCGACCGGCGCGCCACAGGCTTCAAGCGCGGCGATCGCGTCCGCCTTGGCGTCGAACACGCCGACCGGGCCCGAATTGCCGGCCCAGTTGCGGCCGGAGCCGTCGAGCTTGGCCGTGCCGCGGCGCACGCCGGCGGCGACGCGCCGCTGCTGGTCGGCGCCGTCGCCCTCATAGGTGCCCGAGACCTCGAACAGCGCCACGTCGCCGATGCCCTTGTCGGCGTTGCGCTGCGCGGCCGAAATCAGCCCCGGCAGCAGCGAGGGCCGCATGTCGGACATGTCGGCGGCGATTGGGTTGGCAAGCTTCAGCGCCGTCTGGCCGCCGCCGAACAGTTCGGCGTGTTTGGCCGGGATGAACGACCAGGTAACGGCCTCCATCATGCCGCGCACCGCAAGCGAACGCTTCGCGGCACGGGTGCGAATCTGCAGCGTGGTCAGGATCTTGCCGTTGACCACGTCATGCGCGCCGAGCGGCTGCGGCGCGATGTTGTCGACGCCATGGATGCGCATGACTTCCTCGACCAGATCGGCCTTGCCGTCGACATCGGGCCGCCAGGACGGCACCGTGACGTCGACGACGTCGCCCGATCCCTGGGCGTGGAAGCCGAGACGCGACAGGATGTCGAGGCTCTCCGCCTTTGGCACCTCGATACCGGTCAGCCGTTTCACTTCCGACAGCGGAAGCGACACGATCTTCGGCTGATGCCCGGCATAGCCGGCCACCTCGGCCTCGGTCGGCGTGCCGCCGCAGAAATCGATCACCAGCTTGGTCGCCAGTTCGATGCCCGGCACCATGAATTCAGGGTCGACACCGCGCTCGAAACGGTAGCGCGCGTCGGTGATGATGCCGAGCGTGCGGCCGGTGCGGGCCGTGGTGATTGGGTCCCAAAGAGCGGATTCGATCAGCACGTCCGTCGTGTTCTCGTCACAGCCGGAGTGTTCGCCACCCATGATGCCGGCAATGGACTCGACGCCATTGTCGTCCGCGATCACGCACATCTCCGGCGTCAGCGTGTATTCGCGCCCGTCGAGCGCCTGCACCTTTTCGCCATTCTTGGCGCGGCGCACCACGAGCTTGCCGGCGACCTTGGCGGCATCGAAGACATGCAGCGGCCGTCCGCGGTCGAAGGTGACGTAATTGGTGATGTCGACCAGCGCGCTGATCGGCCTCAGCCCAATGGCGATCAGCCGCTGCTGCAGCCATTTCGGCGAGGGTCCGTTCTTGACATCCTTGACCAGCCTGAGGGCGAAGCCGGGGCAAAGCTCCGGCGCTTCGATCGTCACCTTCACCGGGCACATGCCGTTGCCGACATGCGGCATGATCGCCCCGCCGACGAGGCGGCCAAGCCCGCTCGCCGCCAGATCCCGGGCGATGCCGTAGACGCTGGTGGCGTCGGGCCGGTTCGGCGTCAGATTGATCTCGATGACCGGATCGTCGAGATGCGCATAGGACGCAAAGCTGGTGCCGACCGGCGCATCCTCGGGCAGGTCGATGATGCCATTATGCTCGTCGGACAGTTCCAGTTCGCGCTCCGAACACATCATGCCATGGCTTTCGACGCCACGGATCTTGCCGACAGTCAGCGTCACGTCGATGCCGGGCACATAGGTGCCGGGCGCGGCGAAGGCGCCGATCAGGCCGGCGCGGGCGTTCGGCGCGCCGCAGACGACCTGCACCGGCGGCTTGCCGTCGCCGGTATCGACGGTCAGCACCCGCAGCCGGTCGGCGTCGGGATGCTGCACCGCCGTCAGCACCTTGGCGATGACGAAGGGTTTCAGCCCCGCCTTGTCGTCGACATGCTCGACCTCGAGGCCGACCGAGGTCAGTCGCTCGACGATTTCGGCCAGCGTGGCGTTGGTCTCGAGATGATCCTTGAGCCAGGAGAGGGTGAATTTCATTGGGCTGTTCCGTGGTAGCTGGCAGCAGAAGTCTTCAGGGCCGTCACGCGCTCAGGCCTCCGAACAGCGTCGGCATGTCGAGCGGCCGGAAGCCGTAGTGCGACAGCCAGCGCACATCCGCGTCGAAGAAGGCGCGCAGGTCGGGCATGCCGTATTTCAGCATGGCGATGCGATCGATGCCCATGCCCCAGGCGAAACCCTGGTATTCATCTGGGTCGAGCCCGCCGGCCCTGAGCACATTGGGGTGCACCATGCCGCAACCCAGGATCTCCATCCAGTCGGAGCCTTCGCCGAAGCGCACTTCGCCGGGCCTGGAGCGGTCGCATTGGATATCGACCTCGAGGCTTGGCTCGGTGAACGGGAAGAAGGACGGGCGAAAGCGCATCTTGACCTGCGGCACTTCGAAGAAGGCCTTGCAGAACTCTTCCAGCACCCACTTCATGTTGGCGACGTTGGCTGATTTGTCGATCACCAGCCCTTCGACCTGATGGAACATCGGCGAGTGGGTGGCGTCGGAATCCTGGCGATAGGTCTTGCCCGGAATGACAATGCGGATCGGCGGCTTTTGCTTCTCCATGGTGCGGATCTGCACCGGCGAGGTATGAGTGCGCAAAAGCTTGCGCTCGCCCTTCTCGTCCGGCTGGAAGAAGAAGGTGTCGTGCATCTCGCGTGCCGGGTGGCCCTCCGGAAAATTCAGCGCGGTGAAATTATAGTAGTCGGTCTCGATATCGGGACCTTCGGCGATGGCGAAGCCGAGATCGCCGAAGATCGCGGCGATTTCGTCGATGACCTGGCTGATCGGATGGATGCGGCCGCGCTCGGCCGGCGACTGCCGCACCGGCAGCGTCACGTCGACCTTCTCAGCCGCCAGACGGGCGGCGATCGCCACATCCCTCAGTTCAGCCTTGCGGGCCGTCAGCGCCTCGGTGACACGATTTTTCAGGCCATTGATCGCCGGGCCCTTCACCTGCCGTTCCTCGGCGCTCATCGCGCCGAGCTTCTTCAGCATTTCCGAGATTGAGCCCTTCTTGCCAAGCGCCGAGACGCGCACCGCCTCGATCGACGTCTCGTCGGCGGCCGAGGCGATGTCAGCCATCAGGGTATTTTCGAGTGCATCAAGGCCAATGGTTGCGTCGTTCACGATCAAACTCGCTGCGTTGGAAGTCGGCTTAAGTGAAAGTCACTTTAAAAGTGAAATTTCAGGCAGAGACAAAAGAACCCGCGCCAGCCGTGCCAGCGCGGGTTCCCCAAATCAGAATTTCGAATGCTTGGGAAGCGCTGGGCTCGGAGCCCGATCCCGAAAAGTTGCAGACTTTTCGGAAAAGATCGCGCTCCCCGCTAATTTCCCTGGAGCATGATGTTGTCCAAAAAGTCAGAAACTTTTTGGCATCATGCTCTAGGCGACAGCGCTTTCAAAAGCATTCGGAGTGGTGTTCTTGAGGTACTCAAGAGCAACCTTGGCCTTGGCCACCAGGGCGGCGAAAGCCTGCGGCTCGTGGATGGCCATGTCGGACAGGATCTTGCGATCGATCTCGATGCCGGCCTTGTTCAAACCGTCGATGAAGCGGCCATAGGTCAGGCCATGCTCGTGCGTCGCGGCGTTGATGCGCTGGATCCACAGCGCGCGGAACGAGCGCTTGCGGTTCTTGCGGTCGCGGTAAGCGTACTGCAGCGACTTTTCCACCGCCTGCTTGGCGATGCGGATGGTGTTCTTGCGGCGGCCGTAGAAGCCTTTCGCGGCTTTCAGGACCTTCTTGTGCTTGGCGTGCGAGGTGACGCCTCTCTTTACGCGTGCCATGTCATGATCTCCTTAAAAGCAATTCCAGGTGCCTGGCGGCGTTCCGTTCGAAATTGCGTAAAACTGATGCGTGTCCGGACCGAATGCCTTAGAGGCCGTTCGGCAGAAAATTCTTGATGACCTTCTTGCCATCCGGTTCAGCCAGAACCATCGTGCCGCGGGCATTTCGAATGAACTTGTTGGAACGCTTGATCATGCCGTGACGCTTGCCGGCCGCAGCCGACAGGACTTTACCCGTACCTGTGATCTTGAACCGCTTCTTGGCGGCCGATTTGGTCTTCATCTTGGGCATTTTGCTACTCCGTATTGTTGGCGCACGATCGCGCTTCTTGTTCGCTCCGGGCCGACCAAAGCCCGAAAAGCAAATGAAACCGCCACGGCATGCCCTGCCGGGCGGTTTTCTTGGAACGGCGGTGCTATAGATCAAAGATGGCGCGGGCGCAACACCTCAGCACCGTGCGACGCACTGTCCCCGGTCAGGGCAGCCTAAACCAGACCGGCAGCATGCCCGACAACTGCGCGCCGTCGATCAGTTCGAAAGCCGGCAGCGCGATCAGGAACACCAGCCCGTCGAGCAGTGTGGTCAAAAGCAGGCTCGGCCTGAAGCTGCCGGTGTCGCCTTCCTGGTAGAGCGAAAGCTTGGGGAAGAAGCGCGGCACGCGTGCCAGATAGTCGGCATAGGGTGCACCGAGCGCCTCCTTGAGGAACTTCTCCTCGCGCAGGATGACGATATGGAAGGCACCGGCGCACAGAACCGCGAAAAGAATGATGCCGGAGAACGAGCCGATCTGCGCGCCGACGCCGGCGGCGGCCACGGTCGAGAACACGTAGAGCGGGTTGCGGGTGATCGAGTAGGGCCCGCCGGTCACCACCTCGGAGGATTTGCGCCCGCCTATATAGAGCGTCGCCCAGAGGCGCCCGACGATGCCGAGGAAAATCAAGAGCACGCCGAACATCTCGATCGTTTCGTGCACCGGCGTGTCCGGCGGGAAGGTCGACTGGCCGAACAGCAGCGCCAGAAACAGCACCACCACGAGCACGGCAAGCACCAGCCGGCGCATCTGCTGGTAGTTGCCCAGCCCGTGTTTGACGTCCTTGACGTCCGAAACCTTGTCGTTGGCCATGCGGGAATCCGATCGTCGAAGAGCTTTGCCGGCGATCGCAGCTTTGAGCTAAGAAATAAGGCGTCCCGCCGATCGCCGGGACGCCCTGTAGCACAATTCAGGCGGATTAGAGCGCGATGTCCGGGCCTGACGTCATCGTGATCCAAGTGCGTTCCGCAAACCTTAGCGCGGCGCCAGCACCATCATCATCTGGCGGCCTTCGAGCTTCGGCTCGGCTTCCACCTTGGCGATGGTCGCCACCTCCTCGCGCACCTTGTTCAGAAGCTGCATGCCGAGTTCCATATGCGCCATCTCGCGGCCGCGGAAGCGCAGCGTCAGCTTGACCTTGTCGCCTTCCTCGAAGAAGCGGCGCACCGCCTTCATCTTGGTTTCGTAGTCATGGCTGTCGATGTTCGGGCGCATCTTGATCTCCTTGATCTCGATGACCTTCTGGTTCTTGCGCGCCTCGGCCGCCTTCTTCTGGTTGGCGTATTTCAACTTGCCGAGATCGAGGATTTTTACGACGGGGGGGACCGCGTTGGGCGATATTTCGACGAGATCGAGCCCGGCCTCTTCGGCGAGCAGCAATGCGTCGTTGATGGAAATATCGCCGCGATTCTGGCCGTCGGCGTCGATAAGCTGGACCCGGGGAACCCGGATGTCACGATTGGAGCGCGGCCCATCCTTGGTCGGCGCCGCTGCTTTGAAAGGTCTGCGAATGGTCGTGGTCTCCTTGGCCGTTTCGTTCGGGATTTGTCGGTCTTGATACGTGGACGCGCCAATGTGGTGAGCGCGCGGGCGGAGTCAATAGCACAGCATTGACAGAAAATCACCCTGATCGCTGGCCTGCACCAAACAAAGAAACAGCGCGAGTACTTTTCGCCACGCCTCCGGCTGTGCCACAAGGACCGCGTGCCAAAAGACGGGCCTGAGGAAAAAACCATGATCGCCACGCCCCCATCCTCCCTGGCTCCAACTTTTCTGGATGTCGACGGATCTGATATCGCGGTGCGCCATTCAGCCGGCTCGACGCCCGGCATCGTCTGGCTCGGCGGCTACAAGTCGGACATGCTGGGCACGAAGGCCGAGACGTTGTCGGACTGGGCGGCACGGCAAGGCCGGGCCTTCCTGCGGCACGATTATTCGGGCCATGGCGAATCCGGCGGCGCCTTCGCCGACGGCACGATCTCGAAATGGCTTGCGCAAAGCCTTGCCGTCTTCCGGCATTTCGCCAAAGGCGATCAGATCCTGGTCGGTTCGTCGATGGGCGCCTGGATCGCGCTGCGCATGGTGCAGGAATTGCGCAAGGCGGGCGACGCAAACGTCGTCGGCCTGGTGCTGCTGGCCCCGGCGCCGGATTTTACCAGCGACCTGATCGAGCCGGTGCTGACCAAGCCACAGAAGCGCGATCTCGCCGAAAAGGGCTTCTTCGCGGAACCCTCGGATTATTCCCCCGAGCCTTACGTCTACACCCGCGCCCTGATCGAGGATGGGCGCGATAACCGGGTGATGACCGGGCCGATCGACACGCATTGCCCGGTTCACATCTTGCAGGGACTGGCCGACGCCGACGTGCCGTCGAGCCATGCCTTGAGGCTGGTCAGCCTGCTGCCGGCCGACGATGTCACGCTGTCGCTGATCCCTGACGGCGACCACCGCCTGTCGCGGCCGCAGGATCTCGACATGCTGGTGCGGGCGGTCGGCGATATGGCCAGGCGAGGCCAGTGACGATGCGCCTGTCCATCCCGATCTCCGCCTTCGTCGCGGCCATCGTCGGTTTCGGCGGCACGCTGGCCATCGTCATTGCCGCCGCCAAGGCGGTCGGCGCGACGCAGGTCGAGACGGCAAGCGGTGTGACGGCGATCTGCCTGGCCATGACCGTCGAGTGCCTGTGGCTGTCATGGCGCACGAAAATGCCTGTCATCACCGCCTGGTCGACGCCGGGCCTTGCACTGGTCGCCGCCTCGAGCGGCTTCTCGATGGGCGAGGCCGTCGGCGCCTATATCGTCACGGGCGTGCTGCTGGTCGCTACCGGCCTGTTTGGGCCGCTGACCCGGCTGATATCGAGAATACCGGCTTCGGTCGCCTCCGGCATGCTGGCCGGCATCGTCGTCACCTTCGCCATCAATGCCATGAAGGCCATCCCGGCGGACCCTTGGCTCATCCTGCCGCTGATCGCGGTATTCTTCGTCATCCGGCTGTTCAATCCGGCGCTGTCGGTGCTGGCGGTGCTGGTTGGCGGTGGCCTTGCCGCCTTCCTTACGGGCCGTGTCGGCGGCCTGCCCGCGCCCGAACTGTCGACACTGACGTTTATCGCTCCCCATTTCACCGCCAAGGCGATCATCGGCCTGGCGCTGCCGCTCTACCTCGTCACCATGGCTTCGCAGAACCTGTCGGGGCTGGCGGTACTGCGGGCGGCCGGCTACCACCCTGAACCTGGCCCGCTGATCGGCGTCACCGGCCTGTTTTCGCTCCTGTCGGCACCATTCGGTGCCGGAACCACCAATCTGGCCGCGATCTCGGCGGCCATCTGCACCGGCCCTGACGTCCATCCCGATCCCGCCGAACGCTGGAAGACCGGGCCGTTCTACGCGCTTGCCTATCTCGTCTTCGCGATTTTCGGCGCTTCGCTGGTGGCGATCTTCGCCGTCCTGCCGCAGAGCCTGATCGTGCTGGTGGCGGGACTTGCGCTGATGGGGTCGCTCGCCAACGCGCTGGCGATCGCGCTGAAGGACGAGGGCGAGCGCATGGCCGCAACCGTCACCTTCGTCGTGACCGCCTCCGGGCTGACGCTGTTCGGTGTCGGCGCCGCATTCTGGGGCCTGATCGCCGGGTTGGTCGTGCTTTTCCTCGATATGCTCAAAAAGCGATAATCATTTCAGGCCCTTGTTCGGTTTTGGCGGACATTGTCTTGAATCGCCGTTTTCGCCTTCCCATTTCGATTCCACGCAGCCGGTTCTGGCTGTCTCCAACCGAAGGAATGGGAGAAAATGAACACATCTGCATTGATCCGCCCGGCCTGGACGCCGGCGACCATCGCGTTGATGGTGATCGGTTTCATGGTGTTCTGGCCGCTCGGCTTCGCCATGCTCGCCTACATCATCTGGGGCGACCGGCTCGAGGGCTTCAAGCGTGACGTCAACCGCGCGACCGACGGCATCTTCGCCGGCTGCCGCCGTGGCTCCGACAAGGCCGCGCGCTGGGGCAACGGCTCCGCCCGCACCGGCAACGTCGCTTTCGACGACTGGCGCGAAAAGGAGCTTGAGCGCCTGAACGAAGAGCGCCGCAAGCTCGACGAGATGCTGACGCAGTTCGACGAGTATGCCCGCGAATTGCGCCGCGCCAAGGATCAGGACGAGTTCGACCGGTTCATGGCCAACCGCAACACGTCGACCGCGCCGGCCAAGACCGATCCGAGCACCGGAACGACCCCCACCAAGCGTGGCAAAGGCTCGAACCTGCTCGACGACTGAAGCCCGGCGACAGGGCCAAGGTATGATGACGGCGTCGCGCGAGCGGCGCCGTTTCTTTTTTGTTCTATTCGTTCTCCTCGAATCGCGTATCGTCCCGCCATGACCATCGGGTTCTTCCGCAATCTGACGAAGCCCAAACCCACGCCTGTGGTGGAGCGGGAATATTGCGTCGCCGGCCGCACGCTGCCGCTCAAGATCGTCGAGAGCGCCAGGGCAAAGCGTCTGACGCTGCGCATCGATTCCGGCGGACAGGGCCTGCGCATAACCGTGCCGCCGGGCCTGCGCCGCGGTGAAGTGGACAGGTTCCTCGACCGCCACCAGGACTGGCTGGAACAGCGGCTGGCCAAGGTGCCGACGCGGCCGCAGGTGCGTCCGGGCATAAAGATTCCGGTGCGCGGCGTGGCCCACCGTATCGTACATGAGCCGTCAAAGCGCGGCACTGTCACCATATCGCGCGACGACCGTGGCCCGCTGCTGATCGTGCATGGCGACCGCATCCATCTGCCGCGCCGCATCGCCGATTTTTTGAAGCGCGAGGCCAAGAAGGAGATCGAGAAGCTGGTCGTCAAGCATACGGAGGCGCTTGGCAAGCGCGCCAAGGCGATCCGCTACAAGGACACCTCCAGCCGCTGGGGCTCCTGCACTTCGGAAGGCAATCTGTCCTTTTCCTGGCGCATCATGATGGCGCCGCAGCCTGTCATAAACTACCTCGTCGCGCATGAGGTGGCGCATCTCAAGGAGATGAACCACGGGCCGAAATTCTGGAAACTGTGCGAAAAGCTCTGCCCCGACACCGACCGCTGCAAGGACTGGCTGAAGCGCAATGGCGGCGCCCTGCAGGCGATTGTGTTCGAGTAGGGCGCCTCAATCATCATTCGCCGCATTGAGCTCATCCGGCCGCAACCCTTCGTCAGCATGATGCGGCCAGGGTAGAAAGTTCCGATCGAAAGCTTCGCCGCCGAAATAATCCAGCGCTCGATGCGCCTCGGCGCCGTTGAATGCGGCCCTGTCCATGAGGTGCGCTATGACCTCGCGCGCCTGCGCGATCTTCTGCTTCAGTTCGGCAACGGTCTGGTCGGCCATGGCTGTGCTCCCGCCTTGCATGCTGTCCATCCATAGGTAGCGCCTTTGGCCTTGCCGGCAAACAGCATGCTTTTTCTCGACTCTTGGCGCTTTTCGTGCCAATTCCGCGCCATGGCGCTCGACATCAAGATCTGCGGCTTGAAGACCGACCAGGCAATGGCCGCGGCCCTGGCCGGCGGCGCCAGCCATGTCGGGTTCATTTTCTTTCCAAAAAGCCCGCGTTATGTTGAGCCGGCCGAAGCCGGCCGTCTGCGCGAAGCGGCTCGTGGCAAGGCCTCGGCGATTGCCGTCACCGTCGATGCCAGAGACGCCTTCCTCGACGAAATCGTCGAAAAGCTGCAGCCCGACATGCTGCAACTGCACGGCTCCGAAACCCCCGAGCGAGTGGCTGAACTGAAAGCCCGCCATGGGCTGCCGGTGATGAAGGCGTTGCCGCTCAGCGAGGCCGCCGATCTCGAACGGATAAAGCCGTTTGTCGGCATCGCCGACCGGTTCCTGTTCGACGCCAAGCCTCCAAAGGGCTCGGAGCTGCCGGGCGGCAATGGCGTCGCCTTCGACTGGCGCATTCTCGCCGGCCTTGACGCCGGGATCGATTACATGCTTTCCGGTGGGCTCAACGCCGCCAACATCGGCGATGCCCTTAGGCTGGCCAATCCGCCCGCGATCGACATTTCGTCAGGCGTGGAAAGCGCCCCGGGCGTCAAGGATCCGGCGCTGATCGAACAGTTTTTCCGGGCCGTCAGGGCCGCGCGGGACGACCGCGCTGCCTGAACAAAATTTCGAACCCTGAGCATGTCCCGGAAAAGTGGGAACCGGTTTTCCGACAGGACATGCTCAAAGTACAGATCTAGGAGATCGGCGATGAACAAGCCGGCGACACCCAATTCCTTCCGCACCGGACCCGACGAACAGGGCATGTTCGGCATTTTCGGCGGTCGTTTCGTTGCCGAAACGCTGATGCCGCTGATCCTCGACTTGGAAAAAAACTGGAACGAGGTCAAGAACGATCCGGAATTCAGGGCCGAACTGACCGGTCTTTCGACCCATTATGCCGGACGGCCGTCGAAGCTCTACTTCGCCGAGGGCCTGACCAGGCATCTTCGTGAGGTTTCCTCGGCGAAGGGCCTCGGGGGCGGCGCGAAAGTCTATTTCAAGCGCGAGGATTTGAACCATACCGGTTCGCACAAGATCAACAACTGCCTGGGCCAGATCCTGTTGGCCAAGCGGATGGGCAAGAAGCGCATCATCGCGGAGACCGGTGCTGGCCAGCATGGCGTGGCGTCCGCGACCGTCGCGGCCCGCTTCGGTTTTCCCTGCGTCGTCTATATGGGCGCGACCGACGTTGCCCGGCAGAGCCCCAACGTCTTCCGCATGAAGCTGCTCGGCGCCGAAGTGCGGCCCGTCACCGCCGGCCACGGCACGCTGAAGGACGCCATGAACGAAGCCCTTCGTGATTGGGTGACCAATGTCGAGGACACCTATTATTTGATCGGCACCGCGGCTGGCCCGCACCCCTATCCGGAACTGGTGCGCGATTTCCAGTCGGTGATCGGAACCGAGGCGCGCGCGCAGATCCTCGAACAGGAGGGGCGGCTGCCCGACACCATCATCGCCGCCGTCGGCGGCGGGTCCAATGCCATCGGCATGTTCCATCCCTTCCTCGATGACAAGGAAGTTCGGATCATCGGCATCGAAGCCGGCGGGCGCGGCCTCGACGGCATCGAGCATTGCGCCTCGATGAATGCCGGCTCCCCCGGCGTGCTGCACGGCAACCGCACCTATCTCCTGCAGAATGCCGACGGCCAGATCATGGACGGCCATTCGATTTCGGCCGGCCTCGATTATCCCGGCGTCGGCCCGGAGCATTCCTGGCTGCGCGACTCCGGCCGTGTCGACTATGTGCCGATCCTTGACGCCGAGGCGCTCGAGGCCTTCAAGCTGACGACCCGCGTCGAAGGCATCATTCCGGCGCTGGAATCCGCGCACGCCATAGCCCATGCGGTCAAGATCGTGCCCGCCATGGACAAGGACCAGATCGTCATCGTCAACCTGTCCGGCCGTGGCGACAAGGACGTGCACACGGTGGCCTCGATGCTGGGCATGGAGATCTAGGCCCTTTGGACCGTTCGACCTGGGAGTTGATTATGAGCAAAATTCGTCCAAAGGGCCTGACATGACAACCCGCATCGACCGCCGCATGGCGAAGCTGAAGGCCGAAGGCCGCCCGGCCCTCGTCACCTATTTCATGGGTGGCGACCCCGACTATGCAACCTCGCTGTCGATCATGAAGGCGCTGCCCGGCGCCGGCTCCGACATCATCGAGCTCGGCATGCCGTTTTCCGACCCGATGGCCGACGGCCCGGCGATCCAGGCGGCGGGCCTCAGGGCGCTCAAAGGCGGCCAAACGCTGGTCAAGACGCTGAAGATGGCGTCGGACTTCCGCGCCGGCGACGATGAAACGCCGATCGTGCTGATGGGCTACTACAACCCGATCTACATCTATGGCGTCGACCGCTTCCTGAAGGACGCGATCGCCAGCGGCATCGACGGGCTGATCGTCGTCGACCTGCCGCCGGAGATGGATGAGGAACTCTGCATCCCGGCGCTGAAGGCCGGCATCAATTTCATCCGGCTGGCGACGCCGACCACCGACGACAAGCGCCTGCCCAAGGTGCTGCAGAACACATCCGGCTTCGTCTACTACGTGTCCATGACCGGCATCACCGGCTCGGCGCTTGCCGACACCGGCAAGGTCGCCACAGCGGTCCAGCGCATCAAGGGTCACACCAACCTGCCGGTCTGCGTCGGGTTCGGCGTCAAGACCGCCGAACAGGCGCGCGTGATCGGGGCCAACGCCGACGGCGTGGTCGTCGGCACGGCGATCGTCAACGCGGTCGCGAACGTGCTGGGGCCGAACGGTGAAAAGACCGCCGATCCGGCGGAGGCAGTCGCCACGCTGGTCAGCGGCCTTGCGCAAGGCGTGCGTTCGGCCCGCCTTGCTGCCGCCGAATAGTTTCCCTACGTCTTTACCCAACTCTTCGTCAGGACAGGAGCCGAAGCGATGAACTGGATCACCAATTACGTTCGCCCGAAGATCAATTCGATGCTCGGCCGGCGCACCGACATGCCCGAGAATCTCTGGATCAAGGATCCCGAGACTGGCGAGATGGTGTTCCACAAGGACCTGGAATCCAACCAGTTCGTCATCCCGTCTTCCGGCCATCACATGAAGATCTCGGCCAAGGAGCGGCTGAAATTCTTCTTCGATGACGGCAAGTACGAGACCCTGGACAATCCCAAGGTCATGCAGGATCCGCTGAAGTTCCGCGACGAGAAACGCTATGTCGACCGGCTGAAGGACGCCAAGGCCAAGACCGGCCTGGAAGACGCCATCATCAATGCGCTGGGGACCGTCGAGGGCTTGCCGGTGGTGGTGACGGTGCAGGATTTCGCTTTCATGGGCGGTTCGCTCGGCATGGCTGCGGGTGATGCCATCGTGCATGGCTTCGAGGTCGCCTTGCAGCGCAAGCGGCCGTTGATCCTGTTCGCCGCCTCCGGCGGCGCGCGCATGCAGGAAGGTATTTTGTCCCTCATGCAATTGCCGCGCACCACGGTTGGTGTCGACCGGCTGAAGGAAGCCGGCCTGCCCTACATCGTCGTGCTGACCAACCCGACCACCGGCGGCGTCACCGCCTCCTATGCCATGCTGGGCGACGTGCACATCGCCGAGCCCGGCGCGCTGATCGGTTTTGCCGGGCCGCGTGTCATCGAACAGACCATCCGCGAGAAGTTGCCGGACGGCTTCCAGCGCTCCGAATATCTGATGGAGCATGGCATGGTCGACATGGTGGTGTCGCGGCTGGAGCTGCGCGAGACCATCGCCCGCCTGTTGAAGATGCTGCTCAAGATGCCGGAAGAGCAGAAGCCTCTGGAACCGGAAATCTTGCCGCCGGCCGTGGTTGCCGCCGAAGTCCGGCCGCAAGCTTGACGCTACATCGACATGACGCGAGACTGGCCTGACGTGAGACTGGCCTGACGTGAGACTGGCCTGACGTGAGACTGGCCTGACGTGAGACTGGCCTGACGCGACATTGGCCGCCGCGAACAGCGATTGCGCGGCATCCGTTGCGCGCTGTAGCCTTTCGATAGCCGTGGTCTTTGCGGGAGCGATTCTGGCTCCAGGCCATGCACGGGATTTGCCATGACGACGCTTGCCGCGGACCGCGAAATCGAAGCCCTGATGGCGCTTCACCCGAAGGGCTTCGACCTTTCGCTCGACCGCATCTCGCGGCTGTTGGAGCGGTTGGGCAATCCGCAGGACCTGCTGCCGCCGGTCATCCACATCGCTGGCACCAACGGCAAGGGTTCCTGCGCCGCCTTCTCGCGGGCGCTGCTGGAAGCCTCCGGCCGGCTCGTCCATGTCCACACCTCGCCACATCTGGTCAGCTGGCACGAGCGCTACAGGCTGGCCGCCGAAGGCGGCGGCAGGCTGGTCGACGACGACATCTTCGCGGAGGCCATTGCCCGCGTTGCCAAGGCCAATGCAGGCCAGAAGATCACCGTCTTCGAAATCCTCACCGCCGTCACCTTCATCCTGTTTTCGGAACATCCGGCCGATGTCGCGATCATCGAGGTCGGTCTTGGCGGCCGTTTCGACGCCACCAATGTGATCGCGCGGCCGGCCGTGTCGGTGATCATGCCGGTGTCGATGGACCATGAGGCCTATCTCGGCGATCGCGTCGAACTGATCGCCGCCGAAAAGGCCGGGATCATGAAGCGTGGCTGTCCGGTGGTCATCGGCGCGCAGGAAAGCGAGACGGCGCTGCAGGTGCTGATCGACGCCGCCGAGCGGCTGGAATGCCCGACCCTGGTCTACGGGCAGGATTTTCTCGCTTTCGAGGAAAACGGCCGCATGGTCTGTCAGGACGATGATGGGTTGATGGATCTGCCGCCGCCGCGCCTGCCCGGTCGGCACCAGTTCGCCAATGCGGCCGCCGCGATCGCCGCGGTCAAGGCGGCCGGCTTCGAGATCAGCCACCGCGCCGCCGAGAAGGCAATGACCAACGTCGCCTGGCCGGGCCGCATGCAGAAGCTGGCGCAGGGCCGGCTGGCGGAACTGGCGCCGAAGGGCGCCGACATCTGGCTCGACGGCGGCCATAATCCCGGCGCTGGCGTCGTCATCGCCGAAGCGCTGGCCGAGCAGGAAGAAAAGAACCCGCGTCCGCTCTTCCTCATTTCCGGCATGATCAACACCAAGGATCAGGCCGGCTATTTCCGCGCCTTCAAGGGCCTCGTCCGGCATGTCTACACCGTGCCCGTGAGCATGAGCGATGCCGGTGTGCCGAATGACGAACTGGCGATCCGTGCCACGGAAGCCGGGCTGACGGCCGAGCCGGTAAGCTCCGTCGCCAGCGCCCTGATGCTGCTGCGCGACACTTGGGACGGCCCCACGCCGCGCATCCTGATCGGCGGGTCACTTTACCTGGCCGGCGCGGTTCTCGCCGAGAACGGCACGCCCCCAACCTGAGGCCGTCCATCGCCTCGTCATCCCCCGGCGTAGCGAGGAGCGAAGCGAAGCAGCACAGACCCCAGGAACCGCGACTTCAAAGCGCCGCAGCGGTGCGGAATTTCCTTCCGCTGTATTCGTCGATGGCCGTCACAGCATGGATACCTGGGCCTTCGCGACGGAGCTTCGCTCCTGCTTCGCCCTGGTATGACGAAGTTAGGGAGGTCTCGCTCAGCGTCAGAGGTGCCGCTTACTTCAGCTCAATCTCGATAAAAGCGTACTCGCCCTCATTGGCGCTGACGACGTCGTGTTCCACTCCCTCCTTGCGGAAATACGGCGCGCCTTTCTTCATCTCGGCGAAGGTTTCGCCGTCCTTGGTCACCAGCTTCAGCTTGCCGTCCATCAGCGGCACCACGACATAGTCGTGGCCGTGGCGATGCCAGCCGGTGTTGTCGCCCGGTTGAAAGCGGTATTCGGTGACGATGACGCGTTCGTTGTCGATGAAGACGGTGGCCTTGGCGGATCCGGTCATTTCTCTCTCCCTGCTTCTGCTGTCAACAGAGGACATGGAGTGGCCCGATGTGAGGGCCAGAGCGGCGCACCGATGACGCCAACAAAAAGCCCGGCGCGATGGCCGGGCTCAATGCTTGGAATTCAGATGGGATCAGGCGAGATTGCCGTTGACCCAGTGCGACAGTGCGGTCTTGGGCGCGGCGCCAACCTTGATGTCGGCCACTTCGCCGCCCTTGAAGATCATCAGCGTCGGGATCGAGCGCACGCCAAACTGGGCGGCAAGCTCGGGATTCTCGTCGATATTCAGCTTGGCGATCTTGACCTTGGCGCCGAGCTCGGTGGCGATGTCCTCAAGCGCCGGTGCGATCATCTTGCAAGGGCCACACCATTCCGCCCAGAAATCAACCACAACCGGCACCTGGGCATTAAGCACGTCAGCCTGGAAATTGTTCTTGTCGACCTTGACGGTGGTCATGCGGAAATCCTTTCGAAATTTTCGTCCCACCAAATGTGGTGGTTGTCGCGCCCTTCTTCAAGCAGTTCTTGTGTCACGCTCCCGTGAGTCGGGCAAGGGCGTCGTCCATGGCCCGGGACGGCAGTTCGATCAGCCTTGGCGCTTCGGTGAACAGCAGGACTGCCTTGACCTCCCGTCCGGGATAAAGCGGCTGCAGCAGGGCGCGATAGAGCGCGAGCTGAAGCAGATAGGCCGGCGGGACTTCCGCCAGGGAGGCGGGTGCGGGCCGGTTGGTCTTGTAGTCGACGATCGAGACCGCATTCGGGGTCACCGCCAGCCGATCGATCTTGCCCGAAATGGAGCGGATTTTGCCCTTGACCTCCAGGCTGCCCATGATCGCGACCTCGGCGCGCGAGGAGGGCGCGAACAGCTGACCGAGGCCGGGGTCGGCAAGGATGGCGATGACCGATGCCAGGGCCTTTTCACGCTCGGCCTCAGGCCACGCCGCACCCGTTCGGGAGAGATAACGCTTCGCAGCGTCCACCCGTGCGTCCTCGGCGATGCCGGGCAGCATCTGCAGCAGTTTGTGCAGGGCGAGCCCGCGCAGCACGGCAAAACCCGGCTCGGCAGCGGCGTCCAGCACCGGCGACGCCTTGTCGACCACCGCTTCCTTGCCTTCCTCGATCAGCGCCGAGGCGCCCGACGGCGACAGGGGACGCGGCAGGTCCTCGAAAGGCGGCAAGGGCCTGAACAGGGTCGTCGGCAAGGGTCCGAAAGCATCGGCCTGCCGTGCCTGTTCGCCCGGACTTGGCGCAACCGGCGGCAGTTTGGTGATGTGGAAACGGTAGACAGGCTCCCCGCCGGCAGGATGCGGACGCTGTTCGCTTTCGGGCGCGCCGCTCAGCGCGCGGCTGACGATCGAATGCCATGTGCCGGCGTTCGGCGCCCGCTTGCCGTGATAGCCGCAGACGATAAGCCGGTCCTCGGCGCGCGTCATGCCGACATAGAGCAGCCGGCGGTACTCGTCGTCGGCGAGTTCGCGGGCGCGAGCGGCGGCCGTCTTCGAGAAGCCGTTGGCGACGTCGCTGGCCGAACGCCAGAGATAGCCCCTGCCGTCCCAATGTCGGCCAGAGCCGTCGAAAGGCATCAGGCGCGGCAAATGCTGGTCGCTGAACGGGGCGGAACCGCCGTCGACCAGGAACACCACGGGCGCCTCCAGGCCCTTGGCCGCGTGCACGGTCATGACCCGGACCTCGTCACGGGTCTGGTCCATCTCGCGCTTGATCTCGGGACCGGCGTTTTCCAGTGTCGACAGGAAGGCTTCCAGCCCGGGGAGGCCGGTCCGCTCTTCGGCAAGGCAGAAGCTCAGGAACTCATCGAGAATATCGCCGGCTTCCGGCCCGAGCCGCGCGATCATCTTGCGGCGTACGCCATCGCGCGCCAGCAGGGCGGCATAGAATTCGAACACCGGCTTGAAGGCGGCCTCGTCAGCCCAGGCGCCGAGTTGCGCGACGACCGCCGCGAGCGTTTCGCTTTCGCCGGCATGCTGGCGCAGCGATGCCGCCAGCGACACGCCGGACGGCCGTTGCGCGGCGAGCGTGAACAGTGTCTCTTCCGGCAGGTCGAAGACCGGACTGCGCAGCAGAGCGGCGAGCGACAAATCGTCCTGCGGCTGGATCAAAAGGTGGCCGAGCGCGATCAGGTCCTTGACGGCAATATGGCCCGACAGGCTCAGCCGGTCGGCGCCGGCAACCGGGATGTCGCGGCGCTTGAGCGCGCGGGTCAGCGCGTGGACGAAGCTGTCGCGCTTGCGCACCAGCACCAGCACGTCGCCCGGCCGCAGCCGCTTGCCACGCCCCTCGATGATTTCCCCCTTGCCGATCCAGCCGGCAATGGTGGCCGCGACATTCTCGGCGACGCGTACCGCCGGCGCATGGGCATGATCGATCGCTTGCGCCCAGTCGTCGGGTTCGTCGACGGCCTCGGCGCCGATCGACGGCCAGACCTCGACATAGCCTGGCGCATCGGTGCGGATCGCCTTGTGGTTCAGTGGATCGGGATCGTGGCTGATGCCGCGCCGCACGATGGGGTCGGCAAAGACCCGGTCGACGGCGGCCAGCACATCGTCAGTGGAGCGGAACGACCAGGTCAGCTTGAGGTCGGCGAAGGACGCTTCGGCATCGCGCACACGCCCGGCGAACAACAACCGGCTGTCGGCGAAGGAGTCGGGTGCCGCACCCTGGAAGGAGTAGATCGACTGCTTCTCGTCGCCGACGGCAAAGACCGTGCGGTGGACCCGCTCGCGGGCGCCGAAGCCGGCAAAGAATTCTTCCGCCAGCCGCTTCACCACCTCCCATTGATCCGGGCTGGTGTCCTGCGCCTCGTCGAGCAGGATGTGATCTATGCCCTGGTCGAGCTTGTATTGCACCCATGGGCCGGCATCGGGCCGCGCCAAAAGGTTCACCGTGCGGGTGATCAGGTCGTTGAAATCGAGAAAGCCGCGGCCGCGCTTCAGCACTTCGTAGCGTGCGATCAGCCAGTCGGCGATGGTCAGGGCCGCGCGTGTGCCCTCCAGCATCCGGAATAGCGCCAGCCGGTCGACAGTCTCCATGATGGCCCTGGCGGCCGACACATAGCGCTCGGCCAGCTCAGGCAGCCGGTCGGTGAGCGCCTTTTTGAACGCCTTTGCCGGATCATAAGGATCGCCGTCGGTCTTGAGGAAGGCTCTTGCAAGCAACTGCAGCCGGCGGAGAGGGTCGCTCTCGGCGAAGGCCTGGCGCGCATAGGGCAGGATGTTGTTCAACACCGACCTGGCGTCGGTGGCTTCGGCTGCCTGGGCAAAGCCGGCAAAATAGTCCGGCAGGAAGCCAGGCAGCGGCCATACAGATGCCGCTATGCCTCCGGCGGTCTGGCCGGGCTGGAAATGGAATTCATCGAACAGCGGCTGGAAGCCGTCACGCCCCACAGCATCGAGGAAATGGCGCAACCCGTCACGCTTGCGCACGATCTCGCCAAGCAAGGCGTCGAGACCGGCTTCACCGCCGCGTTCCAGGATAGTGGCGAAGGCCTCCGCCAAAGTCCTGTCGCCGGCGGCGGAGATCATCTCGCGGCGCGCAGCGGCAAAAAGCGAGGCCTCCATCTGGCTGTCGAGCATTTCGAAATGGGCGGGGATGTTGGCTTCCAGGGGGAACTGATGCAGAACGGATTCGCAGAAGGCGTGAATGGTCTGGATTTTCAACCCGCCAGGCGTCTCCAGCGCCTCGGCGAACAGGCGGCGGGCACGGCGCATGGTGTCGCGATCGGCCCGGCGCCCTTCCAGCGCCTCTATTCTGGCGGCCAGCTCCAGATCACCCAGCGATGTCCATTCCGACAGCGTGGAGAAAACCCGGTTCGACATGTTGGCGGCCGCGGCGCGCGTATAGGTCAGGCACAATATCTTCGAGGGATCGGTGCCGTTGAGCAGCAGCCGGATGACGCGCTGGGCCAGCACGTGCGTCTTGCCCGATCCCGCATTGGCCGACACCCAGGCCGAATTGCCGGGATCGGCGGCCCGCGCCTGGCTCGAAGCCGTATCGCTCGGTATCGGATAGGCTTTCTTCATGCCTCCCCTCCCTCATCCCCGGCGTCGCCGCCGGCGGACCATTCGAGCACGCGGGCGAGGTGGTCGTAATCGCCATCGGTTTCGCCTTCGCGAAACGGCAGCGCGCGCGACAGATAGCGGGTCGCCGGGTCGGCATAATGGATCAGCAGTTTTTCCAGCCGCGCCCAGGCCTCTTCGGCAAGATCGACGGCGGTGCGTGGTTGGCGGTTGTGTTCGAGTATGGACTCCTCGAACACCTCGCCATTCGGCTTCAACCTGATGAAGGCCAGTTGCGACGGTTCGCGCCTGCCCAAATCCTTGAATGCGCCACGCCTGAGCAGCGCCCCTTCCAACGCCAGTTGCGGCGCCAATAGCGTATGGGCCTGTGCCTTGGAAGGCGATGAGCCCGTCTTGTAGTCCAGAATGTCCGCCATGCCGCCGGCCAGCAGGTCGACACGGTCGGCATAGCCGGACAGCGTTACGCCGGACTGTCCGACCACAGTCTTGCCGGCGCGCTCCTCGGCATGCCGCTGGATGACCGCGTCGGCGCGCGTTCGCTCCCATTCGATGATGTTGGCGGCGAGCTTTTCGAACCGCGGCCACCACACCGCCTCGACATCGGCCGGAAGCGCCGCCTCGGCAAAACAGGCGCGGCCGGCGGCGATGAGCCCGGCCAATGCGTCCGGCGCGCGCGGGTCGGCCACCTCGGACGAAAAGAGATGCAGGATGGCGTGAAACAGCGTGCCGCGCTCCGCCGCACCCGGATCGCGGACGAGCGGATCGAGCGGCGTCAGGCCAAGGATCCTCCGGGCATAGACAGCGTAGGGGTCGCGGCGCAGCGTCTCGATTTCGGTGACGGAGAAATGCGTCGGGCGGACCGAGAGCGGTGGCTTCGGCTGCGGCCGTGGCGCGAAATCCCGCTTCGGCCCCGTGTCGAGCGCGCGCGCCCAGGCGAGCAGCTCATCGCCGCGCCGGCGCAGTGCCGCCGCCTGATCGTTGCCGATGAAGGTGAGCAGCCGCTGCAACCAGCGCGACGGCACGGCGGGCGCGTCGCCGGCACGCGCCGAGCGGGCCAGCACCACATGTCTCGCGCCCATGGCCATCTGGAAATCGTGCGCGGCAAGCCCGATGCGCCGCTCCGGCGGTTCCAGGTCGATGCCGGTCTTCATCAGCCGCGACATGAAGCGGTCGCTCTCCGGCTTGCGCGGCCAGACTCCTTCGTTGAGCCCGCCGATGACCAGCGTGTCGACATCCTGCAGCCGCGCCTCCAGGGCGCCCCAGATGGCGATGTTCCTGTCGGTGCCTTGCGCTGGCTTGACGGTCTCGGGCGCGATCAGCGCCTCCATCACATCGGGCCATTCGATTGCCGCGAACGACAGCCGCGCCGAAGCCGCGACCAGCCCGCGCAGCAGTTCGGCGAGTTTTTCGCCGGCATCGCCGGCGTAGAGTTCGCCAAGACCACCGTCGGCGGAACGGCCGAGATTTTCCAGGGCAACGACGCTGGCTTCGACCAGCTCGGCAAGGCCGGCCTCCGCCTGGCCGCGAAAGGCCGAAAGCGGCGCCAGCGCGTCAGCCAGGCGTGCGAGAAGGGTCCGCGCAACCTCAATGGAGCGCACGGTCAGGCGGGCAAACCAGAACGGCGGCCGGCTGCCGTCGCCTAGCCCGGTGAGGCGGGCCTCGAAAAGATCCGGCAGCGAAGCGATGTCGGGGCGGCCGGTGCCGCCGCGCAGCGCCACCAGTTCGACCAATTCCGCCGCGTGGCGCACGTTGACCCGTTCCAGACCCAGGCCAAGCAGGGGATGCTTGAGCAGCGACAGCAGGCCGACCGGATCGCCCGGCCGGAACACCGCTTCGAGCGCCAGCCTGAGCAGGCTGGCCGCCGGCGTGTTGGACAGCGGCGTGCCGCCGGAATCGTCGGCAACGACACCGAAGCGCTTGAGCTCGACCGAGACGCGGCGTGCCAGCGCGCGGTCGCCGGTCACGAGAGCGGCCCTTTGGCCGGGTTCTTCCACTGCCTGCTTGAGCGCGACGGCGATCGCGACGGCTTCGTCGCGCTCGCTTGCCGCCTCCAGCAGCGTCACGTCGGCGAAGGCGCCGGCAATATCGGACGCTGAAAACCCGTTTCGTGTTTCCGCCCACAATTCCGTGGTCTCGGCCGGCCGCAGCGCCTCGCCGACAAGGGCGGCGCGGCGCGCGAGCTTCGGCTCGGCCGCACCGATCTCCTCGACATCGCCGCGCAGCACGCCGATCTTGCCGATCAGCTTTGCCAGGCCGTATTGCGGATGGCCCAGCACGGCTGGACGCGCGCCGGGAGCGACGAGCGCCTGGAAGGAGGCTTCGTCGAGCATCTGGTCCAGCCCGGGCAGCACGATGGCACCGCCGGACAGGCCGGCGATGGTCGCAAGCAGTTCCGCCGTGGCGGGTATGGAGCCGGTGGACCCCGCGGCTATGACCGGCCCGGCGGGTGGATTGCGCCGCAGCCGCGCGGCCTCGGCACGGATCAGGGCGCTGCGATGCGCGGCTGGGTTGGAGCGGTCGCTCTCTGCGAGGAATTTCGGCCAGGCATCGGTGACGATGCCGAGGAATTCGAGCGTGACCTGCCACCATCCGGCAAGGTTGCCACTGACGAGCCCGGCAAGTTTGGCCCAATCGGTGCCTTCCGTCTCGATCTCGTCCATCAGCCCGGCCAGATCGCGCGCCAGCCAGATCGCGTCGGCGGTGGAGGCCGGGACGACGATCTCCTCGGCGAAGAGGACCGCGACATGGGCGGGCAACCGGCGTTTCCACGCCCGCACCAGCGGCGTCAGCAGCAACAGTCTCTCGGTGGCGGGGATCGCGGGCGCGAGATCGATTGCCGCCGTTGGATCGGTCTCGAATGCGGCCTCATCCTCGTCGAATTCGCCGAGCGGCCGGATCACCGGCAGGATCGCCGAACCGCCGCCGCCACGCGCCTTCAGGCTGTCGACGAAGACGCCGCGCAAGGCACGTGCGGCCCGGCGCGTCGGCACATAGATGGTAACATCGGCCAAAGCGAGGGGGTCACCGTCGAACCGAAAGCCGGAGACAAGGCGGCCGTCAAGCAGCGCCTCGGCCAGCGTCGGCAGAAACGGCGCTCCGGAGGGAATGGAGAAAACGCGGCTTGAGCCGCTCATTGCGATCCGATGAGTGCGCCGGCCACTGCGTCTTCGGCGAGCGGAATGGCATCGGGCGTGCCGACGGTTATCCAGTGGCCATGCATCGGCATGCCGAACAGGCGGCCGGCGGCAATCGCCTTGTCGAAATAGGCATTGAGCGAATGCGGTTCGGCGGGTGCGTTTTTGAACAGGCGCGGATGGATGATCGCCGCGCCGGCATAGATCAGGCCAGCGGGATCGCCTTTCGAACGCCGCAGGGCGCCATCCGGCGCCACCAGGAAATCGGTGCTGCCACAGTGCCCTGTCGCCTGATGGAGATCCGCCAGCATCAGCAGAATATCCATTTTCGCGGCGTCCCATGCAAGGGCAAGCCGCCCGAGATTGAGCGGGCCGTGGTCGATCCAGAATGTATCGGCGTTGAGGATGTAGAACGGCTCCTGGCCGAGCTCCGGCAGCGCCTTGACGATGCCGCCGGCGGAATCGAGCAGCCGGTCGCTCTCATCGGAAATGACGACGCGCGGCGCGCGGCGCGCGGCCACATGAGCGACGATCTGTTCGGGAAGGTAATGGACATTGACCACCGCCTTGCCGACGCCGGCCGCCGCCAGGCTGTCGAGGCCCCAGTCGAGCAGCGTCTTGCCGGCGATGCGGACCAGCGGCTTGGGGATAGCGTCGGTGATCGGCCTCATGCGCTTGCCGAGCCCGGCGGCAAGGACGATGGCGGTGTCCGGTTTCATTGTCACAGCGCTCGTTCCTCCAGCAGCCCGTGCGCGCTATAGAAATCCCGCAGGTCGGCGAGCGTGGGATGCGACAGCGCCCGCCTGAGATAATCGCGGATGCGCGGCAGGTGCCTGAGATAATAGGGTTTGCCGTCACGTTTTTCGAGGCGCACGAAAATGCCTAGAATCTTGGAATTGCGCTGTGCGGCCATGATTGCATAGGCTTCGAGGAAGCGTGTTTCGTCGAAGCCGCCCGCTGCATGACGCGCGGCGACATAGGCATCGAGCGTCCGCTTCTCGATCTCGGGCGCCATGGTGACCCGGGCGTCCATGGCGAGCGAGGCGACGTCATAGGCGCAAGGCCCGATCAGCGCGTCCTGGACGTCGACGATGCCGAGCCGGTCGAGGCCGGATCGCTCGCCGCGCCAGATGATGTTAGGCGAGTGGAAGTCGCGCAGCATCAGCGTGTATTCGCTGCCTTGCAGCCGGTCGAGAAGCGCATTCCATATCTTGTGGTAGCCGGAACGCAGCGCCTCGCTTGCCGGCTCGCCCGATATCACCGGCACGTACCAGTCGATCAGCAGGTCGGCCTCGATCAGCATGGCGTCGCGATCGAAGGGCGGCACGTCATGAACGACGCCGGGAGCCGCCTCCATGCGGTGAGGCCAGGCCTTGCCGTGCATCATGGCAAGCAGTTCGGCCGCCGCCTCGTACCGTTCGGCGACCGGCTCGCCATTGCCGTCGAGGAAACCTTCCGAGCCCAGATGCTCGAGCAGCAGGAAACCCTGGTCGAGATCCTGCGCGTCGATCCTGGGCACCGCGACCCCGGCGGCCAGCAGCGCACGGTCGATTGCGACGAAGGCGGACACCGACTGCGCCGTATGGGCAATCACGGCATAGGGTTTGCCGTCGCGCACGGGCGGGCCGAGCACCAGCCGCGGCGAGTTCATCAGCACGCGCGGCGCCTCGCCGGCAAGCGTTACGATCTCGTAGGAGCGGGCCGAGGCATCGCCGATGAAATGCCGGCGCCGCGCTTGCCCCCAGCCGGTGCTCTCCAGAAAGCCGCGCATGGCCAGCGAGCGCGCCATACGGTCGAAGGTAGCGCCTTGCCCCGACAATTGGGCCAGCCGGCCCTCGCCATGCTGGACGAGTTCGATCAGCACCGTCGCCTTGGGCAGATAGCCGTCAGCCCGTTCAGGCCATTCGATCAGGGCGGCACCTTGCGCCAGCGCCTCCTCGAAGCCGAGTTCGTCGAGCTCGGCCGCCGAGGACAGGCGGTAGAGATCGAAATGGTGAACCGGCACGCGGGTATCGTAGCTCTGTACCAGCGTGAACGTCGGGCTCGGCACTTCGAGACCGGCATCGTCGGCCAGCGCCCGGATCAGTGCCCTTGCCAGCGTCGACTTGCCGGCGCCGAGATCGCCCTTGAGCGCCAGCACGTCGCCCACGCGCAGCGCCAACGCCAGATCCTCGCCCAGCCGGGCTGTCTGGGTCTCGTCGGCGAGCAAACGCTCCAGCACCGGTTCCGTCATCGAGCGCGCTACTCGGCCGCTGCGCGGATACCCGGCATGTCGGGAAAGGTGCAGATGACTGTCGTGCCCTTGTCCTTGCCGGTTTCGATGCGAACGGCGCCGCCATGCAGTTCGACAAAGCTCTTGACGATCGACAGGCCGAGGCCGGCGCCGCGCCGGCGGCCGCCATTGGCGCGCGGCTCGAAGCGGCGGAACACCGAATCGAGAACATCGGGCGGCATGCCGGGTCCGTCGTCGTGAACCGAGAACTCGACCCCGTCCGCCAACTGACGGCAGGCCAGCCGGATGGTGCTGGCCTCCGGCGCGTAGTTGGCGGCGTTGCTGAGCAGATTGTAGAGGATCTGGCGGATGCGCGTTTCGTCGCCATGGAACGTCTTCGGCGCGGCGGCGGCATCGACCGCGAGGCGGATCGAATGCTCCTCCAGCCGGTCGGCGACAAGCTCGGCGGCAGCCGCGATGGTGCGGTCCACATGCACCTCGGAAATGTCGAGCTGCATGATGCCGGCATCGACGGTCGCCAGGTCGAGTATGTCGTTGACGATGGTCAGCAGCACCGAGGAGGACGAGCCGACATGTTCGACATATTCGCGCTGCTTCTGCGTCAGCGGGCCAGTCGCCGGCAGCGACAGCAGCTCGGTGAAACCGATGATGTTGGTCAGCGGCGAACGCAGTTCGTAGGACACATGCTGGACGAAGTCGTTCTTGAGCTGGTCCGATTTCTCCAGCGCCTCGTTCCTGTCCTTGAGCGCGCGTTCGACATGGACGCTGTCCGTGACGTCGACGAAGGTCATCATCACTTGCCCGTTGGGCAGCGGAATCACCGCGTAGCGCAGCACGGTGCCGTTGTTGAGCTCGGTCTGGCCGTGACGCTCGCGGCGCTCGTCGTCGAAGCCGGTGATGGCGGCGACAAAGCCGGGCCAGGGGCTCTCGACCGCCTGCCGATCTGAGAGCTCGCGTATGGTCGATACGTGCACATTGGGCTTGGCGACTTCCGTGCCCAACCCCCACAGCGTGGCAAAGGCCGGGTTCGACAGCCGCAGCCGGCCATCGGGACCGAACACCGCCACGCCTTCGGCCAGATTGTCGAGCGTTTCGCCCTGGACCCGGACCGCGGTGCGGTAGCGGCTTTCGAGATCCATCTTCTCGGTCAGGTTCTCGAACACCCAGGTGACGCCGCCCTTGGGTTGCGGGTTGGCGACGACGCGGATGGTCTTGCCGTCCGGCAGGTGCCACCAGTGTTCCTGCGATTCGACCGCACGATAAGCGCCGAGCAGGCCTTCCTTCCAGCGGCGCCATTCCGGCTGTTCGGCGATCTTGCCCTCGCTGCGCAGCCGGTCGAGCAAAAGGGCGTTGTCGGGCGCGCTGTGCAGGAAGCCGCTGTCGAGCCCCCACAGTTTCTGGAAAGCCTGATTGAAGAAGCGCAGCTTCTCGTTCGTGTCGAAGATGGCGACTGCCGTGTTGAGCTGGTCGAGCGTATCGGCATGGCTGCGCACGGTCCGCTCATATTCGCCGCGGATGGCCTCGATGGCGCTGGTATCGCAGGCAAGGCCGGCCGAACCGTCGGCGCCGGCAAAGTCGGTCACGGCAAACACGCGGCGGTCGCCTTCGATCACCGTCGAAAGCGATTGCTCGAACACCGGATGCGATTTGTGCTGGGCGGCGATGGCCTCGCGCGCCTGGCCGCCGAGGAATTCCTGGGCGTCACGCACGGCGGCTTCAGCGTTCTCGGCTTCGACCGCGTCGGCATAGGCCCGGTTGACCCATTTCAGCCGGCCATGCTCGTCACGCAGCCATGCCGGCATCTTCAGCGCCTCGAGCAGGCCGATCATCGTGTCATGGTCGGCGGCCAGCCGCTGGTTTTCGATCTTGAGCCGGGCCTGGCTGCGCTGTGTCTCGGACAGCGAGACAAACCGCACCAGCACATGGGCCGCGCTCTTTCGGCCATGCACTTCCAACGGAGCGCCGGCCTGCGATTCCACCACCAGGTCGAACGCCCTGCCTTTTTCCCGCAAACCCGTCACGGCATGTTCGAGTGCCGCCGCCGAGCGCGGCATCAGCCAGCGCCCAAAGGCTAGGAATGCGGCCCGTTCCTCCGGCGCTCCGCTTTCGGTCGGCAATGTGCCGATGAGCTCGGGTTTCTTGTTTTCCGAGGCCCAGACCACCACACGCTGGTCGCGCAGATTGAGCAGCGCTTCCGAACGTCGCAACGCTGCGCTGATATCGGCGACGCGGCTTCTCAGCTCGACATTTTCCGCCGAGGTGCGCGCGCGTTCGCGAATGAGAACGATGGCCGAAAGGAATGCCGCTCCCATCACTCCGGCAAAGACGGCTAGCTGCATGACCTCGATCGTGCTGACCGAAAGGCCGGCCGCCACTTCGGCGCCCTGGGCGCATGCAACCCCGCCAAGCAGCGGGCCGGCAAGTGTGGAGCCGGCAAGCAACAGCCCCGCGCGGCCACGCCACGAAAGGCGCCGCGAGCCAGTGGTCCCCGAATCCTGATGGCCGCCGGAAACGGCCTGTCCCGCGTGAAGCGGGTTTTCCCCCGGCATGTCTTGGTCCTCTTCGCCGCCTGAATGCAAGACCGCCCTGACGCGTGCGCCGGTCCTCGCCCCTGGACCCGCGAATCACAACAATAGCGCCTGCTGGAATCGGCGTGAAGAATCATTCGGCGCAAAAATAATGCCGGGCGAAAAGTCAATCGCCCGGCATCAATATCTTGTAGCAAATTCGGCTTTGGTTAATAGCGGTAGTGTTCCGGCTTGAATGGCCCCTGCGGCGTGACGCCGATATAGGCGGCCTGCTCGCCCGACAGCTCGGTCAGGCGGGCGCCTAGCTTGTCGAGATGCAGGCGTGCGACCTTCTCGTCGAGATGCTTGGGCAGCACATAGACCTGGTTCTGGTACTGCTCGCCCTTGGTGAACAACTCAATCTGCGCCAGCACCTGGTTGGTGAAGGAGGCCGACATGACGAAGCTCGGGTGGCCGGTGGCGTTGCCGAGATTGAGCAGGCGGCCTTCCGACAGGAGGATCATGCGCTTGCCGTCCGGGAAGGTGATCATGTCGACCTGCGGCTTGACGTTGGTCCATTTCAGATTGCGCAGCGACGCAACCTGGATCTCGTTGTCGAAATGGCCGATGTTGCCGACGATCACCATGTCCTTCATCGAGCGCATGTGGTCGAGGGTAACCACATCCTTGTTGCCGGTGGTGGTGATGACGATGTCGGCGGTCGGTGCCGCATCTTCCAGCGTGACCACTTCAAAGCCGTCCATCGCCGCCTGCAGCGCGCAGATCGGATCGACCTCGGTGACCTTGACGCGGGCGCCCGCGCCCTTGAGCGAGGCGGACGAACCCTTGCCGACGTCGCCATAACCGCAGACGACCGCGACCTTGCCGGCCATCATCGTGTCGGTGCCGCGGCGGATACCGTCGACCAGCGATTCCTTGCAGCCATATTTGTTGTCGAATTTCGACTTGGTGACCGAATCGTTGACGTTGATGGCCGGGAAGGGCAGCAGGCCCTTCTTCTGCAACTGGTAGAGCCGGTTGACGCCGGTCGTCGTCTCTTCGGTGACGCCGCGGATCGCCTCCTTCTGCTTGGTGAAGAAGCCCGGCGAAGCCTTCAGGCGCTTCTTGACCTGGGCGTAGAAATATTCCTCTTCCTCGCTCTGCGGATTGGACAGCACGTCCTCGCCGGCTTCGGCGCGGGCGCCGATCAGGATGTACATGGTGGCGTCGCCGCCGTCATCGAGGATCATGTTGGAGAGGCCGCCATCGGCCCACTGGAAGATCCTGTCGGTGTAGTCCCAGTACTGTTCGAGGCTCTCGCCCTTGACGGCGAAGACCGGAATACCGGTCTCGGCGATGGCCGCGGCGGCGTGGTCCTGGGTCGAGAAGATGTTGCAGGAAGCCCAGCGGATGTCGGCGCCGAGCACCTTAAGCGTCTCGATCAGCACCGCCGTCTGGATCGTCATGTGCAGCGAGCCGGTGATGCGCGCGCCCTTGAGCGGCTTCTTGGCCCCGAATTCCTCGCGGCAGGCCATCAGGCCCGGCATTTCGGTTTCGGCGATATCGAGTTCCTTGCGGCCCCAGCCGGCAAGAGAGATGTCGGCGACCACATAGTCCTTGCTACCCGTCATGGCAGTGCTCCGATGCGAATTGTCTTGCTGTGAATTGATCGTTTGGCTTGCGAATTGGTTGCGGATGCGCCCGCGCCGGTCGGCGCGTCGAAGGGCGCGAATTGCCGGCCTGACTAGCAGATCGGGCTTCGCACGACAATGGGATATAAAGAAATCTTTATTCGTGCATGTCTCGGATGGCTGACTTCCGGGTCAGCACTCCTCGCCGAAACGGGAGGCGACGAGCTGCTCCAGCGCGTCCATGACCTCTAGCGCCTCCGGGCCGCTGGCGGTGACGCGGATCGAGTATCCAGGGCTGGCCGCCAGCATCATCAGGCCCATGATCGAGGTGCCGCCGACCTTGACGCCGTCCTTCTCGACATGGACCGAAGCGTTGAAACCGCTGGCAAGCTGGACGAATTTCGCCGAGGCGCGCGCATGCAGGCCGCGCTGGTTGACGATCGGAAACTCCCTGACGATCTGGTCCTTGTCAGGCGACAGCGTACTCATTTGCTGCTCAAAAGCTGGCTGGCGACGTTGATGTATTTGCGGCCCGCGGCTTGCGCTTCATCGAGCGCGGCCGCCATGTTGTCGCCCTTGCGGATCGACGACAGCTTGATCAGCATCGGCAGGTTCATGCCGGCGATCACCTCGGTGCGGCCGGACTCCATTACCGAGATGGCAAGGTTGGACGGCGTGCCGCCGAACATGTCGGTCAACACGATTACACCCGCCCCCGTATCGACACGGGCGACGGCGTCGACGATGTCGCGGCGACGCTGTTCCATATCGTCGTCGGCACCGATCGCCACGGTTTCGAAATTGTCTTGTGGCCCGACGACATGTTCGACGGCATGTCTGAACTCGGTGGCCAGTTGACCGTGCGTTACAAGCACGAGTCCGATCATTCTTTGGTGGCTCCCGTCATCGCCGCTTCACAGGCGCATTTTATGCTCGCCAGCCAATCCAGGCGGCGGGAGCGCTATCTTGTCGACACGCGGCCCGTTGACAAGCCCAAAATTGCGCCGGCCCACGCCATTTTGACGCATTGCAGCAAAAAACCCAGCGCGGATCATAGAAAAGGCGGGATCGACAGCCGCGCCATCACGGCGAGCAAGGCGGCCGCGACATTGCGCTCGGCCAGATCGATGCGCGCCACCGCGCAGCCGGCGATGTCGTCGCTTGCATCCTCCTGGAAGCGTGCGATTTCGCCGGCCGGCAACAGGCGCACATGCAGATCGACGACGCAGGCCGGTTCGAACGGCAGGGACCGTGGCCCATGTCCCGGCACCTCGGCAAGGCCCTCGATGGTGGCGGGCGCACGGCACACCAGCCGCCCGGCATGGGCTTCGACGAAGAGCTGATCGTCGCCGACGAGCCGTGAGAACAATCCGCGTTGCAGGCAATGGCTGATCAGCGTCAGCGCCAGCGTTGTCTTGCCCGACCCGGATGAGCCGCTGATGAGAATGCCGCTCTCGCCGATCAGCAGCGCCGTGGCGTGTATGTTGTCAGGCCGCACGTCGCGATCCCTGGCGATTGGCGGTCATCCCTCGGCCGGGAGCGTCACGACGAAGCGTGCGCCCTTGATCTCGCCGGGCTTGGTGCCTGGTATGTTTTCGGCGGTCAGCGTACCGCCATGGGCCTCGACGATCTGCCTGGAGATGGACAGGCCAAGGCCGGAATTCTGGCCGAACGCCTCGCCGGCGGGCCGGTCGGTGTAAAAACGTTCGAAGATGCGGTCGATGGCGTCGGCGCGGATGCCGGGACCGTTGTCGTCGACGGTCAGGATGTTGAACTTGCCGGCGCGCGCCAGCGACAGGCTGATGTGGCCATGGTCCTCGGGGACGAAGGAACGGGCGTTCTCGATCAGATTGGTGATGACCTGGCCGATGCGCAGATCGTGACCGACGACGATATAGCCCTTGGCGCCCTGCGGCAGCTTGGCGACCTTGAGCTCGATCTCGACCGCCTTCTTGTTGCGCGTGGTTTCACGCGAAACAGCGACGAGGTCGGTGACGAATTTCTTCAGGTCGACGGTGCCGGCATCTTCGCGCGCCAATTCCGCATCAAGGCGCGAGGCGTCGGAAATGTCGGTGATGAGGCGGTCCAGCCGTTTCACGTCATGCTGGATGATCTCCATCAGGCGCGCACGGGAGGTGTCATTCTTCGCCAGCGGCAATGTTTCGACAGCACTGCGCAACGACGTCAGCGGGTTCTTCAACTCATGGGAGACATCGGCCGCGAAGCTTTCGATCGCCTCGATGCGCGCATAGAGTGCGTTGGTCATGTCGCGCACGGCAATCGACAGATTGCCGATCTCGTCCTGGCGGTCGGAAAAGTCTGGGATTTCCTCGCGGCTCTTGACGCCGCGACGCACCCGTACGGCCGCCGCCGACAGCCGGCGCAGCGGGTTGGCGATGGTGGACGCCAAAAGCATCGACAGGATGGCTGTGACGAGCGCCGCGATGCCGAAGACGCGCAGGATCGCCTTGCGTTCGGCGGCGACGATCTTGTCGATATCACCGCCTTCGGTCGACAGCATCAGCACGCCGAGCACGGCGCGAAAACGCTGGATCGGCACCGCCACCGAGACGATCTGCTCGCCCTGTTCCGAGACGCGCACGATGGTCGACGGACTGCCCGTCAATGCCTTGACCACTTCCGGGAAGGCGGCGCCGTTGCCGCCGGGCTGTTCGTGATAGACCGGCAGGTCGGTGTTGCGGAAGAAGTCGAAGATGAATTTCTGGACGCGCTCGACAAGGTCGGGCTCCTCCTCCTCGACCGGCGGCAGGTCGTAGCGCAGGATCTGACCGCGCGAATAGAGATGGCGCGAATCGAGCAGCAAATTGGCGTCGCGGTCATAGATGCGGGCTCGGGTGCGGGTCGGCGAGATCAGCCGCCGCAGGACCGGCGCCACGCGCTCGGGATTGATCGGAAAATCCAGATTGTCGAGTTGGTCCGAGCCAGGCCCCAGGCTTTCGCCGGCCTGCAGCTCAAGCAGTTTTTCCGGGTCGATGCTGATCGAATCCGTCTCGACCGTCGCCGACGCCGCAATCGCGCCGGCGATGATTTCGCCCTGCGTCATCAGGCTTTCGACGCGCGCGTCGATCAGCCCGTCGCGGAAGGTGTTGAGATAGAGGATGCCGGTGACGAGCACCGCCAGCCCGGCGAGATTGAGGAAAAGAATACGCCGCGTCAGGCTGGAAAAGATATGGTGGCCGAGGAAGCGGCGCATCGGCACCGTGATTTTCGACACGAAGGAAGGCATGATGCGCGACGGCCGCCTGGCGGCGCCCGCCGGTCTTGTTCGCTGTGCTTCCACTGCCATCGAACAGCAGCTCCCGCTAGTCCCAGGTTTGATGTATGTCGCAGCCCCACACTGGGGACCGCTTTTGCTCGACATACATCAAATTACGCTTCGCGGAACCGATATCCGACTCCGTAAAGGGTTTCGATCATCTCGAAGTCGTCGTCGACAGCCTTGAACTTCTTGCGCAGCCGCTTGATGTGGCTGTCGATCGTGCGGTCATCGACATAGACCTGCTCATCATAGGCCGAATCCATCAGCGCATCACGGCTTTTTACCACGCCGGGACGCTGCGCCAGCGAATGCAGGATCAGGAACTCCGTGACGGTAAGCGTCACCGGCTCACCCTTCCAGGTGCAGGTATGGCGTTCCTGGTCCATGACGAGCTGGCCACGTTCGAGCGAGCGGGCCTGCTGACTCGGCGCTTTTGCCGCGGCCTCGCGGGCACTGGCACGGCGCAGCACGGCGCGCACCCGCTCCACCAGCAGGCGCTGCGAGAACGGTTTGCGGATAAAGTCGTCGGCGCCCATCTTGAGACCGAACAATTCATCGATCTCGTCGTCCTTAGAGGTCAGGAAGATCACCGGCAGGTCGGATTTCTGGCGCATCCGGCGCAGCAGCTCCATGCCGTCCATGCGCGGCATCTTGATGTCGAGGATGGCGAGATTAGGCGGCCTGGCCGCCAGGCCTTCCAGCGCGGACGCACCATCCGTGTAGGTCTCGACACGATACCCCTCGGATTCGAGGGCGATCGACACCGACGTCAGAATGTTGCGGTCGTCATCGACAAGCGCGATTGTTGCCATTTCAAGCGGCTCCCTCATGAGCTGTCCCTTCTGTCGTAGAGAAGGGGCTTTTGCAGGACAAATTAGGTACAAAATGTGGCATAGGCCTTAACCGCTGTCACGCGCGGGGTGCCGCCGGCCACAATCCAACCTCGACATGGATTGGACGAACGAACCTCGCCAATCCTTTGGGCAACCGTGAAACTTTTCGCATATATAAACGATTTAAACAACTTTCAAAATATTTAAATCGATTAATGATTTGATATCATTTGGCTTTTCTGGTTCTGACCATCCTAGCCTGCTTAGTGGGTGTGCCGGAAATACGCCGGCAAAGATGCGGCAAATCTTGAAAAGGGTCACCAATGTCGGAAGTCGGCAAACGCAATCCTGCCTGCGCGATCGATCGTGTCGGTCTGAAAACCTCTGGCACGGTGCGCTACAATTTCGGCGCGGCCGCGCTCTACGAGGAAGCGATCCGGCGCGGTGAAGCCCGGCTGACCGCGCATGGCGCGCTGCTCGCCGAGACCGGCCAGCACACCGGTCGCTCGCCCAAGGACAAGTTCATCGTCCGCGACGCCGCCACCGAGCCGCAAGTCTGGTGGGACAACAACAAGGCGATCTCGCCGGCACAGTTCGACGCCTTGCTCGCCGACTTCCAGGCCCATGCCGGGGACAAGGACCTTTATGTGCAGGATCTGGTCGGCGGTGCCGACGCGGAGCTAAAGCTGCCCACCAGGGTAATCACCGAACTTGCCTGGCACTCGTTGTTCATCCGTAACCTGCTCATCCGTCCCGAGGCGGCCGAACTCGAACACTTCGTGCCCGGGATGACGATCATCGACCTGCCGTCCTTCCGCGCCGATCCCGGCCGCCACGGCAGCCGCACCGAAACGGTGATCGCCGTCGACCTGACGCGCAAGATCGTGCTGATCGGTGGCACCTCCTATGCCGGCGAGATGAAGAAGTCGGTGTTCACCATGCTCAACTACCTCCTGCCGGAGAAAGGCGTGATGCCTATGCACTGCTCGGCCAATGAGGGACCGGCCGGCGATGCCGCTATTTTCTTCGGCCTGTCGGGAACCGGCAAGACCACGCTGTCGGCCGATCCGTCGCGCACCTTGATCGGCGATGACGAGCACGGCTGGGGTCCGCACGGCATCTTCAATTTCGAAGGCGGCTGCTACGCCAAGACGATCAAGCTGTCGGCGGAAGCCGAGCCGGAGATCTTCGCCACCACGCAGCGCTTCGGCACCGTGCTGGAAAACGTCGTACTCGACGCCGATGGCATGCCGGATTTCAATGACGGCAGGCTCACCGAAAACACACGCTGCGCTTATCCGCTCGACTTCATCCCCAATGCCTCGAAGACCGGGCGCGCCAGTCACCCGAAGAACATCATCATGCTGACCGCCGACGCTTTCGGCGTGATGCCGCCGATCGCCCGGCTGACGCCGGCGCAGGCGATGTATCATTTCCTTTCCGGCTACACGGCCAAGGTGGCCGGAACGGAAAGGGGCGTGACCGAGCCGGAAGCGACTTTCTCGACCTGTTTCGGCGCGCCGTTCATGCCGCGCCATCCGTCGGAATACGGCAATCTTCTGCGCGAGCTCATCGCTCGCCACGGCGCCGATTGCTGGCTGGTCAACACCGGCTGGACCGGCGGTGCCCATGGCACCGGCAAGCGCATGCCGATCAAGGCGACGCGCGCCTTGCTCGCCGCTGCCCTCGACGGCTCGCTGAAGGCAGGCGCTTTCCGCACCGACGCCAATTTCGGCTTCGAGGTGCCGCTGGCGGCGCCTGGTGTCGACAGCGCCATCCTCGATCCGCGATCGACCTGGGCCGACAAATCGGCCTATGACCGGCAAGCGGCAAGGCTGGTCGGCATGTTCGCCGTCAATTTCGAGAAGTTCGAAAGCCATGTCGACGCCTCCGTCCTCGGCGCGGCGCCGCACATGCAGGAAGCGGCGGAATAGGCGCAGGCAGGACGTCGGTGCCGTCAGCCGTCGGTCGAGACAGTGACAGACTTCCACACCTCGATTTCCTGCCGGAGACGTTCGATTCTGTCCGACACGAGCTTGAGAGCATCGCTGCCAAGCAGAAGCTGCGGCGGCGGATCACTGGACTCGACCAGGCCTAAAACGGCGGCTGCCAGTTTATCGGGATCACCGAGCTGCTTGCCGCTCTTTACCTGTCGCGCCTCACGTATCGGATCAAAAAGCGCGTCGTAGTCAGTGATTGATCTCTCTGTGCGGACCATTGATCGTCCAGCCCAATCCGTCCGGAACGAGCCGGGGCAGACCGCGGTCACGCGGACACCGAACGGGGCCATTTCCGAACTCATCACCTCCGATATGCCCTGGAGCGCAAACTTGCTGCCGCAATAGTAAGCAATGCCGGGCATGGTAATCATGCCGCCCATCGACGTGACATTGACGATGAATCCACGACGTCGCTCGCGGAACCGGGGAAGAAAAGCCTTAGCGACGGCGACAGCGCCGAAGACATTAACGTCGAACTGACGCCGCATCTCTTCGATCGGCGACTCTTCAAGCACTCCCTCATGCCCATAGCCGGCATTGTTGATCAGCACGTCAACCGGTCCATGTTCGTTCTCCGCCTGCCTGACCACGTCGGGTATGGCGTCGAATTCCGTTACGTCGCACAGTACCGGTCGAACTGCGGGAAGAACGTCGGCGAGCGCTGCGCGTGATGTCTCCGAGCGAACGGCGCCAATCACCTTATGGCCGATCTGGATAGCCGCGGAAGCTATCGCCAAGCCGAAGCCGGAATTCGCGCCGGTGATAAAGAAGGTCTTCTGTGACATGACTCGCAAGCTTTCCTTGATTGGTGATGAGTTGACAAATATTATGAGGAACCGAGCGTTTCGATTGCGGATCCTCTGAATTTGTTGCCAAATCCTATTTCCGCCAAACACGGACGATCCAAGCTGGTCGAGTTGGCCGGAGCTCTCGCCCCTCGTCGCGGCTACAATCCGACCGCGTTCAACCGCGTCCGCATACTCCGGACGGAAGCCGTGCTTCACGACATCCCGGTCCTCTATAAGCCAGGCGCGGTGTTCGTATTACAGGGAAGCAAGCAGGGTATCCTCGAAAGGGAGATCTACCTCTACGACGAGGAGCACTATCTGGCGGTTTCGGTGCCCGTTCCATTCCGCATGAAATCGATGGCCAGTTCGGAGCGACCATTGCTTGCGGTCTATGTTGAGTTCGATATGCAGATGGCAGCCGAGCTCGCCATACAAGCTCAGATGCATGCCGAACCGGCGCGCGGCAAGCCGCGAGGTCTCGTGTCAAGCAGGATGGCCCCCGAAATAGAGGATGTCCTGCTGCGCCTCCTTGTGGCACTTCGCAGCCCCGTTGAAGCTCTCGTCCTTGGTGACGGCATTCTGCGCGAACTGCATTACCGGGTGCTGGTCGGCCCGCAGGGCGGTGCAATGCTCGCGGCGCTGCAGCAGAAAGGCACGTCCGGAAGGATTATCCAGAGCCTGGCCTGGTTGCGAGAGAACTACGGTTCTGAAATTTCGATCGGCGACCTGGCAAAAGACGTGGGCATGAGCGTTCCTTCCTACCATGTCCATTTCAAGAGCCTGACCGGCAACAGTCCAATGCAGTACGTGAAGGCGATACGGCTCCACGAAGCACGATTGATGATAGCACGCCAGAACAGGACGATCGCAGAGGTCGCGGCTTTGGTAGGCTACGCGAGCCCGTCCCAATTCAGCCGCGACTTCAAACGGCATTTCGGGCGCACGGCATCGGAAGAGACGAAATGGCTTCGTCGCCATCTTGGCGAACTCGCCTGGGCGTCGTGATCAGGATCGTATATGTCAGTTAGGGGCTGCGCTTTCGATCGGGCCTTTTCTTTTTCGGTCCGCCGCGCCATGACTGCGGCATGCCGATCGACGACGACATCATCATATCGGGCGAAGCCGTGATTCACCCGGGCGACCTGCACGAGGATTTCATCCGCTCGTCCGGTCCCGGCGGCCAGAACGTCAACAAGGTGGCGACGGCGGTGCAGCTTCGCTTCGACGCGCGGAACGCCGAGGGCCTGTCGGACCGCGTACGCGAGCGGACCATAAAACTTGCCGGCCAGCGCGCCACCAAGGATGGTGTCATCGTCATCGAGGCCGGACGCTTTCGCACACAGGAGCAAAACCGCGCCGACGCACGGACCAGGCTGGCGGCACTGGTCGCCAAGGCCGCAGAACCGCCGCCGCCGCCGCGCAAGAAGACACGGCCGTCGAAAGGCGCGGTCGAGCGTCGGCTGAAGAGCAAGGCGGGGCGCGGTACGATCAAGAAGCTGCGCGGTCGCGTGGAGAACGATTGAGCAACACGCAAATCGTGCCCGCAAAACCACTTTCAATTTTGCGTTGCGGATGCGAGGTTTCCCTTGTTGCCACAGCAAGGGAGACCTAGAGATGGGTATGTTCGATTTCGTCAAGAACGTCGGCAAGAAGCTCGGCATCGGCGGCGACGAGGAAGCCGCACCCACCGCCGACACGCTCAAGAAAGAGCTCGATTCACACAAGCTCGGTACCGATGGCGTGCAGGTCGTTGTCCAGGGCGATACGGCGGTGCTGAAGGGCGTCGTCAAGGACCAGTCGATCTTCGAAAAGGCGGTCATCGCCGTCGGCAACACGCTGGGCGTTTCCAAGGTGCAGGCTGACGAGTTACAGGTCGCGCCGGCTTCCGGCACGGCGGCCGCAGCCAAGGAGCCGACCTTCTATACGGTCCAGAAGGGCGACAATCTCTGGAAGATCGCCGAAAAGAGCTATGGTAAGGGCCAGGGCGCCAAGAACACGGTCATCTTCGAGGCAAACAAGCCGATGCTGACCCATCCCGACAAGATCTATCCGGGCCAGGTTCTGCGTATTCCAGAGCTTGGCTAATCGCCGGGCATGGTTGTGTCAAAACGCTGAAATCAGTGCGCCGCGCGTCCGAAAGGCGCGCGGCGTTGCCTTTACCAGCGGCGCTTCAGCGAAGCCGTGATGTTGCGGCCCTGGCCCATGTAGCAATAACCGGAATTGCACACCGTCGCGCGGTCATCGGCAATGTTGCGGACGGCGAAAGCGGCCGAGACACCTTCATACCTCTTGTCGATGGCGCCGAAATCGTAGGACGCCGAGGCATCGAGATAGACGGCGGCATCGTTCTTGGCGGTGTTTGACGTGTCGGTATAGGTCGCGCTCTGCAGCCGCACGCCGGCTCCCACCGAAAGGCCGGGTGCCGCACTGCCCTCGTCGAATTTGTAGTTCGCCCAGAGGCTCGCGACATGTTCGGGGGTGACGGCGGGGACCTTGTCCAACTCCGTCGAGTCAGGGCCGGCGCCCGTGATCTCGGCATGGTTGTAGTTATAGGCCGCGATCACGTCGAGCCCGTCCATGACGGCCGCGCGGGCTTCCAGTTCAAAACCATTGCTGGTGACCTCGCCCAGTGAACGATAGGTGCCCGCATTGGGATCGACGACTACCGGCTTGTTCTTCTCGACCAGATGGTAGGCGACCGCGGACAGCAGGATATCCGTTCCCGGTGGCTGGTACTTGACCCCCACTTCGAACTGTTCGCCCTTCGTAGGCTGAAGAATGCCGCCGCCATCGGCCGAGCGGTTCGAGATCGGTTCGAATGACGTCGCGTAGCTGGCGAAGGGCGCGACGCCGCTATCGAACAGATAGAGGGCGCCGGCCTGCATGCTGAAGGCGTTCTTGTCCACCGCTTCGGAACCGCCCCCAAAATAGTCGCGCGTCTGCTCGACCCAGGTCTGGCGGCCACCGAGCGTGAAACGCCATTTGTCCAGTTCGACCTGATCCAGCGCATAGACGCCGGTCTGGCTCAGATCCGCGTCGGACGCAGAGAACGTGGTGTCCGGGGTCGGGCCGGAGAAACCGTAGGTCGGGTTGGCAATATCGAAATCGTAAGCCGGATCGGTCGGATCGAACCCATAGCCGAAGGAAGAGGTCAGGTCCGTGTAGTCGAGGCCGAGAAGCAACGTGTGGGCGAGCGCCCCGGTGTCGAACCTGGCCTCGACCTGGTTGTCGGCCTGGAAAACGTTCATTTCGTCGCGAATTGAGGTCGCATAACGATGCGCGACCGTACCTGTCCAACCGGAAACCGCGAGATAGCGCGACCTCAGGTCGAGATGGGAGTATCGTACATTCTGGCGCACCGTGATGCCGCCGTCGAAATCGTGCTCGAACTTGTAGCCGACCTGCTGCTGCCGGATCTTCTGATGGTCATAGTCGGGGTCGCTCTCGCGCAGGGTGTGGACCTTTCCCGACGGATCGGTGATCACGCCGACATTGGAATCGGTCTCGTCCGCCTGCACCAGCCCATAGATGGTGAAGGACGTCGCGGCGTCCGGATTCCAGGTGAACGACGGCTGCAGCAAATAGCGGTCGTCGGCGATGTCGAAATTGGTGTCGCCGTTTCGCGCCAGGCCGACGATCCTGTAGAGGAAATCGTCACTGCCCTTGGTGACCGGGCCGCCGAAATCGAAGGCGGCCTGCGCCCTGTCCTTCGTGCCATAAAGCAGTTCGACTTCCCTGATCCTGTCCTCGGTCGGCAGCTTGGGCACCTTGTTGACGATGCCTGCCGGCGTTCCCGCGCCGTAAAGCACCGATACCGGTCCCTTGATCACCTCGACGCGTTCGAGCGAATAGGGGTCGGTGCGGAACGTGCCGTAGTTGATATAGGGCTGGCGCAGGCCGTCCTTGTAGTCGCCGAGCGTGGTTGCGTCGTAGCCCCTGATATAGATCTGGTCGAATCGCGGGTCGAATCCGTAAGCGCCGGTGCTGACGCCTGAGGAATAGCGCACCGCCTCGATAATGTCCTGCGCGCCGCGCTCCTCGAGTTCCTTGCGTGTCACCACCGAGACGGAGCGGGGCGTTTCGATGAGGAGCGTGTCCGTCTTGGTCGCACCGGAGCTGCGCTTGGCAGCCACCGTCCTGTCGTCCTCACGGGACGTGTCGCCGCCGGCCTCGCCGCTGACCGTAATGGGCTCGAGCATGGTGGCGCCGCCCGATGCCTGGGTGCCTGCCTGCTGGGCGGAGGCTTGGTAGGCACCAGCCAGCGTCGCCAGGCATGTCGTGGCAAGCAGTCCTCGCCGCGACCAGATGCAGCCCCGTTCGATCGCGTTGAAGCCTTGAAGAAATGTCACTTCCATATCCCTCGCTCTCGTTGGCTGCCCGCGGCTTCGCTGGACGCGGAAGCTGAAAATTCTTGTGTCAACCGGTCCGGTTCTAAATCTTGACTATTTCTTTGTTCGTCAACCGCCATTTGGCCAAGACGAATTCGCTGCGGCCATCCCTCGTAAAAACCACGACCGCTTTCGGGTCGCCGTTTTCGTCTGGCGGTGGCATGCTGAGGCTCCGAACCATTCACATGAGCCAACCCATGCTCGTTCTGCCCAAAGGCATCCGTCACATGCCGGCCCATCTGTCCCGCGCCGTCCAGGAGACGCTGGTCGAGGAGGTGAGAAGCATTGTCCAGCAGGCGCCGCTGTTCGTGCCGGCCATGCCTCGGACCGGCAAGGAAATGAGCGTACGCATGACCAATTGCGGTCCGCTCGGCTGGGTCACCGACAAGGAACGCGGCTATCGCTACCAGCCGACGCATCCGTTGACCGGAGAGCCGTGGCCGCCTATCCCCGACAGTCTGCTCGATCTATGGCGTCAGGTCTCGGGCTATCCCAATCCACCGCAGGCCTGCCTGATCAATTTCTACACGCCGGAAGCGAAGATGGGCCTGCATCAGGATCGCGACGAGGCCGATTTCTCGGCACCCGTCGTCTCCGTCTCGCTGGGTGACGATTGCCTGTTCAGGGTCGGCCAGACAACCCGCGATGGCGCCACCAAATCGTTCAGGCTCAAAAGCGGCGATGTCGTCGTGCTTGGCGGCGAGGGCCGTCTTGCCTTCCATGGCGTCGACCGCATCTACCCTTCGACCTCGGCGCTGCTCAAGAACGGCGGCAGGATCAACCTGACGTTGCGGCGGGTGACGAAGCCCGACGAGGGCGCCGTATAGGCGAGGGTTCGCGCCCCGCACGGCGCCGCCGACCTTTAGGCGACCAGCGATAGTTCAGCGCAGCGGTGAAAAAATCGCCGAGACCAGATGGAAAGGCAATGCGCCGTAAGCGGCGACCGTCGCCTGATCGTCCCATTGGCGGAACTGCCGGGACGGCCGCGCTTCCAGCGTCAGGGCATGCTGTCGGCCATCGAACGTAACCTTGCCGCGAAAGCACAGCACCCGCTCTCCACCAGACCGGCTGATGGCCATCGCACGCAGACGCGCGACGTGGTCGTCGCCCACATTGATCTCCATTTCGATGCGGCGCCGGACCGGCGGGACGCTGATCCTGATCGTGATGTCCAGCATCATCTCCCCCGCCGTCGCAGGGCACGGTATGGTCTGCGAGAAGGCCAGGGGCGACTGTCCTTCCAGCGGCTCGCGAGGTGCCTGCCTGCCGCGCCATGCTCTGCCGCGCCACGCCCTGGCGGGCGGCTCCTGCCGCAGCCGACCGCTCTTGCGTCTCAGCCGCAACTGCTTGGCGAAGCCGCGCGACAGCCAGGTCAGCCTGCCGAAGTCGGTTCGCGGCTTGGCCTGCAGCACCGCCGACCAGCGTGCAAGGCCGGTGCGGTCGGCCATGTCCAGCACGCGCGCCAGCACCTTGTCAGGCACCGTCACGCCAACAGCGAGCGCAAGGTAGGAAAGCGCCACCGCCGCGGCAACGGCAAGGCCACGCCTGGCGACGACATCGAGGAACACGTCCCAGTCGACGCCGCCGGTGCGAATGGCCACCGCGCAATCGACCAGCCAATCGCTGTGGGTATGGGCATCGAGCCCGCCATGCGCGATGGCGAGCGCGATGCGATCCGCGGGCGACGGCACCAGCACGCCGACACCGCTGAATTCGGCCGTCGCCGCGCGCTGCCAGATCGCCTGGTCATCCTCGTCGCTTTGCTGCGAGCCGTCATAGGCAAGCTGGTGCAGATCGATATCGCCATAACTGCCCTTGAAAAAATTCATCGAGCGCAGCGACGCCAGCCTTGTCCTCAGATATTGGGGACTCACCCCGGTGGCGATCTGCCAGTCGCCGTCGCGCAGCACGCCGAATGCCGCCGGCATGTCCTGCGGCCGCACCAATATGTCGATGTCGTGCGCCACCCGGCCACGCTGCGCCGAGGCGTTCAAGGCAATGCGGCTGGCACCCTTGATCAGCATCACCAGGCAGCCGGAATCCGTCATCGCCTGCAGCGCCGGTTCGGCCTCGCGCATCGCCATGCGCGACTTGGTCCACAGCATCTTTTGCAGGCCGACAAGGCGCGGATAGGCGGATTGGCCGGCCAATTTCCGGCCGAACCGGTCGCAGATCGCGGCCAGCAGTCGATGTTCCCTGAAGGAGACGAGGTCGATGTCGTTCGCGCTTAGCCACTGCAAGGCGCAACCGGCAGCCGCGCCCTCATCGGCAAGAAGGGCGGCCTTGAGCAGTTGGTCGAGCCCGCCCGTCGGCCAGGACCAGCCATAGTCCGGGAAACGTCGGCTGATGCGGCGAATGCCCGCCATCAGCCCGCGCCGGCCTTGTTCCGGGCCCGTCGCAGCATGGCGAGCCGCGCCACTTCGAGATAGCCGCGGTCGCGCGCGGCATCGCGGCCATAGGACAGGCTGCCGGGCCTGATGCGGCGCAGCGCCAGCACCTCTTCCACCATGTCGAGGGCAAGGCCCGCCTCGCGTGCCCGCGCGATCCAGTCAATCATTTCGCCGCGGCCGCCCGGAGGATCGACGATTGGTCCGACGGTCTCGGCGACCTCGCGCCGGATCAGCATCGTGGTCCGCGACCAACCGGGTACGATCGCGTCCTCGGGTGCATCGGGCCGGTCATTGCGGAAGTTTCGCAAATGGCAAAAAACGCCCGACGTTGCGGGATGCCTTTCGAGATGCGCGAGCTGTGTTTCGGCCTTGCTCGGCAGCCACAGATCGTCGGCATCGAGCGTTGCAATGAGCGGCGTCGACAAGGCGGCGATGCCCCTTGTCGTGGCGCTCCCAGGTCCGGCATTTGCCTGGCGCAGCAATTGCAGCGGCAGGTCCGTTCCGCCGATCGCCGCCGCGAGATCGTCGCTGGATCCATCGTCGACGATCACCACCAGCTCAGGCCGCACTGTCTGCGCCGCGACCGATCGTAGCGTCTCGGCGATGGTGCCGCTGGCGTTGAAGGCCGGTATGACGACGCCATAGCTCCGCATGCTACATGAAGCGCCAGTTGGCGAGTTCTTTGACATCGAATATGCCTTCGATCCCGCGCAGTGAAGGGTCGGCCTTGCGCCGTTTCATCGATTTGTGGATGGCCCGCAAGAATTCCCGAAGGGATGTGTCGACCTGCTTCGTCATGTTGCCGGGATGACGTCGGTAGTAAAGCGATACGGTATCCGGCAGGACGAATCTGGGGCCGCTTTCAAAGGTGCGCAGCAGGTAGTCTGTGTCTTCAGCCTGGCCGAAGGCCTCATCGAAGCCGCCGATCCGTTCGATGAGCTTACGCGAGAAAATGCCCGACGACAGATGAATTCCCCGCACGGTCATGAAATGGCTGCCGGGGCAGGGTTCCAGCAGATCGTCGTCGATGTGTTCGACCATCATCATCAGGGAATAGGTAAGCTCCAGAGCGGGGTCGGCGTCAAAGCATGCGATATCGGCCTTGAATCGTCCCGCAGGCGAGACATCATCCGAATCGAGGAACGACACGAGCTCCGTTTCCGGCGTGAGCAGTCTGAGACCAGCGTTGCGGGCCCGGGTCACGCCCATGTTCTCTTGCCGGAAAAGACGAATGCAGGGGTTCTCGGCCATCATCGAACGCACGGCCTCCGGCGACCCGTCGGTCGAGCCGTCGTCGATCACGATGATGTCGAGATCGGCGGCATCTTGCTGCCGCACGAGCGAGCGCAGCGCCGAGACGACATAGCGCTCGCGATTGTACACAGGCATGATCACGCTGAGCTTCACCGGGCGCCTCGTGTCAGGAAATCCTCGATCGTGCGGGCGATCTCTGCCGGGTCGATGCCGAGGGACAAACGGAAGCACGGCAGGTGGCGCGTCAATTCGCTGAAGAAGCGAAAGCCGCTTTCGCGCTCGCCCGGCATCTGGGCGATGCCGGACGGCGCCAAGGCAATCATGGCATCCCTGCGCGACACCGGCATAATCGAACTTGCTCCGCCTCCGCTGATATGTGGCACCACCAGCGCGACGATGTCCAGCATGGCGGGCACCGGCCGAGGCGCGATATCATGAATATGGAACGTGTGCTTGCCTTGCCAGTTCAGCGGGCCTTGCGCCGTTAGCCGCTGCCGCAGGCCCAGCCGGGCGAAACCTTCCGTGTCCTGCTTCAACGTCGAAAAAAGGGGGCGCGCGGTCACGCCGTCGGTGAGATCGATCAGCACATAGTCGTCGCCGACACTGTCGAGCCCGTTAAGCAGGCCGGCGGCGACGGTCCCCGATTTCCCGGCCCCGCCCGAGCCGGCAAGCAGAATACCGTTGCCGTCGATGCCAAGCGTGCCGGCATGCGTCAGCCGCATGCCGCGCGCGGCATATTCCCAGTGCAGGAAGGCGCGCAGCGGTGCTCCCGGCTCCCAGGGCGGAAAGGCATCGGCCGAGGCCATCAGCTGCACGCCGACGCGGCGGTGCGGATCGTAGACCTGCCAGAAATCCAGGTCGTGGAAATGGTGCCCGCGCAAACCGGCTTCGGCGAGCCGTTTGGCAAAACCGTGCTCGGTGAAATGGGCATCGCCCCAGTGCGCCGGCTCCGGGATGCCGTCAATGCCGGGATGCGCGATGAAGATGCGACCCGTGGACGGTGCCGGCTGGTCATGCCCGGTCTCGACAAAACCATGGCCCAATGCATCGGCAAGCACGCCGTGACCGAGATGCACGGTCAGTTCAAGCCAGGGCAGGCGAACCTTTCGCATGGTCGGATAGCACGCGGCCGCGCCTTCAGCGGCGGCGATGAGATACCTGGCGTAATCCGGCAAGGTTTCGAGCGTGACGCGCGGCATCAATCGCCTTCCATCACGCTGCGGCCGCCCCGTCAGGAAGCCTGCTTGACCGCCGGCCAGCCGAGAGGTTCCTCGACCTCGTGGATGGGATCAACGACGATCAGGTCGGCGAGGTCGTCGTGAATGCTCACATTGAGCGGCTCGTTCGTGGCGGCAAGCTCGGCAGGCAAATCGCCCGGCAAAGGCTGCGCCGCCGCGTCCAAGCGCACCAGCAAACCCAATTCGAGCAATTGCGATATGAAGCGTTCGAGTTCGGCTTGGCCTATTGTCGAGCCGCCGGCGCTCAGCCCGACCAGAGCCTGGGCGTCCGCGCCGGATGAAAGCGCCTGCCATACCTTGCTGCCGGAATCGGAAAAGCCGAAATATTTGCCATTGGCAAGATTGAGCACCACGGCCTCGCCATCGAAAGATTCGAAAACGATATCCCGGCTCGCTACCGCATAGGCGTGGGAGTCATGCGTCATTGTTGCCCCGTCCTGCATTTCCTGCCCGCCAGCAGGACCGCTTCCACCAACAACGCCTGTAAACTTTCAGGTCTTCCTTGGCAAGGTAACCTTTGCCGGCAACGCGGGACCATTTCCGGGTTCAGTCGAAAGCCGGGCGGATCAAGCCTCGATTTCAAGCGGCGACAATGGCTTGGAACAACAGGCCAGGATGAAGCCATCATCGATCTCATGATCGAGGATGCCGCCATTGTGGCTCATCTCGACGCTGCCGGAGACTTTCTTCACTTTGCAAGTTCCGCACAGGCCGAATTCGCAGGCGGCCGGTATTCGCACACCCGAGGCGCGCGCCGTCTGCAGCACGGTCTGGCCGGCGACACAATCGGCGTCGACATCCGAAAGCGCGAAGCGGATCGGCGTCGCGGCTTGGACGCAAATCGCCGCGCCGTCTTCAGCCGGCGAGGCAAACGGCGCCGGGATTTCCTCCATCGCCGGCGCGGCAAAGCTCTCCTGATGGTATTTTGCCATGTCGAACCCGGCGGCCTCCAGCATGCCGCGCACGGCGCGCATGAAAGGGTCGGGGCCGCAGCAGAAGATTTCGCGTTCGCGGAAATCGGGCGCCAGGAGCGGCAGCCGGATGGCGTCGATGCGGCCCATATGGCCGTACCAGCCCTCGCGGCTCGACCGCTCCTCGATCATGAAGCCGAGCGACAGGCCCGGCATATGGCCGCCGAGCAGTTCGAGTTCCTTGCGAAAGATGATCTCTTCCGGGCGCCGCGCGCAATTGACGAAGCCGACATCGGTCCATGGCGCGCAGTCGTTCAGCCAGCGCAGCATCGACATCATCGGCGTCACGCCCGAACCGGCCGAGATGAACAGGTATTTCGCCGCCGGGTGGCTGTGCAGCGAAAAGCCGCCGCCCGGTCCATAGGCCTTGACGTGCGAGCCGGGCGTCAGGTGATCGAACATCCAGCGTGTGCCGACGCTGCCCGCCTGCGCCTTCACCGTCACCGCGATCGAGAATGGCCGTGACGGCGATGATGACAGCGTGTAGGTGCGCATCAGCGGGCCGTCCGGTGTCGGCAATTCCAGCGTCACGAACTGGCCCGGCTTGTAGCGGAACCAGGTCTGGTTGTCGGAGCGGAAGGTGAAGGTCTTGACGTCGGGCGCCTCGTCGCTGACGCCGGTTACTTCCAGCACCTGCAGCCTGTCGTTCCACGGCGCCATCTGGTCGAGGTGGCGATAGAGCCCAAGATCAGTCATGGCGTTCATCCCTGCATACCTTTCATTTTGGGCGTGTCGTGATCCCAAAGCCGCTGCACAGTTTTGGCCGACATGCGCTAGGCGACACTGCGCAGAGCAGGCCGGCCGTCTTCGGAAAGCCGTGGGCCGATAAAGCGCGCGTACCAGTCGACGAACTGGATGACGCCGCCCTCGTGCAGCTCCGAATAGGGACCGGGCTCGTAGGCCGGCGACAGGATGCCGAAGGCGTTTTCCTCGACGATGCGGCGGTCCTGGTCGTTGGTCTCGGTCCAGACATGGGTGAGTTCGGCGAGATCGTAGTCGACGCCTTCCACGGCATCCTTGTGGACCAGCCATTTGGTCGTAACCGCTGTTTCCGTGGCGCTGACCGGCAACACGCGGAACGTCACCGCATGATCCACGAGGATATGGTTCCAGGTTGTCGGGTAGTGATAGTGCATCAGCGTGCCGATCCGGTCGGCCGAGACGCTGTCGGACAGGTTCTTCTTCACCGCCCGCTTGCCGGTCATCGTGTAGCTCTGGGCATCGCGCAGCAGCGGCGCGCGGGTGGCGCGGTATTGTCCAGCCGGGTCGATGCGAAACTTGCTGGGCAGGCCAACAGCTTCGCACCTCGCCCAGTGGGCCAGCATCTCCGGATCGCTGTCGGCGCCTTGCACGCCGGTCACGGTCGGCGCTTCCGGGAAGGTCTTGCACAGCTCAGGATGATTGCCCGCGCAATGGTAGCATTCGCGGTTGTTTTCCCAGACCAGCTTCCAGTTGCCCTTCTCGATGATCGTGCTCTCGAAGGCGATCTTGGCCTCGCTCAGCCGGTGCGGCAGGAGATAGGGCTCGATCATCGCCCGCATCGGCGCGAAGTCGGCGGGCTCCTTGGCCAGGCAGATGAAGACATAGCCGGCGACGCTTTCGCAGGCGACCGGCTTGAGCCCGAACTGGCTCTTGTCGAACCCATCGGCCATCTGGCGGGCGAACAGCAGCCGGCCGTCGAGTTCGTAGGTCCACTGGTGATAGGGACACACCAGTTTGGCGGCCATACCCTTCTCGGTGTTGCAGACGCGGCTGCCGCGATGGCGGCAGGAATTGTGGAAAGCGTTGATCTTGCCCTGCTGATCGCGCACCAGCACGACCGGATAATCGCCGATCTGCACGGTGATGAAGCTGCCCGGCTTGGGCAACTCGCAATCATGGCCGATGAAAAGCCAGTCGCGATACCAGATCAGTTCCATGTCAAGCTTGAAGTAGTCCGGGTCGGTATAGAAGGGCTGTTCCAGCGAAAGGCCCTGTCTGCGGCCGTTCAAAAGCCTCAGCATGTCGTTGCGCGCGTCCATGTCCTGTCCTCATTTTTCAAGGACTGAACTGGTGGTGATGGAGGAAGGACTGGGCGCAAGCCGGCGAAAGCCGGACAACACCATCCGCCCCTTGACCGCCCACCGCGATCAGTCGAGTTCTAGCGATCTCGGGCTGGTTTCCGGGCTCTGGAGTTGTCCTGGCGGACCATCGCGACACCTTCCCAGGCTTTCGCCCAGTGGTCTCCCGTTGCGACTTGAACTCCACCACCGTTGCGGGGGCAGCGCCGGAATCTGACCGGCTTCCCAATTCTCCGCTCCGTCGTCACGCAGCGGCACCTGAGATCGCTCGATCTAATCACGACAGGGTTTGCGACATCGGCACGAAAGCGACATCGCATCCATGCGGCGCGACACGTACGCGGGATCGTCCCGGCGCGGTTGCAGCGGGGGAATCGCCTCTTCTCGCCAGGCGCGCGGGCACCGTTTTCGACCCTCAGCCGGGCCGGAAAAGGGTTAATGGTTTCGAAAAGTGACTATTAGCAGAGTCTAAAATCGAACCGAACGGTTCGTTTCTGTTGACGGTGCGTGCAGGACGGTGTGAACGCCCAGCCTTCCGACACAGTTGGTGATCGGGCCGTGATCTTATGCAAGTATTTGATATCAAATGGAAAAATAAGACATGTAGAAGGCGTTGGTACAATTTCAAGTGGTGGAGTCATGGTCCACGCTGAACAACTTCGTGATTGGAAACGGCAAGGGGGCTCTCCCACATCGGGGCTGTCCGAACGACGCGATTTAATCCCAAGACACGCCGCTAGACGGACGGGAAAAATACTGGAGTACAAAAATGAAAAAGATCATTCTCACTGCCGCCGCCCTTCTGGCTATTTCCGGCAGCGCCTTCGCTAGCAGCGACCATTATGGTTCGAACGCCGCGACCCCCACGGCCACTGTCGACAGCTCCTACACCGCTTCGACCAAGAAGTCGGAGCCGGCTGCCCAGACGCCTGTGACGGGCGCCGACCACAACCTCTTCGGCAACAATTAATAGCGATCCCCGGCACGCGGCGGGTGACCCTGCCGCGCTGGTGGACCCTACAAATTCAGGAGTATTAAAATGAACAAGATCCTCATTGCTGCCGCTGCCGTTCTGGCTCTCTCCGGCAGCGCTTTCGCCGGCAGCGACAACTATGGTTCCAACGGCGCCAACCAGGCTGCTGCCGCTTCGACCGACAATTCGAACACCGCGTCGATCGGCAAGTCGGCTCCGGCCACCTCGGCGCCTGTCCAGCAGGGCAGCGACCGCAACCTCTTCGGCCATTAACGGCCATCCCACGGCCGGTGGGCTCTGGCCCGCCGGCAGCCGGACTTCCAAAATTCAGGAGTACCTAACATGAACAAGATCCTTATTGCTGCCGCCGCCGTTCTGGCCCTTTCTGGCAGCGCTTTCGCCGGCAGCGACAACTATGGCTCCAACGGCGCCAATCAGGCTGCTGCCGCTTCGACCGACAATTCGAATACCGCGTCGATCGGCAAGTCGGCTCCGGCCACCTCGGCGCCTGTCCAGCAGGGCAGCGACCGCAACCTCTTCGGCCACTAATGGCCATCCCACGGCCGGTAGGCTTTTGTCCGCCGGTCTGCGGGACTTCCAAAATTCAGGAGTACCTAAAATGAACAAGATCCTCATTGCCGCCGCCGCCGTTCTGGCCGTCTCCGGCAGCGCCTTCGCCGGCAGCGACAATTATGGCTCCAACGGCGTCAACCAGCCCACTGCTTCGTCGACTGTCAATGTCGATACGTCGCATACAGGTGCGATCCGCAACAGCGATTCGCCTGTCTACAAGCTGCTCAACTCGTCCGGCGACGTGCAGAAGCCGGCCCATCAGGGTGCCGATCGCAATCTCTTCGGCAACAACTAACCAGCCTGTGCAGACAACAAGAGCGGCGGGCCAGGCCCGCCGCTCTTGTTCTTTCATTACCGGACGGCCGTCTTCAGGCCGCCTTTGCTTCCGCTTCGTGGAGGGCAAAGGAGCGACCATCCGCATCGAAGATATGGAGATCGCCGGCATTGGCGGTCAGCCGCAGCGTCGAGCCGCGCTTGACCTCGACATTGCCCGGCAGCTTGGTCACCAGCGGCAGGTCGGCCCGGCCGATATCGACATAGACCAGCTGGACCTCGCCAAGCTGTTCGAGATAATCGACGGTCCCCTCGAACAGATAATCCGCACCGCTGGCGATCGCGAGATCTTCCGGCCGTACGCCGAAGCTGACCGCCGCTCCCTTTGCCGAAGCAGGTGTCGCGATCGGCACCGTCGCCTTGCGGCCGCCGACATGGCTGACGATGGTCGGATTGCCCGTCTTGTCGACCGTCGCCGGCAGGATGTTCATGGCCGGCGAGCCGATGAACTGGGCGACGAAGAGGTTGCCGGGGTTCTTGTAGAGTTCCATGGGCGTGCCGACCTGCTCGATGTGCCCGTCCTTCAGCACGACAATGCGGTCGGCCAGCGTCATCGCCTCGACCTGGTCGTGCGTGACGTAGATCATGGTCGTGTTGGGCATCGATTCCTTGAGCTTGGCGATCTCGATGCGCGTCGCAACGCGCAATGCGGCGTCAAGGTTCGACAGCGGTTCGTCGAACAGGAACACCTTCGGATTGCGCACGATGGCGCGGCCGATGGCGACGCGCTGCCGCTGGCCGCCCGACATCGCCTTGGGCAGACGGTCGAGATATTTGGTCAGCTGCAGGATCTCGGCGGCTTGCCGAACCCTTTTGTCGATCTCGGCCTTGCTTTCCCCACCGATCTTCATCGAGAAGGCCATGTTGTCGTAGACGGTCATGTGCGGGTAGAGGGCATAGGACTGGAACACCATGGCGATGCCGCGCTTCGAGGGTGGCACGTCGTTGACCACGTGGCCGTCGATCTTGAGTTCACCCGACGTGATTTCCTCGAGCCCGGCGATCGAGCGCAGCAAGGTCGACTTGCCGCAGCCCGACGGGCCGACGAAGACGATGAACTCGCCCGATTTGATGTCGAGGTCGATGCCGTGGAGAATGTTAAGATTGCCATAGGACTTCTTCACTTGTCTCAAATTGACATCGGCCATTGGTTTCCTCCAGTGATTCCTCGGATGTTTCAGCCTATGCGTCCGAACCAGGCGCCATAGCCGCCGAGCTCAACCGACCCGGTGCTCGCCTGCCCGGAGAGCCCGTGTCCCGGCAAAGGTTGCAGGGTTCGGTTGCCGAGGTCAACCTTCGCCGGCCTTGCGCCCAGATTGAAGACGCAGACGATCTCCTCATTGCCCGACCGGCGGGTGAAGGCGACGGTGTCGCCCTGGCTTTCGATGAAGGCGATGTCCCCCTTGGCCAGTGCCGGATGAGCGCGGCGGAAAGAAAGAAAGCGCCGGTAATGCTCAAGCAGGGAGGTTTCGTCGCCTTGCTGCACGTTGACCGCCTGCGGCAGATGCTCGGCCGGTACCGGCAACCAGGGTTTTGCCTGGGAGAAGCCGCCATTCCTTGCATTGCCATCCCACACCATGGGCGTGCGGCAGCCGTCGCGGCCCTTGAATTCAGGCCAGAAACGGATGCCGTAGGGATCCTGCAGATCCTCGAAGCGCAGGTCGGCCTCGCCGAGGCCGAGTTCTTCGCCCTGGTAGATGCAGACCGAACCGCGCAGCGACATCAGCAATGCCGAGATGACCTTGAGATAGGCCGACGGGTCCGCCTCGTCGGCGGCCCAGCGCGAGGCCGGTCGCATCACGTCATGGTTGGAAAACGCCCAGCACGACCAGCCGTCGCTGGCCACCCGGCCAAAAGCTTCCAGCACCGAGCGGACCTTGGCGGCACTGATCTTTTCCGGCGCCAGGAAGTCGAAGGAATAGCACATGTGCACGCGCTTGCCGCCGGCGGTATAGGCGGCGACCACGTCCAGCCCGCGTTGCGAATCGCCGACTTCGCCGACCGCTGCGGTCGCCGTGTACTCGTCGAGCAGCGCGCGGAAGCGCTCGAGGAAGGCGAGGTTTTCCGGTCGGCTTTTGTCGTAGATATGGTCCTGGTAGTTGTAGGGATTGACCGCCGGCGCCGTCTGGTCGTTGCGCTGTTCCGGCGGCAGCGGCGGGTTGTTTTCCAGCCCCTGGCTGTGGAAGTAAAAATTGATGGTGTCGAGGCGAAAGCCGTCGACGCCGCGTTCCAGCCAGAAGCGGGTGACGTCGAGCAGCGCGTCCTGGACTTCGCGGTTGTGGAAATTGAGGTCGGGCTGCTCGGCCAGGAAATTGTGCAGGTAGTATTGCTGGCGGCTGGTGTCCCATTGCCAGGCCGAGCCGCCAAAGATCGACAGCCAGTTGTTGGGCGGCGTGCCATCGGGTCTTGCATCCGCCCAGACATACCAGTCGGCCTTGGGATTGGTGCGGCTCGAGCGGCTTTCCTTGAACCAAGGGTGGATATCGGCGGTATGCGACAGCACCTCGTCGATCATCACCTTGAGGCCCAGTCGGTGCGCCTCCGCCGTCAGCGCATCGAAATCCGCCAGCGTACCGAACATCGGGTCGACGTCACAATAATCCGAGACGTCATAGCCGAAATCCTTCATTGGCGATTTGAAGAAAGGCGAGATCCAGATGGCGTCCGCGCCAAGGGCGGCAATGTAGGGCAGCCTGCCGATGATGCCCTTGAGGTCGCCGATGCCGTCGCCATTGGAATCCTGATAGCTGCGCGGATAGATCTGGTAGATCACCGCGCCCCGCCACCAGTCGCGGTCGATGGCGGGGTCTGGTTTCGAAGTCGCCTTCAAAGCCGATTGCATGGTCTCAACCTCCTTTCACCGAGCCGGCCAGCAGCCCGCGGACGAAATAACGCTGCAGCGAGAAGAAGACGATCAGCGGCACGATGATGGTGATGAAGGCCGATGTCGTCAGGATCTCCCAGTTACCGCCACGCGAGCCAAGCAGAGCATTGAGCTTGGCCGTCAGCACGATCTGATCGGGCGCCGTTCCGAGGAAAACCATTGCCACCAGGAGATCGTTCCATACCCACAGGAATTGGAAGATGGCGAAGGAGGCAAGCACCGGGAAGGACAGCGGCAGCACGATCTTGACGAAGATCTCGAAATCGCTGGCGCCGTCGATGCGCGCCGATTCCATGATCTCGCGCGGCAGGCCGGCAATATAGCTTCGCAAGAGGTAGATGGCGAAGGGCAGTCCGAAGCCGGTATGCGCCAGCCAGATGCCGAGGTAGGTCTTGGACGGCACGCCGAAGAACGTGCCGACGCCATTGTAGAGCTTCAGCAGTGGAATGAGCGACATCTGCAGCGGCACCACCAGCAAGCCGATGACGACGGCGATCAGGAGCGCGCGGCCTGGAAAGCGCATCCAGGCCAGTGCGTAAGCCGCAAAGGCCGCGATCAGGATCGGGATGACGGTCGCCGGGATGGTGACCGTTAGCGAATTCATGAAGGAGCGGCCGATGCCTTCGGAAAACAGCACGGTCTGATAATTGTCGGTGGTGAATTTCGGCGGCGCCGACGAAGCGTAGTAGACGCGCTGGCCCCTGTCGCCCTCGAACGCCTTTGGCGAGGCCATGACGAAGCTGCCGTCGGCGTTGATCTGGAGGGTCACGCCGTCACCGAGATCGGCTGATGTGCCGGCAGGATACTGCGTCGGTGCCGCCGCCTTGACGCCGAAGGCGCTTATCGCGCGCTTGGCCCCGTCGCCGAAGATGTTGCCCTGGAGAACGAACTTGCCGTCCTTTTCTACCTGTGTGGAGGCGGCCGGCAGTCGCCCGGCTTCCGTCTGGCTGGAACTGGCGAAGGAATTCCACCAACCCGAGGCGATGATCTGGTCCTTGTCGCGCAGCGACGAGACGAGGATGCCGAGCGTCGGGATGGTCCAGATCAGCACGAAGACGAGCACTGCGATATGGACGCCGAAACGGCTGGCGAAGGAATTTCCGGTCGCGACGGCCATCTCAGTGCCCTCCCGTCTCTTTGTTGGCCTGGCGGATGTTCCAGACCATGATCGGAATGACGGCAATCATGATGATGATGGCTATGGTCGCGCCGCGGCCGAAATCGCCGCCGCCGCGGAACATCCAGTCGAACATCAGATTGGCCAGCACCTGGCTGTTCCATTGACCGTTGGTCATGGTCAGGACGATGTCGAACACTTTCAGCACCAGGATGGTGATGGTGGTCCATACCACCGCGATGGTGCCCCAGATCTGTGGCACCATGATCTTCCAGAAGATCTGGAACGGATTGGCGCCGTCTATGACCGCGGCTTCCAGTGTTTCTTCGGGGATGCCGCGCAGCGCCGAGGACAGGATGACCATGGCGAAGCCGGTCTGGATCCAGATCAGGATGACCATCAGGAAGAAGTTGTTCCAGAACGGCAGCGATATCCAGACCTGCGGCTGGCCGCCGAAATACTGGATGATGGCGTTGAGCAGGCCGATCTGGATCTGGCCCTGGCCACGATACTCGTAGATGAACTTCCAGATCACGCTGGCGCCGACGAAGGAGATGGCCAGCGGCAGGAAGATCAGGCTCTTGGCGATCGTTCCCCACCATATTTTGTCGGTGAGCACGGCGATGATCAGGCCGAGGAAGGTGCAGGCCGCCGGCACCACCGCCAGCCACAATATGTTGTTGCGGATGGCGTTTCGCAGATCCGGATCGCGCAGCGCCCATTCATAGTTGGCGAATCCCACGAAACTCGTGCCGCCGCGATCGAAGAAGGACAGCCACAGCGTCGCGATCACCGGATAGACCAGGTAGATGGTCAGGATGATCAGCGCCGGACCCACGAACAACCAGGGCCGCACCAATCCCTGCCGGCGCAGATTGTTGACGGCGGCCGTTCCGGACACCCCGCGCGCGGGGAAGATCAGGTCAAGCAGTTTGTTGGCGCCCCAGAAATAGGCGACGCAGCCGCCGACGCCGATGATGATGACGAATATTGCCGAGAAAATCTGAGCCGCCATGGGTCCCTCTCCCTGCGCGTGACCGGCCAGCGATGCTGGCGACCAATGCGCCGACTTTCAGTTATTCGGAACAATCGAAACGCGAAGCTTCCGGCGTGCCCCGCCGGTCGGATCCGGGCCGTAGCCCGGATCCAGCAGCAAGATGAGGAAAGATCAGGTCGCGCCGGAGCGGCCTATTTGATGGCGTCCCAGCTCTTCTGGATGTCGGTGGCGACGTCCTGGGCGGACTTGCCGCCGACCAGGTCGATCATGCCAGTCCAGAACGAGCCGGCGCCGACCTTGCCGGGCATCAGGTCGGAGCCGTCGAAGCGCACCGTCGTGGCGCCGACCAGGATCTCGCCCTGCTTCTTCAGCGCATCGCTGCCATAGGCGTCCTTGTTGGCCCCCTTGAAGGGTGTGACGAAGCTCTTCTGTGCCATCCACAATTCATGCGCGAGCGGCATCTGCAGGAACTTGATGAATTCGCGCGATGCCTTGGAATCCTTGGTGATCATCACCAGCGTTCCGGCGACTTCCAGCGGCGTCCCGAGTTCCGGCTTGGCGGCGTAGGGCGGGTAGGGGAAGAAGTCCGCATCCTGGCCAAGCTTCACGCCCTCCGGGAAGAAGGAGGGGATGAACGATGCCTGATGGTGCATGTAGCACTTCGGCGGTACGGTAAAGAGGCCCTTCGGGCTGTCGCGGAAGTCGGTCGCCGCGACCGCCTTGGCGCCGCCGTCGACCATCTTGTCGTCGGTGGCGATCTTGCCGAAGATGTCGATGGCGTTGACCACGGCCGGGTCGTTGAACGGAATCTCGTTCTTCACCCACTTGTCGTAGACTTCGGGAGTCTGCGTGCGCAGCATGATGTCCTCGACCCAGTCGGTCGCCGGCCAGCCCGTCGCGCCGCCCGAACCAAGCCCGATGCACCACGGCTTGCCGCCATCGGCGATGATCTTCTTCTCGAGTTCGGCAAGTTCTTCCTGCGTCTTCGGCACCTTGTAGCCGGCTTCCTCGAAATTGTCGGGCGAGTACCAGACCAGCCCCTTCACGTCGATCTTGTAGGGAAAGGCATAGAAGCCTGGCTTGCCGTCCTTGCCGTTGTAAGTGCCGAGCTTGGCCCAGGAGTCGCCGGCGGCGTAATTCTCCTTGACCCAGGCTGCGACGTCGTCGCCGAGCGGGGTCAGCACGCCCTTGGAAGCGAGGTCCTGGATGAGGCCCGGCTGCGGCAGGACGGCGATGTTGGGCGGGCTGCCGGCCTGGGTGTCGATGACGATCTGCTGCTCGTAATTCTCGGACGAGGAATATTTGACCTCTGCGCCGGTGGCTTCGGAGAAATAATCGAGTACTGACCGGACAAGCGTCTCGTCCTCGCCACGCCACGGTCCGAAGATGGTCAGGGTCTCGCCCTTGAGGTCGACTTTCTTGAGATCCTCGTAATTCGCCCAGTTGAAGCGCTTGTCCTCGCCCGGCTTGAACTTCAGTTCGGCATGCGCGGGCGCGCTCAGGGCGAATGCGGCAGACGCAACACCCAGCAAAAGCATTTTCTTCATCGGTATTCCTCCCAGTGGATCATACACACCGGACGGAACCTCCATTCCGCCCGCCGACGCCGCAGGACTGTGACTCAGTCGCAAGGGAACCGCAACCTTTCGAACAGTCTTCCAAACCGCTTTGGCTTTGTTGATCTCGCCACTGAATCGGGCGGGTGTCAAGGGGAAGCAGGAACTAATCGATTTAGTCGCCGTCTGCCAGGGTCCAAAAATTTGCACCGCAACATGCTTTTTCGGCACTGCAGCAGCAATTTTCGTTTCAAACCGGGCCCCGGCACGCTTATGGTCCATGTGGAGTTGGCCACGCCCTTGTGGCGTTTGGGTCGATTCAATTTAAAAGCGCTTTGAGGCAGGGAGGCCTCTCGTGAACCTCAAGCAACTCGCGCATATGCTGGCGCTTTCCCAGACCACGGTAAGCCGGGCGCTGAACGGCTATCCCGAAGTCAACGAGGAAACCCGCAGGCGTGTCGTGGACGCAGCCAAGCGCCACGGCTATCGCCCCAATCCGAGTGCGCGCCGGCTGGCCACGGGTAAGTCCGGAATGATCGGCTATGTCCTGCCGACGGGTGCAGCCGTCGACATCGATCCCCATTTCGTCGAATTCCTGTCCGGTCTTGGCGACTATGCCCGCTCGCACGAGCTCGACCTTGTCCTGTCACCGACCGATGCCGATGACCAGGAAACGACCTACCGCCGCATCGTCGCCAACCGGCAGGTCGATGCCGTCTACATCTCTTCGCCGAGGCCGCACGACAGGCGCGTGGCGCTGGTCAACACGCTCGGCATTCCTTTCATCGTCCATGGCCGCAGCGAGGGCCTGAATTTCGACTATCCCTTTCTCGACATCGACAATGAAGGCGCCTTCCACGAAGCCGCGCGGCTGCTCGTCCAACTCGGCCACCGGCGGCTGGCGCTGATCAATGGCGACGACCGCGAGACCTTTGCCATCCACCGCGAGCGCGGCCTGCGCCGGGCGCTGGCCGCCAGTGGCCTGGCATTGGACGATCGCCATGTCTGCTCGCTCGTCATGACCGAGGAGAACGGCTATCGCGCCGCCCGGCGCCTGCTCGAACAGGAAGGCGCGCCGACGGCAATCGCCTGTTCCAGCCTGATCATGGCGCTCGGTGTCGTGCGCGCGGTGCGCGACCTTGGCCTCAGCATTCCCGGCGACGTCTCGCTGATTGCCCATGACGACGTTTTTCCCTGGCTGAAGCCGGAGAATTTTTCCGTGCCGCTGTCCACGACGCGCTCGTCGATCCGGCTGGCGGGCGCACGCATCGCCGAGCGGCTGGCGGCGCGGATATCGGGACTGGAGGAGGGCGCGCGCGGCGAGGCCTGGCCGGTCGACCTGGTGGTCAGGGGATCGGTCGCCGGCGCGCCGGCCTGACCACTCGCCAGCGGGGTCAATTGCTGGAACGACTTCTGCGCTGCCTCTGCCCGTTGTCTCAGCCCGCGGATTTAAGATGATCGATGAAGGCGCGCAGCTTCGGCAGGACCTGACGCTTGCCTGGATGATAGAGGAAGACGCCCGGGGTCGCGCCGGCAAAGTCCTCCAGCACCGGTCTGAGTTTCCCCTGTTCTATTGCGCCGTCGGCGACAGGCCGAGGCGTCTGCGCCAGGCCGACGCCTTGGATCGCGGCCCCCAGCAAGGTTGGATAGTCATGCGCGATCAGCGGGCCCGAGACGACCGCCTCGATCGCCCCGTTGCCGTCGGCGAAGGACCAGGGTGCGACGGCGCCGTTCGCGCGGCGCAGGCGCAGGCAGGCGTGGCGGCGCAGATCGGTGATCTGTTCTGGCTGGCCGTGGCGCTCGAGATAGTCCGGGCTGCCGACGACCACGAAGGAGAAGGGCGGCGTCAGCCGCACCGCGATCATGTCGGGCGCGATGAACTGGCCCAGCCGGATGCCGGCATCGAATCCGCCGGCGGCGAGATCGACCATCTCGTCGCTGGCGGCGATCTCCAGTTCGATCTCGGGATAGGCCCGGCAGAACGACGCGATCATAGGCTCCAGGACCAGCGGCACGACCGCGCGGGGCACGGACAGTCGCAAAAGCCCGGTCGGCCGCTGGCCGACATCGCGGGCGATCTCGCCTGCGGCCATGATCTCCTCGAAGGCAGGTCCGGCGCGGTCGAGGAACCGCTGGCCAGCCTCGGTCAGGCCGACGCTTCGGGTCGTGCGGGCAAACAGGGCCGCACCGATGCGGGCTTCCAGCGCGCGCACCGCCTGGCTCACCGCGGATGGCGTTACCGCCAGTTCGGCCGCGGCACGGCGGAAGTTACGATGCCGCGCGACGGCCAGGAATACCTCGACCCCGTCCAACGCACCGTGCCGAATTGTGTATCTCTGCTTCATAGGCTGTTCTGATCACAGCGGATGGCCGAACTATGAAAGCAGTCTTAGCTAACGGTCGAAGTGCGGGACCGCATGACCACCTGTTGCGAGGAAACCGATGTCAACGCCGATGCTGTTCCAGATCCAACTCGTCCTGGGCTATGTCGCATGGCTGCTTTGCTTCGGTGCATATGGCCTGCCATGGCTGGACTCGATGGATCGGATGGCGGCGCAACGCGCCATTGCCACGCTGCACAGTTTCCGCTTCTTCGGTCTCGTGTTCCTGCTTCAGGGCGTGGTCGGCCCCAATCTGCCTGCCGGCTTCGCCATGTTCGCCGCCTATGGCGACTTCGCCACCGGGGTGCTGGCCATGCTGGCATCGCTGACGGCCAGAGTTCGCTTGCTCTTCTGGTCGTTCGTCGTCGCCTTTAATCTCGTCGGAATGGCCGACCTCGTCGTCGACTATTACCACGCGGTTCAGGAAGGCCTTCCCGAGCACGCGGAGCAGTTGGGAGCCACCTACGCGATCCCCATCATCTACGTGCCGCTGCTGATGATCACGCACATCGCCGCGTTCTGGTTCCTGCTTCGTCCCGGCAAAGCGCGGCCTGAGCCGTCGTTGGCTATTCCTTCGCCGTCCCTGCAGCCTTGATGTCCAGCAGGCCGTAGCCGAAATCATTGTCGCGCCCCTTAAGCCCGAGATCCTTCGCGGTCGCCGCAAGCGCCTTCTCGATGTCGTCGGCCGAGCGGTCGGGCGTGGCATGGATGAGGTTGGCGATGGCGCCGCTGACGATTGCCGCGGCAAACGAGGTGCCGGTAACGACATCCGAGCCGGCGCCGCTCGGCGCCACCATGTCGACGCCCGGCGCCGAGATGAACACATAGGCGCCGCGATTGGCCTGCGGCATGAGCCCGTCCTTGGCGTCGGTGGCGGTCACGGCGATGACGCCGTCAAAGGCGGCCGGATAGCCATAGGGCGCCTTCGGCCCGTTATTGCCGGCCGCCGCCACCAGCACCATGCCAAGCGCCCGTGCATTGCGGCAGGCGGTGCCGAGCAGGTCGTTTTTCGGTCCGACGAAGCTCATATTGATGATGCTGACATTCTGGTCCGCCGCCCAGTCGAGCGCCGACAGGATGACGTCCATGGTCGACTTGCCGCCCTCGAAGGCGCGCGCATGGTAGATCCTGGCGCCCGGCGCCATGCCTTCCAGCGGGCCGACGCCGGCAATCAGACCGTCGATCGAAGTGCCGTGGTCGCGCTTTTCGATCGGCACGTCGGGCATGGCGTCGAACTGCGCGGCGATGACGCCGGCAAGCGCCGGATTGCTGTCGTCGATGCCGGTATCGATGACGGCGACGCGCACGTTCTCGCCGCTGGCCTGTTTGGCGTCGAGCGCGATGCGGTCGAAGGCATAGTTGCCGATGCCGGCCGCCTGCTGCAGCGAGTAGATGTGGTTGGGCTCGCGGCGCCGCGTGCGGCCGTCGGCGGCAAGCTGCGCCAGCACCACGCCGACAGGGCGGCCATCGGGAATGCCGAAACGCACCAAAGTGGCGCCAAGCAGCCGGGACTGGCGCTGCGATCGCACTTCTAGGCCGAAGGAAGCGGCGATTTGCTGCACGGCGCCGGCATCGCCATCGACCGTCACCAGCACCTCGTCCGGCACGAAGTCCCCGGTCACGGCGCGCCGCGACTGGACGGCGATGAGATCGGTCGGCGAGACGATCGGTCCACTGGCTGGTGGGCCGGCCTGGTTGCCCCCGGGGGAAGTCGCGGGCTCCGGCCGTGGTGTCGGCACCGGTGCAGGAGGGGCGGCCGGATTGGGGAAAAGGTCGACGATCAAGGCGGGCAGAAAAACGGCGCTGGCCTGGGCCGCACCCGACCCGTTTTTGGTGGCGCCGCCGTCCTTGACGCAGTCGGCCGCCGTTGCATTGGCCTCGTTGCTGCAATCGATTTTGGCCCGCTCGGGATTAGCCTCGTTGGTCTGCGCCGACGCAGGCACGGCGGCGATTGTCATCGCCGCCGCAAGGACAGCCGCAAATCGAATGACCGCCTCAGCCGCCATCAACAGGTTTCCTTCCCTCGATCACGGTCTCGGCGAAAGGCTGCGCGGCAACAAGGCTGCGCGCCTTCTCGTAGTCGGCGGCTGTCGTCGCCGGAATGGCGAGCCTGAAGACGCCATCGGCGGTCGGTCCGCCGATGATCTTGAGCTTGTTGGCGTCGAGGAAGACGGCAATGTCGGCCATCTTGGCGTCCGGCTTGAACTTGACCAGCGCAAACGGCAATTTGGCCAGATCGTCTTGTGCGCCGGCGATTTCGAAATTGCCGCCCTTGCCGCCGGGCTGCACCAGGGACTGCACCGCGATCAAGGCCAGCAGAACCGCGGCCGCCGCCCAGGCGACGCCGACCGGCACCGCCATGAAACGGGCCCAGGCCTGCGCCAGCCAGGACGATCCTGCCGGCCTGCGTGCAGGCCCGGCCTCCGCGTCCAGCGCCTTGGCGAAGCGGCTGAGCGCATCGGCCGGCGGGCGGATCGCCTCATTGGCCGCCGCCGTGCCGGAGAATTCGGCTTCCGCCTCGCCAAGCGCGGCAAGTGCCGAGGGATCGTTGGCCAGCCATTCCTCGACGGCTTCCAGATCCGAACCTTCGAGCGAGCCGTTCAGGTAGAACGGCAGCAGCGTTTCCATTTCGTCGCGGCGCGACATCTTTTCAGCGGCGCTCATGGCCACCCCCTGTCGTAACCGGCGGCCTTCAGGGCTTCGCCGAGTTTCTTGCGGGCGTAGAACATACGGGTCTTGACGGTCGCGACCGGAATGTCGAGCACCTCGGCGATCTCGATCACCGATTGGCCTTGATAATAGGCGAGATCGATCACCGTGCGGTGCTCCTCGGGCAAGGCATCAATCAGGCGGCGCAAGGCGGCGGCCTTATCCTCCTTCATGGTGACGATCTCAGGCGTGTCGGCGCTGTCGGGCACCGCGGCGGCGGCCTCGTCGTCGATCCAGTCTTCCTTCTTCTTGCGCAGCAGCGACAGCGCCTTGAAGCGGGCGATGCCGAGCAGCCATGTCGAGACTTCGGAGCGCCCTTCGAAACCCGGCGCCTGGCGCCACAGTTCGAGAAACACCTCGTTGGCGATATCGTCAGCCATCATTTCCGATCCCGTCTGGCGCGCCACGAAGCGGTAGATCCGCGCGTGGTGACGCATGAACAGGAGCCGCACGGCGGCCCGGTCGCCCTTCGCGACCCGGTCGACAAGCGCGCGATCGGTCTCCGTCGCCGCTGTCATGGCCGGTCGAGCCGCCTGGCTCCTGTTTGCTCTGTCGCCGATCGGTCCAAAAAGGTTCATCCTCCGCCAAGGAATTTTGGGAGGCTAACCGAAGAGCGGGGCGGTTGCCAGAGCATCCCTTCGCCCCGTTTAGGGGGAGAAGGTGCCGGCAGGCGGATGCGGGAGGCGCCAGCCGTCCGATCAGGTGAGAAAAGCCTTCGCCTTCATCGTCGCCGGCACCGGCACGCCCAGCCGGCTCAACACCGTTGGCGCCAGTTGCAACTGGTCGAGCAGCGTGTCGGCTTCCGGCCCTTTGCCTTGTCCGAAATAATACAGTGCGAAATCCTGCATCTCGTCGTCATGGCCGCCATGGTGACCGCGGTCGGTCTGGCCATGGTCGGCGGTGACCATGACCTCATAGCCGGCTTCGATCCAGCCCGGCAGGAAGGCCGCCAGCATGCCGTCCATGGCGTAGCAGGCATGGTCCATCTCGTGGCAGTCGTGACCGAAGCGATGGCCCATCGAGTCCAGCGTGCAGGTGTGCAGGATGCCGTAGTCAATGCCGTGGCGCCGGGTGAGCATGGTCAGCGTCGCGAACAGGTCGACATCGCTCGGCGTCATCTGGTTCTTGAGATTATAGCCGGTCATGGTGTGGAAGCGGCCATGCGTGATCGGTCCGCCGGGCTCGTCATATTCCATGTCCTCGACGAGGTCGAAGGGATAGGAACGGAAGAATTCAGACCAGTAGGAATGGGTAACCGCGCCGGTCCCGCCGCCGGCCTTGCTGACTTCCGAGAAGATATCGGGCTGTCCGACGCGAAACCGGTTTTCGTTGGACACGATCCCGTGCACCTGCGGCGAAACGCCGGTGTGGATCGAGGCATAGCAGCAGGCCGAGGTCGACGGCAGCACCGAGCGCATCTTCCACACCCGCGCCTCGCCCGATTGCACCCAACCCTCGAGATTGCCCATCAGCCGGCGCCAGTTGCGGTAGGGAACGCCATCGAGGATGATCAGCAGAAGCTTGGATTGGATCGCCACCGGTTACTCCACGCGATTGTCTGTTGAAACGAGTGCGCCGCGTGTCGTTGGGACACGCGGCGCTTTTCAATATGAGACAGATGTCAGGCGTTCAGCCAGCATTCTCCCAGCGCGTACCCATCCATCATTTCGCCGATCGGGTTCTTGACCCAGCCGCTGATCTTGTTGGTGGCGGCCGCGTCGATGAACTGGTTGAAGAAGGGCACGATCAGGCCGCCTTCGTCGCGCATCATGACCGCCATGTCGTGGTAGATCGCCTTGCGCTTGTCCTGGTCGAGCTCGCCGCGCGCGGTGAACAGCATCTTGTCGAATTCCGGCCGCTTGAAGCGCGTGTCGTTCCAGTCGGCTGTCGAGACGTAACCGGTGGAATACATCTGATCCTGCGTGGCGCGGCCGCCCCAATAGGAGAGCGAGAAGGGCTTCTTGTTCCACACCTCGGACCAGTAGCCATCGCCGGGCTCGCGCTTGATCTCGATCTTGATCCCGGCTTTGGCCGCACTCTGCTGATAGAGCTGGGCGGCGTCGACGGCGCCGGGGAAGGCGACATCGGAGGTACGCAGCAGGACCGAGCCGCTATGGCCCGACTTCTTGTAGAGGGCGGCGGCTTTTTCCGGATCGAATTTGCGCTGCTCGATGGCGGTAAACAGCGGGTAGGCTTCGTTGATCGGGAAGTCGTTGCCCACCGAGCCGTAGCCGCGCAGGATCTTCTCCAGCATTTCCTCGCGGTCCATGGCGAGCTTGAGCGCCATACGCAGATCGTTGCTGTCGAAGGGTGCGGTGTCGCAGAACATGTTGAACGGGTAGTAGCCCTTGCCAGACACGTTCTCTATGCTTACGCCGGCAATGCGCTTGACCAGATCGACAACCTTCGGTTCGACGCGGTTGATCATGTGGACCTGACCGCCCTGGAGGGCAGCGAGACGCGCCGTCGCGTCGTTGATGACGACGATCTCGACCTGGTCGGCATGGCCGGCCTTGTCGCCCTGCCAGTAGTTGGCAAAGCGTTCGCCGCCATGGCGCACGCCCGGCTGGTTGACGGTGACCTTGTAGGGACCGGCGCTGATGCCGGCATTCGGGTTGTCCTTGCCGCCATTCGGCTGGATGACGAGATGGTAGTCGGCCATCAGATAGGGGAAGTCGGCGTCTGCATCGCCGAGCGTGACGATCACTTCCTTGCCGCTCGCCTTGACGCCCTTGATGTTCTTGAGGATACCGAGCGCGCCCGACTTCGACTTCTCGTCGGCATGGCGCTCGATGGTGGCGGCAACGTCTTCGGCGTTTACCGTCTTGCCATTGTGGAATTCGATGCCGTCACGGACCTTGATCGTCCACGTCTTGGCGTCCTTGGAAGCGCCGATGTCTTCGGCGATCAGGTTTACCAGCTTGTTGTCTGGGCTTAGCCGGGCAAGATACTCGCCCCACTGCTTGCTGAAACTGTAGGTGACCTGGCTGAGGTTCAGGGCAGGGTCAAGGCTGTTGGTCGATTCACCGCCCTGCAGGCCGGCCTTGATGATGCCGCCCTTGACCGGGCTCTGCGCGAAGGCCCTCCCGGCCAGCGTCGTTGCCAGCGCGGCGGACACGCCGAGCGCCGCGGTGCGGCCAAGAAAGTCGCGACGCGATATCCGGCCCTGGCCAGCGAGATCGGCGAAATGATCGAGTTCAGTCTTCATGTCCTACCCCTTGTTGAAACAACGCCGCACCAGTGGCGCCCGTCCAAAGGACGTGTGGCGCCCTAGTGTTGCATGCGGATGACGATCGCCATCTCCCCTGGCTTGCGGATCGCTGGCTGGCGGGAGCAATTCGAGGAAAGTATGAACGGTCTTCCTTCCGAAATTGCGTAAAAACAAAGAGATAGAGCAGTTCACCGTTTCCGTGAAACGGTGAACTGCGCTAGTTCCCCGCGCTGGCCATGCGCCGCCCCTTGATCGCCTTTTCCAGCCAGCCGATCTCCATCTCCGGGACCGATGACAAGAGAAGGTCGGTGTAGTCATCGAAGGGGGGCGTCAGCACCTTGCTTTTCGAACCATAGCGCACCACCTCGCCGCGATACATCACAGCGATCGAATCGGCGATCGACTTCACCGTCGCCAGATCGTGGGTGATGAACAGATAGGCGACGTTCTCCTCCTTCTGCAGTTCAAGCAGAAGCTTCAGGATGCCGTGCGCCACCAAGGGGTCAAGCGCCGAGGTCACCTCGTCGCAGATGATCAGCTTGGGTTTTGCCGCGAGCGAGCGGGCGATGCAAACACGCTGTTTCTGGCCGCCGGAAAGCTCGGCCGGGTAACGGTCGACAAAGCCCTTGCCCATTTCGATCTTGTCGAGCAGTTCGGCGACGCGGGTATCGCGCTGTTTGCCGCGCATGCCGAAATAGAACTCGAGCGGCCGGCCGATGATGGTGCCGACGGTCTGGCGCGGGTTCATCGCCACGTCGGCCATCTGATAGATCATCTGCAGCTGGCGCAAATCCTCCTTCGGCCGATCGGCAAGCCGGTTGGCCAACGGGCGTCCGTCGAACGTGACGGTGCCCTGCTCGGGTGGCAAAAGTCCGGTTATGGCGCGCGCCAGCGTCGATTTTCCTGAGCCGGATTCGCCAACCACGGCCAATGTCTGGCCGGGGTAGATATCGACCGAGACGTTCTTCAGCACCTTGACCTGGCCGCCGCCATAGGCAGCGGTGACGTTCTTGACAGACAGGAACGGCGTGGTGCCGGGGTTCTGCTCGGCATGTTCGATCTCGTGCACCGAAACCAGGGCGTTGGTGTATTCCTGGCGCGGTTCCTTGATGATCTGGCGGGTGCCGCCCCATTCGACCAGCCGGCCGTGGCGCAGCACCATGATCTCGTCCGAGACTTGGGCAACGACGGCCAAATCGTGCGTGATATAGAGCGCCGCCACATGGGTGTCGCGGATGGCGTCCTTGATCGCCGCCAGCACGTCGATCTGCGTCGTCACGTCGAGTGCCGTCGTCGGTTCGTCGAAGACGATCAGGTCAGGCTCCGAGCACAGCGCCATAGCCGTCATGACGCGCTGCAGCTGGCCGCCTGACACCTGGTGCGGAAAGCGTTCGCCGATGGCTTCCGGGTTCGGCAGGCTGAGCTTCTTGAACAGCGCGATCGCGCGTTTCTCGGCCTCCGCCCGTGTCGCCGTCCCGTGCAGCAGCGTGGCTTCCACCACCTGGTCCATCAGCCTGTGCGCCGGGTTGAAAGCGGCCGCCGCCGACTGCGCGACATAGCAGACCTCGCGGCCACGCAGCTTGCGGAAACCTTCCTTGCCGCCCTTCAGGATGTCGCGGCCGTTGAGCAGCACCTCGCCACCGGTGATGCGCACGCCGCCACGGCCATAGCCCATGGACGACAGGCCGATGGTCGACTTGCCGGCTCCGGATTCGCCGATCAGGCCGAGCACCTTGCCCTTCTCCAGCGTCAGCGAGACGTCGTGCACGAGCACGATATTCTTCGGCGCCTCACCTGGCGGATAGACCGTCGCCTCGATGCGCAAATTGCGGATATCGAGCAGAGGGGTGGACTTTGCCTTCACGTCGGCCGTCATCCGCGTCCTCCCTTCAGGCTTGTCGTGCGGTTCAGCACCCAGTCGGCCACAAGATTGACCGAGATCGCCAGTGCTGCGATCGCGGCCGCGGGAATGAGCGCGGCGCCTATGCCGAACACGATCCCGTCCTTGTTCTCCTTCACCATGCCGCCCCAGTCGGCGTCCGGCGGCTGCACGCCGAGGCCGAGAAAGGACAACGTCGACAGGAACAGCACCGCATAGATGAAGCGCAGGCCGAGCTCGGAGATCAGCGGCGACAGCGCATTGGGCAGGATTTCGCGGAAAATGATCCAGGCGCTGCCTTCGCCGCGCAGCTTGGCGGCCTCGACATAGTCCATAACGTTGATGTCGACGGCGACCGCGCGCGACAGGCGATAGACGCGCGTCGAGTCGAGAATGCCCATCACCAGGATCAGCGTCACCAGGTTGGTTGGCAGCACTGAGAGCACCACCAGGCCCATGATCAGTGTCGGGATCGACATCAGGAGATCGACGAGGCGCGACAGGATCGTATCGAACCAGCCGCCGAACACGGCCGCCGAAAAGCCAAGTATGGCGCCGAGCGAGAACGACAGCGCGGTGGCCAGCACCGCGATAAACAAGGTGATGCGCGCGCCATAGATCATCCGGGACAGCAAATCGCGGCCGAGATTGTCGGTGCCCAGCCAATGCGCCGCCGATATCGGCTCCCAGACATCGCCGACGATTTCGGCGTTGTCATGCGGTGAGATCCAGGGCGCGAAGATCGCCGCCAGCACGAACAGTGCCGTCAGGACAATGCCGATCAGCGCGGGGATGGGGATGCGTTTGATATCGAGCATATCAGCCCCCCTATTTCGGATGGCGGAGACGCGGATTGGCGACGATCGCCGCTATGTCCGCGATGATGTTGAGACTGATGTAGACGGCGGCGAAGATCAGGCCGACGGCCTGTACCACCGGTACGTCACGCTTGGTGACGTGATCGACGAGATATTGTCCCATGCCGGGATAGACGAAAATCACCTCGACCACGACGACCCCGACGATGAGATAGGCGAGGTTGAGCATGACGACGTTGATGATCGGCGCGATGGCATTGGGGAAGGCGTGCTTGCGGATGACGTTGAACGCCGACAGGCCTTTCAGTTCCGCCGTCTCGACATAGGCCGACTGCATGACATTGAGGATCGCCGCTCGCGTCATGCGCATCATGTGGGCGAGCACCACCAGCGTCAGCGCCGTCGCCGGCAGCGCGATCGCCTGCATCCGCTCACCGAAGGGCATGCCTTCGTAGACAGTCGAGATGCCGGGAAAGATCTGCCACTTCACGGCGAAGAAATAGACCAGCACATAGCCGATGAAGAATTCGGGGAAGGAGGTCGAGGCCAGTGCCAGCCCGGAGATCAGCTTGTCGACCCAGCCATTGCGGTAGCGCACCGCGATCAGGCCCAGGATGATGGCCAGCGGTACGGCCACGATCGCCGCCCAGAAGGCGAGGAACAGTGTGTTCCACAGGCGCGACTTGATCGAGGTTGCGATATCCTGCCCGCTCGACATCGCCGTGCCGAGGTCGCCGGTCAAAACGCCGCCGAGCCAGTGGAAATACCTGACATAGGCGGGGTCGTTCAGCCCGAGCTGCTCGCGCAGATTGGCGAGCGATTCCGGCGTCGCGGATTGTCCCAGAATGGCTTGCGCGACATCGCCTGGCAGAATCTGCGTGCCGGCGAAGATCAGGACCGAGATGGCCAACAGAAGGAGGATGCCCAGCGCAATGCGCTGGGCAATGAGTTTCAGGATGGGTGAAGACATCTCTGCAAAGCCGGACTCAGGCCTGCAGCCAGCACTTCGCCAGGGCGTAGCCGTTCATCAGTTCCTGGTGCGGATCATCCACCCAGCCATCGACCTTGGCGCCGGTGGCGTCGATGAACTGGTTGAACATCGGCAGGATCAGGCCGCCGTCGTCGCGGACCATGACAGCCATGTCATGGTACATCTGCTTGCGCTTGGCCTCGTCGAGTTCGGCGCGCGCCGCCAGCACCATCTTGTCGAAATCCGGGCGCTTGAAACGCGTGTCGTTCCAGTCTGCCGTCGACAGATAGGCGGTCGAATACATCTGGTCCTGCGTCGAGCGGCCGCCCCAGTAGGAGGCGCAGAAGGGCTGCTTGTTCCAGACCTCGTTCCAGTAGCCGTCGCCGGGCTCTCGCTTGAGCTCGATCTTGATGCCGGCCTTGGCCGCGCTCTGCTGGAACAACTGGGACGCATCGACGGCGCCGGGGAAAGCCACGTCCGAGGTCCTGAGCAGAACGGTGCCGTCATGGCCTGATTTCTTGTAGTGGAACTTGGCCTTGTCGGGATCGTACTTGCGCTGCTCGATCTCACTGAACAGCGGATAGGACGCGTTGATCGGGAAGTCGTTGCCGAGCGAGCCGTAGCCGCGCAGCACCTTGGTCAGCATCTCCTCGCGGTCGATCGCCAGCTTCAGCGCCATCCTGAGGTCGTTGTTGTCGAACGGCGCCGTGTTGCAATGCATGATGAACACGTAGTGGCCGGGACCGGCGTGGTTGCGGATGGTCACGCCCGGCACGCGCTTGATCAGGTCGACGATCTTCGGCTCGACGCGGTTGATCATGTTGACCTGGCCGCCCTGCAGTGCTGCCGTGCGGGCGGTCGCGTCATTGATGACGATGACCTCGATCTGGTCGGCATGGCCCATCTTGTCGCCCTGCCAGTAATTGGCGAAGCGCTCGCCGCCATGGCGCACGCCAGGCTCGTTGGTCTTGACCACGTATGGCCCTGCCGAGATGCCGGCATCTGGCTTGTCCTTGCCGCCATTGGGCTGAACGATCAGGTGATAGTCGCTGAGCAAATAGGGAAGGTCGGCATTGGCCTCCTTTAGCGTCAGCACCACTTCCTTGCCGCTGGCCTTGATGGTGTCGATGCCCTTCATGTAGCCGAGCGCGCCGGATTTCGACTTCTCGTCCGAATGGCGCTCCAGCGTGGCGGCCACGTCCTCCGCGGTCACGGTCTTGCCGTTGTGGAATTCGACGCCGTCGCGGATCTTCAGCGTCCAGGTCTTGGCGTCCTTGGACGAGCCGATGTCTTCAGCGATGCGGTTCTCGAGCTTGCCTTCCGGCGACAGCTCGACGATCATTTCGCCCCAGCACTTGCCGAAGGCGAACGGCACCTGCGTCATCATCAGCGCCGGGTCGAGGCTGTTGGTGGATTCACCGCCGACCAGGCCGGCCTTCAGCGTACCGCCCTTGACCGGACCCGCCGCCCGCGCCGCGCTCGAAAGCAGCGCGTTGGCGAAGGGTGCGGCGATGCCGAGCGCTGCCGCCCGGCCGAGAAAATCACGACGGCTCAGTTTGCCGGACGCAACGCGCCGGCTAAGGAATTCCAGTTCGTTTGACATTTGAGTTCCTCACTCTGTTGGTTCGACTCTGCGGTCGATTTTCTTGCTTCTTGTTAAAGGGAATAATGACCGCAAGGGAAAGCGGTAAGCAAGACCGAATGCGACATGCCGTGGCGTAAATCGCACGTCGCATTTGGATCAATGATTTCAGCGCTCAAACAAGCGCACGCGGGACCTTTTCGTCGAAATCGCGCTCGAAGACGAGTTTTTCGCCCTCATAGGCTTCGATTCGGGCGCTGACGATGAAGTTTTGCGTGTCCGACCGCATCTGCGCCCATGTCTCGGTACGGACCGACCATCCATTTCGCGACAGGGTCTGCGTCCAGTGTGTTTTTCCCGAGGCTGACAGGGGATCGTCAGGTTGGATGGTCCAGGTTTCGCGGGCGATGCTGCCGTTGACCAGTCCGTGGTCGAGATCGCGCACTTCGCCGAAGTCGTCCGTTATCGACAGCGTGACAATCCCGGTCTTTTCGTCGCGGTCGACATGGCGTTCGGAATTGGCGGGCCGAACCGTCTCGGTCGCCCACGGCGTAGCACCTTCCGGCTCGGCGAAAACGGCTTCGTCGCCTGTTGCCAGCAGGCGCAACGGCACCGATAGCGTGGCCGCCGACACGGTCAGTCGTACCGGCTCGGGCGAGGGCCAGATAGCGGGCCAGTAGGCGGTCGAAACGGCGACGCGCAGACGATGGCCGGCCGGCACGCGGTAGGCGCATTGATCGAGCACGACACGGACCGAAACCGTCTCCCCGGGGACCAGCGCCTCGGGGAATTCATGCGAGCTGCGGTGCGTCAGATTGAGCACGCCATAGGAGATCAGTTCCGAGGCGCCGTCGGGATGCACGTCGCAGAGCCGGACAGCGATGTTGGCCTGGGGCCGATCCGAGGCAAGCTGGACCTCAAGCTCCGGCGCGCCGACGATCTCGATCGGCTTGGTGAGCTCAGGCTGGTCGAAACAGGCCGACAGCCCATCATCAGGACGCTGATCGCCCGGCAGTTCCGGTCCGAAGGTGAACGGAAAGTATTCGCCGCCGGCAAGCCCACAGGTTTGCGGCGAAGCGACGGTTGAAGGCCCTGCACCCGGAGCCATGAGCTCGAGCGCTTCAATCGTTATGTTGGACGATGGCCATTCCTGCTCGGCTATCCAGCGGCCGGGCCGCTCCGGATGCCAGCGCGCGGGACGCACGCTGTCCATCACATAGGCGCGGTAGTCGGGATCGGCCTCGACGCCGGTCTCGGCGCCCTTCAGCCAGCGGTCCCACCAGCGCAGCGCTTCCTGGAGGAAGCCGATGGCTGGCTTGGGGCCGGCATAGTGCGGGTATTTGTGGATCCACGGTCCGACGATGCCCTTGACCGGTGCCTCGATGTTGGTGACAAGGTGCGAGATCGTGTTGCGGTAGCCGTCGTGCCAGCCGCCGATCGACAGCACAGCCGCCTTGACGGCCGAAAAATCCTCGCAAATCGAACCGCGCTTCCAATAGGCGTCGCGATGCTGGTGGCTGAGCCACAGCGGCGCCATGAAGGCCAGGTTCTCCAGCCGGGTCATCCAGAGGTCGCGCCATCTGTTGTCGCCGGCAATCAGCGGATCCGGCGGCCGCGACGAATAGGAAAGCATGGTCGAGGCCCAGCCGAAATTCTCGTTCAAAAGGCAGCCGCCCTTGTAGTGGATGTCGTCGGCATAGCGGTCGACGGTCGAGCACAGGCTGATCACCGCCTTGAGCGCCGGCGGCTGTTTGGCCGCCACCTGCAGGCAGTTGAAGCCGCCCCAGGAAATACCCATCATGCCGACACTGCCGTTGCACCAGGGCTGGGCCGCCGCCCAGGCGATGACATCGCAGGCGTCCTGCAGTTCCTGCTCGGAATATTCGTCGTCCATCAGCCCTTCGGAATCGCCATTGCCGCGCATGTCGACGCGGATCGAGGCGTAGCCGTGGCCGGCGAAATAGGGATGGGTAAGCTGATCGCGAAAGATCGTGCCGTCGCGCTTGCGGTAGGGCAGGTGCTCGAGGATGGCAGGCACCGGATCGTCGCCCGCATCCTCTGGCATCCACACCCGAGCCGATAGCCGGCAGCCATCGGGCATGACGATGCCCATATCGGGAAATTCGACGACCTTGCGGGGAAATTCGGTGATGATTTTCATGGCAGGCATAACGCTCCGCGGCACGAGAACTTTCAATCGCCATTCGCGACTGGAGCAGCGAAATATGCGACCTGTGCCGCTATCGCAATTCGTCGAGCAGTTCGGGATGTTTCTCCAGCAATGTCATCAATTGAATGGTCGGGCCACTCGGTTCGATCAAGCCTCTTTCATACTTGTCGAAGGCGTTCTCGCCGACCTTGAACAAGGATCCGGCCTCGCGCTGCGACAGCTTGAGCTTCGTGCGCATGCGGCGGATGGTTGACGGGGCCGGCACGCCGTCGATCTTCTCTTTGAGCGCGCGCAGCGCGGCATCAACGGCGGCCATATCGTCGCCGACATGCACACCCTCGCCATCCGATGGCGGATAGTAGCCGGGCAGGTCGACGATCATGCTCTCGCCCTTATAGGTCACGGTGAATGGACGGACTCCGCGCATCAACGTTTTTCCGGTTTCGGGGGAGACCATCCTATTCGTTTCACTGCTCTCCCTTGTCGCCATGGTCATTTCTCCTTGAATGACATGACCGTGAATTCGGTCACGAGATCCGCCTGGAATTTCACATGAGAAGGATGTCACGCGCTGGCACGCGATAGACATCCTGTCACACTCGATGCTCCGCGAAAGTCGTCATCGACTTCACAAACATCTTCCGCGTCATGCTGTCGGTCACCTCGATCACACCGGCGCGATCGAAGCCCAGCCCAACAGCATCCCGCAGTGCGGACGTTGTGATCGCCAGCGTGTCGACAGACCCAAATGTCGTCTTGATTGCATCAAGATCGTAAGTGGGTCTGCGTTTATCCATAATCCAGTATGCCCCCATAAAGGGGGTAACACAAGCGGCGATTGTTGAGACGGAAGCTCAGTTCAGCGGAATGTCGTTCTCAGCCTTGCTCGCCTGGTAGTCGCCCGACAATTCGTCGTAGCGCGCCGAGATTTTCCCGATCCGCTCCTCCAGCCGCTGGCGTTCGGCCCCGGCCAGCGCCCGCACCAACCTGCGGATCGAAAAACTTTTCCAATAGGCGTTCTCGGCATTGTAGCCGCCGGGGTCGAGGGTGAAGACTTCTTTCAGAATTTTGAGATCATGCGGGATGGCAAAACTGTCACGCGAATCCTCGTGGCTGAACAAATAGTAGAAGTTGTCAAAGCCGGCCCAGGTGATCGCCGACAGGCAGAGCGAGCAGGGCTCGTGTGTGGCGAGAAAGATGGCGTCCTTGGTGTCGACGCGCTCGGCCCTGGGCATCTCGTAAAAGCGCTTCAGGCAATGCACCTCGCCATGCCAGAGCGGATTTTCCATCTCGTTGTTGGTCTCGGCCAGCACCAGCGAATGGTCGTCCTTGCGCAGGATCGCCGCGCCGAACAGCTTGTTGCCGTGGGCGACGCCTTCTGCCGTCTTCGGCACGATCTCGTGCTCGATGACGTCGAGCAGGCGGTCGATCAGCGAAATGTCGGTCATCACAAGCTCTCGTCAGGGAGGTGGATTTCGTAGGCGTGCGAGAAGTGGAATTCCTCGAGGTTGGAGCCGTCGCCGCCACGGTCGACGATCAAAAAGTCCTGAGGCTCTCCGAGCGGCGTCAGCACGCCGTGCCAGAGATTGCGGAAGTAGTTGATGCCTTGCCCCGGTGCGGTGACGAAGGCATGAGGCTCGCCAGGCCCGTCCTTGCCGTCAGGGCAGACGACGACCAGGAACGGACGCGGCGACAGCGGTATGAAGGCCTGGCTGCCCAAGGGGTGGCGCTCCACCATGGTCAGCTTCAGCGGCATGTCATAGGGCGTGCCGCGCACCATCGAGATCAGCACGCGCGCATTCGGCCCCGTGGCTTGCGCGGTGGCGAGGTCATGGTAGCGCTCGGCCTTGCCGCCATTGATCGGATAGTGGTTGTCGCCGCCCATGTCGATGACATCGCCGAATTCGGCAAAGGCCTCACGGGTCAGCGGCCGCGCGACAATGCGGCTCATGACGTCCGCTTCGCGATGCCGGCCCCGCCGAGCTTGGCGTGCCGGTTGACGTCCTTGTAGAGCAGATAGCGGAATTTGCCGGGGCCGCCGGCATAGCAGGCCTGCGGGCAGAAGGCGCGCAGCCACATATAGTCGCCGGCCTCGACCTCGACCCAGTCCTGGTTGAGCCGATAGACAGCCTTGCCTTCGAGCACATAGAGCCCGTGTTCCATGACATGCGTCTCGGCGAAGGGAATGACCGCGCCGGGCTCGAGCGTGACGATGGTCATGTGCATGTCATGGCGCAGATCGGCGGGATCGACGAACCGCGTCGTTGCCCAGCGGCCCTCGGTGCCGGGCATCGGCGTCGGCGCGATCTCCTGTTCGTTGGTGAAGAAGGCCTCGGGAATCTCGAGGCCATCGACGACTTCATAAGCCTTGCGTATCCAGTGGAAGCGGACAGCCGCCTTGCCTTCGTTGCGGACTGTCCAGCCGCTGGCCGGCGGCAGGAAGGCAAAACCGCCGGGGCGCAACACATGTTTCATGCCGTCGAGCAGAACCGTCAGTTCGCCCTCGACCACGAACAGGGCGCCTTCGGCGCCGGCATCGGGCTCCGGCCGCTCGCTGCCGCCGCCTGGCGCGACCTCGACGATGTATTGCGAAAACGTCTCGGCGAAGCCGGACAGCGGCCGCGACAGGATCCAGACACGGGTCTTGTCCCAGAACGGCAGGGCGCTGGTGACGATGTCCTGCATCACGCCCTTGGGGATGACCGCATAGGCCTCGGTAAAGACGGCGCGGCCGGTCAGAAGTTCGCTCTGGCCGGAATGGCCGCCCTTTGGGGCATAATAGGTTCGCTCGGGCATCCTGATCGTATCCATGGGTTCAAACCTATTGTGGAAGCATGTCCTTGAGGCGCAGCAGCGCGATGCGCTCGACCTGTTTGCAGGCGGTTTCGAATTCGACGCCGCGGCTGTTGCCGATGCGGGCTTCGAATTCGGCGAGGATTTCCTCCTTTGTCTTGCCTTTCACCGCGATGATGAAGGGAAAGCCGAAGGTGGTGACGTAGGCGGCGTTGAGCTTGGAGAACAGTTCGCGTTCCTTGTCGGTCAGCGCGTCGAGGCCGGCGGAAGCCTGTTCCCTGGTCGATTCCGCCGTCAGTCGCCTGGCCTTGGCCAGCTTGCCGGCGAGGTCGGGATGGGCGTTGAGCACGCCGAGCCGTTCGGTCTCGCTGGCGGAACGGAAGATGCGGCAAAGCGCATTGTGGAGGCCGCCCGCCGTGTCGTGCGCCGGGCCGAGCTCCAGCTCGTAGGCCCGCTCGGCGATCCAGGGCGAATGTTCGAAAACGCCGCCGAAGGCGTGAACGAACGTCTCGAATTCCATCTTCGAGGGGCGTAGCGCGGCCGGCTGATAGGGGTGGTTTTCCTGCCAGTGCTTGGCGATGTCGATACGCCGCGCCAGCCAGACCTTGTCGTGCGATTTGACATAATCGACGAAGCGTTTCAGCGCCGCCACCCGGCCCGGCCGCCCGACCAGGCGGCAATGCAGGCCGATGTTCATCATGCGCGGCCGGCCGGCCTTGCCCTCGGCATAGAGCGTATCGAAACTGTCCTTCAAATACGCAAAGAACTGGTCGCCCGAGTTGAAGCCTTGCGGTGTGGCAAAGCGCATGTCGTTGGCGTCGAGCGTATAGGGGATGATGAGCTGCGTGCCGTCCTCATGCTCGAACCAGTAGGGCAACTCGTCGTCATAGGTGTCCGAGACGTAGTCGAAGCCGCCTTCCTCCGCCACCAGCCGCACCGTGTTGATCGATGTGCGGCCCGTATACCAGCCGGTCGGGCGCTGGCCGGTCACCTCGTAGTGCAGCTTGATCGCCGCTTCGAGGTCGCGGCGCTCGTCCTCGGCGTCGTGGTCGCGGTAGTCGATCCATCTCAACCCGTGCGAGGCGATTTCCCAGCCGGCTTCCTGCATCGCCGTGACCTGGTCGGGTGAGCGCGCGAGCGCCGTGGCGACGCCATAGCAGGTGACAGGCACTTGCTCTTCGCTGAACAGGCGCAGCAGCCGCCAGAAGCCGGCCCGCGCCCCATACTCGTAGATCGATTCCATGTTCCAGTGGCGCTGGCCCACCCAGGGCGCCGCGCCGACGATCTCGGACAGGAAGGCTTCGGAAGCCTTGTCGCCGTGGAGCACGCAGTTCTCGCCGCCCTCTTCGTAGTTGACGACGAACTGCACGGCGACATGCGCGCCGCCAGGCCATTTCGGATCCGGCGGATTGGCTCCGTTGCCACGCATGTCCCTGGTGTAACGCATCGTCCCTCCGCGCCCGGCATCACCGGAAGTATGATCAGGATATCGAAAGGGTGCTTCTCGCATTCCCCTCAAAATTTTTGAAAGTGTTTTTGTCGCACTCCGCTCGACCGGGACTTATGCATCGCCTTTAATTGGCGCACAATTCATCAGTAGTGCTTGATTGTACCGGCCAATTTGTTCGTATTGGAAAATGGGAGGCGGCCAATGGCAGAGACATCGAAAGCCGATGGCGGGCGTCTGACGACCCATGTCCTGGATACCGCGACCGGCAGCCCGGCGGCGGGATTGTCCATCGCGCTCTACCGTATCGAGGGTTTGGCCCGCACGCTTCTGAAGACGGTCGTCACCAATGCCGATGGCCGCTGCGATGCGCCGCTGCTGGCCGGTGCCGACTTCCGCACCGGCGAATACGAACTCGTGTTCGCGGCCGGCGACTATCTGCGCGGCCAAGGAACGAAGCTGCCCGAGCCGGCCTTCCTCGACAGTGTGCCGATCCGCTTCGGCATGGCGCAGGCGCTGCACTATCATGTACCATTGCTGATCTCGCCATACGGCTATTCCACCTACAGGGGGAGCTGAGGCATGGCCAAGGTCAATATCCGCAGCGAAATCCGCTTCATTCTGAATGGCAGGGATGTCGCGCTGTCATCCGTGGCGCCTGACGCGACCCTGCTCGACTGGCTGCGGCTCGACCGTTCGCTGCGCGGCACCAAGGAAGGCTGCGCCGAGGGCGATTGCGGCGCCTGCACGGTGCTGATCGGCAGACTTTCGGCCACCGGACTGGTCTATGAAAGCGTCAATGCCTGCATTCGCTTTCTGGGCTCGCTCGACGGCACCCATGTCGTGACGGTCGAGCACCTGCGCGGCGAAGCTGGCCAGTTGCATCCGGTCCAGCAGGCTATGGTCGATTTCCATGGTTCGCAATGCGGCTTCTGCACGCCGGGTTTCGTCATGTCGCTCTACGGCTTGTGGATGAAGTCACCGGACCCTTCGGGCGCGGCCATCGAAAAAGCCTTGCAAGGCAATCTCTGCCGCTGCACCGGCTATGAGGCGATCATGCGCGCCGCGCACGCCATATCGAGCTACGGCAAGATGGCGAAGGACCCCTTGGCGGCGGAGCGCCGGGACATCACCACACGGCTGCAGGCGTTGCACGATGGCGCCAGGGTCGAGATCGGCGCCGGCGGGACGCGGCTGGTTGTGCCGGCCGATGCCGACGATTTCGCGGCTGTCTTCGAAAAAGAACCGACCGCCACCGTCGTCGCCGGTTCGACCGACGTTGGCCTGTGGGTGACCAAGCAGATGCGCGACATCTCGCCGGCGATCTTCATTGGCAATCTGCCGGGGCTTTGCACCATCACGGAAGACAATGGTGTCATATCGATTGGCGCCGGCGTCACCTACACCGAAGCCTTTTCGACGCTGTCGAAACGCATCCCGGCATTGGGGCCGTTGTTCGACCGCATCGGCGGCGAACAGGTCCGCAACATGGGCACGATCGGCGGCAACGTCGCCAACGGCTCGCCGATCGGCGACACGCCGCCACCGTTCATCGCGCTCGGTGCACGGCTGACATTGCGCAGGGGCAAGACACGGCGCACGATCCCATTGCAGGATTTCTTCATCGCCTATGGCAAGCAGGACCGCCAGCCAGGCGAGTTCGTCGAGGCCGTGCATGTGCCGGTGCCGGCAAAGGGGACAAAGTTCGCCGTCTACAAGGTCACCAAACGCCGCGACGAGGACATCACCGCGACCCTTGGCGCCTTTTATCTGGCCTTGGCCAAGGACGGCACGGTAGCCGATATCCGCATCGCCTATGGCGGCATGGCGGCAACGCCGAAGCGGGCGTCCTCCGTCGAAAAGGCGCTGCTCGGCAAGGCCTGGACCGAAGTGACGGTGGAAGCGGCTATGGCCTGCTATGCCAGCGATTTCACCCCGCTGACCGATATGCGCGCAACCGCCGAATACCGAGCTTTGGCGGCGAAGAACCTTCTGTTGCGCTTTTACGTGGAAACCACCGGCACCAAGGCGCCGTTCCAGGTATCACGCAGCGAGGCGGCCTGATGAACAAGCACGCACCATCAAACCTCAAGGCCGAGAAGATAGTCGGCGGCGTCGCCACCGACCAGCGGCACGATTCCGCACACAAGCATGTCAGCGGCGGCGCGGTCTATATCGACGACATGCCGGAGCCGGCCGGCACGCTGCATGTCGGTCTTGGCCTGTCCAAGGTGGCGCATGGCGTCCTGAAGAGCGTCGATCTCTCGGCGGTGCGCGCGGCCCCTGGCGTCGTCGACGTGCTGACCTATGCCGACGTGCCGGGCGAGAACGATGTCTCGCCCAGCAACATGCATGACGATCCGGTGCTGGCGGAAGGCAAGGTGCAGTTCTTCGGCCAGCCGATCTTCGCGGTCATTGCCGAGACCCGCGAGGCGGCGCGTCGCGCCGTGCGCCTGGCTGGGATCGAGTATGACGAGCTTCCCGCCGTCATCGACATATGGGACCTCGATCCGACCAAGGACAAGCAGGTCACGACGCCGCTGATCCTGAGGCGTGGCGATGCGGCCGCCGCAATCGAGGCCGCCCCCCGCCGCATCAAGAACCGCATGTGGCTTGGCGGCCAGGACCATTTCTACCTCGAAGGCCAGGTGTCGCTCGCCATCCCCGGCGAGGACGACGAGGTGACGGTCTACTGTTCGACGCAAGGGCCGAGCGAGACACAGCATCTGGTCGCCCACACGCTCGGCGTGCCGAGCAACGCGGTGACGGTGGAGGTGCGCCGCATGGGCGGCGGCTTCGGCGGCAAGGAAACGCAGGCCAACCAGTGCGCCGCGATCGCCGCCATCGCCGCCAAGAAGCTGAAGCGGGCGGTCAAGGTCCGGCTCGACCGCGACGAGGACATGACCGCCACCGGCAAGCGGCACGATTTCGCCATCGACTATGAAGTCGGCTTCGACGACGAGGGCAACATCCTCGGCGTCGACTTCACCTATGCCTTGCGCTGCGGCTTTTCCGCCGACCTGTCCGGCCCGGTCGGCGACCGCGCGCTGTTCCACTGCGACAACGCGTATTTCTATCCCGCGGTGTTGGCCAAGTCGGCGCCGCTCTACACCAACACCGTCTCCAACACCGCCTTCCGCGGCTTCGGCGGTCCGCAAGGCATGATCGGCGCCGAGCGGGTCATCGACGAGGTCGCCTTCGCCGTCGGCAAGGATTCGCTCGAAATCCGCAAGCTGAATTTCTATGACCCGATGGAGGCGATCGGCGCGCGCTGCGTCACGCCCTATCACCAGAAGGTCGAGGACTGCATCATTCAGCGCATCGTGGCGGAACTGGAAGAGAGCGCCAGCTATGCGCGCCGCCGCCGCGAGATTTCCGCGTTCAACGCCAACAGCCGCTTCGTCAAGCGCGGCCTGGCGCTGACGCCGGTCAAGTTTGGCATCTCCTTCACCAAGACCGAGTCCAACCAGGCGGGGGCGCTGGTCCATGTCTATGCCGATGGTTCGGTGCACATGAACCACGGCGGCACCGAAATGGGGCAGGGCCTGCACCTCAAGGTCGCGCAGGTCGTGGCCGAGGAGTTCCAGATCGACCTCGACCGCGTGAAGATCACTGCCACCACCACCGCCAAGGTGCCCAACACCGCGCCGACGGCGGCGTCCTCGGGCGCCGACCTCAACGGCATGGCGGCGCAGAACGCGGCGCGCCAGATCCGCCAGCGGCTGACCGACTTCGCTGCCGAGAGATATCAGATTCCTCTCGACCAGGTGGTGTTCCTGCCCAACCGGGTGCGCGTCGGCAACCAGGAAGTCAGCTTCAACGATTTGGTCAAGCAGGCCTACATCGCGCGTGTGCAGCTCTCGGCCGCCGGCTTCTACAAGACGCCGAAGATTCACTGGGACCGCGGCAAGGGCCAGGGCCACGCCTTCTACTACTACGCCTATGGCGCGGCCTGTGCCGAAGTGTCGGTCGACACGCTGACCGGCGAGTATGTCGTCGAGCGCGCCGATATCCTGCACGACTGCGGCCGTTCGCTGAACCGGGCCATCGACCTCGGCCAGGTCGAGGGCGGCTTCATCCAGGGCATGGGCTGGCTGACCACCGAGGAACTGTGGTGGGACGACAAGGGCCGGCTGCGCACCCATGCGCCCTCGACTTACAAGATCCCGCTGGCCTCGGACCGGCCGAAGATCTTCAACGTCGCGCTGACCGACTGGTCGCAGGCCTATGAGCCGACCATCCATCGCTCCAAGGCGGTCGGCGAGCCACCGCTGCCGCATGGCATGGCAGTGCTGCATGCGCTGTCGGATGCCGTGGCCAGCGTCGCCGACCACAAGATCTGCCCGCGCCTCGACGCGCCGGCGACCCCCGAACGCGTGCTGATGGCGATCGAACGGTTGAAGAAAGAGGTCAAGGCGGGCGCCTGAAGGCCGGCAAACGTGCAATCCCAACCGAAAAAGCCTATATTTTTCATTCGGGAACCGTGAACCATGAACTCGAACGTGCAAAGCCTGAAAACCTTTCTCGGCAGCGCCGCGCGACTTGCCCTGGTCGAAGTGGCCGGTACCAAGGGCTCGACGCCGCGCGAGAAGGGCGCCTTCATGCTTGTCTCGCCGGCGGCGATCTTTGGCACGATCGGCGGTGGTCAGCTCGAATACATGGCCATCGACAGAGCCAGGCAGATGCTCATCTCCCCCCTCGAGGGGGAGATGGCCGCGAAGCGGCCAGAGGGGGTCCTCGCAGGAGGCACCGCAAGGGGGTCGAGCACTGCCGCAACGACCCCACCCGGCGGCTTCGCCGCCACCCTCCCCTCGAGGGGGAGGGGAACCCGCATCGAAGTCGACGAAATCTGCGCCACGCTCGATGTGCCGCTTGGGCCGGAGATCGGCCAGTGCTGTGGCGGGCGCGTCGAGGTGCTGATCCGGCTGGTCGATGCAGCGCTGGCCGCCGAACTGGTTGCGGCGGCGGAAGCCGAGGAAGCCCATCTGCCGCACGTCTACATCTTCGGCGGCGGCCATGTCGGCCAGGCGCTCGCGTCTACGGTAGCGCTTCTTCCCGTGCACGGTGTCGTCATCGAGACGCGGGCCGAGGCGCTGGAAGGCATGCCGGAAACCGTCGAGACGCGGCTGACGCCGATGCCGGAAGCCGAGGTTCGCGCCGCCCCGGCCGGCACCGCCTTCGCCATCCTCACCCATGACCACGCGCTCGATTTCCTGATCGTCGCAGAGGCGCTGAGACGCGGCGACGCTGCCTATGTCGGCATGATCGGTTCGAAGACCAAGAAGGCGACATTCAGAAACTGGTTCCTGAAATCGGCGGACGGCACGGAGGCTGAATTTGGCGGGCTCGTCTCGCCGATCGGTGGCGACGCCGTCAAGGACAAGCGCCCGCAGGTGATCGCCGCACTGGCGGCCGCCGAGATCATGACGGCTCTAGTCGTGCACGGGGCGGCCTCGAACCCAGGGCATCACGCTCCGCATGGCAAGGCGATGGCCGGCTAGCTCGGTCGCTTCAAGCCCAGATGCGCACGCAGCGTGGTGCCTTCATACTCCATGCGGAATAGGCCACGCCGCTGCAGTTCCGGCACCACCAGCGCGGCAAAGGCATCGAGCTCGCCAGGGAAATAAGCGGGCATGACGTTGAAGCCGTCGGCGGCACCGCCTTCGAACCGCGCCTGCAACTCGTCCGCGACTTGGGCCGCTGTCCCGACGATGCGCCAATGCCCGCGCGCCCCGGCGAAATGCCGCGCTAGCTGGCGAATGGAAAGACCGTCGCGGCGCGATTGCTCGACGACCAGGGCCTGGCGGCTTTTCATGCCCTCGCTCTCGGGCAGTTCGGGCAGCGGTCCGTCGATCGGATAGCGCCAGAGGTCGGAGATGCTGAGATAGCTGGACAGCAGCGTTACGCCGACATCGTCCGGGATAAGTTCCTGCAGTTCCTCGAATTTCTCGCGCGCTTCGGCCTCGGTTTCCGCCACCACGGGCGCGACGCCGGGCATGATTTTGATGTCGTCGGGCTCGCGCCCATGGGCCGCCATGCGCCCCTTGAGGTCGTCGTAGAAGGCCTTCGCCTCCTCGAAGGTCTGTGCGGCCGTGAACACCACGTCGGCGGTGCGGGCGGCGAGGTCACGGCCGACATCCGAGGCGCCGGCCTGGACCATGACAGGCGCGCCCTGTGGCGAAGACGGCAGATCGAGCGGGTCGCGCACCGAAAAACTCTGGCCGACATGGCCTGATGCTTTGCCGTGCCACAGCCCGGTGACAACCTCGGCGAACTCACGCGCCCGCTCATAGCGGTCGGCGTGAGGCTTGAGGCCCGTCGCACCGAAATTGGCGGCTTCGATCGGGCTGGCCGACGTGACCAGATTCCAGCCGGCCCGGCCGCCGCTCAGATGGTCGAGGGACAGGAAGGTCCGCGCCAGGCCGTAAGGCTCGTTGTAGCTGGTCGATGCCGTGGACACGAGGCCGATGCGGCTGGTCTGGACGGCCAGCGCCGAAAGCAGGCTGATCGGCTCGAAGCCGATCGAGCGCGACGTCTGGCTGGCGATGCCGACATTGGCCTCGCGCAGGCCGGCGGCGTCCTCGCAGAAGATCATGTCGAACTTGGCGGCTTCCGCCGTGCGCGCCAGTGCGATGTAGTGATCGATGTCGATGCCAGCGGTCACATGCGTCTTGGGATGGCGCCAGGCGGCGATGTGATGGCCCGTCGCCCACAGGAAGACACCGAGCTTCATGCGCGCGCTCATCGGTCACCTCCGCCGGCAAGGCCGAGATGCGCGCGCATGGTTGTTCCGACGTGGTTCTCTCGAAACAAGCCGCGTCGCCGCAGTTCGGGCAAAACGTGATGGACGAAATCATCGAGCACCGCAGGCTCCGGTGACATCAAGATGTTAAACCCATCGCAACTTTTCGCCCGAAATTGTTCCTCCAGCCTGTCGGCCAGCCCGATGATGCCTTCGCTGGGAAGCGATATGCAGGTCAGCACCTTCACGGTATCCGGTTCGCTCCCGCACATGGAAACGCGGTGCCGGAAGTCGTCATAGCGTGCCTTACTCTCTACCGCCGGCCATTCGTCCCATACGATGATGTCCGCGGCGCGGGCGGCGATGTCGAAGTCGGCCTCCGACAGACCGGACAGCACCAGCACCGGCGTGTCCTGCGGCGAGCGTGCGACGTTCAGCGGGCCGCGCACGGAGAAGAATTCGCCCTTGTGGTCGAGGAGGTGCATCTTTTCGGGGTCGTGGAAGCGGCCGCCGCTCTTGTCGAACAGGAGCGCGTCCGCATCCCAGCCGTTCCACAGGCGCTGGACGACGGCGATATATTCCTCGGCGCGGCGGCGAAAATCGTCATCGGAGAACTCTTCCGGTCGGCTGAAATTGCCTGCTTCGTCTGGCGCTTGCGTCATGGTCGCATTCCAGCCGGCGCGGCCATGGCTGATGATGTCGAGCGAAGCAAAACGGCGCGCCAGATTGTACGGCTGGTGAGCAACGGTCGAGGCCGCGGCGACAAGGCCGATCTTTTCGGTCACGGTCGCCAGCGCGGCGACGAGGGTGGTTGCTTCGAACGGGCTGGTCGACCGCTCGCCGTCCGGCAAGGAATCCGAGATCATGACAATCTCGATACCGGCCGTCTCCGCCTTCCGCACGAAGGCGGAGATCTCACCGAATGTCAGACCGGCCTGCCCTGTGGCAGAAGCAATGTCGAGCGAAACGGCGAGATGCATCTTGCGGCCCATCTGGCTGCCAGCGACGTCGCACAGCCATCCGGCTCCAACCTAGGCCGGCTTTCGGGCAAGGCAACCGGATCCGATGGGCCAGGAGCCCGTCACTTGCCGGCCAGGATGTCCTTGATCAGCCGCTGGCAGCGCTCCGCCATGAAGTCGAGCAGCAGGCGCACCTTGGGATCCTGCAGCTTCTTGTGCGGATATACGGCAGCGAACTGCACCGGCGTAGGCGGGGTGCTGGCGAGAATGACCTTCAGCCGCCGGTCGCGGATGAACGGCTCGACCTCGAAGCGCGGCTTGTTGATGATACCGCGTCCCGACAGAGCCCAACCGGTCAGCACGTCGCCGTCATCGGTGTCGTAGGGCCCGTGCACTTCGAATTTTTGCTGGCCGGCCGGCGTTTGCAAGGTCCAGACATATTCGCGTGCGCCGGAATAGCGCAGCATCAGGCAGTCATGTCTCCTGCCGATCAATTCCTGCGGATCCATGGGCTCGCCGCGTGCCTCAAGATATTTGGGTGCGGCGACCAACACACGTTCGCATTCCATGATGCCGCGCATCCGAAGGCTGGAGTCCTCGATGATGCCGAGCCGGAAGGCGACATCGATGCCCTCTTTCATGATGTCGACATTGTGGTCCGAGAGCCTGAGCCGCACCTCGATATCAGGGTATTTGTCGTGAAAATCGGGAATGCCCGAGGCCACCAGCCGCCGGCCGAGCCCAAGCGGCGCCGTCACCTTGATGGTGCCGCGCGGCTGGCCGGACAGTGCCGAGACGGCCGCCTCCGCTTCAGTGATCGCCTCCAGAACCTGCTTCGCGCCCGAGTAGAACACGGTGCCGTGCTCGGTCGGCATCAACTGCCGTGTCGTGCGGTTGAACAGCCGGACGCCGAGATGCTTCTCCAGTTCCTTGATACGGTTCGAGGCGACCGCCGGCGAAATGCGCATGTCGCGCCCGGCCGCCGACAGATTGCCGAGCTCGACGACGCGGACGAAGACGGCGATGTTGTCGAGATAGGCCATGCGGAGCACCTTCGCCGGTTTGCAGGGATCAACCTAGTATTTTCCAATTTTTTTTGAAAGTCATCGCACACCTCGCCTCTTTCCGTTTACGCGCCACACCTTAAAGTCGCGTCATCGGCAGGGACGACTTCAATGATGGATTTCGCGATTTTCTGGGACTGGCTGAGCTTCGCCGTGCGCTGGCTGCACGTCGTCACCGGCATCGCCTGGATCGGCTCGTCCTTCTATTTCGTCGCGCTCGATCTGGGCCTGCGCCAGCGACCAGGCATGCCCGTCGGCGCCTTCGGCGAGGAATGGCAGGTGCATGGCGGTGGCTTCTACCACATCCAGAAATATCGGGTGGCGCCGGCCGAGATGCCCGAGCATCTGACCTGGTTCAAGTGGGAATCCTACGCCACCTGGCTGTCCGGTTTCGCCATGCTGTGCGTGGTTTATTACGCCGGAGCGGACCTGTTCCTGATCGATCCCAATGTGCTGCCGATGTCGGTGCCAATAGGCATCCTGCTGTCGATGGCGACGATCGGCGTCGGCTGGGTGGTCTATGATCTCCTGTGCCGCTCGCCGCTCGGCAAAAGCGACACCGGCCTGATGCTGGTTCTCTATTGCGTGCTGGTGTTCATCGCCTGGGGACTGACGCATCTGTTCACCGGCCGCGCCGCCTTCCTGCATCTTGGCGCCATCACCGCGACGATCATGTCGGCCAATGTCTTCATGGTCATCATTCCGAACCAGAAGATCGTCGTCGCCGACCTCATCGCAGGACGCAAGCCGGATCCGAAGTACGGCAAGATCGCCAAGCAGCGTTCGCTCCACAACAACTATCTGACGCTCCCCGTGCTGTTCCTGATGCTGTCGAACCACTATCCGCTGGCGTTCGGGACGCAGTTCAACTGGGTCATCGCCTCGCTGGTGTTCATCATCGGTGTCTTGATCCGCCACTATTTCAACAGCGTGCACAAACGTGCCGGCAACCCGCACTGGACCTGGCTGGGCGCCCTTGTCCTGTTCCTCATCATCATCTGGCTGTCGACCGTGCCGAAGGTGCTGACCGGTGAACCCAAGGTTTCCGCCTCGGCGCAAGTCTATATCGCTTCGGCGCATTTCCCGGCGGTGCGCGACACCGTGCTTGGCCGCTGCTCGATGTGCCATGCCGCGGAGCCGGTCTACGAGGGCATCTACCACGCGCCCAAGGGGGTGATGCTGGATACGGACGCGGGCATTGCTGATCATGCCCGCGAGATTTACCTGCAGGCAGGCCGCAGCCACGCCATGCCGCCCGCCAATGTCACAGAGATCACCGACAAGGAGCGGGCGCTGCTGGTCGCCTGGTTCGAAGGCGCGGGGAAATAAGCATGACCTCGACACTTCTGCGCGGCCGCACGCTGTCCTTCGTGCGCTGGCCGCTAGCCATCGACGACCACTCCGCCTGGCGCTACGAGGAAGATGGTGGCCTGCTGATAAGCGGCGGCAGGATCGTTGCATCGGGCGCCTACGCCGATGTCGAGAAACAGGCGGGCGAGGGGACAAAAAAAATCGATCACCGGCCGCATCTGTTGCTGCCGGGCTTCATCGATGCCCATGTGCATTTCCCGCAGATGCAGATCATCGCTTCCTATGGCGCCGAACTGCTCGACTGGCTGAACACCTACACCTTTCCAGAGGAAACAAAATTCGCCAACGCGCAGCATGGCCGCCGCATCGCGCGCCTGTTCCTTGATGAGACGGTGCGCCATGGCACGACGACGGTCGCCGCTTACTGTTCGGTGCACAAGGCGTCGGCGGAAGCCTTCTTCGCCGAGTCGCACGCGCGCGACATGCTCAACATCGCCGGCAAGGTGATGATGGACCGCAACGCGCCCGAAGGCGTGCTCGACACACCGCAATCCGGCTATGACGACACCAAGGCGCTGATCGCCGAGTGGCACGGCAAGGGCCGCCAGCTTTATGCCATCACGCCACGCTTCGCCATCACCTCCTCACCGGAGCAGATGGAGATGGCCGGCGCGCTGTGCCGCGAACATCCCGACCTGCACATGCAGACGCATCTGTCGGAAAACCACGCCGAGATCGCCTTCACGCAACAGCTCTACCCCTGGTCGCGCGACTACACCGATGTGTACGAACATTACGGGCTGCTTGGCAAAAAGAGCCTGTTCGGTCATTGCATTCATTTGTCGGAGCGTGAGGCGGACGCGCTGTCGGACAGCGGTTCGGTGGCGGTATTCTGCCCGACCTCCAACCTGTTCCTCGGCTCCGGCCTGTTCGACTATCAGCGCTTTCGCTGCCGCGACAAGCCATTGCGCATCGCGACCGCCACCGATGTCGGCGGCGGCACCAACTATTCGATGCTGCGTACCATGGAAGAGGGCTACAAGGTAATCGCGCTCAATGGTGAGAAGCTCAACCCGTTCCAGTCATTCTGGCAGATCACGCGTGGCAACGCCGAGGCGCTGTCGGTGGCGGACAGGATCGGCACGCTGGAGGATGGCACCGACGCCGATATCGTCGTGCTCGATGCCAGGGCGACGCCGGCGATGCGGCTCAGGATGGAAACGGTCGAGACGCTGGCGCAGGAACTGTTCCTGCTGCAGACGCTGGGAGACGACCGCGCGGTGCGCGAGGTCTATGTCGCGGGGCGGCCTGCCAAGAGCGACATCGCAATTTAGCACTGCGGCGTGTTCCCCGCTTGACCCGGCGGCAGCCATCGGTCAAAGCGTGCGGCGAAGTTGACAGGGGAACGACATGGCCGTTGCTGACGACATCGCTCTGATCAAGAGACAGGAAGAGACGCTTGTCTTCACGGCCTTCGACGAGGCTGTCGCCTTCGAGATCGGTTCGGCCATCCGCGACCGGGCGCTCCGGGAAGACTTGCCCATCATCGTCGACATCAGGACCTTCGACCGGCCGCTGTTCTATGCCGCGATGCCGGGCTCGAACGCTTCCAATCCCGACTGGGCGCGGCGCAAAATCAATGTCGTGAAGCGCTATCTCAGAAGCACTTACCGGCTGGTGCTGGAGCAGCAGCGCCCCGACCGCACCTTCAAGATCGGCGAGGGGCTCGATATTGCTGACTATGTGTTGGCCGGCGGCGGCTTTCCGGTTGCGGTCAAGGGCGTCGGTGTCATCGGCGTGATCGCGGTCTCTGGCCTGCCTGAGCGCCAGGATCATGGCGTGGTGGTCGATGCGCTGTGCGATTACCTGGCCATCGATGCAGGCCAGCTTGCTCTGCCGCCGGAAGAAAAATCGTGACGTCAGCGCTGCCCCTCCCCCTCACCCTCACCCTCTCCCCGTATAGAGACGGGGAGAGGGGCGTACCAACGCTGGAGCGCTTCCCTTCTCCCCGTCACTATACGGGGAGAAGGTGCCGGCAGGCGGATGAGGGGCGGGGCCAGCCTTGCGGCTATTCGCAAATCGCCGATGGCAGCCAAGGATGACCGTGCTCGATCCCGAATCCTTCCTCATCTCCATCTTCGACGCCGCCGTCGCGGCCGCCGATCCGGAAAAGACCATTCGCGATCATTTGCCGGCAAAGCCGAAGGGCCGCACCATCGTCATCGGTGCCGGCAAGGGCTCGGCGCAGATGGCGGCGGCCTTCGAGAAGGTCTGGGATGAGACGATCGAAGGCCTGGTCGTTACCCGCTACGGCTATGGCGCCAAATGCGAGCGCATCGAGATCATCGAGGCCGCACACCCGGTGCCGGACGCTGCCGGGCTCGAGGCCTCGCGGCGCCTGCTGGAGAAGGTGCAAGGGCTGACAGCGGACGATCTGGTCGTGGCGCTGATTTCCGGCGGCGGTTCGGCGCTGCTGCCGTCTCCGGCCGCCGGCCTGACGCTGGCCGACGAGATCGCCGTCAACGAGGCGCTGCTTGCCTCCGGCGCGCCGATCGCGGCGATGAATACCATCCGCAAACACCTCTCCACCATCAAAGGCGGCCGGCTGGCTGCCGCGGCCTGGCCGGCCAAGGTGGTGTCGCTGGTGGTCTCCGACATCCCCGGCGACAATCCGGCCCTTGTCGCCTCCGGCCCAACCGTTCCCGATGTCGGCAGCCGTGAGAATGCCCTGGCTTCTATATCAGCCTATGGCATGAAACTGCCGGACGCGGTCATGGCGCATATCCAGTCGCCGGCGGCCGACGCCCCAGATCCCGGCGATCAGCGCTTTGCGCGCAACGAGGTGCATCTGATCGCATCGGCCGGCGTGTCGCTGGAAGCGGCAGCGGTGGAAGCGAGGCGGCAAGGCATCGAAGCCGTCATCCTCTCCGATGCCATCGAAGGCGAAGCACGCGAGGTCGGCGGCGTCCACGCGGCCATCGCCCGCGAAGTGGCGACGCGCAACCGGCCCTTCCAAAAGCCGGTTCTGATCCTCTCGGGCGGGGAGACCACCGTCACGCTGCGGGCCAAAGGCAAGGGTGGCCGCAATTCGGAATTCCTGCTTGCCTTCGCCATTGGCATCAATGGCATCGAAGGCATTCACGCCCTGGCGGCCGACACTGACGGCATCGACGGCTCGGAAGACAATGCCGGCGCCTTCGCCGACGGCTCGACCGTTTCGCGCATGCGCGCGGCGGGTGTGGATGCCAAGGCGATGCTGGCCAGAAACAATGCCTGGACGGCCTTCAATGCCGTTGGCGATCTCTTCGTGCCCGGCCCGACCGGCACGAACGTGAACGATCTCCGAGCAATTCTCATCCGCTAAACCGGCAGATCAAGCCGCTATCAGCTTCTTCACCTGCTTCATATCCTGCAAAAACCGCTCGCGTTCGGCTTCTTTGCCGGCGCGATCCCGAATGCGCAGGATGAAGGAGGGATGGATGGTGAGGAAGACACGCAAGCCATCCTCGCGTTCGATCACCTGGCCCCGCATCTTGGTCACCGGGACCGCCTTGCCAAGCAGGGATAGCGCCGCCGTGGCGCCGAGCGCCACGGCGAGATTCGGCTTGATCAGGTCAAACTCGTGGTCTAGCCACCAGCGGCAGGCTTGAACCTCGCCGACATTCGGCTTGGAGTGGATGCGGCGTTTTCCGCGCGGTTCGAATTTGAAGTGCTTGACCGCGTTGGTGACGTAGACCTTCAGCCGGTCGACCCCGGCATCGTCCAATATGGCATCGAAAACCTTGCCCGCCGGGCCGACGAACGGCTGGCCGGCGAGGTCTTCCTGGTCGCCCGGCTGTTCGCCGACGAAAATCACCTTGGCGTTGTCAGGCCCTTCGCCGAATACGGTCTGCGTCGCATCGCGCCAAAGCGGACAGCGGCGGCATCCCTTGGCGGCCTCGCGCAATTCGGAAACCGTGTGCGCGGCATCGTCCTCAGGCGCTTCGGTAGGCTCATGCTTAGGCCAGTGCCTCGCCTGCACCTTGGCGTGGTGCGGCGCGGGCATTGTCGGCATCTTCGCAATCATATCCCTGGCGGCCTCGTCCGCTCCTGCGATCAAGTCAGGAATGAGCGAGGCCTCGGGAAGGTTCCGCCAATATTTCTTCGGCATCTCCTTTTGCATGGCCTTCACCTTGAGGCGTGCCGGATTGAAGATGTTCTCGAAATAAGTCCTCCACAGCGTCTCGGTATCGTCCTTGTCTGGCGCATCGCCCTTGGCCGCGCCCGGCCCGATCGCCAGCCTCTCGCCATCCCAATCGGCGGACGCGTAAGGCGTCAGGATCGTCCAGCGCATGCCGGTAAAACGCCTGACGAAGAAATCCGCATTGCGCTCGACGATGAAATGGTCGGGTTCGAACCAGGCGACATAGCGTTCATCCTCACCGTCACCGATCTTCCGGAAGCGGACGAAGGCGTGCATCTTGTGGCTGTCGCGCCGCACCGCCTTTTCCATGGTTTCAAGCCGTTTGGTGTCGGGATCCGATGCGATCGCCAGCAATTTGGGCTCGGTGCGCAGCCGCCACAGCAGCCTGTAGAGAAAGGCGAAACGTCCGGGATCGGAATGGCAGAAGGCGGTCTCGGCGTGGCCGATGAAATCGCGTGGCACAATGAGCTCAGCGCCCTGCGGCACGTCAGGCAAGTCGCTTGGCGGCCGGTCAAGACCGGCTACGACATGCCAGCTGATGTCCTCGGGTCTGACCTCATTCAACGCCAGCCGCCGAGCCGCGTCGCGCCAGCCGGCGAAATCGGTCTGGCTTTCAAGCCAAACGGTGTGGCGGGTGAGGTCGAGCTCGGCCGGCCGCATCGTCAAAACAGCGCCAGTTGTTCGCAGGATTGCACGATCTTGCCGCGCAGTCCGGCCTTGTCTGTGAGCGCGCCTGGCGACCAGCCTTCGGCGATGATGAAGGGCTTGAGCTTGGCGATCGAATGGCAGAGCCGGCCGACATCCTCGAGCCGCAGTCGCCGGTAGCGGCGGGTTTCGAGGATTTTCGCGACCACCTTGGTTCCCAGGCCAGGCACGCGCAACAGCGCTTCGCGGTCGGCGCGGTTGACGTCGACGGGGAAACGTCCCCGGTTGCGCAGCGCCCAGGCAAGTTTCGGATCGATGGCGAGATCGAGCATGCCATCGCTGCTGTCGGCCAGGATTTCAGGCTGCGAAAATCCGTAGAAGCGAATCAGCCAGTCGGCCTGGTAGAGTCGGTGTTCGCGCATCAGCGGCGGCTTCCGGAGCGGCAGCGATGACGAGGAATCGGGGATCGGACTGAAGGCCGAGTAATAGACGCGCCGCAAATGGTAGCTGCCATACAACCGGGCGCTGGCGTGCAGGATGCCGTCGTCGGAGGTGTTGTCCGCGCCAATGATCATCTGCGTCGACTGGCCACCCGGGGCGAAGCGTTCGCGTTTTTTGGTCCGCAATGTCGGCTCGGCTTTTTCCTCCATTTTCCGGCGCAAATTGGCCATGGAAAGCCGGATTGTCTCCGGCCTCTTTTCCGGCGCCAGCTTCTTCACGCCCTCGTCGGTGGGCAATTCGACATTGATCGACAGGCGGTCGGCATAGAGCCCGGCCTTCTCGATCAGGTCCGCCGAACTCTCGGGGATGGTTTTGAGATGGATGTAGCCGGAGAATTTTTCCTCCAGCCGCAGCCGCCGCGCCACCTCGACCATCTCGCCCATGGTCTCGTCAGGCGAACGGATGACGCCCGAGGACAGGAAAAGCCCTTCGATATAATTGCGCCGGTAGAAATCCATGGTCAGCTTCACCACCTCGTCGATGCCGAAGCGGGCGCGCCGGACATTCGAGGACGAGCGATTGATGCAATAGCTGCAGTCGTAGATGCAGAAATTGGTCAGCAGGATTTTCAGCAGCGAGATGCAGCGGCCGTCCGGCGCGTAGGAATGGCAGATGCCCATGCCTTCGGTGGAGCCGATGCCGCCGGATTTCAAAGAATCCTTCTTCGCCGCGCCCGATGAGGCGCAGGAGGCGTCGTATTTGGCGGCGTCGGACAGGATTGCCAGTTTCTCACGAACAGGGAGTGCGCTCATTTGTTCATGATATGTTCCGGAAGGCCAATGCGCCAGCTCATTTGATGGTGACGGCGAAAAAGTGATCGCCGCCGGTCCCCCGCATCAGACTTCGTGCAGATAGAGATGATAGTCCAGCTCGCTCACCGTGCGCGCCACGCGCAGGTACTCGGACTGCTTGATCGCCACAAAGGTGCGGTGCAGGTCCTCGCCGAGCGCGCCCTTCAGGAAGCTGGACGCCTTGGCCGCTTCGATGGCGGCCCGCCAATCGGCCGGCATCGTCGTGCGGGTGACGGCCGCTTCATAGCCATTGCCGGTCGTTTCGGGGCCGGGATCGAGCCCTTCGTCGAGGCCCTTGACGATGCCGGCAAGCACCGTCGCGGCAATCAGATACGGATTGGCGTCGACGCCTGATGGACGATGCTCGATGCGCCGGTTCTTTGCATCGCCGGCCGGCACGCGCAACGCCACCGAGCGGTTGTTGACGCCCCAGCTCGGCGCCACCGGCGCATAGGATTGCGAGACGAAGCGCCGCCAGGAATTGGCATGCGGCGCAAACACCAGCATTGATTCCGCCATGGTCTGGATCAGCCCGCCGAGGCCACGCAGCAGCGGCAGCGACCAGCTCTCGCCGGCGGCTTCCGCAAAGACGTTTCGGCCGTCCTTGTCCTGCAGCGAGACATGGAAATGCATACCGGAGCCGGCATATTTCTCGATCGGCTTGGCCATGAAGCAGGCGGTGACACCATGGCGGCGCGCCTGCGCCCGCACCAGCCGCTTCAGCATGACCAGATCGTCGGCCGCCCGCATCACGTCCTTGCGGTAATTCAGCGTCAGTTCGTACTGGCCGGGCGCATATTCGGAAATCACCGTCTCGGCCGGAATGCCTTGCGCCTTGGCGGCGGCGTAGATGTCGGAGAACAACGGCTCCATGCCGTGCAGATGGTCGACTGAATAAACTTCGGTCTTGCCCGAGACGCGGCCATCGAGCACCGCGCGCGCCGGCTGCACCTTGCCGTCGGCGTCGCGCTCATTGGCCAGCAGAAAAAACTCGAGCTCGAAGGCACCGGCGGGATAGAGTCCCTTGGCGGCCAATATGTCGACCTGCCGGGCAAGCGCCAGCCGCGGATCCGACGACATTGGCTGGCCGTCGAGATGATACATCGCCATCAGCAGTTGGCCGCGCGGTGGCTTCGTGCCGTAAAGCGGCACCAGCGTGCCCGGAATCGGCCAGGCCCTCAGGTCGCCGTCGCCGCTGTCCCAGATCAGCCCGGTTTCGTGCACATCCTCGCCGGTGATGTCGAGGCCGAGAATGGAGATCGGCATATGCCGGCCGCCCTCGAAAATGCTTTTCAGCTCATGCCTGCGCACGATCTTGCCGCGCCCCACACCATTGGCGTCGGTCAGCACGATATCGAAGGCCTCGATCTCGGGATGGGCGTCGAGGAAGGCTTGCGCCTCGGTGGGCGTCGAGCCCGAAGGTGAGGTCATGATCGCACTCAAGTTTGGCTTGGGCGCTTGTCTCACGCCGCAAGCTTTGCCGCAACCGCGCCGAACGCGGCGATCAGCCGGTTGACCTGGGTGCCTGACGTTGCCGGCGAGATCAGCATCATGTTGTGGAACGGTGCGATCAGCACGCCGCGATTGACCAGCGCGACATGGATGGCAGCCTCCAGTTCCGGCGCATGCGCAATTTCCGCCTCGGCACCGTTGCGCAGCGGGCCGGGCGCGCAGATGAACTCGACGCGTGCCCCGACGCGGGAGACATGCCAGGGCAGATTGTAACGATCGATCACGCCGTTCAGCCCGGCATCGAGCCGCCGCGCCAGATGATCCATGCGGTCGTAATTCTCTTGCGTCATCACCTCCTCGAGCGTGGCGCGCATGGCGGCGAACTGCAGCGGGTTGGCCGACAGCGTCGTGCCCATGCCGGAATATCCCGGCTCTTTCGTTCTGTTATAGTCGGCATAGTGCGAGGCGACCTCCTCGCTCATGCCCCAGACACTTGCCGGCACGCCGCCGGCAATCGGCTTGCCCAGCACGAACAAGTCGGGCTCCAGCCCATATTTACTGGTGTAACCACCGGGACCGGTCGAGATCGTATGCGTCTCGTCGATCAAGAGCAGGGTGCCGGCTTCACGCGTCAATTTTCGCAGCGCATCATGGTAGCCAGAGTCGGCAAGTACCATGCAGGAATTGGTCAGCACCGGCTCGGCGATGACGCAGGCGACGTCCCTGTCCTTCAATGCGGCCTCGAGAGCGGCGACATCGTTGAATTCGATGACCTTGGCCGTGCGGGTCAGGTCGCGGAATTCGCCCGCCAGTCCCGGCCGGTTGACGGGCTTGCCGTCGATCAGCCGCACCATCGTCTCGTCCACCGAGCCGTGATAGCAGCCGTTGAAGACCAGGATCTTCTCCCTGGAGGTGACGGCGCGGGCGACGCGCAGCGCAAAGCGATTGGCGTCGGTCGCCGTGGTCGCGATCTGCCAGAACGGCAGGCCGAAGCGCTGCTGCAGCAGCGGCCCGATGGCCAGCGCATCCTCGGAAGGCAGCATATAGGTCAGGCCGCGCCCGGCCTGGCGGCGAATGGCGCGCGCCACCGGTGGAGGCGAGTGGCCAAACATCGAACCGGTGTCGCCGAGGCAGAAATCGTCGAGCTTGTTGCCGTCCATGTCGGTGATCGTGGCGCCTCGGGCGCTGTCGACCAGGATCGGAAACGGTGTCGGCCAATCGTTCATCCAGTGCATCGGCACGCCGCCGAAGAAGCCGGGCAGGCCGTTGCCGACCTTGGTTTGTGATCTCGGCCGCGCCTCGCGAAAGGCTGCCCCTTCCGTCTCGCGCAATTGCGCGATGCGGTCGCGGCTGATCCCGCCGATGGTCTTTGAACTATCGCTGCCGTGCATGAAAATCCCTCTGGCTCATTCCTACTTACCCAATCCACCTCCGCAACGGCAATTGGCCGTGCGTCCGTTCTGCATTGGCTCAGTCGCCTGCGGCGGGCGCTTGACCCCGCTTGCGAAGTCGGCGCCAATGCTGTCGGCAACGACAAGCGGGGGAAAGAATGCGGACGATCATCTGCGTGACCATGCTCTTCCTGTCGGCCGGTACGGCGTTCGCGACCGGCGGTATCTGGTGCACCGTCGATGATCCGCAGGTCAAATTCCAGGTTGATGCCGGCGTCACCACGGGCATGGGCGGCCCGACTTTCAATTTCCGCGGCGACCTCGAAATCAAGGCAAGGCCCACGGGTGATCCATTGCGCAAGACGGTGTTAGAGGATGCGAACCTCACCCAGTATTGGCTCGACGACAAGGAACTGCGGCTAAACATCTACCACGAGCAGCAGGTCGCCAAGATCTACAGTTCGGTCGAATTAACGATCCTGACCAGGGCCAGCGACGAGGGCGTCTATGACGGGCATTACAAGCTCGCTGTCTATGACAGCACGGCCGACAAGGAAAGCGACGGCAAGCCCGTCGATCTGACCGGCAAGGTCTCCTGCGGGGCCGAGTGATCGGCCATCCCGGCTAGGCCGTGATGTCGATGACGCCACAGTCGCCGGCGGCGCTGCCGAAGGCGACGCGGCGTTCTTCCCTGTCCCACATCATCGCGGTGATGGCGCCCTTGCCTGGTCGCCGCAAAAGCACTTCCTTGGCGTCGGAAAAGCGCACGGCCATCACCATGCCGTCGTCGTAACCGACTGCGACGACGTCCTGGCTCGGATGGCAGGCGACCGCCGTCACCATGGCATTGCCGCGCGTGCCGAGCTCCAGCGGCGCCTTGCCCATCGGGCCGTCCTTGCCCGAAAACGGCCAGACGATCGCCGCCGGCGCGCCGGAACTGGCCAGCCACTTGCCTTTCACGCTCCATGACAGGCTTTTGACCTTGCCGGGATAGCCGCTCATGCGCATGTGCTTGCCGTCGGCCAGCTTCCAGCCATGCAGGGCGTTTTCCTGCATGGTGGTGACCAGAAAGGCGCCGTCCGGCGAGAAGGTGATGCCGGTGTGCGCGCCCGCCCATTCCAGCTCCACCGGCTTGCCCTCGGCGGCGGGGAAATGCAGCGTCGCGCCATTGTAACGGGCGACGCCGAAGCGCATGCCCTTGGGCGAGAACGCCAGCCCCTCGACCGAGCGCGGATGGGCAAATTCCCGGGTCTTGCCATCGGCGAAGCGCACGAAGGCGGTCTTGCCCGTGGCATACGCGATGGCGCCTTGCGGCCCGGCGGCAACGCTGGTGATCCATTTTTTTCCCGCGTTCGCCACCTCCTGGGTCTCGCCGCCGGCTTTCACGGCAAAAACCTTGCCGTCCTCGCCGCCGGTGATCAGCCGGTCGTTGGCCGCGTCATGGAAGGCGGCAAGCAGCCCGTCATTGGCCTGCACCGTCTTGTGGCCATTGTCGAGCCGATGGACAGCACCATCGGCCAGCGCGAAATGCGGCACGTCGCCGAGGAAGACGGCGGCGACGCAATGGCCTTCGAGATCAAGCGGGGCAACTGTGGGCATGGGTTATCTTTGTTCGACTGGATTAGAATTGTAGAGGCGGCTTACTCGACGTTTGCGGTTCCGACAACCATCGGGATTGGCAAGTGATGAAGGGGCAGGCGTCAAAGCAGCCCCTTGGCTCGTAGATCCGCAGCGAATGCTGCCAACGGCATCACCAGAGTCAAATCCGATCCTGTGAGACGCTCGGCGCCGTAGCTTGCATACCACTTTGCCGCCCGCTCGCTCTTGGCGTCGATGATGAGCAGAATGCCGCCCCCTTCTCCCGCAAGCCGCAGGCAGCGCAATGCCGCCGCGGCAAGCAACTGACCTCCGAGGCCTTGCCCGGCGACGGTGCGATCGGTGGCAAGACGGCCAAGCTTGAAGCCGGAAACTTCGTGTCGTGCCAAGCCTCTCGTCAGGGCTGCGGGAACGGCTTCATGAGCGACGGCGGACGGCGCGATCGTATAAAAACCGAGTACACGTTCCGAAGCTGTATCGCCGATCGCGCAGAAGGTCTTGGCCGCATTCTGATCATGACTCTGTCGCGCGAACCGCTGCAGAAATTCGTTCATCTGCAGGTCGCCACAATCGAAGGACGCTCGATCGTGGCGTTTTGCTATTGGCTCCTCGTGCCAGGACGGAAGAGTCACAAAGTGTCCGGCAAGGCCGCAATCGCCGCCTTGAGCCTGGCGTTGGGTTTTGGCGGGTGTTCCAGCAGGTCCAGGATGCGCTTAAAGTCGCGGTCGGACACCTTCGTCACTTCAGCCGCATCAATCACCGCCTGCGCCGCAGGCACGATCTTATCGAGGATGAAGTCTGCCATGTCTTTGTGCGAGAGCGCAGCGGCGCGCGCGATCATCGCCTTCTCCGAAGGGGGAATGCGGATTTGGTAGCGCTCGGTCTTGTTGTCCGCAGGTCTAGGCATGGTCATTCCTCATCGCGATACGTACACATGATATGTGTACGTATCGCACAATTCAAGCTTTGAATCGTGTGGCTGAACCTAGGCCTGGCAGGCGTCAAAGCTCTTCTTCAGCCGTTCAGCGTCGAGTTCGCGTCCGATGAACACCAGCCGGCTTTCGTGCTTTTCGCCGTCCTTCCAGGCGCGCTGGTGGTCGCCCTCGATGATCATGTGCACGCCTTGGATGACATAGCGCTCGTCATCGCCCTTGAGCGCGATGATGCCTTTCAGCCGCAGGATGTTAGGGCCTTCCATCTGGGTGACCTTCTCGATCCATGGGAAGAATTTCTTCGGGTCCATCTCGCCGCCGCGCAGCGACACCGACTGCACCGTCACATCATGGATGTCGGACGGATGAGCGTGATGGTGGTGGTCGTGCCCATCGTGGTGATGATGATCATGGTCGTGATGATCATGATCGTGGTCATGGTGATCATGTTCATCATGCGCTTCGAGGAAATGCGGATCGTTCTCCAGCGCCCTGGACAGGTCGAAGGCGCCGCGGTCGAGCACTTCCGACAGGGCGACGCCGGCGCGCGTCGTGCGGTGAATTTTGGCGGCAGGGTTGATGGCGCGGATCGTCGCCTCGACCATGGCAAGTTCTTCCGGGGTGACGAGGTCGGTCTTGTTGAGCACGACGACGTCGGCGAAGGCGATCTGGTCCTCGGCTTCCTTGGAATCCTTGAGCCTGAGCGGCAGGTGCTTGGCGTCGACCAGGGCCACCACGGCATCGAGCTTGGTCTTGGAGCGCACGTCGTCGTCCATGAAGAAGGTCTGCGCCACCGGCACAGGATCGGCGAGACCCGTGGTCTCGACGACGATGGCGTCGAAGCGGCCGGGCCGCCGCATCAGGCCCTCGACGACACGGATCAGGTCGCCGCGCACCGTGCAGCAGACGCAGCCATTATTCATCTCGTAGATCTCCTCGTCTGATTCCACGATCAGGTCGTTGTCGATGCCGATCTCGCCGAATTCGTTGACGATGACGGCGTAGCGCCTGCCGTGGTTTTCCGACAGGATGCGGTTGAGCAGCGTCGTCTTGCCGGCGCCGAGATAGCCGGTGAGGACGGTTACGGGAATCTGTGTCTGCGCTTCGCTCATGGCTTGCCTCGAAATGACTAGGCCCTGAAATTCAGGCCGCGAAAAGGGATTGTCGGTTCCATATAGGATGTGCGCCGGGCTTTTGCACGGGGCAAACCATGGGCCAAAGCTGCCGACCGGGATTGTCCCGGCATCATGGCCGCGGAAGCGGCCGCCGTCCCCGGCGGCGGAATGATCAACGGGCCTCTTGCCAGGGCTGTCCGGTCGTCGGATCGCATTCACGCAGCGGTCGCTCCGAATTCCCTTCACCCGAAACTCGTTTGTCATCTAACTGAAATAAACATCTGGCATCACCACGGCGGACACCGCAAATGCTTGCCGGCAAAGCTGTTTCGGATGCCGGAATCTTTTTCGATCGTCGATTGCCAACCGGCCGGCTGCGTCTATGCTGTGCGCACCGGTACGGCCGAAGAGGGATGACCATGGCCAAGGCGGACAAGACTGCAACGATGAGCCGGCTGCATTCAGCGGCAAGGCTGGCAAGGACCGCGCTGGCGGCACGGCTCCTGGCGCATGGCTTTTACGCCGGCCAGGACCAGATCATGCTGGCGCTGGACCGTGAGGACGGCCAGACGCCGGGCAATCTCGCCGGTCGCCTCGGCGTGCGTCCGCCGACCATCACCAAGACCATCAACCGGCTGCAGGCACAGGGTTTTCTGGAGAAACGCGCGTCCGACTCCGATGCCCGCCAAGCCCATATCTTCCTCACCGATACCGGCCGTGAAACCATCCGCGCCATTGAGAAGTCGGTGAAGAAGACCGAAAAGCAGGCGCTTAAGGGCCTCGACAAGAAGGACCAGAAGGCGCTGTTCAAGCTGCTCGCCCGCATCGAGGCCAACCTCTCCAACGAGGAACTGGTGCTGATCGACGACGACGCCGAGTCGGATGACTGATCTCTCCGGCCGTCAGGCGGCCGCGGTATTTCCGTGGATCAAGGACGACCAACGGCCCGGCGTCATGCCGAACGCTTTCTTGAATTGCCTGTTGAAGTGGCTCTGGTCGCTGAAGCCGGCCTCGATCGCGATCTGTGCCAAGGGCACGCCGGCGGCGATCATCCTGCGCGCGCGCTGAAGCCGGCGCATTACCAGGAAACGATGCGGGCTGGTCGAGAAGGCCGCGCGGAAATGTCTCGACAGGGCATAGCGGTCGAGACCCGTGACGGCTTCCAACTCACCCGAATGCACGGGCCGGTCGAGGTTTTCCGTGAGATACTCACCCGCCAGTGTCGCCGCCCGCCACGCCGTCCCGGCTATTGGCTTTGCCGGCTTGCCGGCATGCCGGTTCAGACTTTGCATCAGTCGCGCCAGGAAGTCGTCGACGAACAGCTCGTCGAGTTCCTGCTCCAACGGCCCGAGCGCCGACAGCAGGGTCGCGCAGAAGGCCTCGTCCGTCACCACGCCGTCCCTGACGAAGGGCAGCGCCGTGCCGCCGAGACAGTCGAGCATCAGTGACGGCTCAAGATAGAGCATCCTGTAGCGCAGGCCTTCTTCCGTGCCGGCGCCGCCATCGTGCAACTCGTCCGGATGCAGCACGATGACCTGGCCGGGCAGGCTCAGCCGTGCCGCGCCGCGATAGCGGAAGGTCTGCACGCCGCGCAGCGTCACCCCGATCGCGTAGGTGTCGTGGCGATGCGGATCGAAGGCGCTGCCGTGAAACCGCGCCTCGATGCGCTCCATCCCCACGGGGTCGGGAGCGGAGATGATGCAGTTTTCAGCGGCATCGGCGCACAAACGTCCAAGACCCTCGAAGGCCTGGCGGTCTAGATCGAACGACATCGTCTCCTTCAGCCTCGTTACACGGGGCCTGACTTTGAATGGCTTGTTTTCTCATGTTCGATACGAAATTTGCAATCGTACTGCGGCAAGACCTGGCCGTCTGGCAGAAACTCAACGTCACCGCCTTCCTGACCAGCGGCATTGTCGCGCAATTCCCCGACATCATCGGCGAGCCCTATCGCGACCGCGCTGGCAATCTCTACAATCCCCTGTCGATCCAGCCGGTCATCGTGCTCTCGGCCGACCAGGCAACGATGAGTGCGATCCATCGGCGTGCGCTGGAACGCGGCGTCACCACCTCGCTCTATGTCGAGGAGATGTTCTCGACCGGCTTCGATGCCGCCAACCGCGCCGTCTTTGCCGAGTTCGCGCCCGAAGATGCCAAGGTGGTCGGCATAGCGCTGCGTGCCGAGAAGAAGGTGGTCGACAAGATAACCAAGGGCGCCCGCATGCACGCGTAGCGCCCGAAGGCTAAGCCTGACGCCGACTGTTGTTGTACCAGCGAGCTTAGGCGCGGCTGCGGGCGACAATTGGCTTGCCGGCAAGCCGCAATTCCCGCAAAGGTGGGGTTCCAGCCCAGCTTTTCCCCGGCCTGCACGTGAATCCTTCCCAAAGATATGTCGAAAGCGCGACGCCGCCGGTGGCGATCCTGTGCATGCTGACCACCTATGTCTTCTTCACCTTCCTCGACACCAGCAGCAAATATCTCGTCCTGGCCGGCGTCTCCGTCCTGATCGTCGCCTGGGTGCGCTTTGCCGTGCACGTCGTGCTGGTTGGGGCGCTGCTGCGTGGCTGGCGCGAACCGATGCGATTTCGGCCGGTCAACCTGCCGGCGCATGTGATGCGCGGCGCGTTCCTGTTCGGCTCGACCATGTTCAATGTCCTGGCGCTGCGCTCCCTGCAACTGGCGGAGACGACGTCGATCTATTTCTTCGGGCCGATGGTGATCACCGCCCTTGCCGGGCCGCTGCTCGGCGAATGGGCCGGATGGCGGCGCTGGCTGGCTATCCTGGCCGCTTTCGCCGGAGTCCTGATCATCACGCGGCCCGGTGTCGGCGTTTTCGGCATCGGACATCTCTTCGCGCTCGGCTCGATGCTGTCGAACTGCTTCTATGTCATCATGACGCGCCGCATGTCGGCGACCGAGACTCCGGAGAGCCTGATCCTGTTCTCGGCGTTGGCGCCGACGGTCCTGCTGCTGCCCTTGCTGCCGTTTTCATTTTCCCTGCCGCATGATGGCTGGCACTGGTCCGTGCTGCTCATGCTTGGCGTGTTCGGCGGTGTCGGCCACTGGTTGCTGGTCCAAGCCTATCGGCTGGCGACGACCACAGCGCTCGCGCCATATCCCTATTCGCAAATGGTGTGGATGATCATTTCGGGCTGGCTTGTCTTCAAGCAGTTCCCCGACCGCTGGACGCTGGTCGGCGCCGCCATCATCGTCGCCAGCGGCCTCTACATCGTCCATCGCGAACATCGGCTCAGGCTGCGCAGCCGTGCGGCCTCGGATGTCGAGGCCGAGGCGCTGGCAAAAAAACTTTGATTTGGCCCGGATCGATGGCATAAGGCCGCCCTTAAACAGTTTAAAAAACGACGGGGAGCGAAAGGCTGGCACAGAAGATCAAGCTGTCGACGATCGCGGATGCGCTCGGCGTGTCCACGGCCACCGTATCCTTGGCACTGCGCGACAGCCCGCTGGTTGCCGGCTCGACGCGCGACCGCATCAAGGAACATGCGCGCGCCATCGGCTATATCTACAACCGCCGCGCCGCCAGCCTGCGCACCTCGCGCTCTGGCATTGTCGGTGTCGTCGTCCACGACATCATGAACCCGTTCTTCGCCGAGATTCTGCGCTCGATCGAGAGTGAGCTCGACCGCAGCCGACAGACCTTCATCCTGTCCAATCACTACGATCAGCTCGAAAAACAGCGCACCTTCATCGATACATTGCTGCAGCTCGGCGCCGATGGCGTCATCATGTCGCCGGCTATCGGCACGCCGGCGTCCGATATCGTCATGGCCGAGGAGAATGGGCTGCCGGCGGTGCTGATCGCACGCACCGTCGAGGGCGCCGACGTACCGGTGTTTCGCGGCGACGATGCCTATGGCACGGGCCTCGCCACCAACCATCTGATCTCGCTCGGCCACAAGCGCATCGCCATGATCGGCGGCACCGACCAGACCTCGACCGGCCGCGATCGCTACCAGGGCTATGTGAACGCCATGGAGGCAGCCGGACTCGACGTCAGGCCGTCCTGGCGCATATCAGGCCCGCGCACCAAGCAGGCCGGTTTCGAGGCCGCCGGGCAGTTCCTGGCGCTGAAGGACAGGCCGACTGCGGCCTGCTGCTGGAACGACCTCGTCGCCATCGGCCTGATGAACGGCATTGCGCGTGCCGGCCTTGTGCCGGGCGTCGACATCTCCGTCACCGGCTATGACGACCTCGAAGAGGCGGCGATAGCCACGCCGGCGCTGACCACCGTCTGGAACGGCCAGCGCGAGGTTGGCCGCCGCGCCGCCAGCGCGCTGCTCGACAAGCTCAACGGACAGACGGTGCGGCCCTCGCAGGAATTGATCAAGCCGGAACTGCATGTGCGCCAGTCGACCGGCAAGCCGGTGGAGCGTGCATGACCAAGGCCGAACAATTGGGAGCCGTTGCCATTCTGGTGCCGGCCGATTTCAGCGACCACGCCGTCGCGCGTATCGACCGGACGTTCAATCGCATCGGCATCGAGCGCGCCGATCCCGCGCTGGTCACCGACGAGATGCGCCGCACGGTGCGCGGCATCGCATCCTTTGCCGGCATCAGTGCGGCGATGATGGACGCGTTGCCGAAGCTCGAACTCATCGCCTCGTTCGGCGTCGGCTATGATTCGGTCGATGTCGGCCATGCGGCGGCGAAAAACATCATGGTCACCAACACGCCCGACGTGCTGACCGAAGAGGTCGCCGACACCGCGATCGGGCTGCTGATCAACACGGTACGCGATCTGCCGCGTGCCGAAAGCTGGCTGCGTGACGGCAGCTGGGCGAAGAAGGGCAACTATCCGCTGAGCCGGCTGACCTTGCGCGCGCGCCGCGTCGGTATTTTCGGCATGGGCCGCATCGGACAAGCCATTGCACGGCGGCTGGAGGCCTTCGGCCTGCCGATCGCCTATCACAACCGGCGCCGGGTCGAAGGCCTGTCCTACCAATACCATGACACGCTGAAGGGCTTGGCCGAGGAAGTCGACACGCTGATTTCGGTGGCGCCCGGCGGTGCTTCGACACAGAAAGCGGTCAATGCCGCGATCCTGTCGGCGCTCGGCGCGAACGGCGTCTTCGTCAACATCGGCCGCGGCAGTACCGTCGACGAGGCGGCCCTTGCGGCCGCTCTCGCCGACGGCACCATCGCCGCGGCCGGGCTCGATGTCTTCGCCGACGAGCCGAATGTCCCCAAAGCGTTGCTCGACTTACCAAACGCCTCTCTGTTGCCGCATGTCGGCTCGGCCTCGGAGCATACACGCCGCGCCATGGCCGATCTGTGCGTCGACAATCTGGTGTCGTGGTTCAGCGACCGCAGGCCGCTGACACCAGTGCCCGAGACGGCGCATGTGAAGGCTCGCCCTTGAGCGGTGGCACTGCCACACTTATTAACGTCCGCTTAACCCTTTGAAATCATTCTTCATCCTGTGTGCTGGATGAGGAATGATGAAAACGCTTTTCGCATTGATCGGTGCAGCCGCGCTGTTTGGCGGCGTTCAGCTGTTTCATGACGGCAGCGGGGAAAGCATTGCCAATGAGGCCACGCCTTCCAATGCCTACAGACTGATTGCCAATGGCGACGAAGGCGCATGCGCGGTCACGCGCGGCGCCTCGGTCTCGGATGGCCTGTCGCTGCTGACGGTGGCGCCGAATTGCCGACGGCTCCTGCCGGGCCTCGAGCGGGCTAAATTCTGGCGCGAGCAAAACGACGGAACCGTTGCCTTCAGCGCCAACGGCATCGATCCGATCGTCACCTTTGCCGTGGCTGATGGCGATGGCTACGAATCCTACGCGCCGGCCCTGCCGTTGCTGTCGCTGGCATCAGACGGTGGCCTGAAACCTGGAAACTGACTACTCCGCCGCCGCCCGCGCGCCGGCTTTCGCGGCGGCATGCAGGCGCACCGCATCGCCGAAAGCGCGAAAAATCTTGGCGGAATTGCTGTCCGACTTGACCCAGTATTCGGGATGCCACTGGACGCCGACGGCGAAGGCGCGGGCACCCTTGACCGAAACCGCTTCGACCGTGCCGTCGGTGGCGACAGCCTCGATCTCGAGCTTCGATCCCAGCCGGTCAATCGCCTGGCGATGCAAGGAATTGACCTTGATGTCGCCGGCGCCGAACACGCCGGCCAGGCAACTGCCTGCCTTGATCGAAATGGTCTGGTGAATAGCGAAGCGCTCATCCTGTTTGTCGCTCACCGCCGCACGGTGGTCCAGCGACCCCTCGCGCTCCTGGATCTCGGTGCCCAGTGTGCCGCCGAGCGCCACGTTCAATTCCTGGATGCCGCGGCAGATGGCAAGCAGCGGCACGCCGCGCTCGATCGCCTTGCGGATCAGCGGCAGCGTCGTGGCGTCGCGCGCGGTGTCATAGGGGCCGTTCGCTTCGCTGGCATCGCCGCCATAGAGCGAGGGGTCGACGTTGGATTTCGAGCCCGTCAGCATGACGCCGTCGACCGACGACAGAAGTTCGTCGAAGTCCAGCCGGTCGCCGAACGATGGCACGAGCAGTGGGAAAACGCCGGCACCTACGATTGCTGCTTCCAGATATTGTTGAGGGGCGGCATGCCAGGTGTAGTTGTCGAACTGACGGACGTCGGTCGATATGGCGACGAGCGGCTGCTGCATTTTGGGTCTGTCTTCCATCTGGCAAGGGATATCCTGCCTTTAAAATAAGCGATCCCCGGCCATTTTTCCAGCCAAGTCTCAGCGTGTCGCATGGGCCACGAAACCGCCTGTTAGACTATAGTTGCAGGGTCGCATGGCTTCGCCATCAAATCCGGCCGGCGTGCTGGACTCGACTCCTTGCCCGTGTATTGTTTCGAGCGAACCGATGCGGGAGCCGAGGATTTCCCGAACGTCGGTTTGTTGGTCCAAAAGGGAGGAACTGCATGGATCGTCGTTCATTTATCCGCAAGGCCGGCGTCACCGGCGTCGGCGCAGCCGCGGCGGCGGCCACGCTCGCCGCACCGGCAATCGCCCAGTCCAACCCCAAGGTGACATGGCGATTGGCGTCGTCCTTCCCGAAGTCGCTCGACACCATCTATGGCGGGGCCGAAGTGTTCTCCAAGATGCTGTCGGAAGCCACCGACGGCAATTTCCAGATCCAGGTCTTTGCCGCGGGCGAGCTTGTTCCCGGCCTGCAGGCCGCCGATGCCACCACGGCCGGCACGGTCGAGGCCTGCCACACGGTGGCATATTATTACTGGGGCAAGGACCCGACATGGGCGCTGGGTGCGGCGGTGCCCTTTTCGCTCAACGCGCGCGGCATGAATGCATGGCACTACCATGGCGGCGGCATCGACCTGTTCAATGAGTTTCTCGCCACGCAAGGTCTGTTCGGCCTGCCGGGCGGCAACACCGGCGTGCAGATGGGCGGCTGGTTCCGCAAGGAGATCAACACCGTCGCCGACCTCTCCGGCCTCAAGATGCGCATTGGCGGCTTTGCCGGCAAAGTGGTGCAGAAGCTCGGCGTGGTGCCGCAGCAGATCGCCGGCGGCGACATCTACCCGGCGCTGGAAAAAGGCACCATCGACGCCGCCGAATGGGTCGGCCCCTATGACGACGAGAAGCTCGGCTTCTACAAGGTCGCGCCCTATTATTACTATCCCGGCTGGTGGGAAGGCGGCCCGACCGTCCACCTGATGTTCAACAAGGCGAAATACGACGAGCTTTCGCCGACCTACAAGTCGCTGCTGCGGACGTGCGCCCAGGCCGCGGACGCCAACATGCTGCAGAAATACGACTATGTGAACCCTCCGGCGGTGAAGCGGCTGGTGGCCGGCGGCGCTAAACTGCGCCCATTCAGCCAGGAGATCATGGCCGCCTGCTTCGAGAAGGCCAACGAGGTCTACGCCGAAATGGAAGCCTCGAACGCGCCGTTCAAGAAGATCTGGGAATCGATCAAGGGCTTCCGCAAGGAGCACTATCTCTGGGCGCAGGTGGCCGAATACAATTACGACACCTTCATGATGGTCCAGCAGCGCAACGGCAAGCTGTAGGCGATCGCACTTTGCTTTTCGAAAGCCCCGGGGCATTTTTGTTCCCCGGGGCTTTTCTTTGCTCGACGGCGACGGCAATTGCCAAATGCCGCGAAGCCTGAACCTCAGCCCATAGCTGGCACCACCAGCACCTTCACTTCACCAGGAGCCGGCGGGTTGGCGATCACCCCTGGCGCCTCTTCGAGCGTGACTTGCCTGGAGATCAACCGATCGATCTCGATCACGCCCGACGCGATAAGCTCGGCGGCGCGGCGATGCGTGTAGGGATTGAGGAATGAGCCCACTACCTTGAGTTCGCGGAACAACAGGTCGAAGGGCTCGAATTCCACCTTCATGCCTTGCGGCGTCACGCCGACGATAACGACGGTGCCGCCCGCCCTTGCCAGCCTCATCGACTGCTCGACGGTCTCGCGCACACCGGCGCATTCGAACACCACGTCGGCGCCACCGGGCATCAGGCCGGCCGGACCGGCGATGGCATCGATCACATCGGTGGCGGCGGGATCGACCGTCGCCGTCGCACCGAGTTCGCTGGCAAGCGCGCGCCGCGAGGCTTGCCGTGTCGACAGGATGATGGTGGTCGCCCCGGCCAGCCGCGCCAGTTGCACGGTAAGCAGGCCGATGACGCCGCCGCCGAGCACCACCACCGAGCTGCCTGGCTTGACCTCGGCAAGGTCGACGCCGTGCAGGCAGCAGCCGAGCGGCTCGCAGAAAGCACCATGAGTTGGCTTCAGATCGGTGGGAAGGACAAAGGCCTGTTTCTGCGGAATCACCACATAGTCGGCAAAGCCGCCGTCGCGGTGGATGCCGATGGCGGTGAGATTGCCGCACAAATTGACGCGGCCGGCATGGCAATGGCCGCAGCGCCCGCAGGCGATGTTGGGGTCGCCGGTGACGCGGTCGCCGACGGCAAAGCCGGAGACGGCGGTGCCGATTGCCTCGACGATGCCGGAGAATTCGTGCCCGGGTGTCACTGGCGGCCTGCAGGGGAACTCGCCGTGGAAAAGATGCCGGTCGGTGCCGCAGACACCGCAGGCTTCGATCCGCACCAGGAGGTCGTCCGGGCCCGGGACCGGTTTGGCGATCTCGCGCAACGAGATGCTGCCCACTGCCTCCAACCGCACGGCTTTCATGGCATCGTTTCCATCAATTGAAGCTCGGCGGTTGCGACAGGTCCGGCGCGGGTGCAGCCGGCTTGGCCGACGGCGCATCGCCGAAATTCGGGGGCTGCGACAGATCGGGCGTGCCGGGCGCCGTCGGTGCGGCGCCGCCATTGGCAGGCACGCCGCCACCGTCCGGCGCGCCGAGCGGCGACAGGCTGGGCACCCCGGGCACCGTGTAGTCGATCGTGCCGGAATCGACGGCCGTGCCCTTGTAGCGCATCACCATTTGCGGGAAGGCGATGGTCAGGCCGATCATGATCACCTGGATGCAGACGAATGGCACCGCGCCCCAATAGATCTGGCCCGTTGTCACCGGCGCGATCTGCTTGCCGGTCAGGCGATCGAGATAGGGCACGCGGGCAGCGACCGAGCGCAGGTAGAACAGCGCGAAGCCGAATGGTGGATGCATGAAGCTGGTCTGCATGTTGACGCCCAGGAGCACGCCGAACCAGATCAGGTCGATGCCGAGCTTGTCGGCCGCCGGCGCCAGCAGCGGCACGATGATGAAGGCCAGTTCGAAGAAATCGAGGAAGAAGGCGAGGAAGAAGACGAGCATGTTGACGCCGATCAGGAAGCCGACTTCGCCGCCCGGCAGCGAGGTCAAGAGATGCTCGACCCAGATCTGGCCGTTGACGCCGTAGAAGGTCAGCGAGAACACCCGCGCGCCTATCAGGATGAACAGCACGAAGGACGACAGCCGCGTCGTCGAGGCCAGCGCCTGCTTGATCACGTCCATCGACAGCCGGCCCTTCATTGCCGCCATCGCCAGCGCACCGACCGCGCCCATCGCGCCGCCCTCGGTTGGGGTGGCGATGCCGAGAAAGATGGTGCCCAGCACCAGGAAGATCAGCGCCAGCGGCGGGATCAGCACGATCACGACCTGCTGCGCCAGCCGCGACATCATGTTGATGTTCAGGCTGCGGTCGAGGATCGCGACGATGTAGATGAAGATGACGCCGACCGTCGCGCCGAGAATATCGGCGTTGTCGCCATGAGCGGGCACCAGGTAACGGTAGGCCGCATAGGCGATCGCAATGGCCGCTATCAACGCGATCAGCAACGACACCACGCCATGGCCGAGCGTCCGCGCCTCAAGCGGCAGGGCAGGCATCGACTTTGGCCGGACGATCGACATGATCACGATGTAGAGCGTGTATAGGCCGGTCAGCACCAGGCCGGGGATCAGGGCGCCGGCATACATGTCGCCGACAGAGCGGCCGAGCTGGTCGGCGAGAACGATCAGCACCAGCGACGGCGGAATGATCTGGGCGAGCGTGCCCGAGGCAGCGATGACGCCGGATGCCACCCGGCGGTCATAACCATAGCGCAGCATGATCGGCAGCGAGATCAGTCCCATGGCGATGACGGACGCCGCCACCACGCCTGTGGTCGCGGCCAACAGTGCGCCGACGAAGATCACCGCGTAGGCGAGGCCTCCGCGGACGGGCCCGAACAACTGGCCGATCGTGTCGAGCAGGTCTTCCGCCATGCCCGATCGTTCGAGCACGATGCCCATGAAGGTGAAGAACGGGATTGCCAGCAGCGTGTCGTTCGACATAACCCGGCTGCCGTAGAAATTGTCCGGCAGCGCATAGAGCAGCGGCCATGCGAGATTGATCGCTCCGCCCGAATAGGGCGTCAGAAGCACGCCGATGAAGAAGAACATCAAGCCGTTGGCGGCGAGCGAAAAGGCGACGGGATAGCCGATCAGCATGAACAGGATCAGCGAGGCGAACATGATCGGCGCCATGTTCTGGGCGATGAACTCCATCACGAACGCACCTCTTCGGCGAGCGCCTTGGCTTCGAGTTCAGCCTGTTCGTGCACGGAAATGAATGGGTTGGGATCCTCAATGACGCCGCGCATGATGGCGATCTTCTTGATGATCTCGGAAATGCCCTGCAGCGCGAGCAGGAAAAAGCCGACCAGCAGGATCGCCTTGGCCGGCCACACGATCAGGCCGCCGGCGTTGGTCGACATCTCGCCGCTGTGAAACGACAGCGACACGTAGGGCACGAAATAGAACACCATCAGCGTCACGAACGGCATCAGGAAAAAGACGTGGCCGAAGAGGTCGATCCAGTGCTGCACGCGGCGTGAAAACAGGCCGTAGACGATATCGATGCGGATATGCTCGTTCTGTTTCAGCGTGTAGGCGGCGGCCAGCATGAAGGCGGCTCCGAACAGGTACCATTGCAGCTCCAGCCAGGCGTTGGACGAGGTGTCGAACACCTTGCGGATGACCGCGTTGGCCGCACTCACCAGGATCGCCAGCAGGATCAGCCAGGATACCGATTTGCCGATGAACTCGTTCATACGATCGATCGTTCTGGATAGAGCGAGAAGCCCTGCCATGCATTCCTCCCTGATGCGGTGACGCGCGATCGCCCCTTTCGTCGCGCCGCCTGGCCCAACCGTATGCAGTGCGTGGTCCGGTTGGTCAACACGGGGACGAAGGATGCAGGCCATCGGCGCTCGCGGCACGGTGGAAAACCGCGGCCTGACGAGACGTCATGCAACCAAAGTCTGACGGGATCAGACGACCTTGCCGGTGTCGCGGCCGGCGCCGATCAGGATCAGCATGGCAACCAGGAACAGATACATCCAGGCATCTCGCCATTCGACCGGAAAATAGCCGGCCCACAGTGATTCGGCCATGCCGAAAGCGGCTGCGCCCAGCGCCGCCTTCGGCGGCGAGAGATAACCGCCGACCGCCGTCACGAACAGGATCTTCAGGCCGTAGACAAGGCCGGAACCGAAGCTGACATTGCCATAGTAGAGGCTGGCCATGACCCCGGCCAGCGCGGCGCAGAAGCCGCCGAACAGCACGGCACGCCGGAACACGCCAAGCACGTCGACGCCGCACAGCGCGGCGGCCCTGGGGTCGTCGGAGACGGCGCGCCAGCACCGGCCGAAGCTTGAGCGGGCAAATGCCCAGGTGGCGAGGGCGACCGCCGCCACGACCACGGCGCAGTCGAGCACCTGGATCAGCGTCAGCGTCGCCTTGAATCCGGAGCCTTCGGCTAAAACGACGGGCTCGGCCAGCGTCGGCGGCAGCCACAGATCATGCGTGTCGGCGGCGATGCGGCTTGCTTCCGACAGGACGAGCAGGATGCCGAGCGTCGTCACCACGATGGCGTTGGGCGAGCGGTCAGCCAACGGCTCGAAGACGCTGCGCGACAGGACATGGCTGATGAGCGCCGCATAGAGGAACGCCGCGAGGACGCCGAACAGCACCGAAGCAAGCAGCGTCAGCCACAGCACCTGGTAGCCGAAGGCGACGCTCAGGATCATTGCCTGGCCGCAAAAGGCAAACAGCGCCCCATAGGCGAGGTTGGTGCGGTGCAGAATGCCGTTGGTCAGCACATAGCCGAAGGCGAGCAACGCATAGAGCGCACCCGAATGCAGCCCGTTCAGCACCTGCTGGAAGAAGTAAAGCATGCTCGACAACACCAGAAGCATCCCGCCCAAGAGGGAATAGGACAAGCGCGGAGCGGACAAAGGCGACGATACCCTGCGCATCCGAGGTTTGCATCGCCGAATCTAACTTGTCAAACGCGATTTATCGGTTAGATTTCCGGAAATGACAGTTGCCTGGACTCCTCACCGCTTCACCGGCGGCCTGCTCGCGCTCGACACGGCGAACACCGTCGTGCTGCGCGGCGATCCGGAGCGCACATTCGACCGCTTCGACGATCCGGCCGAAATCGCCCGCTTCGCCGACGCGGCTAGCGGCTTTCGCGCCGCCGAGCTTGGCGACAGGCGGCTGGCGGTGTCCTCGCCGGCGGCAATCGCGCCCGTCGTGCTGTCGATCCGCGAGACGACCGATAGGCTGTTTCGAGGCGCTGTGTTGAAAGGCGCGGTCGCCACCGCCGATCTGCCCGAATTCCTGCGGTCCTGCGCCGACGGCCTGGCCGCCGGCGGGACCGAGATCGGGGCGCAGGGACGGCCGTTCGGCGATCCGGCGACGCCGATCGCCTTCGAGGCGGCACTGGCGGTTTCGGCGCTTTCCCTGCTGCGTGACGACACCGTCGCGAGGCTCAGGATCTGTCCCAATTGCACCTGGCTGTTCGTCGACAGAAGCCGCAATTCCAGCCGCCTTTGGTGCGACATGGCGGTGTGCGGCAACAGGCAGAAGGCAAGCCGTCACTATCGCCGCCGCATGGCGGCCAATGAGGTCAGGAATGCCTAGAATTCTTTCCCGCTCGACGGTTGCTGGCGCGGCGCTGATCGCGGCGATGACGCTTGGCGCTTGCCGGGATACCGGCGGTGAAGGCAAGCTGTTTGAAGTTTCCGGCAAGATATTCGTCTTCAACTACCGCCTCGCCAGGGCGACCTATGTCGTGACGCTGAGACCCTTGCGGCCGATGGGCGAGGGTCAGGTGGCGGTTGCCAGTTTCCAGAACCCCGCCGGTGGCGATCCCTTCGTGGTCGAGCAGAAGATCTGGCCGAAGCTCGACAAGGTGAGCCTGGAAAGCCCGGCGCTGACCTGCGTTGTCAGGAACAAGCCCTATGCCATCGCCATCAGCATCAAGGGCGCCGATGGCGCGGTCCTGCAGGAGATCGACACCACGCTGATGTCGACGGAAGACCAGTCCATCCTGCCCGATCGACCGCTGGTCATCGACCAGCTCTACACGGCCAATCCCGACCTCGTCGGTCATCCCGACGGCAAGCTGCCGGGCGAGCCGAAGCCGGACTGCTCGAAAGCCGGCTGACACCTTCCGACGGCATCGATTTCGGCTGGAATTTTCGTATGCCATCGCGCTGTCGGCGCACCGTTTCATACGTGATCCAGCGCCCGCCGAACTGCTTGTCGCGCGTTGGCCGGTCCTTTCGATTTTGTTTGACCTGCCTTGCAAGGGGAGAAAGGATGCGTCATCCGATCCCGACGTTGGCTGCTGCCCCGCGCGGCCTTCGCAGAGGAAATGCCTGATGACGCTGCACGATGTCGCGCTCGACGACAAGTTCGATCTTGGAAAGGAGCGCATCTTCCTGTCCGGCGCGCAGGCGGTCATCCGCATGCTCCTGATGCAGCGCGAGCGCGACCGCCGCGCCGGCCTGAACACGGCTGGCTTCGTCTCCGGCTATCGCGGCTCGCCGCTCGGTGGCCTCGACATGCAGCTGTGGAAGGCGAAAAAGCAGCTCGCCGGGGCCGACATCGTTTTCCAGCCCGGCCTCAACGAAGAGCTGGCCGCCACCGCCTGCTGGGGCTCGCAGCAGACGGAACTGCTGGGCGAGGGCACCCATGATGGCGTTTTTTCGGTCTGGTACGGCAAGGGGCCGGGCGTCGATCGTTCGGGCGACGTGTTCCGCCACGCCAATCTCGCCGGCTCGTCCAGACATGGCGGCGTCCTTGCGCTCATGGGCGACGACCACATGGCCGAATCCTCGACCAATGCGCACGCCACGGAATTCCTCTTCGTCGACACCATGGTGCCGATCCTCAACCCGGCCGGTGTCCAGGAGATCATCGACTATGGCCTGTACGGCTTTGCCATGTCGCGCTTCGCCGGCACCTGGGCGGCGATCAAATGCGTCAAGGACAACATCGAATCGACGGCTTCGGTCGACGCCTCGCTCGAACGGTTGAACATCGTCGTCCCGGATTTCGACATGCCGCCGGGCGGCCTCAACATCCGCCACGAGATCGACATGCTCGGCCAGGAAGAACGGCTGCATGAACACAAGCGTGCCGCGGCCTCCGCCTTCATCCATGCCAATGGGCTGAACAGGCTCGTCTATTCGGGCGGCCGCAATCCGAAACTCGGCATCATCACGCTGGGCAAGAGCTATCTCGATGTCCGCCAGGCGCTGGAGGATATCGGCATCGACGAGCAGGCCGCCAACCGCATCGGCGTGCGGCTGTTCAAGGTCGGCTGCCCCTGGCCGCTCGACCTGCAGCACATCGCCGACTTCGCGCGCGGTCTCGACACCATCGTCGTCGTCGAGGAGAAACGCTCGCTGATCGAGGTGCAACTGCGCGAAAGCCTTTATGGCACGGCCTCGCAGCCGGCCATCGTCGGCAAGAAGGACGAGCGCGGCGACTGGCTGTTTCCGGCCAAGGGGGCGCTCGACCCCAACGAGATCGCCATTGCGCTCGGCGAGAGAATCCTGAGGACCATCGGCCCATCCGAAGAGATTTCGGCCAGGGTCGCGAAGCTACGTCAGTTCCAGGCGATGCTGGCCGATGCCACCGACATCGGCTCGCGCACACCCTTCTTCTGTTCGGGCTGTCCGCACAATTCCTCGACCAAGGTGCCGGACGGCTCGATCGCCGCCGCCGGCATCGGCTGTCACTTCATGGCGCTGTGGATGGATCGCAACACAGTTGGCTTTACCGCCATGGGCGGCGAGGGGGCGCAATGGCTCGGCCAGGCGCCGTTCTCCAGGCGCGACCACATCTTCCAGAATCTAGGCGACGGCACCTACAACCATTCCGGCACGCTGGCGATCCGCTTCGCCCTGTCGAGCGAGGCCAACATCACCTATAAGATCCTCTACAACGACGCCGTCGCCATGACTGGGGGCCAGCCGCATGAGGGCGGGCTGACGGTGGACATGATCGCCAGGCAAGTACGGGCAGAGGGCGTCGACCGCATCGCCATCGTCACCGACGAACCCGACAAATATGCCGGGAAGGCCGAATTCCCGGCTGGCGCCACTATCCACCACCGCGACGACCTCGACCTCGTCCAGCGCGAGCTGCGCGACGTCAAGGGCGTATCGATCCTGCTTTACGACCAGACCTGCGCCGCCGAAAAGCGCCGTCGTCGCAAGCGCGGCACCTTTCCCGATCCCGACAAGCGGGTGTTCATCAATGAACTGGTCTGCGAAGGCTGCGGCGATTGCGGCGTGCAATCGAACTGCGTCTCGATCCAGCCGGTCGAAACCGAATTCGGCCGCAAGCGCAAGATCGACCAGTCGAGCTGCAACAAGGATTTCTCCTGCGTCAACGGCTTCTGCCCGTCCTTCGTCACCGTGCACGGTGCCAAGATCCGCAAGGCCGAGGGCCTGGCCGGCGGGACCAACCCGCTTGAAGGCGTGCCGATGCCAGCCGAATTCCCGCTCGGCGCCGAGGGCTGGGCGGCGATCATCGACGGCGTCGGCGGCACCGGCGTCGTCACCGTCGGTGCCGTGCTCGGCATGGCGGCGCATCTGGAGGACAAGGGTTGCGGCATGATCGACATGGCCGGCCTGGCCCAGAAGGGCGGTTCGGTGTTCACCCATGTCCGCATCGCCCGCACACCGGAAGACATCAATGCCATCCGCGTTTCGGCGGGGAAGGCCGACCTCGTGCTCGGCTGCGATCTCGTCGTGTCGGGCGCCAAGAAGGTGCTGACGGCGGTACGCGAGGGGCATACGATATTCCTCGCCAACACCGCCGAGATCATGCCGGGCGAATTTGCTCGATCAGCCGATTTCTCGCTGCCGATCGAGCGCCTGAAGAAGGCGATCCGCTCAGCGGCCGGTGACGACAAGGCGCATTTCTTCGACGCCACCCGCACCGCCACAGCCCTGTTCGGCAATTCGCTGGGCGCCAACATGTTCATGCTCGGCTTTGCCTTCCAGTTCGGCGGTCTGCCGCTCTCGGCCGAAGCCGTCGAAAAGGCCATTGAATTGAATGGCGAAGCGGTGGCGATGAACATCGCTGCTTTCCGCTGGGGCCGCCGCGCCGCGCATCAGCCGGATTTCGTGCGCGGCCTCATCGCCCAGCCGTCCGCAACCCTCGGCGACAAGGCCGGACAGGCCGGTCCGGTCGCTGAGACACTGGACGATATCATCGCCCGCCGTGTTGCCTTCCTCACGGCCTATCAGAACGCTGCTTACGGCAAGCGCTACGCCGATAGGATATCGACGCTGCGAGGGTCAGAAACGAAGGCCGTGCCGGGCTCGACCGACGTGACCGAAGCTGCCGCCAAAAGCCTGTTCAAGCTGATGGCGATCAAGGACGAATACGAGGTTGCGCGGCTCTATACCGACGGCTCCTTCGCCGCCGCGCTTGGCATGCAGTTCCAGAGCTACGAGAAACTTGAATTCCATCTCGCCCCGCCGATCATGGGACGTCGCGGCAATGACGGCAAACCCAGGAAATCGAGCTTCGGCCCTTGGATGATGAAAGGCTTTCGCCTGCTGGCTGCCATGAAGGGCCTGCGCGGCACGGCCTTCGACCTGTTCGGCTACACCGCCGAGCGGCGCATGGAGCGGCAATTGCTGGCGCAGTACGAGGCCGATCTACAGCTCGTGGCCAGTTCGCTGGCGCCGGGCAAGATCGAGGCCGCGGTAGCCCTGGTCTCGGTCCCGGCGCTGATCCGCGGCTATGGCCACGTCCGGCAGGCAAGCGCCGAAAAGGCGGCGGGCGAGCGCTCCAGACTGCTCCAGCGACTGATCCAAGTCATGCCGGTACCGGTTCTCAGTGCCGCTGAGTGATTTCTCACCCATGCCCGAAGCCTGCTGCAAGGTCCTCTTGCCGAGGCGGGCCGACCGAAGCCGTAGCTTAAGCCCCTCTGTCTAAGCCTTTCTTAAGGCGGTTGTGGCATGACAAGGCTTAGCGTTGGGCCGATCATATGGGCAAAACAAAGACCGAAAGCATCCCCGCGGATGTCTATATCCAATTTGTGCGGTCGTTGTTCGACAACGCGCACATGTTGGTGATCGGTGGCGCGTGCTACTGGATCCTCGGATTCATGATTTATCTGCGCACGCAAAATCCGTTGTTTCTGGCCTTTTCTTTTATTCTACTGCCGATCAGCCTTCTGCGTTATTTCGGTATTCGCAGCTTCCTGAAGACGGGGGGCGTGATTGCCGACGTCGAACACGCACACCGATTGGAGCGCAGTTACATCCTCAAGGGCTGCTTGCAGGGCCTCGGATTGGGTGCGCTGTGCTTCGTGTCGATCTATGTGTATCCCGACCCATTCGCCGAACTGGCGGCAATGTCGCTGACCCTGGCGACCCTGGTCACGGTTGTCGCCCGTAATTACGGGTCTCCGCGCATGGTGCGGATTTTTTCTGTAACCTTCATTGGTCCGGCGGCGCTTGCGCTCCTGCTGCGTCTGGATGCCCCGTCCGTCGTCCTTGGTCTGATGATCTTCCCGATGACGTTCATTACCATCAACAGCGCCGACCATGTTCGCAATGTGCTGTTTTCGGCGGTCATCGGCCATAAGCAGGCGAAAAGCATAACGCGCAAGTTCGACCGCGCGCTCAACACCATGTCGCACGGCCTGGTCATGCTCGGCCCTGATGGGCGCGTCGCGGTCGCCAATGCCGAGGCCGCCCACCTGATGTCGCTGAAATCGGCCGACGCGCTGCTCGGGCGCTCCATCCACGGGCTTCTGATGCGCGGCGTCGCCGGCGGCATGCTGGCGCCGAAGGACTGCCGCTACGTCGAGGCGCAGCTGACGCGCGCGCTGCGCGAGGGCAGGGACCGCAAGGTGCTTGTTTCGCTCGCCAACGGCCAGCATTACGAATTCTCCGCGCGTGAAGGCAGCCAGGAACTCGGCGTGATCACCTTCGAGGATGTCACGGCGCGCGTCGAAGCGGAGGAAAAGATCCGCTTCATGGCGCGCTACGACAATCTCACCGGCCTTCCCAACCGCGCCTATTTCCACGAACTGGTCGGCGAGCTGATGGCCTCCGGCGACCGGGATCGCCTGTGCGGCCTCGCCGTGATCGACCTCGACGATTTCAAGAGCGTCAATGACACGCTCGGCCATCCCGTCGGCGACGGGCTGATCTACGCCGTGGCCGACCGGCTGGCGGCCATCGCCGGGCAAGGCCTTACCGTCAGCCGCTTCGGTGGCGACGAGTTCATGCTGTTCTTCGACCGCATCGATGACGAAAGCCATCTGGAGAGCCTGCTCGACCAGATTTTCGCCGAGCTGCAGGGAGAGGTCGACGTGGCGGGCCACGGGTTGCGGATCCAGGCCAGCGCCGGCGCGGTGCTGTCCAAGGTCGGCGGAACCGATGTCGACGCCATGATCGTCAAGGCGGACCTGGCGCTCTACAAGGCCAAGGAACTCGGCAAGAACGGGTGGCGGCTGTTCGAGGCGGCAATGGATGCCGCATTCCGCAATCGCCAGCTGATGAAGGCGGATCTGCGCAGCGCCGTGGAAGGCAGGGAACTGCGGGTCGTCTACCAGCCCATCGTGGCGATGAACACCATGCGCATCGCCAGCTGCGAGGCGCTCTGCCGTTGGGACCATCCCGATCTCGGACCGATTTCTCCCGGCATCTTCATTCCCCTGGCCGAGGAGATGGGCATCATTTCCGAGATCAGCACCTTTGTGCTGCATGCAGCTTGCACCGAATGCGCCAAATGGCCTGACCAGACCAGCGTCTCGGTCAATCTCTCGGCCAGGGATTTCCGCAGCCGCGACGTCATCCAAAAGGTGCGCGATGCGTTGGCTAACTCCGGCCTCGATGCTAGCCGCCTGGAGATCGAAGTCACGGAAACCGCGCTGCTCGACGACAAATCCCTGACCCGCCAGTATATCGAGGAACTGAAGCAGCTTGGCGTCCGCATCGCCCTCGACGATTTCGGCACCGGCTATTCAAGCCTGAGCTATCTCCACAAGCTTCCGCTCGACAAGATCAAGATCGACCGGTCGTTCGTGATGGACGTCACCCACAATCCGCGCTCGCTCGAGCTGTTGAAGGGCGTCGTCGACCTGACCCGTGTCCTGGGGCTCACCGTCACCATCGAAGGCGTGGAAACATTCGAGCAGCTTAAGGTCCTCATGCATTCGGTGAAGCCGGATCTTGTCCAAGGCTTCCTGTTCGGCGCGGCGCTCAGCGCGTCGGGCATCGAGACGATGTCGAACGTCACCTGGCCGTTTGCCGCGGATCTGCGTCTCGCCGCCAAGCGCACAGTCGGCTAGCTTTCGTCGCAAATTCTGCCAATCGAAGTTGATAAAGCGCGTGCTTGGGTCGTGCGGTTGGTGCGAACCAGAATATTTTTATCGGCGGCGAACAAATCCAACCAAGACGCGCAGTAGTTTTGGCCGATTTTGAAGAAGCGAAAAGGTTTGACCGGATCGGCGCATCTGTCAAAGCGGAACGCTCCAGTGCTTTTCACGCCCGAGTTTGCAGCGCCTTTCATAGGAATGAAGGCTTGGATTAGAACGTCCAGGCTGCCCCTTCAGCAACCACTCCGCAACCATAGATCTCCAGCTGTTAAGGTTAACAAGTGGTAAACCAGTGGGATCCAATTTTCGGCTTGTGTCTCATTTCAACTCGAATAGCCTGTTCACGGCGGATACGAGGACTTGAGAATGGATGCTGCGAGAAACGATGCGCGGGCTGGCGCCAGCTCCAATGCTGGGTCGGCGCTGAACCAGTCGATCATGCAATTGCTGGAGCATGTCGACTACCGTCTCATCACTGGAGGCGAGGATCTGGAGGCGATCTACCGCCTTCGCTATCAATCCTACCTGCAATCGGGCATGTGCGGCCCGATCGCCAGCGGGATGTTCGAGGATCGCTGGGACAATCTGCCGAATTCCTATCGGTTCGGCGTCTATTTCGATGGACACCTGGTCAGCACGTTACGGCTTCACTACATTTCCAGAGAGCACCCTCATTCGCCGTCCGTTGACGCCTATCCCGAAATATTGGCCGAGCGGCTTGCCCGCGGAGAGACGTTCATCGACGGGACTCGTTTCGCAACCGATCCCGACAGTGCGCCCGCGCCCGGAGTTCTGCCTTTTCTGACGCTCAGGCTTGGCATGGTGGCCGCTTCTTACTTTGGGCTTACCGCAGTGCTAACGCCGGTCAAGATCGAGCACTCCGCTTACTATGCTCGTATCTTTCATGCCGTTCAGAGGACAGAGGGCAAGGTGTTCCCGGGAGTCCTTGCGCCGATCGCTCTGTTCGAAATCCCGTGCGGCGAAAACTTGCGCCAGACACTCGAACGGTTTCCGTTCTTTAAGTCGACAGCCGTGGAACAGCGGATGATGTTCGCCAATCCGGCCATCAACCGGCTGACGCCGCTGTCCATAGTGCCGACGGCGAAATACTACCGCGATGCTGCCTGAACGGGCGTCGTCCTTGCATCTGAACCTTCCCGCAGCTTCGCCGTTATAGGTAGCGGCATCGCCATCGAGTGTCGCCGCGATCCTGCCCAACGGGCATTTCGCCCCGGGCTCCTGTCGCATTGTTCGTGGGAAGGAATACGGTCATGACCATCCACTCGCTCGCGCTCACACCGCTTATCTCGCTGATCGCCGGCGTGCTGATCCTGATCATGCCGCGGCTCATGAACTACATCGTCGCGCTCTATCTGATTGTCGTTGGGCTGCTCGGGCTTTTTCCTCACCTTGCTGGCTGAGACGCTGGGCAGGGCTCGCGCAAAAGCCATCCCGCGGGCATCGGCCGCCAGTTTCAATTTTCCCTTGAGGGAGTTGTCGGCTGCGATGCGGCAATAGCGCCATTGCCCTGCGCCCAGCTTTTCGGTATGTGCCTGAAAGATGTCTTCGAAGGGGTATTCCTATGGCTGAGCACACGCCGAGCGGTCCTGTAGAACTGGGCGCGAAGATGGACTATGCCGAGCATGACCGCACCTATGCGGGCTTCCTGGCGCTGGCCAAATATGGCTCGCTCTTCTGCGGCGCGCTTCTCCTGGCGATGGCTTTCGGCTTCTTCGCGGGCGGCTTCTTCTCTGCGCTGATCCTGTTCGTGCTTATTCTGGCAGTCGGCGCCTTCATTCTGCGATAGACCTTCCAAAACGCTCTTGCGGTTGACGTCGCCGGATATCCCGGTCGACACTTCGCGCAGACAGGTTCCGGCCGAAAGGATCATGCGGTGGGACAGACGGTTTTCATCCCTCGTGAGCTCGACGCGAACGAGCCGCGTGTCGCGGCTTCGCCCGATACGGTGAAGCGGCTGACGGCCTTGGGTTTCGACGTGATCGTCGAAGCCGGAGCCGGCACCCGCTCGCGTATCCCCGACGAAGAGTTTGCCAAGACGGGTGCTGTCATCGGCAAGGCCTCGGATGTCGCCAATGCCGATGTCGTGCTGAAGGTTCGCCGGCCAACGGATGCCGAGCTGAAGAGTTACAAATCCGGCGCCGCGGTGATCGCCATCATGGATCCCTACGGCAACGATGCGGCTGTCGCGGCCTTGGCCAAAGCCGGCGTCACCGCCTTCTCGATGGAGTTCATGCCGCGCATCACCCGCGCGCAATCGATGGACGTCCTGTCCAGCCAGGCCAATCTTGCCGGCTACCAGGCGGTGATCGACGGAGCCGCCGAATACGACCGGGCGCTGCCGATGATGATGACGGCGGCTGGCACGGTGCCGGCGGCCAAGGTCTTCATCATGGGCGTCGGCGTTGCCGGCCTGCAGGCGATCGCCACCGCGCGCCGTCTCGGTGCCGTCGTCACCGCCACCGACGTTCGGCCCGCCGCCAAGGAACAAGTCGCCTCGCTCGGCGCGAAGTTCCTCGCAGTCGAGGACGAGGAGTTCAAGGCCGCCGAGACGGCCGGCGGCTACGCCAAGGAAATGTCGAAGGAGTACCAGGCCAAGCAGGCGGCGCTGACCGCCGAACACATCGCCAAGCAGGACATCGTCATCACCACGGCGCTGATCCCCGGCCGGCCTGCGCCGAAGCTGGTGTCGGCGGCGATGGTCGCCTCGATGAAGCCGGGCTCGGTGATCATCGACCTCGCCGTCGAGCGTGGCGGCAATGTCGAGGGCGCCGAGGCCGGCAAGATCGTCACCACGGTCAACAATGTGAAGATCGTCGGTCATCTCAACGTGCCAGGTCGCATCGCGGCATCCGCCTCGCTGCTTTATGCCAGGAACCTGTTCGCCTTCGTCGAGACGCTCGTCGACAAGACGACCAAGACGCTTGCCATCAATCGCGACGACGATCTGGTCAAGGCAACCATGCTGACCGACGGCGGCAAGGTCGTTCATCCGGCCTTCGCCAAGGCCGACCAGCAGCCTTATGTCGAGCCGGCCGCGATCCCGGCCACGACCATGGTCGCCGATGCCACGGCCGCGCCCAGGAAGGCCGCGCCCGGGAAGACCGCCGCATCCAAGTCACCCTCGCCGAAGCCGAAAGGGACCGCGTGATGGACCAGACCTTGCAGAAAGCCTTGGATCAGCTCGACCAGGCAAGCGCTGCCGTTCGGCTCGCGGTGCAGAACCTGGCCAATGCCCCAGGCGGTGCAGAGGCGGCCGGTGATGCCGCGCATGCGCTCTCGGGCGGGGCCATCGATCCCTTCGTCTTCCGTTTCGCCATCTTCATCCTGGCGATCTTCGTCGGCTATTACGTCGTCTGGTCGGTGACCCCGGCACTGCACACGCCGCTGATGGCCGTCACCAACGCCATCTCGTCGGTCATTGTCGTCGGTGCGCTGCTCGCCGTCGGCATCGCGGCCTCCGGCGTCGCCGCCGGCTTCGGTTTCGTCGCGCTGATGCTGGTCTCGGTCAACATCTTCGGCGGCTTCCTCGTCACCCAGCGCATGCTGGCCATGTACAAGAAGAAGGACAAGTGACGTGACCGTCAATCTCGCCTCCTTCCTCTATCTGGTATCCGGCGTCCTGTTCATCATGGCGTTGCGCGGCCTCTCGCATCCGACCACCAGCCGGCAGGGCAATCTCTACGGCATGATCGGCATGGGCATCGCCATTGCCACCACGCTGGCGCTGGCAACCCCGTCCGCCGGTCGCTTCGGCCTGATCGTGCTTGGCCTCGCCATTGGCGGTGGCGTCGGCGCCGTCACCGCGCGCCGCATCGCCATGACCTCGATGCCGCAACTGGTCGCCGCCTTCCACTCGCTGGTCGGCCTTGCCGCCGTCATGGTGGCGGCCGCGGCCATCTATGCGCCGGAAAGCTTCGGCATCGGCACGGATGGCGACATCCATGCCCAGGCGCTGGTCGAGATGAGCCTTGGCGTCGCCATCGGTGCCATCACCTTCACCGGCTCAGTCATTGCCTTCCTGAAGCTCGACGGCCGCATGTCGGGCAAGCCGATCATGATCGGCGGCCGTCACGTCATCAACGCTGCCCTTGGCGTGGCCCTGATCGTGCTGATCGTGCTGCTGGTCACCACGGAATCGAAACTGGTGTTCTGGCTGATCGTTGCCGCCTCGCTGGTGCTCGGCGTGCTCCTGATCATCCCGATCGGTGGCGCCGACATGCCGGTGGTCGTATCGATGCTGAATTCCTATTCCGGCTGGGCGGCCGCCGCCCTTGGCTTCACGCTCGGCAATCTGGCGCTGATCATCACCGGCGCGCTGGTCGGCTCGTCGGGCGCGATCCTGTCCTACATCATGTGCAAGGGCATGAACCGAAGCTTCATCTCGGTCATCCTCGGCGGCTTCGGCGGCGAGACCGCCGCTGCGGCCGATGACGGCATCGAGCGCACCGTCAAGCAGGGTTCGGCCGACGATGCCGCCTACCTCATGATGAACGCGCAGAAGGTCATCATCGTGCCGGGTTACGGCATGGCGGTCGCCCAGGCGCAGCATGCGCTGCGTGAAATGGCCGACAAGCTCAAGGCCAACGGCGTCGACGTCAAATATGCCATCCACCCCGTCGCCGGCCGCATGCCCGGCCACATGAATGTGCTGCTCGCCGAAGCCAACGTGCCGTACGACGAAGTATTCGAGCTCGAGGACATCAACTCGGAGTTTGCCCAGGCCGACGTCGCCTACGTCATCGGCGCCAACGACGTCACCAACCCGTCCGCGCGCGACGACAAGTCGTCGCCCATCTACGGCATGCCGATCCTCGACGTCGACAAGGCCCGCACCTGCCTGTTCGTCAAGCGCTCGCTCGGGTCCGGCTATGCCGGCATCGACAACACGCTGTTCTACAAGGACGGCACCATGATGCTGCTCGGCGACGCCAAGAAGATGACCGAGGAAATCGTCAAGGCGATGGATCACTGACCGGTCGGTCTTGATCGTCGAATAGAAAGAGCCCGGTCGATGCCGGGCTCTGTAATTTTGGCGTGATGCTGCCTTCAGCCGTTGGTCAGGAACACCGCTTCCTCTTCATCGCGCTGCCTGCCGCCGAGCGCTGCGGCCGCACTGGCGATGAAGGCGCCGATGACCAGCGACAAGGCGCCGAGAAGCGCGAAAGTGGCGCTTGCTTTCCTTGCCGTGTCGGCCGCCTGCTTCGCCTTGACCTTTGCGTCCTGCGCCTTCGCCAGCACCGTGTCGACACGCGTCTTGGCATCAGCCTCGGAAAGGCCGGTGCGCGCGGCGACCAATTGCGCAAGATAGGTCTTGTCTTCCGCCGAAACCTCGCCGGCGACGGCGCCGGCAATCAGGATCCGCGAGGCCTGCCCGGCCGCGGCGGCTTCGTCGGCAGGATTGGCGGTGGCGAGCTTGGCCGGATCGGCAGGGCGGAACAGCGAATCCACCAGATAGGAGGTCGCATTGTCGGTCGATGCACCGCTGGCATTCGCCGAGGCGCCGGCCGACGCACCCATGGCGGCTCCCGAGGCCACGGTGGACGCGGCCTGCACACCTGAACCAATCGCGGCGGAAAGTGCCGAGCCAAGCACGCCGGCGACCAGCAAGGTGGCCAGCGCCCAGGCGAGAAAGCCGTGCGCAGTGTCACGGAAATAGACTTCGTCGGTGTGGATGCCGACCCATTTGGTCCGCAACCGGCCCGCAAGGTAGCCGCCTACACCGGCGGACAGCCACTGCACGATCACCAGCCAGACGGCGGTGGAAACCGCGAAGGTGGTGATTGACGCGCCAGAGCCCGACCATGGTGAAACCATGCTGAGCCCAAGGCCTGAGCCGAGCAGCATGAGGATGAACGTCAACGTCGAGGCCGCGAAAGCGCCGGCGATGATCGGTCCCCAGCTGACGGCGGTGGAGGACGATTCCGTGGAAGCGGATACGTCGACAGCCGATAGGGTGGACTGCATCGACGCCCCCTACCGTACGAACAGCATGATGAGGATGATGATCGGAATCGGAATGCCGAGCAACCAGAGTAGAATGCCGCGTCCCATGAAAAGCCTCCTGCAAGAAATTGTGATGGACACTGTCACAATGTCTTCGAAGGCCTTCTGTTCCGGCGCATCCTCATTATTGGCGCGGGCACGAGCTATGCCAATCTGTCAAAAAGGCTGTGCGAAACCTCAAATATCCAGGTTGGCGACCGACAGTGCGTTGTCCTGGATGAACTCGCGCCGAGGCTCCACCTCGTCACCCATCAGCCGCGAGAACAGGCTGTCGGCATCGGTCGCATCGTTGACCTTGACCTGCAGCAGCGAACGCACGTTCGGGTCGAGCGTGGTTTCCCAGAGCTGCTCGGCATTCATTTCGCCGAGACCCTTGTAGCGCTGCATGGTCAGCCCCTTGCGGCCGGTCGCAAAGACCGCGTTGAGCAGCGCCAGCGGTCCCGAGACTGTTTCGGACACCTCCTTGCGGCGCAGCACCGGCGGCGCCCCGTAGACTTCGCTGAGGCGCTGCGCGTAGCGATCGAGCTGGCGTGCGTCGGCGGAATTGATCAACGCCATGTCGAGATGGGCGTATTCCTTGACGCTGCGCACGGTGCGTTCGAAGACATAGCCGCCGATGCCCTCGTTCGAGGTCGACATGCGGCCGGTCCAGCCGCGCTCGGTGTCCTCGGCAATGATGTCGAGGCGTTGCGCGATCCGCTCCGCCATCGCGTTGGCGCGGCCAAGATCGGCGAAGATTTCGGGATTGAGCCCGCCGGCGATCGCCGCCTGCTCGACGACGTCGCGGTTATAGCGCGTGTGCAAGCCGTTGATGAGCTGGCGCACGGCAAGCGCATCGGCGACGGCGCCGTGCAGATCCTGTCCGGTCCGCACTTCCCCTGAGCCGAGCGTAAGGGACGCTTCCTCCAACCCCGAATCGATCAGGAATTCTTCGAAGGCGCTCTCATTCTTGATGTATTGCGAGCTCTTGCCGCGCGTCACCTTATAGAGCGGCGGCTGGGCGATGTAGAGGTGGCCGCGCTCGATCAGCTCCGGCATCTGCCGGAAGAAGAAGGTGAGCAGCAAGGTCCTGATATGGGCGCCGTCGACGTCCGCGTCGGTCATCAGGATGATCTTGTGGTAGCGCAGCTTGTCGGCGTTGAATTCGTCCTTACCGATCGAGGTGCCGAGCGCGGTGATCAGCGTGCCGATCATGTCGGACGAGAGCATGCGGTCGAAGCGGGCCCGCTCGACATTGAGGATCTTGCCGCGCAGGGGAAGGATTGCCTGGTTTTGGCGCGAACGGCCGCCCTTGGCGGAGCCGCCGGCCGAGTCACCCTCGACGATGAAGATTTCGGACTTCGCCGGGTCGCGTTCCTGGCAATCGGCCAGCTTGCCGGGCAGCGAGGTGACGCCGAGCGAGGTCTTGCGGGTGATGTCACGAGCCTTGCGCGCCGCTTCACGCGCCGCCGCGGCCTGGATCACCTTGTCGACGACCACCTTGCCCTCGGTCGGATGCTCTTCGAGCCACGTGCCGAGCGCTTCGTTGACCAGTCCCTCGACCACGGGACGAACCTCCGACGAGACCAGCTTGTCCTTGGTCTGCGACGAGAATTTCGGATCGGGAACCTTGACCGACAGCACCGCCGTCAGGCCCTCGCGGCAATCGTCGCCGATCAGCGAGACCTTTTCCTTCTTGGTCAGCCCCGAAGATTCGCCATAGCCAGTGATCTGGCGGGTCAGTGCGCCGCGAAAACCGGCCAGATGGGTGCCGCCATCGCGCTGCGGGATGTTATTGGTGAAGGCCAGCACATTCTCGTGGTAACTGTCGTTCCACCACATCGCCACTTCCACGGTGATGCCGTCACGCTCGGCCCTGATGGAGATGGGCTTTCCGATCAGCGGTTTCTTGACCCGGTCGAGATATTTGACGAACTCTTCCAGGCCGCCATCATAGTGCAGTTCATGCTTCACGACGTCGGCATGACGGGCGTCTGTCAGAACGATGCGCACGCCGGAGTTCAGGAAGGCGAGTTCGCGCAGCCGGTGCTCCAGCGTGCCGAAATCGAATTCGACCATGGTAAAGGTCTCGGACGACGGAAAGAAGGTGACCTCGGTGCCGCTGCGGCCCTCATTGGTGCCTGGGCGCTTGTCCTGCTCGTAGCTGCCGATCGCCTTCAGCGGCGCATCGGCATTGCCGTGGGTAAAGCTCATCTCGAAGACCTGGCCGTTGCGGCGGATCTTGAGCTTCAGCCAGGCCGACAGCGCGTTGACCACCGAGACGCCGACGCCATGCAGACCGCCAGACACCTTGTAGGAGTTCTGGTCGAACTTTCCGCCGGCATGCAGCTGCGTCATGATCACTTCGGCCGCCGAAATGCCTTCGCTGGGGTGAATGTCGGTTGGAATGCCACGGCCATTGTCGATAACCGTCACCGAACCGTCGGGATTGAGCGTCACCGAAACCAGGTCGGCATGGCCGGCCAGCGCCTCGTCGATGGCGTTGTCGACCACTTCGTAGACCATGTGATGCAGGCCCGAGCCGTCATCGGTATCGCCGATATACATGCCCGGCCGCTTGCGGACGGCGTCCAACCCCTTCAAAACCTTGATGGAATCGGCGCCGTATTCGGCTTCAGCGCCGTTTGTGTTCTCGGTCTGGTCGCTCATGAAAACCTGTTGTCTAGATGCCGCTTTTACAGCGCGAAAAATCGGCCCCGAATCGCGCTTCTGATATGGGGTAGATATAGGCGCTAAAGGCGGTTTTTCCAAGGTTTGCAGGCATTTCCGGCGCGAATGCCGAGCCGGCAGCCGGCTATTTTTTTCGGGCGTTGAATTTAGCCAGGAGGCCGCGCAAATATTTGACCGTGGATTTGTCCCTGGGCGCCAGCCGGCCCGTCTGGTCGAGCTCCAGCGAAACCAAGTTTCCTCAGCGCCGCTTCCATCGCTTCGCCGCCTTGGGCGGGGTTGGCAAGCGGCCGGACCAGCCGGTAGTCGTCATTGGCCATGACCAATGGCCACGTGCCGCTCGGCCGCCGCGATAGCGGTGGTCGCAAGCATCAGCAGCATGGCAAACAGCAAACGCAGTCGAACCGCCCCCGGCTCAGTCGTTTGCCGACCATTCCACCTCTTTATGGCGCAAGCAAGCCGCGCTGAGGCGGCTCTCTCAGGCGGCGCGCATCGGTTTCAACGCCTCGCTCCAGCGCAACAGTTCGTCCAGCATGGTCTTGGTCCCGCTCCGCACTTGCTCGCTGGCATCGAAGGCGCCGTTCTCGTCGAGCAGTTTCTGGTACAGCGGCAGCGCGACACCTTCCGGGATAGGCATGATCCCGACCGAGGTCAGCAGCGGCTTCAGCGCCTGCGCCGCGCGCAGGCCGCCGGAGACACCGCCATAGCTGAAGATCGCAGCGGGCTTGTATTTCCATTCGCGGGCGAGATAGTCGATCGCGTTGATGATCGCGGGTGCGGCGAAGTAATTGTATTCCGGCGCCACGAACACGAAGGCGTCAGCGGCATCCATCGCCTTCGACCAGGCCTTGGTGTGGTCGTTCTGATAATTGCCGAGCCTTGGATGATGCGGTTCATCCAGGACCGGCAGGTTGAACGCGGCTATGTCGGTCAGCACTGGCTCGAATTTTCCGTGTTCGCGTACGAACGTCTCCAGCCATTCGGCGAAAACCGGGCCAGCGCGGCCGGGCCGCGTGCTGCCGATGATGATGTTCAACTGGTGCTTCAAGGCAGGCTCCTTTGTCGGGGGGTATCCGTCGGTGACTGCCACTACGGCAGAGCGTTCCAACGGGCAAGGTTGGACCCGTGACGGAATGGTCACGATCGGATGAACAGACTGTCCGCCCTGGCGTTCCCGCCGTCATCGGTCCGGTTTGCCGTTCGGTGACATGGACGCCCGAGGTGGCAGCCACTACATTGATGGGAACAGCGGAGCACTTCATGGACACGCAGCCCGCCCCATTCGTTCCTCCCGCCCCGAAGCCGCGCACGTCGCCGCCTTCGACGCTGGAAATGATCCGCATCGTCTATCGCAACCCGCTCGAACTCTGGGGCGAGCCGACCTACAACGAACCCTGGATTTCTGCCAAGGGCGCTGGTGGGCCGCTGGTCATCGCCAATGATCCGGGCCTGATCCGCCATGTGCTGGTCGACAACGCCAAGAACTACAAGATGGCGACGGTGCGCCAGAAGATACTGAGGCCGATCCTGCGCGACGGCCTGCTGACGGCCGAGGGCGAGGTGTGGAAGCGGTCGCGCAAGGCAATGGCGCCGGTGTTCACGCCACGCCACATTTTCGGCTTCGCCCAGCCGATGCTGAAACGGACGCTGGAGTTCGTCACCCGTTACGAGGCCGGCGGCACGTCCGATATCGCCCATGACATGACGCTGCTCACCTATGACATCCTGGCCGAGACGCTGTTTTCCGGCGAGATCGCGGGCGAGCCCGGCAGTTTCGCCAACGAGATCGACCGCCTGTTCGAAACCATGGGCCGCGTGGATCCGCTCGACCTGCTGCGCGCGCCCGACTGGCTGCCGCGGCTGACCCGTATCCGCGGCCGCAAGACCATGGCCTATTTCCGCAAGATCGTGACCGACACGGTCAAGATGCGCGAAGAGAAGTTCAGGCGCGACCCCGATGCCGTGCCGCAGGATTTCCTGACGCTGCTGCTCAAGGCCGAAGGCCCCGACGGACTGACGCGCCCGGAAGTCGAGGACAACATCATCACCTTCATCGGCGCCGGCCACGAGACCACGGCGCGCGCGCTCGGCTGGACGCTCTATTGCCTGGCCGAATCGCCCTGGGAGCGCGACCGGGTCGAACAGGAGATCGACCGGGTGCTGGCGCGCGAGCCCGATCCGGCGAAGTGGCTCGACGCCATGCCGCTGACACGCGCCGCTTTCGACGAGGCGCTTCGGCTCTACCCGCCGGCGCCATCGATCAATCGCGAGCCGATCGTTCCGGAAATGTGGAAGGATCTTTATATCCCCAAGCACGCCGCCGTGCTGGTGATGCCATGGGTCGTTCACCGCCACAGGAAGCTGTGGGACCGGCCCGACGCCTTCCTGCCCGAACGCTTCCATCCGGGAAACCGTGAAAAGATCGACCGCTTCCAATATCTGCCCTTCGGCGCCGGCCCGCGCGTCTGCATCGGCGCCAGCTTCGCCATGCAGGAGGCGATCATCGCGCTCGCCATCCTCTTGTCACGCTTCCGCTTCGACGCGACCGCTGAAACAAAACCCTGGCCGGTGCAGAAATTGACCACGCAGCCGCAAGGCGGTCTGCCGATGCGGGTCACGCCTCGGCCTCGCTGAGGGCCGACGCTTCTTATACCGCGGGCTTACGCTGCTGGAACTGGCCGGCGGCGCGGAAGCGCCAGAGGTAGCTCGGCAGGATCGTCGCGATCGATTGCGGCTGGATGCCGAGCCCCGCCAGTGTCCGGTTGGCCTTGGCGGCTTCGTCCGAAACGACGTTGTGCTCGCGCAACTGCATCACCTGGTCCTTGGTCAGCAGCGGATTGGGCAACAGGCCAAGGATCGAGGCCTGGATGTTTGCCATCCACCACGGCACCGGCACCAGCAGGCGCTTGCGCTCGATAACCGTGAGCAGTTCCTGCATGCACTCCTTGAAGGTGAGCACGTTGGGGCCGCCGAGCTCGTAAACCTGGCCGCCATCGATCTTGCCGTCGACCGAACGCGCGACAGCCTCCGCCACGTCACCGACATAGACCGGCTGGAACTTGGTCTGGCCGCCGCCGATCAGCGGCAGCACCGGCGAATAACGCGCCATATTCGCGAACCGGTTGAAGAAGCTGTCCTCCGGCCCGAAATTGATCGACGGCCGCAAGATCACGGCATCGGCGATCGTCTCCAGCACGGCCTTTTCACCGAGCGCCTTGGTGCGCGCATAATCCGATTCGGAATCCGGATCGGCGCCGAGCGCCGAAATATGGGTGAGCCCGGCGCCGACGGAGCGCGCCGCCTCGGCGATGGCGCGAGCACCGAATTCGTGCACGGCGGAGAATTTCTGCCGGCCGCTCTCATGCAGGATGGCGACGAGATTGACGACATGGTCGGCACCTTGCACGGCGCGGTCGACCGACCAGCGCACGCGCACATTGGCCTGCACCGGCTGGATCTGGCCGACATTGCCGAGCGGCTGCAAATGGCCGGCAAGGTCGGGCCGCCGGCAGGCGACCCTGATGCGATAGCCGCGCTTGGCTAGCGCCCGCACGACATGACGGCCGACAAAGCCTGACCCGCCAAAGACGACGACGAGCTTTGGGGTCTGCAGGATTTCGGTCATGGCGGGCTCCGGCGCGCGTTCCAGATGGCTTGGCTGAGCCGTTTCATAGTCCGTTTTGCGCCAAAGGCAAAGGGTGACGCGTCGTCGCGTCATCCTTGTTTTTTGCGCGATTCCAAGAAAAAGCAAGGCCCGGTATTCCTGCGACAAGCGCATCAATCATGTCTTGGCCCTGCGAGCGACAGACGCAGGAAACCCCGCCGAAGCGGGGTTTCCCGGATGACATCCATGAGGTGTCAGGGGCCGACGAGCGGCCTGACCTGAGACGGTATCAGGAGGGCGTGAAGCAAGTACGCCCACCCCAGCCCTGAACATCCGACATGGTGCCACCAACCTTCTTGCAGGCGGCGACGAAATCGGCGCTGCAGTTGGCGAATTTCGCATGGCCGTTCTTGCAGTAGTGGTCCTCGGTGGCGCCGCCACCCGGCGCGGTAATGACGCCCGGGTTGGCCGGCTTGACCGGTGCGGCCTTCAAATTGGCAGCCTGCGTGGCGCCCATGAAGGAACCGAGCAGGAGGACGGCGGTCAGCATGGTGGTCTTGGTGTTGGTCATGATGATTTCCCTTGATTTGAGGTTGGGTTTCCGGGACGCGAAGGGCGATGCCTTTCACGCGAAGCAGACTTTCGATTTTGATTTTGCTGTTCCCCGGTCTGGATCGGGCAAGCTCACCTTGCCCTGGACAAACGTTGGTCGCCCGGGCGCTCAAAAAGGTTCAGGACGCGCGCGAAAAAAAACGCGCACAACCGCGCGTCAGGCGGGGCGGCCAAGTAATCGTCTGCAAAGAAAGGAGAAGAAATCAGGCCGAGTAGCGTTCGGCGAATTCGGAGATGCGCTGGATCACTGCCTTGGGCGCGGTGATGCCGCGCGCCTGCGCCTTTTCGGCCGCTTCGGCGCGGGCGCGGCCTGGCACGTGAACGCCGAAGCGCCGCCGCAGCCGGTCAAGCTGGTCTTTCATGCGCTGCTCGAAGCCCGGGTCGAGCAGCTTGGGCTCGACGGCAAGCACGAACAGGCCGGTCCCGGGGCTGTCCGGGCCGCCGCTGAACCATGGCGCGTCGAGTGACCAGTTGGCGCCCGACAGGCCGGCCGCCAGCACTTCGACCATCAGCGCGATGTTGGCGCCGCGCTGGCCGCCGAAGGCGAGCATGGCGCCCTTCATGGCCGCCGCCGGATCGGTGGTCGGGTTGCCGCTGGCGTCCAGCGCCCAGCCTTCGGGGATCTTCTTGCCTTCCTCGGCGGCCTTGCGGATGTTGACGAAGGCGGTGGCGCTCGACGACTGGTCGATGACCAGCGGCGCCCCGTCGGCGGCGGGGGCGGCGAAAGACATCGGGTTGGTGCAATAGACCGGCTTGACCGAGCCTGAGCCGGCCAGGACGGCCGGACCATTGGTGGCGGCGAAGGACACCAGGCCCTGCGCGGCCAGCCGGCCGGTGAAGTAGCCAAGCGCCCCGCAGGTGTAGGCGTTCTTCTGCGAGAAGATGGCGACGCCGAACAGTCTTGCCGCCTTGGCGAGGTCGTCGATGGTGCGGTCGAAGCCGGTATGCGCCAGCCCGCCGCGTGCGTCCGAGAGATAGACGGCCAGCGCCGGCCGGGTGATCACAGGATCGGCATTGCCGTCGATGCGTCCGGCCTCGAGTGCTTCGAGGTAGTCGATGAAATGTGTGAGCCCGACGGCTGCAAGTCCCTCTGCCTCGGCTGCGATGATCGAGGCGGTGAGCGATTGCGCTGCTTCCTCGTTGGCGCCGGCGCCAAGTGCCGCCATCCGGCACAGCCCTTTTGCCTGGTCGAGACTGAGTTGCATGGCGATTGCCCTTAGTGAGTAGTGAGTAGGGGTTGGTGAGTGGTGAGTTGTGGAGTGCGCGGCAGCCACTTCCTACTTACCAATCCCTACCCACCACTCACTTGGATCTAACCGATCTTGACCGGGATTCGTGCCTCGATCCGGCTGAAGGCGAAGACCAGAATGCCGGTGATCGCCATATAGATCAACGCCAGGAGCAGCAAGGGCTCGTAGGTGAGATAGGTGTCCTGCCGCACCTTGGACGAGACGGCGAAGATGTCGATCACGCTGATGGTTGCCACCAGCGGTGTCGATTTCAGCTGCAGCACGGTCTCGCCGGTCAGCGTCGGCAGCGCCCGGTAGAAGGCTTGCGGCAGCCAGATGCGGCGGAAGATCTTCCATCGGCTCATGCCGAAGGCGCGGGCGGCTTCCAGCTGCCCCTTGGGCACGCCGGCAAAGGCGCCGCGCATCACTTCGCCCTCGTAGCCGGCGAAGGACAAGGTCAGCGCCAGCACGCCGTACGGCCAGGCCTGCCTGAGATAGGGCCACATCCAGGATTCGCGGATCCATGGATATTGCGGGAAAAGCGAGCCCAGCCCGTAATAGAGCAGCCATAGCTGCAGAAGCAGCGGCGTGCCGCGGATGATGGTGCAGAAGACTTTCGCAGGTGCCGCGACCCAGATCGAGCCGGCCGCCTGCGCCAGCCCGACGGGCACGGCGATCATGAAGCCGAGCGTACAGGTGACGGCCAGGATCCACAGGGCACGCCAGATGCCCATCAGGCCCATTTCCCAATATTGCGGCAGCCAGTCCCAGCGCATGAAGAAGGCGGCCGACGCCACCAGCCCCAGCGCGATCAGGATCAGCACGATGCGATGCGGCTGCAGCCAGAGCGATGCGCGCGCCGCCGTGTCGATGATGACCGTTTCGCTGGTCATCAACGTGCCTCCTTGATCGAAGGCATGCCGCGCCGCGCCCATTTCTCCGCGCGGCCAAGCAGGAGGTTCGAAACCAGCGTCACGCAGAGATAGAGCACGCCGGCGGCGAGGAAGAAAACCAGATAGGCCTTGGTGACACCCGCCGCCTGTCGTGTCGCCAGCGTCAGTTCGAAGAAGCCGACGACAGCCAGCAGCGCGGTGTCCTTGGTGGCGATCAACCACAGATTGGCGAGGCCCGGAATGGCGAAAGGCAGCATCGCCGGCAGCGTGATGCGCCGCAACAGAAGGCCGGGAGACATGCCGAAGGCGCGGGCGGCTTCGATCTGGCCCTGCGGGATGGCGAGGATCGCGCCGCGGATGACTTCCGTCGAATAGGCGCCCTGGACGAAGCCGAGCACGGCGATGCCGGCCACCAGCCCGCTGATGTCGACACGCTGGTAACCCATCGCCGTCAGCACCTGGTTTATCAGGTCGGTGCCGGCATAGTAGAGCAGCAGGATCAGCACCAGTTCCGGCACGGCGCGCACCACGGTGGTGTAGACCGCGAACAGGTCGCGCACCACGGGTCCGCCGTAAAGCTTGCCATAGGCACCGCAGGTTCCAATCAGCAGGCCGACGATGGTCGCGCCGACGGCGATCTCTAGCGAATGCAGGAGCCCGAGCAAGAGCGTCCCGCCCCAGCCGACGGGAGCCGGCGAGAGCAGTTCGACGATGCCGGCCGCGGAGGCCGGAAGAAAGGATTCGATCAGCTTCGCCCCCGGATTGCTGGCTCTGTCCGCCGGCACCAGCAGCCGGCGGCAAGCATGCGTGGACAGGCCGGCTGGAGGACGAGGGCGTCAGCGCCCTGTCCTCCAGCCGATGCGAGGGTCTCAGTTCGACTGCGTGGCGCCGCCGTAAATGTCGAAATCGAAATATTTCTTCGAGATCTCGTCATATTTGCCGTTGGCGCGGATCGCCTTGATGCCGGCGTTGATCTTCTCTTTCAGGGCGGTGTCTTCCTTGCGCACGCCGGCGCCGACGCCCGGTCCGAGCACCTCGTCGTCAGGGGCCACCATGCCCTTGAGATCGCAGCAGGCCTTGCCCTGGTCGGTCTTGAGGAACTCCTTGAGCGCGATGGAATCGGCCTGCACCGCGTCGAGGCGGCCCGCGGCGAGGTCGTTGTTGGCTTCGTCCTGCGTCTGGTATTCCTTGATCTCGGATGCGGTGGGGCCGAAATGCTTCTTGGCGTAGACGGCATGCACCGTCGACACCTGGACGCCGAGGACCTTGCCCTTGAGATCGTCGGGCGTGGCGCCGAACTTCTGGTCCTTGGGGCCGATGATCGCGGTCGGGGTGTTATAGTACTTGTCGGAGAAGTCGATGGTCTTCTTGCGTTCGTCGGTGATCGACATCGACGAGACAATGAGGTCGATCTTCTTGGTAGTCAGTGCCGGGATGATGCCGTCCCAGGCGACAGGGGTGATGACGCAGTCGAGCTTCTCTTCGGCGCAGACGGCGTCGATGAAGTCGATCTCCCAGCCGACCCATTTGCCCGAAGCATCTGGCGAGGTGAAGGGCGCGTAGGGTTCGGCGGCGACGCCGATCTTGACCGGATCGGCCTTGGCCACGCCCATGGCGGCGACGCCGAGCAGCAGCGCCGTGGCGAATGTCTTCAGAACAGTCTTCATTTCAGAACTCCCAGTTTGTTGTTGGTTCCCGGTTTTCTTCCGTCCCGGCCTGTCCCTAGCCGATGTTGCGGATGAACTGCTTTAGCCTTTCGGACTTGGGCGCGCCGAAGATCTGCTCCGGCGGGCCTTCCTCCTCGACCAACCCGTTGTAGAGGTAGACGACGTGGGTCGCGACCTCGCGGGCGAATTTCATTTCGTGGGTGACCAGCACCATGGTGCGGCCTTCACGGGCCAGATCGCCAATCACCTTCAGCACTTCGCCGACCAGTTCGGGATCGAGCGCCGAGGTCGGTTCGTCGAACAGCATGACGCGCGGATTGATGGCCAAGGCGCGAGCGATCGCGGCGCGCTGCTGCTGGCCGCCGGAGAGATACGCAGGATAGACGTCGCGCTTCTCGGCCAGACCGACGCGCACCAGCAGCTTTTCGGCCTGGGCGACAGCCTGGTCGCGCTTGACGCCCAGCACATGAACGGGAACCTCGATGACGTTTTCGATCAGCGTCATATGGCTCCACAGGTTGAAGTTCTGGAACACCATGCCGAGCTTGGAGCGGATGCGTTCGATCTGCCTGCGGTCGGCCGGAATCGTATGGCCATGGCTGTCCGCCTTGAGCTTGATCTCCTCGCCATTGACCCGGATGATGCCGCTGGTCGGGTTTTCCAGGCAGTTGATGCAGCGCAGCAGCGTCGATTTGCCCGAGCCCGAGCCGCCGATGATGGCGATGACCTCGCCGTCGCGCGCCGACAGCGATACGCCCTTCAGCACATGCAGTTGACCGAATTTCTTGTGCAGGTTCTCGACATGGATGGCTTCTGCGGCGCCGTCCTGCGCCTCGCCGGATGGGACTTTGGCAGCTGCCACAGCGCTCACCAAATGACCTCCATATCGCCGCCGGCGGTTCGTCGAACGTCTATCCGGCTAATCAACATACGCTGTACTGCCTCGCTCCAGACCTCAAGCATGGACCCAACAGAGCGAGCCCGTCAATCCCGCTCATTACGGCACTTGCGGCCTTGTTGTGCAAGTGTATAAATAACCTCTCATGAAATTTTCTCGGTTTTTTTCAGCTTAAAAAGGGCATCGATGAGCGCTTTCGGATCTCAGTCCATGGCGGCGCCGCTGCGGCGCGTGCTGATGCGGTCGGCCGCCAACGCCATGCGCGACGCCGACCGGGCTGCCTGGCACTATGGTCCGGGATTCAACCCGGCGAAAGCTGCCTCGCAGCACGCAGCCCTGGCTGAACTGGTGGCGGCTTCCGGCGCCGAGATCGAATGGATCGAGGACAAGGCCGACGGACTTTCGGATTCGGTGTTCACGCACGACCCTTCGCTGATGACCGACCGCGGTGCGCTGATCCTGTCCATGGGCAAGCCGCTGCGCGCCAGGGAGCCTTCGCTGCATGAAGAAACCTACAGAAGGCTGGGCATTCCGATCCTTGGTCGCGTCGAGGCTCCTGGCCAGGTCGAAGGTGGCGACTGTGTATGGGTGGATGCCCGCACGCTGGCGATCGGGCGCGGTGTCCGTTCCAACCAGGAAGGCATCCAGCAGGTTTCCAACCTGCTGTCGCCGCTGGGGATTTCCGTCTACGGCTTCGATCTGCCGCTGTGGCAGGGCGAGGAGGCGTGCCTGCATCTGATGTCGGTTATCAGCCCGCTGGCCGACGACCTGGCGCTGGTCTATTCACCGCTTTTACCGGCCCCTTTCTATCAGACGCTGAAGGCACGCGGCATCCGGCTGGTCGAAGGCGACGCCGAGGAGTTCGCGGCTTCCAACGGCCTCAGTCTCAACGTACTGCCGACCAGCCCGCTCAAGGTCATTGCCGTTGCGGGCTTTCCCAGGACCAAGGCCGCCATGGAAGCCGCCGGATGCACGGTTGAGATCTTCGAGGCGGACGCGCTCTGCATCGCCTGCGAAGGCGGGCCGACATGCCTGACGCGACCGATCCTGCGCCAATGAATGGGCGCCGTAAGTTCCGTCGCGAGGGCGAGGAGCGGCGGCGGCAGGATCTGATAGAGGCGACTCTGGACAGCGTGGCGGAATATGGCCTTCAAGGCGCCAGCCTGCGCACCATCGCATTGCGTGCCGGCGTCACCGCCGGGCTGATCCGGCATTATTTCCCGGGCAAGGAAGAATTGCTGCAGGAAGCCTATACGGCGCTGGTCGACCGCATGACCGAGCAGGCGAAGGCGGCATTGGTCATGGATGATGCCTCGCCGCGCCAGCGTCTTGCGGCTTTCATCACCGCCAATCTCAATGCGCCGATCATCGACGCGCGGGTGTTTTCGCTCTGGGCAACCTTCATCGGCCGCGCCAGTGCGGATCCCGCCCTGGCCCGTGCCCACCGCGAAGGCTACCTTGGCTTTCGCAACGAGGTGGAAGCAGTTGTGGCCGACGTGCTCGCCGCCGAACAGCACAAGCCGGACGCAACCCAGTTGCGCCACCATGCCATCGCGATCAATGCGATCATCGACGGGCTCTGGATCGAAGGCTGCCTGGCCGGCGAGATGTTCTCGCCCGGCGAATTGGCGGCGATTGGCATCAAGGCTGTCGAGTCCGAACTCGGCCTCGCGCCGCTGGAGCAATTCCTGGAAAAATGAGAAGCGGTTTTCCCGGGAAAAGCGCGCAGCGCTTCCCCCTTGGGAATTGCGTAGAAACAAAGAGATAGGGGAGAAAACCAATGACCACTGTGGGCGAAGCGCTCATTTCGCTGCTCGAGGCGCATGGCGTCGACACCGTGTTCGGCATTCCCGGCGTCCACACGGTCGAACTCTATCGCGGTCTTGCGCGCTCGAAGATTCGCCACATCACGCCGCGCCACGAACAGGGCGCCGGCTTCATGGCCGACGGCTATGCGCGCGCCGGCGGCAGGCCGGGCGTCGCCTTCGTCATCACCGGGCCGGGGCTGACCAACACCATCACCGCCATGGGCCAGGCGCGCGCCGATTCGGTGCCGATGCTGGTGATCTCCGGCGTCAACGCCACCGACACGCTCGGCAAGGGGCTTGGCTTCCTGCACGAATTGCCCGATCAGCGCGGCATGATGGAGAAGGTAGCGCTGTTGTCGCTACACGTGACCGGGGCCAGCGAATTGCCCGGTGCGCTGGCGCGGGCTTTCGCCCTGTTTTCCTCGTCTCGGCCCGGCCCTGTGCATATAGAGATCCCGACCGATATCATGGTCAAGCCGGCGGACGGATTGTCGGCAGCCTTGAGCAATGCCGGGCCGCCGGCGCCAGAGCGTGCCGCCATTGCCAGGGCTGCCGAACTCGTCGCCACCGCACGCCGCCCGCTCATCCTTGCAGGCGGCGGCGCCAAGAAAGCCGATGCGGCGCTGCGGCGCCTTGCCGAAAGGCTGGGCGTGCCGGTTGTCGAGACCACCAACGCGCGCGGTCTCATGCATGGCCATCCGCTTTGCGTGCCGGCAAGCCCAAGCCTCAAGGCGGTTCGCGCGCTCATGGCCGGGGCCGATCTGGTGATCGCCGCCGGTACCGAATTCGGCCCGACCGACTATGACGGCTATGGCGACGGTGGCTTCGTACTGCCTTCGAACCTGATCCGTATCGACATCGGCGCCGACCAGCTTGCGCGGCGTCCGGTGACGGTCGCCATCCAGGCCGATTGCGCCGAGGCGATCGAGGCGCTGCTTGCGGCGATCGATCCCGCCCACAGCGCTGGCGAAGATGGCCATGGCCGCGCCGCGGCGGCGCGAAAGGCCGCTTTTGCCGAGTTGAGCCCGGCCTATGCGGCGCAGGTGCGTGCCGTGGAAATGATCCGCGACGCTTTGCCCGGTGCCATCATCGTTGGCGACTCGACCCAGCCGATTTACGCCGCCAACCTCTATTACGACCACGACCGGCCCGGCGGCTGGTTCAATGCCGCGACCGGCTTTGGCGCGCTTGGCTACGGTCCGCCGGCGGCGATCGGTGCGGCACTTGCCGTGCCCGATGCGCCGGTTGTCTGCCTGACCGGCGACGGGGGCTTCCAGTTCACCTTGCCGGAGATAGCGGTGGCGCTCGATTCTGGAGCGCCCGTCATCTTCGTGGTCTGGAACAACAGAGGCTATCGCGAGATCGAGACCTCGATGCTCGATGTCGGCGTGGAACCTGTCGGCGTGTCGCCGGCGCCGCCGGATTTCTGCAAGCTTGCCGAAGCCTATGGCATTGGTGCCGAAAGGCTGGCCGACATCGACGCCTTGCCACAGGCGCTCAGGCACGCCCGGGCAACGGGGCTGCCGCGCGTCATCGAAGTCACGGTCGTCTGAAACATCCGGGCCGTCCTTGCCGACAGGAAGTGGACCATTTGCCGGCTTGGTTTTTGCAAGACCTGATCCGCTTCCGGGCGGCTTCGTTATTCGGCGATGCCCTGACGCATGCAAAGACGTGACGGCTGCCATGTCGAGATATCGGTTGAGTGATCGACTGAAAGGGGCGACGCTTCGCGTCGGCGCGGCAAACCAACGACAAAAGTCATAAAAATGACAGGAGCGGTCCAGGATGACGGAAACACTTGAAGGCAGGCACATCGTTGTGACCGGTGGAACCGGCGCGCTCGGTGGGGCGGTGGTCGGCAGACTGCTGGAACAGGGCGCGATCTGCCACGTGCCGAACGCGCATGCCGCGGCACCTCAGCACTTCCCCTTCACCACGCACGATAATGTCAAACTGGCGCACAATGTCGATCTCTCGGACCCCGCCAAGGTCGAGGCGTTCTATAGCCAGGTTCCTGCCTTGTGGGGATCGATCCATCTGGCCGGCGGCTTTGCCATGGCGCCGGTGGAGAAGATCGAATCGGCGTCGTTTGCCGAGATGATGGACACCAACGCCCGCACCGCCTTCCTGTGCAGCCGCGCCGCCATCCGCTCGATGCTGGCGTCGGATACCGCCGGTCGCATCGTCAATGTCACGGCACGCGCCGGGCTCGACCCGCGCCGCGGCGCCGGCATGGTCGCCTATACGGCCAGCAAGGCGGCAGTCGCGGCCATGACGGTGGCGATGGCGGAAGAATTGAAGGCCCAGGGCATCCTGGTCAACGCGGTGGCCCCATCGACGCTCGACACGCCGGCCAACCGCGCCGACATGCCGGATGCCGATTTCACCAAATGGGTCAGCCTCGAAGCAGCGGCCGAGGCAATCGCCTATCTCGCCTCGCCGGCCAATCAGGCAATGAGCGGAACGCTGGTGCCGCTCTACGGCAGGGCCTGAGCGGAGAGCGTCGAAGCCGGGCAGCCGGCGTCGGATCCATCGGCGTTGCGGTAGCTGTAGATACGCAGCGGCGATGAAGCGTCCGTGGGACACTCCCTCAACCAAGCCGGCGGCTTGCCTTCCATCAGGGCCGCCGCGAAAGGGTAGGCGGCTTCGAGACCTGGCGACGGCGCGCCTCGCCAGGCACAGATCGCGACATGTGTCGCCTTCGACGCGTCGAGAATCGCACGCGGGTCGGCGGTCATGGGGTCGAGAAAGCGGTAGCTCCGTTCGATGCCTTTGGCCGAAGGGTGGTTTGGGATCGTCACCACCTTGGGGCCGTCGGCCAGCGCGACGAAATGCGATCCGATGAGCGGTGGCGAAAAGACGATGGCGCCCGACGGCCAACCCCGTTGCGCTCCGAAATGATCGAGGTCGCAACTGTCGGCGAATTCGGCGGCGGGTATCGCCGCTTGGGAGGGTCTGACCCCCAGATGGTACAGCGCCATGGCCCCGGACAAAACCAGACCGGGCAGGATCAATGCGTATTTGCGCGATGGCGCCGGCACGGGAGATTTCAAGTAGCGCCGCAACCCCGAACCTTGCGGCAGCAGGCTCTCCAGCACGAAGATCAGGCCGATGCCGGAGAAAATCGGGAGATAGCGGAAGTAGCGGAGATAGTCGATCGCCAGCACCAATCCGAGCAGCGAAAACAGGGCCAGTATGACCAGAGGCCGGCTGCGGCCATGCGACCCGGTGCAGATGCCGACCGGCGCGAGCGCGCCGACGAACAGCAGCAACATGCTGGGAAAGCCGGACGACAGGACGAAATCGGGGCGCCGAAACAGGCTCAATTCCTGAAGAATTCTGTTGAGCATGTTGTCGCGGACATAGGCGTCCATCGACGCGTAAGGGCCGTCCAGGCATTGCGGAAACAGTTTCACCAGCGCCACCAGGCTGATGGCGGCGAACACCAGCAGAAGCGCGGCCCGCATTGCCCAGCCGCCACGCGTGCCGACAAGCCGAGGTACGACGGCGAATGAGAGCCCGGCGGCGGTCAGCGCCAGCACATGCGGCGCGGAATAGGTATCGCATTTGACCGCGGCATAAGCCGAGGGCGCGACGGTAGCGGCGAACAGGCCGATCGCGCCGATCGCCAGGGCCACTCCAAAGCCGGTGATCCCTGTCGCACTCTCGTCGCGGCCGGCGATCCAGTCGAAGGCGTAGACGGCCATCACCAGGGCGAAGAACGGTGCGAACTCGGCGCTGATCGCGATTGCCAGGGCTGTCAGCAAGCCGTTGACGAAGGGCGAAAGGCGATTCCGCGACAGCAACAGGACCAGGGCGGCAAGCAGAAGCAATATCTGCAGATTGTGATAGTCGATCCGCCCCGGCGCGTATTCGAAGAAGGTGCGCGCGGCGAAGATCAAGGCCAACGGCAATGCAATGGCCGGATAGGCAAAGCCCATCGCGACAATCAGCCGGTTGTAGAAGTAGAGCGCGGGTACAAACAGGAGCAGCGGCACGACAAAGCTTGCTGCCATCAGCGCCGGCTCGAAGCCGGCGAACGGCGCGAGCAGCCACGCAAATGCGGCATAGGGCAGGTCCACGATCCATGGCCAGTGCGAGATGTAGGGCTCGGGCTGGGCAATGCCGGGCATTGTCCGGTCGAAGATATTCCCGGTCTCGAGCAAGGTGCGGATCTCGTGTATTTTGAGAAGGTCGTCCGCATCGGCATTGAGCCGGAAGCCCAGGGACCAGAGGACGATCATCACCGTCACCATGCCGCAGAAGCAGAAAAGGGCCGGTGCGCTCATATAAAGACGCGGCAGCCACGAAGATTGCGCTGCGGCCCTGTCGTGGTCATTGCTCATGGAAGGCTTCCCCGGGACGACTGCCAAATACGCGAGGAAGTTTATCTTGCCGTAAAGAAAGACCCCGCCGGATCGCTCCGGCGGGGTCTTTGTTCAAGCCGCACGAAAATCGTGCGGCAAGCGGTTAATCCTTAGTTGCCCTGCTTCTTCAGCGCGGCACCCAAGATGTCGCCCAGCGAAGCGCCGGAGTCGGTCGAGCCGTACTGTGCGACGGCTTCCTTCTCTTCGGCGATTTCCAGCGCCTTGATCGAGACCTGCAACTTGCGGGTCTTCTTGTCGAAGGCGATGACGCGGGCGTCGACCTTCTGGCCGACGGTGAAGCGCTCGGGGCGCTGCTCGTCGCGATCGCGGCTGAGGTCGGAGCGCTTGATGAAGGTCTCGATGCCGCTGTCGACCAGCCGCACTTCCAGACCGCCATCCTTGACGCCGATGACTTCGCAGGTAACGACGGCGTTCTTGCGCAGTTCGCCTGACGTCGCGGCTTCGCCGACCGTGTCCTTGGCCAGCTGCTTGATGCCGAGCGAGATGCGCTCCTTGTCGATGTCGACGTCGAGCACCTGCGCCTTGACCATGTCACCGCGATTGTACTCTTCGATGACCTGCTCGCCCGGACGGGTCCAGTCGAGGTCGGACAGGTGCACCATGCCGTCCACGTCGCCTTCGAGGCCGATGAACAGGCCGAACTCGGTCTTGTTCTTGACCTCGCCCTCGACCTGGCTGCCGACCGGATGGCTCGAGGCGAAAGCCTGCCACGGATTCTCGAGCGTCTGCTTGAGGCCGAGCGAGATGCGGCGCTTGGCCGGATCGACTTCGAGCACCACCACGTCGACTTCCTGCGTTGTCGACAGGATCTTGCCGGGATGCACGTTCTTCTTGGTCCACGACATTTCCGAAACGTGGATAAGGCCCTCGATGCCCGGCTCCAGCTCGACGAACGCGCCGTAGTCGGTGATATTGGTGACGGTGCCCTTGATCTTCTTGCCGATCGGGAACTTGGTGCCGATCTCGGACCACGGATCGCTCTCGAGCTGCTTCATGCCGAGCGAGATGCGGTGGGTTTCCTGGTTGATGCGGATGATCTGCACCTTGACCGTCTGACCGATGTTGAGGATTTCGGTCGGATGGTTGACGCGGCGCCATGCCATGTCGGTGACATGCAGCAGGCCGTCGATGCCGCCGAGGTCGACGAACGCACCGTAATCGGTGATGTTCTTGACGACGCCTTCGACAACCTGGCCTTCCTCGAGGTTCTGCACGATTTCCGAACGCTGTTCGGCGCGGCTCTCCTCAAGCACGGTACGGCGCGACACGACGATGTTGCCGCGGCGGCGATCCATCTTGAGGATCTCGAAGGGCTGCGGGTTGTGCATCAGCGGGGAGACGTCGCGGATCGGGCGAATATCGACCTGGCTGCGCGGCAGGAAGGCCACGGCGCCGTCGAGGTCGACGGTGAAGCCGCCCTTGACCTGGTTGAAGATGACGCCTTCGACGCGCTCGCCCTTGGTGAACTTCTCTTCGAGCTTGACCCAGCTCTCCTCGCGGCGCGCCTTGTCGCGCGACAGCACGGCCTCGCCCAGCGCATTTTCGATGCGCTCGACCATGACTTCGACCGTATCGCCGACCTTGAGCGTCGAATCCTTGCCCTTGACGCCGAATTCCTTCAGCGGCACACGGCCTTCGACCTTGAGGCCGACATCGATGATGGCCATGTCTTTTTCGATCGCCAGAATCGTGCCCTTGACGACTTGGCCTTCGCCGGAATGACCGGTGGTAAATGATTCTTCGAGCAGGCTCGCGAAATCATCGCGAGTGGGATTTGCAGCAGACATTGTTTCTCCTGGAGTACCCCGCATTTTTCGCGGGGCGGGCGCCGTGGGTTAGCGTTGCGTTGGCCTGCCGGCGTTCCGGGCTGCAAAAGCCCTGGGCCGCTTTTCAAGCGGCAATTCCGGCGCATGAAGAATGCAGGCAGGCTGGTTCGTGCCCGATATGGGTATTTTCTTCGCCTCCGGCAACCGGAAGCAGCATGAAACCCGGATCAGGCCTTGTTTCTCTTGGCCAGCACGTCGTCGATGACGGACATGGCCGCGAGAAACGCGGCTTCTATAGCCATTTCGCTGGTATCAAGCAAGTGCGCGTCGGCCGCCGGCTTCAGCGGCGAGTCCGCCCGGCCCATGTCGCGCTCGTCGCGACGCTGGATATCGGCAAGGATTTCGGCGAAATCGGCAGTGCCGCCGATGCTTTCGATCTCAGCCAGCCGGCGCTTGGCGCGCACCTCGGCACTTGCCGTCACATAGAGTTTTATGTCGGCGTCGGGGCACACGACCGTGCCGATGTCGCGCCCGTCCAGCACCGCGCCCGGCGGCGTCCTTGCGAAGTCGCGCTGCTTTTCGACCAGGATGCGCCGCACCGTAGGGAAAACCGCGACCTTCGAGGCGGCCTCGCCAACCGCATGCGCCGACAGCACCGCGCGGTCGAGCTTTGCCAGATCGACCTGGCGGGCGGCGGTTTCTGCCGCCGAGACATTGTCGAGCGGTAGGCCCAGCCGCAGCAGCGCATGGGCGACGGCGCGATAGGTCAGGCCGGTGTCGAGCAGGTTGAGGCGGTAGTGATCGGCGAGACGGCGGGCGAGCGTGCCTTTGCCCGCGCCGGCCGGTCCGTCGATGGCGATGGTGAAGGGGTGGGTCATTGGCGGGCAGACGCCTTACGCATGGAAATAGGCCCCCACGACTTCGTCATCCTGGGATCTGCGCCGCGTCGCTGCGCTCCTTGCTTCGCCCCAGAATGACGAAGCACGGGATGTCGCCAGCCAATCCCCAAGGTTTGCGATTGCCACTATCGCTCGATCTCCGCGCCCAGCCCCTTCATCAAGTCCATGAACTCCGGAAAGCTCGTCGCGATCATGGCCGCGTCGTCAATGGTTACAGGCTTTTCAGTCGCCAGGCCCATCACCAGAAAGCTCATGGCGATGCGGTGGTCGAGATGGGTCTGCACCGTCGTATCCCGGTCGTTGGGGTGGCCGCCCAATCCCCTGCCGCCTGGTTTGCCGCGCACGGCAAGCGAAGCTTCGCCCTCGGTGCAGTCGACGCCGTTGAGCTTCAGCCCGTTGGCGACCGCCGACAGCCGGTCGGATTCCTTCACCCGAAGTTCCTCCAGCCCCTGCATCAGCGTCTCGCCCTCGGCGAAGCTGGCGGCAACGGCCAGCACCGGGTATTCGTCGATCATCGACGGCGCCCGCTCGGGCGGCACGGCGACGCCTTTCAGCTCGGAGTAACGAACGCGCAGGTCCGCGACATCCTCGCCGCCGGCATTGCGCGGGTTCAAGATGTCGATCTGGCCGCCCATTTCCTGCAGCGTGAGAAGCAACCCGGTGCGGGTCGGGTTCATCAGCACGTTTTCGATGACAATGTCGGAACCCGGCACGATCAGCGCCGCCACCAGCGGGAAGCCGGCCGAGGACGGGTCACCCGGCACGGCGATGGTCTGGCCGGTCAGCTTGCCCTGGCCTTCGATGAAGATGTGGCGCACGCCGCGTTCGTCGGTCTCGACCGACAGGTTGGCGCCAAAGCCCTTGAGCATCTTTTCCGTGTGGTCGCGCGTCATGACAGGTTCGATGACGGTGGTGATGCCTGGCGTGTTCAACCCGGCCAGCAGCACCGCCGACTTCACCTGCGCCGAGGCCATCGGCACGCGGTAGGTGATCGGGGCGGCGTGCTTCGGCCCATGCAGCGTGATCGGCATGCGGTCGCCGGGCGTGGCTTTGAGCACCTGCACGCCCATCTGGCGCAGCGGTTCGAGCACGCGACCCATCGGCCGGCCCGACAGCGAGGCGTCACCGATGAAGGTCGTCTCCATGTCGTAGGTGCCGACGAGCCCCATGGTCAGCCGCGAGCCAGTGCCGGCATTGCCGAAATCGAGCGGACCTTCCGGCTGCAGCAGCGCGCCGTTGCCGGTGCCGCGGATCACCCACTCGGCGCCGCGTTTCTCGATATGCGCGCCCATCGCCTTCATGGCCGCGCCCGTGCGCATCACATCCTCGCCCTCGAGCAGGCCGGTGATGCGGGTTTCGCCGGAGGCGAGCCCGCCGAACATGAACGAGCGGTGCGAGATCGACTTGTCGCCCGGCACACGGGCCGTGCCGGAAAGGGCTGGTGACTTGCGGGCAGTGGCCGGCTTGGCAGCGGCGGCGTGAGACATGGAATTTCCCTGGACGGATTGCCGGCGTGCCGACGCTTTTCATTTGTTGCGGCGGTCTCGTATCACGGCGGGACGAAATGGTCATCCCCATGCTCGTCACTTGGCGCGAGGCCTTTCAGTGCTTGGTTTTGTGACGCCGGCTTTTCGCTTTGACAGCGCTGCAAACTGTGGTTAAGGGGACCACTCTTTTATCGACGAGGCTTGCCGTGGCAAAAACCGAACTTGGCACAAAACGCATCGACCCGGAAACGGGCCGGAAATTCTACGACCTGAACAAAGACCCGATCGTCTCGCCCTATACGGGCAAGACCTATCCGCGCTCCTATTTCGAGGAAGGCAAGATCGCCGCCATCGAGGAGGAAGAGGAAGTGGCCGAGAAGGAAGTGGACGCCGAGGAGGAAGAGGGCGTCGAGGTCGTCTCGCTCGAAGAGGCGGAAGACGACGCCAAGAGCGACGATCTTCCCGATCTCGGTGACGACGAGGATGACGTCGACCTCGGCGACGACGAGGATGACACCTTCCTTGCCGACGAAGAGGAAGAAGACGACGACGTTTCCGACATGATCGGCGTCGGCGACGACGACGACGAAGTCTGACAAAGGCTTCGAACGTGAGCGTTTGCCGGCTTTCACGCCCTGTGAAGAAAAAGCCGCCGATGAAGGCTTGATATCTGGGAATGGCGGGGTTAGAAGCCGCCTGCACTAACGGCGCGGTCTTCCAACCCGCGCCGATCTCTCGCCGGAAACGGCGCCGGCTGACTGCCGGGAGTGGGGCCATAGCTCAGTTGGGAGAGCGCTTGAATGGCATTCAAGAGGTCGTCGGTTCGATCCCGATTGGCTCCACCAGTTACCTTCCAGGGCAAGGAAACGCTTTGTTTCGGCGGGACATCTCCGCCCTGTTCAACCATTGGCGATCCCTGATTTGCGCGATCACGGAACGTCAGCGCCGAACTCGACGGCAAATCCCGCGTCGATCGCGCTTCGCGCAATGAGATCGCCAAGTTCCCAATCCGTGAGTTCGCAAAGCGGGAACATTCTCCTCACCTCGTGGCTCACCTCGGATATCGAAATGCACGGCCTGTCGACGGTGTCGATCAGGCAGCGGACAATCGCTTGGCGAACGTCCGACAGGGTAGGCGTCTGCGCGAGCGCAGGCATCTCCGCCCCCTACGAATGGAGTTGCGGCGCTACGCCATCGGCCGAGTTTGTGTCGAACGCCACGGGTACGCCGTGAACGAGGGATGCGGTCGCCAGCAACTCCTCCAACTCGCCGTCGGTAGCCCTGCATGCGGGTATGAGTGTTCGGATGGCGCGTATTGCCTGCGCAATGGAGAGAAAGCGTGCCTTGCCCCTGGAAAGAACATAGGCTTCGGCGGCTCTTTCAACCGTGATGGAGTGAAAAGAGTTGGTCATCGAGAATTCCTCCCTGAACCCTGACCAACATGGTTTACGGCAGGACTTCGGTGGTCTTCAAGCCTATGTCCGGTTCCAGACAATCAGCCAGCCCCTGCGCTGAAGTGCTGTTGCTCCTCCTCGCCATAGGCACCATCCGTGAGTTTTATCATTCCGGTACGGTCGACGATCGTGATCTCGCCGCGCTTGGCATGAACCAGCCCCCGATATTCGAGCATTTGGAGGGCGGTGGTAACGCCCGGGCGCCTGGAGCCAAGCATGGTCGCCAGAAATTCATGCGTCAGGTAGATGATATCTCCTTCAGCGCGATCGTTGACCATCAGCAACCAGCGGGCGAGCCGTTCCTCGATTTTGGAATGGCCGTTGACCAACGCCGTCCGCGACGACTGGATCAGGAATGCGTGGGCGTAGCGAAGCAGCGACGGGCGAAGGGTCTGGCTCTCGGCAATCGCAATGCGCAGACGTTCAACCGGCAGACACCAGCCGTTGCTGGCGACTTGAATATAGGTTTCATTGGGAGATCGGTCCTGGCCGAGAACGACCGCTACCCCGGTCATGCCGTCGCGGCCGATGATGCCGACTTCGCTTTGCCGCCCTCCGGTCATGGCGGCGACCACCGACGCGATACCGGTTTCGGGAAAATAGACATGCTCGATCGGCTGATGCGCGATCTCCAGTCGGGCTTTGATGGCCAGTTCGACGTGATGCATCGACGGCCGTAAAAGCCCGAAATCCTCAGGCGTGAGGGTTTTCAGAACATGGTTGCGAAAGGTGGATTGAGGCATGGCTCTTCTCCCTATCGGGCAAGAGCATGTACCCTCTTACTGTCGGCTGCATCCGGACAAACGGCGGCCGATGGCTGATCTTACGCTTCATGCGCGGGCTTGGCAAACGACTGCGCCCGCTTGGAAAGCTAATTAAGCGTTGACGTCAAGCGTCCCGGGGGCCGCAGCGCTGCCAGACGCCGAGAAGGCTTCAGCCGAGAAGGTCCGCGGCGACTTCGAGCGTGTTGCGGAACGAGGTTTCGAGGTGGTGTTCCATCGCTTGTGCGGCGCCCTCGGCATCGTGCCGCTTCAGGGCATCGAGAATGGTTTCGTGCTGCTCGATCGTCTGTTCGCCATAGCCGGGCTTTGGAATGGCGAGATAGCGGCCGCGGTCCATCTGCGCCTTGGAGATGTCGACCGCTCGCCAGATCATCGGCAGGCCGCAGATTTCGGCGATGGTGCGATGAAAGACATCGTCGAGTTGGATCGCGGTGGCATATCGGCCGCGCGCGATGGCGAGCTTGTGCGCCGCCATATTGTCCTCCAGCAATTCGGCGGATGCCGGCGTGAGCTTGATGGCCGCGCGCCTGGCGCTCTCCATTTCCAGCGCCCGCCGGATGACGTAGGCCTCCTCGAGGTCGGCGCGGCTGATCGGCGCGACATAGGTGCCGGTCTGCGCCAGGATATTGACCAGGCCTTCGTCGCTGATGCGCTTCACCGCTTCCCGCACCGGGGTGCGCGAAACGCCGAGCGCTTCGGCGATGGCCACCTCGTTGATCACCTCCCCTGGCTTCATCTGTCCGACGACAATCAGGTTGCGGATCTTCTGATAGATCTGATCGCGCAACGGCAAAGCCCGATTGAGGGTCGAAGGGTCAAGGTCCATGGCAAATCCGTAGCGTTCGTTCACCAGAAATGATCGGAGTATATTGGAACGTAAATTGGAATGCACCCAATGCGGAGGCGTCCCTGTCGACAATGGGGGGGGGCCAATTCACTCGACGCCTGGAAGGAGGCCGCCGACCCTTTCCAAGGCGGCGCAAGGACAACGTCAACGCGGTCGAGCCGGTCCTCTCCGCTTCCAGGCGGCGGGCATGAGGAAGAATTTCCAATTGCGTGCGCGGATTTAGAATAAACTAACTCTACAGAATTTATAGAATAAGCAATCTGCATGGGCGATCTGTTTCCTGCACAGGACCACGCCATGCCAGCATTTCCGCGTTTACTCTCAACCGTGCCGGAGCCGGGCCGCTACCACCGAACCACAGGAGGCAAGGCATGACCCAAGATGTCCCCGACCGCATCAAGGTTCTCTGGTTCCTGCCGACGCATGGCGACAGCCGTTATCTCGGCACGACCGAGGGCGGCAGGGCCGTCGATCTGCCCTATCTGTCGCAAGTGGCGAAAGCGGCCGACACGCTTGGCTATTACGGCGTGCTGTTGCCGACCGGCCGGGCCTGCGAGGATTCCTGGGTGATTGCCTCGGCGCTGGCGCCACTGACAGAGCGGCTGCGTTTCCTCGTCGCCGTGCGGCCCGGCTTGCAGTCGCCGACGCTTGCCGCGCGCATGACAGCCACGCTCGACCGCATCTCCAACGGCCGCCTGTTGATCAATGTCGTCACCGGCGGCGATCCGCTGGAAAACAAGGGCGATGGGATCTTTCTCTCGCATACCGAGCGCTATGAGGTGACGCAGGAATTCCTCCGGATCTACAAGCGGGTGCTGAGCGGCGAGACGGTCGAGCACCAGGGCAAGCATTTCCGCATCGAGGACGGAAGGTTGCTGTTCCCGCCGGTGCAGGCGCCCTATCCGCCGCTCTATTTCGGTGGCTCATCGGATGCTGGATCGGCAGTCGCGGCGCAGGAAATCGACAAATATCTGACCTGGGGCGAACCCCCGGCCGACGTCGGACGCAAGCTCGATGTCGTGCGCGAACTGGCCGACAAGGCCGGCCGCAAACTCTCCTTCGGCATTCGTCTGCATGTCATCGCCCGTGAAACCACTGAACGGGCCTGGGCCGCCGCCGACAGCCTGATCAGTCGGCTCGACGACGCGACGATCGCTTCGGCGCAGAAAGTGTTCGGCCGCATGGATTCGGTCGGCCAAGCGCGCATGAGCGCGCTGCATGGCGGCAACCGTGACAAGCTCGAGATCGCGCCCAATCTATGGGCCGGCGTCGGCCTGGTGCGCGGCGGTGCGGGAACGGCACTGGTCGGCGACCCGGATACGATTGCCGAGCGCATCGATGAATACCGTCGCCTCGGCATCGACACCTTCATTCTGTCCGGCTACCCGCATCTGGAGGAAGCCTATCGCTTCGGCGAACTGGTGCTGCCGAAACTGCCGACCGATCATCCGGTCAAGTCGGCCGGGTCGTCGGTCAATACCGGGCCGTTCGGCGAGACCATTGCCGGTGACCATCGGCCGAAGTCGCTCGCCAGCGCCTCGTGAACGCGCTGCCTCCGGTCCGCCGATCGCGCGTCGCCATAATCGGCGGTGGTTTTTCCGGCGCGGCGGTCGCTTGGCACCTTGCGCGGGCGCATGGGCCGGAGCGCCTGTCGATCTCGGTGATCGAACCGCGTTCCGCGCTCGGCGGCGGTCTTGCCTATTCCAGCGATGAGCCGTCGCACCGCGTCAACGTCCCGGCCGTCCGGATGAGCATGGTTCCCGAAGACCAGCAGCATTTTGCGCGCTGGCTGGAGGGCAGTGGCGAAATCGAGCGGGACCCGGATGCGCTGTGGAAGAACGGCGACGTATTTCCGCGCCGGCGGGTGTTCGGTCGCTATGTCGCCGAGCAGCTCGCACCTTGGCTCGACTCGGGCGCTATCCGTCATGTCGAAGCTCAGGCCACCCGGGTAATTCGAGCCAACGGCGCGGGCTGGACCGTACAGACCTTAGCCGGACCTGTCGCGGCCGACATCGTCGTGCTCGCCGCGACTCATCCTCTGCCGGCCATCCCGGCAGCACTTGCCCTGTTGGCTGAAGCACCTGGCTTCATCGCCGATCCCTACACGCCGTCGGCACTCGCTGGGATCGGGCCGGAGGCGTCGGTCCTGATCGTCGGCTCCGGACTGACCTCGGCCGACATGGTGGCCGAGCTTGACCGCCGGGGTCATCGCGGCCGCATCCTGGCGCTGTCGCGCCGCGGACTGCGTTCGCGCGCCCACCCGGATATCAGACATGAGCCCTTCGGCGACTTTGCGTCGGTGCCGGCCACATCCGCACTTGGCCTGCTGAAGAACATTCGCGCCACGCTGGCCGCGGCGCGAGCCGCCAACGTCAACTGGCAGTCGGTCTTTGACCAATTGCGCATGCAAGGGCCGGTGCTGTGGTCCGCCCTCGCTCCGCCAGAGCGGGCAAGGCTGGTCCGCCAGCTGCGCGTGTTTTGGGACGTGCATCGCTTCAGGATCGCACCGCAGGTGGCTTCCGTGCTCGACCGCCGTCAGACCGCCGGCACATTCGACACCATTGCAGCCCGGCTTGTCGCGTCGAACGACGAGGGCGACAGCCTCGCGGTCAGCTTCCAACGGCGCGGACAGACGCACATCGAGACGGCAAGCTTCGATGCCGTCATCAACACGACAGGGCCGGCCCATGGGCAGGCGCTCCAGTCAAATCCGGCGCTGCGTTCCCTGACTGAGGCCAGTCTGATCAGGGCGGACGCATACGGGCTCGGTATCGAGACCGGCCTCGATAGTCGCGCCGTCGGTGGCGATGACAAGGCGGTTGCCGGGCTTTTCGTCGCCGGTCCGCTGGCGCGAGGCACCTTTGGCGAACTCATGGGCCTGCCGGAGGTCGCTCGCCATGCCCAAAGGGTCTCGGCCGAGATCGCGGGGCTGCTCGACACATCTTCTTCAGGCGGAGCGGTTGGCCCCAATGCCGGGGGCGTTGCGGTCGCGGGCTGACAACCGCAAGCCGGCATGGCTGGGCAAAATTGGTATTTCCGTCCCGCAAGTGCGCCAAAAACGGAAAATCCTCCTTTGTATATAAATTCCATAAACATAATAAATACCGACATCTGGCTGCGGCTGGACCGATCAACAGCCTGACTGGGAGACAATTCATGGCACATGCAGGAACCGAAGCGGTCAAATTCGCCTACTGGGTGCCCAATGTTTCGGGCGGCCTGGTGATCTCCGACATCGAGCAGCGCACCAGCCATTCAGCCGAGTACAACCGCAAGCTGGCACAGATCGCCGAAAAGGCCGGTTTCGACTACGCGCTGAGCCAGATCCGTTTCACCGCCGGCTACGGCGCCGACGAGCAGCATGAATCGGTGGCATTCAGCCATGACCTGCTGGCCGCCACCACGACGCTGAAGGTGATCGCCGCGATCCTGCCCGGCCCTTGGAATCCCGCGCTGGCGGCCAAGCAGATTGCCACCATCAGCTACCTGACCAACGGCCGTGTCGCCATCAATCTCGTCTCCGGCTGGTTCCGTGGCGAATTCCACGCCATCGGTGAGCGTTGGCTCGACCATGATGAGCGCTACCGTCGCTCCGAGGAATTCATCCGTGCGCTGCGCGGTATATGGACTGAAGACAGCTTCACCTTCCGAGGCGACTTCTACCGCTTCAACGAATACTCGCTGAAACCGAAGCCGCCGCGGCCGCTGCCCGAGATATTCCAGGGCGGCTCGTCGCGCGCGGCACGCGACATGGCATCACGCGTCTCCGACTGGTATTTCACCAACGGCAACACGCCGGCCGAAATCGCCAAACAGGTCGATGATCTCAAGACCAAGGCAAAGGCCAGCAATCATTCCGTCAAGGTCGGCGTCAACGCCTTCGCCATTGTGCGCGAGACCGAGCACGAGGCCAAGGCGGTGCTTGCCGAGATCATCGCCAGTGCCAATCCGGAAGCGGTCAACGCCTTCGGCCACGAGGTCAAGAACGCCGGCAAGGCCTCGCCGGAAGGCGAGGGCAATTGGGCGAAGTCCTCCTTCGACGACCTCGTCCAGTACAATGACGGTTTTCGCTCCAACCTGATCGGCACACCGAGACAGGTTGCCGAGCGCATCGTCGATTTGAAGAGCGCCGGCGCCGATCTCATCCTGCTCGGCTTCCTGCATTTCCAGGAAGAGGTCGAGTATTTCGGCAAGCATGTCATCCCGCTCGTTCGCGAGCTGGAGGATGCCGGGCAGGCGGCTTCGCTGGCAGCGGAATAGTCATCTCTCCAAGGCTGGCCGGGTAATCCGGCCAGCACCCGAATGAAGGTTTTCAAGCGCGCTCGATCTTTTCGGGCGGCATCGAGAATTCGTGCGCCTGCGGGCGAAATCGAGGACGATTGGAATGCCGTTGCCCAGCTATGCCATAGGCGTGATGGAAGCCTCGGTCTATGCGCCGGAAGTTTTCGCGCGCGGCCTGCCCTCGGCGCTGCAGCCGTCCGAAGGTCATACCGCACCGGTAACAGGCACTGCGGTGGCCACATCTCCGATGCTTTCACTCCAGGCCATCGGCCTGTCGTTCGGCGGCGTCGTCGCGCTGGCCGACATCGATCTGTCTGTTCGATCAGGTGAAATCCGCGCCATTATCGGCCCGAACGGCGCCGGCAAGAGCTCGCTGATCAATGTCATCAGCGGTGTCTACCGGCCGGATCGCGGCCAGGTCCAGCTTGCCGGAATCGACTATGCGCAGGTGCCGACGCAGCGGCTGGCGCATCTCGGCGTCGCCCGGACTTTCCAGAACCTTGCTTTGTTCAAGGGACTGAGCGTCCTCGACAATGTCGCCACCGGCCTTGCCTACAAGGTCCGTTCCAACTTCGCCGGCCAGGTGCTCGGCATCGGACGATCGCGCGGCGAGCGACGTGAGACACGCAGCCGCGCCGATCAGATTCTCGAATTTCTCGACCTCACCGCCGTGCGCGATCGTCTTGCCGGCACGCTGCCCTACGGGCTGCGGAAGCGGGTCGAACTCGCCCGGGCGCTGGTCGCGGAGCCGCGCCTGCTGCTGCTCGACGAACCGATGGCCGGCATGACATCAGGTGAGAAAAGCGAAATGGCTGCTTTCGTGCGCGCCGCGCGTGACCGCTTTGCCACCACCGTCGTCCTGATCGAACACGATGTCGGCGTCGTCATGGGCCTGTCCGACCGTGTCGCCGTTCTCGACCATGGCCGCAAGATTGCCGACGGCACACCCGACGAGGTCCGCAACGACCAGCGCGTCATCGATGCCTATCTGGGCGTCGCCTCAGACAATGAGGACGGGGCGGGCATATGATCGCCGACTTCGACTATCAGTTCTTCATCGAGGTGCTCGTCGGCGGGCTGCTCTCCGGCGTCATGTATTCGCTGGTCGCGATCGGCTTCGTGCTGATCTACAAGACCTCGGGCGTGCTCAACTTCGCCCAAGGCGCGATGCTGCTGTTCGCCGCCCTTACCTTCGTCAGCCTTGTCGAACGCGGTGTTCCGTTTGCACTGGCGTTGGTGGCAACGTTCGCCATCATGGTGGCGATCGGCATCGCCATCGAGCGCACGGTGCTGAGGCCGCTAACCAACAAGCCGCCGATCACCCTGTTCATGGCGACGCTTGGACTGTCCTACATCATCGAGGGCGCCGCCCAACTGATCTGGGGCACGCAGGTCCATGGTCTTGACCTCGGCATCGAGGATGTGCCGCTGGAAGTCGGCGGCGTGCTGATCAGCCAGTTCGATATTTTTGCGGCGGTGGTCGCGGCCGGCATGGTTCTCCTGCTGTCGCTGTTCTTCCGCTACACCCGCATCGGCCTCGCCTTCCGCGCCGTCGCCGACGACCAGTTCGCCGCACTCGCGGTTGGCCTGCGTCTGCCACTGATCTGGGCCACCGTCTGGGCGGCGGCCGGCCTGGTCGCGCTGGTCGCCGGGCTGCTCTGGGGCGCCCGCCTAGGGGTGCAGTTCTCGCTGTCGCTGGTGGTGCTCAAGGCGCTGCCGGTGCTGGTGCTTGGCGGCTTCGATTCCATTCTTGGCGCCATTGTCGGCGGGCTCCTGATCGGCGCCAGCGAGAAGCTCGCCGAGGTCTATATCGGCGATTATTTCGGCGGCGGCATCGAGAGCTGGTTCGCCTATGTCGTCGCGCTTGTCTTCCTCCTGATCCGTCCTTCCGGCCTGTTCGGCCAAAAGCTCGTCGAAAGGGTCTGAGCCATGGCCGCGATTGCAAGCGACTTTTCCGCCGTGACGGTGCTGCCGAAATGGGTGGCCCCCGTACTCCTGCTCGCCTTCGCCTATGGCGTCGTGCCGCTGATCGGCTCGAGCTACCTGTTCGAGGCCATCCTGCTGCCGTTCCTGGCACTCAGCCTCGCCGGTGTCGGCCTCAACATCCTGACCGGCTATGCCGGCCAGGTTTCGCTGGGCAGCGCCGCTTTCATGGCGGCAGGCGTCTTTGCCGCCTATAATTTCAACCTGCGCGTCGAAGGCCTGCCACTGATCGGCAGCATTTTCCTCGCCGGCATCGTGGCCGCCGCGATCGGCATCGTCTTCGGCTTGCCGAGCCTGCGGCTGAAAGGGTTTTACCTCGCGGTTTCGACGCTTGCCGCGCAGTTCTTCGTGCAATGGGCGCTGACCAAGTTCAGCTGGTTTTCCAACAACTCTGCATCCGGCGTCACCGACGCGCCGAGGCTTTCGATTTCGGGCTTCACACTCGATGGCCCCGTCGGCCGCTATTTCTTTGCGCTGACCATCGTCGTCATCCTGACCTTCTTCGCCTATCGGCTAGTGTCGTCGCAGACGGGACGAAGCTTCATCGCCATCCGCGACAACGAGACCGCCGCCCGCATCATCGGCATCCCGGTCTTGAAGACCAAGCTTCTGGCCTTTGCCATCTCGTCCTTCGTCATAGGCGTCGCCGGTGTCATCTGGGCGTTCGCTTATCTCAGGACCGTCGAGCCGGATGGCTTCGATCTCGACCGCTCGTTCCAGATAATGTTCATCATCATCATCGGCGGCCTCGCCTCGATCCGCGGCGCATTCTTCGGCGCCGCCCTGATCGTGGTCTTTCCGCTCGCACTGTCGCGCCTCGGCGGCTTCCTGCTTGGCGATGTCTTCGATTCGGGCGTGCTCGACATGAGCCAGCGCATCGTGCTCGGCGTCCTCATCATCCTGTTTCTGATCCTCGAACCCGACGGGCTGGTGGCCCTGTGGGACAGGATCCGAAGACGGCTCCTGTTCGCTTGGCAACCGACCTGAGCCCTCGCACTCCAGAATCCTATTCGAAGATGAACCAGAGGCCGGACCAAAGACGGCCCATACCGGGAGTACCTAGCCATGACCTTCCTCAGCACCATCAAGGCGGCGGCTTTGTCCGCGGCGATGATTGTGTCGGTGGCCTTGCCATCAGCTCATGCCGACGAACAATATTTCCCGCTGCAGAGCTATCGCGTCGGACCCTACGCGGCCGGCGGCACCGGCTTCTTCGGCGGCTTCATCGATTATCTCAACCTCATCAACATCCGCGACGGCGGCGTCAACGGCGTCAAGCTGACCTGGGACGAGTGTGAGACCCAGTATGAGGTCGAGCGCGGCGTCGAATGCTACGAGCGGCAGAAGAGCCATGCGGGTGCCGCTGCCTGGAACCCGCTCTCAGTGGGCATCGCCTATGCGATGATCGACCGTATCACCGCCGACAAGGTGCCGCTGATTACGGTCAACCATGGCCGCACCGACTCGACCGACGGGCGCGTCTTCCCTTACGTCTTCCCGCTGCTGCTCAACCCCTACAGCGAGACGTCAGGCATCGTGAACTATATCGCCGCCAAGGAAGGCGGCATCGACAAGCTCAAGGGCAAGAAGATCGTCGTGCTCTATCACGGCTCGCCCTACGGCAAGGAGACCATCCCGATATATGATTTGCTGGCGCAGAAATATGGCTTCACCGTGCAGCAGATCGAGGTGCCGCATCCCGGCAACGAACAGCAGTCGCAATGGCTGACCATCCGCCGCGCCAAGCCTGCTTTCGTCGTCCTGCGCGGCTGGGGCGTGATGAACCCGGTGGCGCTGAAGACGGCGGTCAAGGTCGGCTATCCCGTCGACCACATCGTCGGCAATGTCTGGTCGAATTCGGAAGAGGACGTCATCCCCGCCGGCGATGCCGCCAAGGGCTACACCGCCATCACCACCCAGGCCTCGGGCAACACCTATCCGGTGGTGCAGGAGATCGTGAAGACCGTCTACGGCGCCGGCAAGGGCAATCTCGAAGACAAGTCGCGCATCGGCTCTGTCTACCACAATCTCGGCATCGTCAACGGCATCCTGAATGTCGAGGCGATCCGCGTCGCGCAGGAGAAGTTCGGCCATCGCACGCTGACCGGCGACGAAGTCCGCTGGGGCTTCGAACATCTCAAGCTCGACCCGTCCAAGGTCGAGGCGCTCGGGGCCAAGGACCTGTTCCACTCGATCAATGTCAGCTGGGACAACCACGAGGGCGAGGGCTACGTGACCTTCCAGCAGTGGGACGGCAAGAAGTGGAACGTCGTTTCCGACTGGATCGCGCCGGATTGGGCGCTGCTGCGGCCGATCATCGAGAACTCGGCCGAGGCCTATGCCGCCGAGAAGAGCATCAAGCTGCGCACCGCCGACGATGCCAACGCCGTCACCACCAACTGATCTCCGGGCCGGGTGCCGTGGACACCATCCGCGGCGCCCGGCCCATCCGCAAAGCACGGAAACAGCCATGCCGAACGACGACATCATCCTGGCCGTGGACGCGGTCCACGCCACCTATATCAACGCCATCACGGCGCTGCATGGCGTCAGCTTCGAGATCAGGCGGGGTGGGATTCTGGCGCTGCTCGGTGCCAACGGCGCCGGCAAGACCACGACGTTGAAGGCCGTCTCCAACCTGCTGCCGGCAGAGCGCGGCCAGGTCAACGCCGGCTCCATCCGCTATGATGGCTCGGATGTCTCGCGCCGCAAGCCGGGCGATCTCGTACGCGCCGGGCTGGTCCAGGTGCTGGAAGGCCGTCACTGTTTCAAGAGCCTCACCGTCGAGGAAAACCTGGTCGCCGGCGGCATCGGCCGCAGCGGCCGCCGAGCCGAAATCAACGCGGATCTCGAACGGGTTTATTCCTATTTTCCGCGTCTCAGGGAAAAGCGCCGGACATTGTCCGGCCTCACCTCCGGTGGCGAACAGCAGATGACTGCCATCGGCCGTGCGCTGATGTCGCGGCCGCGCCTGCTGGTTCTCGACGAGCCCTCGATGGGGCTTGCCCCGCTCATCGTGCAAGACATCTTTCAGACGCTGAAAAAACTCAACCGCGAGACCGGTCTGTCGATCCTGGTCGCCGAGCAGAACTCGGCGGTCGCGCTTGGCTATGCCGACCACGCCACTGTGCTCGAAAACGGCGTCTCGGTCCTGTCCGGCGCGGCCGCCGATCTTCGCCAGCGCGAGGATATCAGGGCGCTCTATCTCGGCCAGCAGCCGTCGCCCGCCGCCAAGCCATCCCGTCTCCACGCCGTTGCCTGAACCGAAATTTGAAGGAGCAATGAAATGACCGTCTCGACCGTCAAGACAGACCATGCTTCCGCCGCCGTACCGCCGGTCGCAAGGCCCTCGGCACCAGCACACATCATCAGGGACGATGCGGAGGCGATCGCCATCGCCCATGCGCTCGCCGCCGAATTCGTCAAGGGGGCGTCCACGCGCGACCGCGAGCGTATCTGGCCGGTTGCCGAGCTCGACGCCTTCTCCCAAAGCGGCCTGTGGTCGATCAATGTGCCGAAGGAATTCGGCGGGCCGGAACTGTCCTATGCGACGCTGGTCAAGGTGATCGAGATCATCTCGGCGGCCGATTCCTCAATCGGCCAGGTCGCGCAGAACCATCTCGGCGTCATCGCGGCCATCCGCACCGTGTCGGATGTGGAACAGCAGAAGCTGCTGTTCACCGAGGCGCTGAAGGGCACCCGGTTCGGCAACGCCTTTTCCGAGTTCGGTTCGAAGCGCGCCGCCGATTTCGAGACCCGCTTCACCGACGCCGGCGACCATGTCGTCGTCAACGGCCGCAAATTCTATTCGTCCGGCGCGCTGCTTGCCCATCTGGTGCCGATCGTGGCGCTCGATGACGAAGGTCGCGCCTGGTATGCCATCGCCGACCGTGGTGCGCCCGGCCTGACCGTTATCGACGACTGGTCGAGCTTCGGCCAGCGCACGACGCTCTCCGGCACCGTCATCATCGACAACGTCAAGGTGCCGAAGACGTATCTGGTGCCGGGCTACAAGGGCTACGACAAGCCGACCGCCGACGGCGCCATCTTCCAGATAATCCAGGTGGCGGTGGACACCGGGATCGCCCAGGCGGCGATCGACGAGACGGTTCACTTTGTCAGGACCAGGAGCCGCGCCTGGATCGACAGCGGCTTCGACAATGCCTGGGACGATCCCTACACCATCCAGGCTGTCGGCGACCTCACGCTGCGCCTGCACGCGGCGCAGGCGCTGCTCGAAAAGGCCGGCCATGCCATCGACAAGGCGGTGGCCGAGCCGACAGCCGAAACGGTCGCGCATGCCCAGATCGTCACCGCGGAAGCAAAAATCCTGTCGACCGAAATCGCCATCGCCGCAACGAACAAGCTGTTCGAACTGGCCGGCACGCGCTCGACGCTGGCCGAGCACAATCTCGATCGCCATTGGCGCAACGCCCGCACGCACACGCTGCACGATCCGGTGCGCTGGAAATATTCGATCCTTGGCAAATATTTCCTCAACGGCGAGAATCCGCCGCTGCACGCCTGGAGCTGATCTGCCGGAGGCGGACGGCGCGCGCTGCGGTCGACCTGGTCGTCGCCGAGTGGCTTTGCCCTGACGGTTATCCCCTTCGGGATGCCGGCGGCGGGTGAAAGCTTACGCGCAATTTACGACCATCGGTTACACCGGTTCCTGTCTGATTCGTTCGGGACAGGAACCCCATGAGCAAAGCCCTCACGACCTTCGCACTCGTCTCCGTCTTGACCGCCTTGCTCATGGCGCTGAGCCTTGCGGTGGCCCGTCACGGCTATCCCTATGGGGCGATCGGCGTCAAGCGTCTCGACGGCATCGCCGACGCCGGAACGTTCATTCCGCTTGCGGCAATTTTCTTCTTCAGCGCGCTGTTGATGATGATCCTGCCGATCCGCGCGGCCAGTATCGTCCTCCTCCATGCCGCCGATGCGATCTTCTGGACTGTCATTGTGCTGTTCGCCACCATCGTCGGCGGCCTGCTCGCCCGATGGGCCTTCGGTCAGGGCAGCGCTCTTCTGGCGTTGTTGAACTGGCGGTTCCTGTTTGCCGTGGCGGTCGTCGGTTGCCACTTCGTCATGAACGAGTTGCGCCGCAACGTACTGCTGCGCAGCTTGTTTTTCGTGATCTTTGCCGCCGCCACGCTGGCCTGCCTGTTCTGGTCGTTTACGCTTTAGCCGGAACCTACCATCCTATCGCCGCCTGTTCTTCGTTCCATGGCGAAGCGCTATCGGGATCACGAGTTCGGAGTCTTCGGGCTACCGGCCGCCGGAGACCGCTTTCGCGACGTAGCGCGAAAAATCCTCGACATCCGCAGCCGAAGGCTCCTGGCCGGTGAAGCTGCGCAGATACGCGGCAACATGCGGCAGGCGACTGCTCATCGGTTCGTTGAGTTCGAGCGAATAGTAGCCGATCTGCATGAAATAGAGCACGCGAGCGCGAACGAACGCGTCTTCCTCCTCATAGCCATGACGCAAGAACATGCCGCGGATGGCAGTGACGCGTTCTTCGTCGGCCTCGTCGAGCGCACGCCGGATGGTGGGGGAGCGGCGAGCCCATGCCCGGATGGCGAAATCCAGCCGGGGATCGAACAGCTTTTCGTCCACCCAGCATTCGAAAATGCTCATCACCCCGCGAATGACAGTCGTGGAAGGGCGTGCGGCACGCTCGACGATGAATCGGGTATTGGTCTGCCGCCAGTGGTCCAACAATTGGTCGAGCAGATCCTGCCGGCTCTTGAAATACCAGTAGAAGCTCGAGCGCGAGACATCGAGTTGCTGGCCAAGCGTCAGCACACGGACGCGTTCGACGCCGTCCGAGATCAGGGTTTCAAGCGCCAGCTTCAGCCAGTCTTCGCGGGTAGCCTTGACGTTGCCGGTGGCGCCGGCGCGCTGGATCGTCGTTTCGATTGCTGCCATCTTGACGACGCATGACACGCCACACCAGGCAAATCAAGATTGTGGACATGCTTGTACAGGGCAATCCGGCCTTGACCCGGAGCGCTGCCCGCCCATGTTAGCCGGATTGCTCGGCGACGCGGCTCCGTCGCCGCTGCCGCGAAGGCGTGGGTGCAGGCCCGGGGACTTTTGTCGCGGTCTCCAGGCCCAGTGCGTGCTTTCCCGCAAGCCAATTGTCTGGCAAATACCACTTCAGACAGATGCCGCCGCGCGGCCAACAGCCAGGAAGGCAAGGACATGACAGCGTTTCGAAAAAACCTCATCGATGGTGAATGGGTCGGCGATGCCGGCTCCCGCAACATCAACCCCTCGGATACCGGCGACGTCGTCGGCGAATATGCTTCGGCGGGGGTCGAACAGGCGGGCCAGGCGATAGCGGCGGCCAAGGCGGCGTTTCCAGCGTGGTCCCGCTCCGGTCCGCTGGCGCGCCATGCGGTGCTGAAAAAGACGGCCGACGAGATCATGGCGCGCAAGGACGAACTCGGCCGCAATCTGGCGCGTGAGGAAGGCAAGACGCTGGCCGAGGGCATTGGCGAGACGATCCGCGCCGCCCAGATATTCGATTTCTTTGCCGGCGAAACATTGCGCCTGTCGGGAGAGATGGTGCCAAGCGTGCGGCCGGGCGTCGGCGTCGAGATCACGCGCGAAGCGGTCGGCGTGGTCGGCATCATCACACCGTGGAATTTCCCTATTGCCATTCCCGCCTGGAAGATCGCTCCGGCGCTGGCCCACGGCAATACCATCGTCTTCAAACCGGCCGAGCTCGTTCCCGAAAGCGCCTGGTCCATCGTCGACATCCTGCATCGCGCCGGCCTGCCCAAGGGCGTGCTCAACCTCGTCATGGGCAAGGGCTCGGTGGTCGGCCAGGCGATGCTCGACAGCCCCGACGTCAACGCCATCTCCTTCACAGGCTCGGTGGGAACCGGCAAGCGCGTCGCGGCGGCAAGCGTCGAGCACATGCGCAAGTTCCAGCTTGAAATGGGCGGCAAGAATCCGCTGGTCGTGCTCGACGATGCCGATCTCGCGGTGGCTGTCGATTGCGCGCTGAACGGCGCCTTCTTCTCGACCGGCCAGCGCTGCACGGCCTCGTCGCGTTTGATCGTCACCGAAGGCATCCACGACCGTTTCGTCGACGCGCTCAAGGAGCGCATGGAAAAGCTGGTGATCGGCGACGCGCTCGACGCGCAGACCCAGATCGGCCCGGTCGTCGACGCCACCCAGCTCAAGCAGGACGAGGACTATATCGCCATCGGCGTCCGCGAAGGCGCCACGCTCGCTTTCGGCGGCGAACGGCTCGACCGCAAGACGCCGGGTTTCTATCTCAAGCCTGCGCTGCTGACCGAGGCCACCAACGCCATGCGCAGTTCGCGCGAGGAGATTTTCGGCCCCGTCGCCAGTGTCATCCGCGTCCAGGATTATGACGAGGCGCTTGCCGTTGCCAACGACACGCCGTTCGGCCTGACCTCGGGCATCTGCACCACGAGCCTCAAGCACGCCACCCATTTCAAGCGCAACTCCGAAGCCGGCATGGTGATGGTCAACCTGCCGACGGCGGGCGTCGATTTCCACGTTCCTTTCGGTGGTCGCAAGGGCTCGAGCTTCGGTCCGCGCGAACAGGGCCGCTATGCCATGGAGTTCTACACCACGGTAAAGACCGCCTATACGTTCGCGGGATGATCTGGCGCGCCGGCCGACCGCCGGCGGACCGTCACCTCCTCTGGAAACGGACCGGTGCAAAGGGATGACATTGCAGGACCTGACCTGGCTCAACCCGCCGCCGCATCATGCCATCGAAGGTGATGGCGTGCGCGTGCGCACCGGCAAGGAGACCGATTTCTGGCGTGAGACCTTCTATGGCTTCTGGCGCGACAACGGCCACTTCCTGTATCGGCGGGTCGAGGGCGATTTCACTGCCGAAGTGACCGTCAAGGGCGACTACGAGGTGCTTTACGACCAGGCCGGGCTGATGGTCCGGCTGAGCGAAAGGCACTGGATCAAGGCCGGCATCGAATACACCGATGGCCTTGCCTATTTCTCCGTCGTCGTCACCAACGACACCTCGGACTGGTCGTTGGTGGCCATTGCCGCCGGCCCTGACGGCGTCAGGATCCGCCTGACCCGCCACGGCGAGGCGGTCCGCGTCCAGTATTTGGACGCTTCCGACGGCCATTGGAAGCCGGTGCGGCTCGCCTATTTCCCGACCTCGAAGATGGTCGATGTCGGGTTGATGTGCTGTTCGCCGCAGCGTGAAGGTTTCGAAGTCACGTTCTCCGGATTTTCGGTCGGTCCGCCGATTGCGCGGGATCTGCACGACTGACCCTGGCAACCGGGCTCCGCGTGGCGTGTGCGAACGGACCGGTAGGACATTGCGGCCCCAAGGCCCTTCCATCTCTCGGCATAGGCCTGGAAGCGTTCGGGAACGCTGTCCGTCTTCCACGCCCGGTGCAGGATCGGCGGGATAATCGGCGGCTCATGGGGTGATCTGAGACGGCTGGTCGTCATCGCCGTCATTGTCCAGGGCAAGTCCGGCACGGACGGCATCGCGGATCGCCTGCGGGCCAAACCTTGCCCATACGGCCTGGTGGGCGCGCACGCGCTGCCTTGCCCGGCGCCCGGCGTCGCGTGAAAGTTGGACGGCCATGGCGGCCAGGCCTTCGTCGCTGGCCGACAGCAGCACCTCGTCGTTCTCGACCAGGCCCAGGCCCTCGGCCGCGAGCGGTGTCGCGATCACCGGCACCCCCCAAGCCATCGCCTCCAGAATCTTGATGCGCGTGCCCCCGCCCGCCCTGAGCGGGATGATGCTGAGATGCGCGCTGGACAGGAGCGGCCCCACGCTTTCGGGATCTTCAACGAGCTCGACATCGGGCAACCCGCGCAGGGCCAGCACGGCCGGTTCCGGGCCGCGTCCGGCGAGAACCAGCTTCGCGTCGGGCAAGGCCTGGCGGATGCGGGGCAATATGGTCCGGGCCAATCGCAGGGCGGCGTCGACGTTTGGAGGATAGCCGAGATGACCGATGAAAAGGATCACCGGAAAGCCGCTATTGGCCGACGGTTCCGGGGGCAGCACATCGGGAATCGCCTCGACGTTGGGAATCCCATTGGGAACGACATCGATGGGCATCGCGCGCCCGCCAAAGCGCATCAGCTTCTCGCGATCCTCGTTCGAGCAGACCCAGACCCTGTCGACAAGGGCGAGCGCCTTTCTTTCGAGATGCCTGATGCCAGGCACCGATGCGGCAACGGAAAGGCGCGATGCGGTCGCTTCGGCGCGTTTCATCTGCGCGGACAAGTCGGACTCGACATTGTGCATGTCGAGGATGAGCTGCTTTGCCAGCGATCGCAAAGGCCGCAGCAGCTTGAACAGGCCGATGCTCTCGACCACCACGGTGTCAGGGCGGAATTCGAGGATCAGTGCTTCCAGCCGCGCCAGGGCCGCGCGCGAAATGCGATGCTCCTCCCTTATACGCCACCATCCGATGGAAGCCGTCCGGGGCTCTCCCTCGATCGACAGCGCCTCGGTGCGGATCAGCGGATTGGGCGCCGTCATGGCGATGGCCCTGGGCCGCACCGAGGCCAGGCAGACCGGTCCGAACGCGGCCGCCGCCACGGCATTGCGATAGTTGCGCAGATCCGCGCCGGAAGTCGGCGGAAACGCCGGCTCATGGCACACGATCAGCACGCGTCGCCCGCTGCCGCGCGCCGGCATGTCGGCATCGGGCCGCGCGCTCAAGGCGGACGCCCGACGCTTCGCGCCAGGAGTTGCGCAAGCTCTTTCTCGGACGACATTAACGAGGCCCCCGCAGCCACAGAAATCAGCTTCGACTTGTTTAGCCGAACCGTGCTTTCGTCAAGCGCTGGATCACAGTCTGATGCCCGGCGCGCTTGCCTTGCGGATCGGTCGCAATGCGGATCCGGCTGGGACCGAGCGCAAAGGCTTATCGCCTGGACCAGGCCAGCCAGCGGGCCGCCAGGCGCCTGCGCAATGAAGTGAACCGTGTCCGTCGGTAGGCGTCGCCCGCCATCTTGATGCCTTGCGCCTGTGTCGGGAAGGGATGGATGACATCGGCCAACGCATGCAATCCCATGCCCGAACGGATAGCGAGGGTCACGGCATTGATCATCTCGCCGGCATGGCTGGCGACGACCGTCGCCCCCAAGATGCGGTCGGATCCCTCCCTGACGTGGATCTTGACGAACCCTTCCTCTTCGCCGTCCATCACGGCGCGGGCGACATCGTGCATCAGGACCGTATAGGTCTTGACCGGAATGCCGTTGCGCCGCGCCTCCAGGGGATAGAGACCGACATGGGCGATCTCCGGATCGGTATAGGTGCACCAGGGGATAACGAGTTCGCTGAGCCTTTCGCGGCCGCGAAACAGGGCATTGCGCACGACGATGCGCGCTGTTGCCTCGGCGGTGTGGGTGAACTTGTATTCGAGGCAGACGTCGCCCGCCGCGTAGACATTTGGGTTGGTGGATCGCAGATAATCGTCGACCTTGATGCCGCTGGCGTCATAGGCCACGCCGGCTTCATCGAGGCCCAGGCCATCGACGTTAGGTGAACGGCCGACGCCAGTGATGATCTCATCGACCGTAATCGTCGTCGTGTCGCCATCCCGCATCAGGTCGGCGGCCTTCTTCTCGCCCTCCATCCGCACCGCCACCACTTCGGTGTTCAGCCGCACCTCGATCCCCTCGCGCGCCAGCGCATCCGAAAGGATCTGCGCGGCGTCGCGCTCCTCGCCGGGCAGGAACATCGGATCGCTCTGCGCCAGGATGACCTTGGCGCCGAGCAGGCAGAAAGCCTGCGCCGTCTCGCAGCCGAGCGGCCCGCCGCCGATGACGAGGAGCCGCGGCGGGCATTGCGTAAGGTCGTACATGGTCTCGTTGTCGAGATAACCGGCCTCGGCAAGCCCCGGAATCGCGGGCCCGCTCGCATGCGCGCCCGTCGCGACCAATGCCTTCTTGAAATGCAGGGTCCTGTCCGCGACCACGACGGTGTCCGGTCCGGCGAAGCGCGCTTCGCCGAAATAGAGGTCGATGCCCTCGGCTGCGACGGAAACGGCCGCATTGGCACGGCTGATCCGCTGCCGTATCTGCCGCATCCGTGTCATCGCCCGTTGAAAGTCGACACGAAGGTGGTCTGGCGGGTCGCCGCCAAAGCTCTCGGCATCGCGCATATCGGCATAGAGCCTGGCCGTGCGGATGATCGACTTCGACGGGATGCCGCCGACATTGACACAGGCACCACCGATCAGCCCGCGTTCGATCAGCGCGACTTTCGCGCCAAGGCTCGCGGCGTCACGCGCGGCGGTCAGCCCGGCCGGCCCGGCGCCGATGACGACGAGATTGTAGGGGCCGTTCGGGGTCGGGTTCTTCCAGTGCGCGGGATGCGCGCCCCTGATCAGTTCGACATCATTGCTGTCGACAGGGAAGACGGCGGCTCTCTTCGGTTCACGCGACATCGCGCCCTCCGGGTACCGGCCGCGACAGCCATCCGCCGGTGAAACCCGCCTTGCCCAGGCCGCGACGGATATGGGGATTGGAACGCATCAGCCCCCAGATCAGTCCGGAACGGTGGTTTTCGATCATCATCACCGCGATGCCCTGGTCGAGCCCGTAATGGCCTTCCGAGACCCAGCCGTTGCGGCCGAATTTGCGGCGGTTGGCCAATGTCGGGTTGAAACCGCTCGGCAGGCGGAAATCGTCGAGAACCTCCGGATAACGATCGACGAGGTGACGCAGCGCCGCCAGGCAAATGTCCGGCGCGAAAGGCAGCGACGCCGGATAGGACCATGGCGCGATTGTCCCGTCATCCGGTCCGAAAGGCGCGCCGCGCGCGGCATAGCCGGAAAACGGGTGGGTCCGCCGCTCCACGCTGGCGCGGAAGCCGCCCGGTCCGTCTCCGGCCGAAAGACCCCACAAATTCTCGCCATAGCCGTCAAAGCCGTAAGGGTTGTGCCGGGCGTAGTCGCGGTGAAGGTATGTCGAGCGGCGGCTGTTTTCGAAATAGTCCGAATTCTTCTCCCGCATGAAAGCGTCGCGGATGCCGGCGAAATCGATCCAGGCATGCGAGAACTGGTGCATGAACAGCGGCCCGCCATAGAGCACGTCGTGGCCGTAGATGTTTTCCCATTGATAGGTCGCCGTCCAGGCCTCGTAGCTGTCGTCCGAGGTCGGGCGGTCCGGAGAAGCCATCGACAGCACATAGAGGATCGTCGCCTCGTTATAGCCTTCCCAGCCATAATGCAGAAAGCCGCTCCTCGGCTTCCAGCCCTGGCGGAGCGTCGGGCTGCTGCCTTGCGCCCATCGCCAGTCGACGCGCCTGTAGAGCGCCTCGGCCAGGAGGCGGATTTCGGCTTCGTCGTCGTTGTCGTCGGAAAAATACGCGCTCGCCACCAGCATGCCGGCGATCAGCAGGGCGGTATCCACCATCGACAGTTCGCAGCGCCAAACGCGCAAGCCGCTCCTCATGTCGAGAAAGTGGTAGTAAAAACCCTTGTGGCCGGTGACGTCGTGACCGCTGCCTTGCGTGCTGGTCTGGAAAAAGCGTAGCGCCGCAAGGGTCAGGCGGGCAGCCGCGTCGCGCGTTATCCAGCCACGTTCGACGCCGATCGGATAGCAGGACAGGGCAAAACCGACGACGGCGATGCTGCACGGCGAACTGGGCCGCGACGTATCGGCGACCAGCCCATTGTCGGGGTTCACGTTCTCCAGGAAATAGCCGAAGGCGGCGCGTTGACAGCGGTCCAGCAGTTCGTCATCGGCCAGCGCGGCGGGATCTGCTCTAAGCAATCGATAAAAACTCCAGCCTGATGGCAGCAACGCCCTGCGCAGGTACGGTGACATCGAACAGAACGGCATGATCGCTGAAGGCGATCGCTTGCGGTTGTTTCGGCATCGCCGAGGCCGCATGCAAATGCTCTACCATTGCTCGGCTCAGGTAATCGGGACTTCCCATTGTCACCCATAGCGCCTTGGGGTTGGCATTTACCGCATCGACGCGTCGGATGGTTACCATGTCGGGCCGCCGTGCATTCTCAAGTTGAATCTGCACGGTCTCGTTCGCGATCGGATGCCGCGGCAAGGCGAAGTTGGAAATCAGCACGGTCAACGAATTTCCGTCGCGCACACACCAACTGTCGACGGTGGGATGATTGCCTTGAGTCGAGAGGATTTCGGTTCCAAGGCCATGCAGCATTTCGAAGGCACGGTAAGCCGGTTTGGCTACGCCGTGAAGGTTCATCAGGCCGAAACCACCATGAAAGGGCAGGGATGGAAAATAATTCTCTTCGAAAATATCCGAAAAGGTCCAGTAGCTGTAGCCCTGAACCAGCCCTCTCGCCTCCATGACCGTCTTGACGATGAAGGCGGCGGCATAGGGCTCGTCGTGCATGGGATCGCGCGGGTTCGACGATGTGCACCATTCGGTGTAGTAGAGCGGACGGTCGCCTGCCTGCCGTCGCGCGGTGCGCGCCTCCTCGCGCAGGACGCTTCGCATGCTTTTCGAGAGCTGGGCTTCGGTGTCGTCGCCAGGCTGGCCGAAGGCATCGGTCGGATAATGGTGCGTGCTGACGAAGTCCGCGGGAAGACCGTTCTGGCCACAGTATGCGATGAACTCATCGACCCAGGCATTGTCGGCTGTGGCTGGTCCGCCGACCTTCAACTGCGTGTCGACGGATTTGATAGCTCTTGCCGTGTAGGCATACAGCTTGAAATAGTCCTCCTGTTTGCCGCTGCCGAACGCCTCGAGATTGGGTTCATTCCAGACCTCGAAGAACCATTGCCGCACCTCGTCGAGGCCGTAGCGATCAACCCAGTGAGCGACGAGCTTCGAAATCAGCGTCGACCACTGGTCGTAGTCCTTCGGCGCGCTGACATTGGCGCGATAACGGAAGACGATCTTTCCGGACGACGACAGCATCGTCGGCGTGAAACTCAGCTCGACGAAGGGGCGCATGCCGATCGACAGCAGGAAATCGAAGATCTGATCGGCATTGAAGAACGAATAGAGCGGCTTGTCGTCCTGGTCGATGAGCGTGCCCATGTCGTCATCGAGCAGCCCGTGAAAACGGACATGGCGAAAGCCGAGTTCGTCATGCGCCCGGCGCATCTGCGCCTGCCAGTCCGCGCGCAGGGCGAGCGTCGCGTGGCCGCTGCCGACCGTATGTTCCCAGAAGTGGGGGAATTCCTCGCCTTGGACGCAGAGGTCGCAGCGGAAGGTCACACCCGTGGAACTGTCTGAAATGTTTGCCGTTTCTACACCTTCCATCACCGACTATACGTCGGCGATGGCATATCGTTGCCTGCTCACGCGGATTTGTAGTGCATCAGTAGGTGGCGCGGCCGCCCGAGACGTCGAACACAGCGGCCGTGGTGAACGAGCATTCCTCCGAGGCGATCCATGAGATCAGCGCCGCCACTTCCTCGACCTCGCCGAACCGCGCCATCGGTATCTTGGAGAGCATGAAATCGATGTGCTCCTGTTTCATCTGCTTGAAGATCGCGGTGCGAACGGCGGCCGGCGTCACGCAATTGACCGTCACCTTGGTCTTGGCGAGTTCCTTGCCGAGCGACTTGGTCAGGCCGATCACCGCCGCCTTCGAGGTGCTGTAGGCGGAAGCGTTGGGATTGCCTTCCTTGCCGGCGATCGAGGCAATGTTGACGATGCGGCCATAGTTGCGCTCAAGCATGTGTGGCACCAGCGCCTTGTTGCAGTAGAAGACGCCGTTGATGTTGATGTCGATGACCCCACGCCAGTCCTCGACCGAATAGGACCAGGTGGTCATGTTGGGGCCGGTGATGGCCGCACTGGTGACCAGTATGTCGACCGCGCCGAAGGCGTCGATCGTCGATCGTGCGGCGACCTCCACACTTGCCGCATCCGCAACGTCCAACGTCACTCCACGCAGGCCGGGAACAATGGCTTTCGCCTGTTCGATCTGTGCGGGATCGCGATCCCAGACGCAGACGCGCCCGCCTTCGTCGACGATCCTCTGCGCGACCGCCAGTCCGATGCCCGAGGCGCCCCCGGTGATGACCGCCGACCGGCCTGAGAAGCGCCCCGCGAAATTCATTGGCATGTGTTCCCCCTGGTCATGTTGGCTGAAGCCGCCCGCGTGCTGGCCGGTCCTGGGACTGTGAGGTGACCGCCGACCGAGTTCAAGCCGGCATGCGGCCGGATCGTCTGGGCCAATCGGCCGGATTATGGCGCGGTTCCTTCGAGTTGGTCGCGCAGCGCTTCCACCATACCCACCACGGCGAGGCCGATTTAGGCATGCGCATGGACTAAGGAAACCTCAAGGGACGCGCCTCGTTCCTGATGGGCAGTCGGAGCACATGACCGATTGGCCCGTCCACGGCCGAGATCTCTCGGCGATCGCCGCGCTGTAAGACAAGGTGACCGGATTTGCCATTGAGCACGGGGTGCGATAGGTTATATTGCACTGCACAATGGAGGCGCCGTTTCTTGTACGACCCTGTTTGCGGATATGCCGGCTGGTTTGCGGCCTGCCGGTCCTGGGTCGTGTCGACGGGACCGTGAGATGAAAATTCCCAAATCCCTGCTCGTCGATCCCGAGAAGAATTCGGTCTATGGCAGCTTTGCCGTTGCCGTTTCGATCTGGGCGTTCTCCTATTCCGTCATTTTCGGCCAGGTGCTGATCCTGGCCTATTATGCCGTCTGGCTTCCGCTTATCCTGGTCGACTACCGGCGTTTCCTGCGGCAACTGTCCAGCGCCTGGCTGCCGCTGCTCTTCGCGGCCTATGTCTGCTTTTCCATATTCTGGTCGCAGGCGCCCGGCGTCACCGCCAGAACGGCGGTCCAGTACTTGTCCCATATCGCCTGCGCCTATGTCGCCGCACGCACCGTCAGCGTGCGCACCCTGACAATAGGCGCCCTGGTCGGCATATTCTTCGTCCTGCTCTATTCGCTGAAAGTCGGCGCCTATTCCGAGGACGTCCTCGACGGCACCTATAATTTCGTCGGCGCCTTCGCCTCCAAGAACCAGATCGGCTTCGTCGGCTCGCTCGGCATCTATTTCTCGGTCGTGTTCCTTGCTTTCCTTCGGCGTGGCCGGCTGAGTTTCATGCTGACCGTGCCGGTCGTGCTGTTGTCGGCCTATGTGCTGGTCGTCTCGCATTCCGCCACCTCGATGGCCTCGATACCGGCGGTTCTGGCGCTGGTGGCGCTTCTTGCGATGAGCAAGCTTTTGTCGCGACGCTACCGCCGGGTGATCTTCCTGGTCGGCGCCGGCATGATCGTCGTGGTGGCCATCGTCGCCCTCAATCTCGGGCTCATGGACTTCGTGCTTGGCATCTTCGGCAAGGATTCGACGCTCACCGGGCGGACTTATCTGTGGGAGCAGGGCTGGAACGCCGCGATGCGATCGCCGATCCTTGGCGTCGGCTATGCCGCCTACTGGGTGCAGGGCTTTGCCGAGGCGGAGCGGCTGTGGAACGAATTCTACATCAGCACCCGCACCGGCTTCCATTTCCACAACACCTATGTCGAAGCCCTTGTCGAACTCGGCTTCACCGGGGCGGTGCTGATATCGCTGATCATGCTGCGCACGCTCCTCGGCCACATCGCGGCGGTGGTCTTCAAGACATGGCAGGCCGAATCGGTGGTTCTGATCGGCGTGATGGTGCTGCTGCTCATCCGCTCCTTCGTCGAGGTCGAGATACTCAACCCCTACATCATGGGTTCATTCCTGATGTATTTCAGCTTCTTCAAGCTGGCGAGGCTGCCGGTCACCCGCACGCGATGGTCGCCGGCTTTCGAGCCGGCGGATGCCAAGGCCGGACAGGCAGCCTGGCCTCACCGTCCCGCGGCAGCCGAGTAATGATGAGAGTCCGCTAAAGCCATCGCAGGAAAACCGCGTAGCGGTTCCGTTCGGGATTGCGTCAACAGCCATTCTGGTTTCCGGTGCTGAAAATATATCAGCAAAAACCTCCGCCAAGCAGGCTTGGCGGAGGCTCAAGGCCCTTGCGCTATGGATCGAACGCGGCTGGCCGCGCGACCTTCCGCGTCTCTACTGGCTGGCCAGCGGCGCCAGCTTGATCTTGATCACATCGCCAGGCAGTACCGGTGTGTCTTCCTTGGCGGCGATTTCGCTGGTCTTGCCGTCGACATTGCGCACCAGCGAATAGAGCAAGGTAGGTTGCTGGTCGTTGGTGATGGCGGCCGTCGTCGCTGGATCCGTGGCCTGGGCTATCAGGCCTTTTTGCATATTCACCTTCAGCGCGGCCTCGTTCAGGTCGGCTTCGGTCTGCTGGCGATCGGCGGCGAGGCTCGAACTCAAGGTGTTCTGGGCGTCGATGGCGTCCTGCGTCGCCTTGCTGATCGCCTGCTTGGCGGTCAGGATGGCTGTCTCGTAGTCCAGGATCTTGCCCTGCAGGTCGGTGACGGACTGCTGCGAATCCAGAAGCCGGGCATTGGCCACCAGGCCCTTCTGGGCCAGTGGACCGATGCTGGCCAGCTGTTGCTGCGCCAGGTCGACCTGCTTCTGCTGGTTGACGATCTTCTTCTGCAGCGATTCGATCTCGGCCTGCAGCACACCCTTGAGATCGTCGAGCGCCTCGAGCTTGAGCTTCAGCGCCTTCTGGTCGGCGGTAAGGATTGTCATCTCGTCGGCGACGATGGTCGGCAGTCGCGGATCGCCTTCGACCTCCTTGGGTGCCTCAAAACTCGTCTTGCCGGCCATATCGGCGTCGATGCGGGCGCGCTTGACGATCAGCCGAACGCGCTGGTCGTCGGAGATATCGAAATTGCCCTTGGCGGTGACCAGGTCCTTGCCGAGCTGGGGACCGTAGTCGGCGTTGCGCCTGATGCCTCCGGCGACGCTGATCGCTTTCAGCACCGTAAGATCGGGCACAAACGGAAATTGCCCGGGATTCTGCACCTCGCCCGAAATGTAGAAGGGGCGGAACTGTGCCATTTCGACCGAGGCTTCGGGCTTGTCCGACAAAGCGAGCTTGTGCTGCAGCGCCTCGGAGATCGCCGCAGCGACCTCCGCCGTGGTCTTGCCGGCCGCCGGCAATTCGCCGACGAAAGGCACCGACAGCGTGCCTGCCGGGCCGATCGTATATTGGCCATTGACCGACGACCAGTCGCGGAACGTGCTTTCGACGGTCTGCCATTCGGCGATGCGGATGGTGAGCTTGTCCTGGGAGCCCAGACGGTAATCGTCGGCGGCGGCCATCTGGGGAAAAGCAAGCGACATCGCAAGGCAGGTCGCCACGAGCCGCGAGCGGCCGGAAAACGGGCCGCTGCCAAAGGCTTCGAAAATGTCTATCTTCAACTGAGCGTTCCGATCCGTTTTAGCCCCATCGCCCGATGAGCTTGCCGCCGGATGCCTTGATCCTGCCGGCCGATCAGTAAGAGCCGCGCGACATCCAGACGGCCGGCACTGTTCTGATGATGATGCGAACGTCCTCGAACAGCGACCAGTTCTCGACATAGTGGCGGTCGAACGCGACGCGGCTGTCATAGGAAACGTCGTTGCGGCCGCTGACCTGCCACAGGCCGGTCAGGCCGGGCCGGGACTTCAGATAATAGACAGCCGCGCTGCCATAGATTTCCAGTTCGTCCCGGACCACCGGGCGAGGCCCGACAAGGCTCATGTCGCCCTGGAGGATGTTGATGATCTGCGGCAATTCATCGAGGCTCAGCTTGCGCAGCACCGTTCCGACGCGGGTGACGCGTGGATCGTTCTTCAGCTTGCGGGTCGCTATCCATTCCGCATTGGCCTCTGGATTGGTCGCGAGATAGGCTGCCAGCACCTTGTCGCCGTCCGGAACCATGGTGCGGAACTTGAGGCAGGAGAAGAGCCGTCCGCCGCGCCCGATTCGACGGTGACCATAGAAAACCGATCCGCCATCGGAGAATTTGACGAGCAGCGCTATCATGATGAACAGCGGGCTGAGCGCGATCAGTCCAGCCAGCGAACCGACGATGTCGAAACTCCGCTTGATGAGGCCGCCGATCGGCGGCGGAAAGTCGGTGTCGGCCTGCGAAAACCCCGCCGTGGCCGACTTGGCAATATCCCTCATACGGAAACTCCATGCGTTGAACGAATGGTTTACCGCACGATACCAAAAAAATGCTGCAGCGCAACACACAATTTCCCACGCCACTGAAATAGTCGCGTCATGAATTGACTAAATAATAAGCTCGCGCTGCACAAATTTCGAAATGTTTAGCACATTTGTGACAATAAATGGGCAAGCATAAAAAAATCCGGGCGTTTTTAGGGCGTTTTGTGGGCGGCGCGTTCCCAGTGTCGGGATCCAGAGCATACGAGTCCTTACTGACGATGCTATATTCTGGACTATTCACCTAAAATACCATCTAATATTATGGGTTGTACTCCAGATCTGCAATGGCTGCAGGTTGAGTGAAATGCGGCCGGGTGCGTTGCAGCATGGCAGAATCGAACGCGTAAGCGCAATCAAAAATATGTGCGGTTGCCCTTGCCGCCTTCTGCTCGCCTTAATAGAATTGCAAATTATACCTGTCACGGTGGCGACAGGTTGAAAGGCCGGAAGCAACCGGTCGAGAGCGGGTGGTTTAACAAGCCCGCATCACAAGGGACGGCGCTCGGGTGGGGCTATCGTTGGATATACCCGAGCCGGTTTATGGGCTGTTGGGTATGTCGCTTCCAAAATTCATCGTTGGGATGCTGTTCGCGCTCGCGATCGTCGTCGCCTGGTCCTGGCTGGGTGGAGCTTCGCTTGGCACGACACTGCTGCGTGTCATCATCTGCGCGGTGGTCATCCAGGCCGGTTATTTCGCGGTCGTCTATGCCATGATCGCCAGGAGCGCGCCAACGCTGGCCGACAGGCTGCGCGAAGCCGAGAGAAAGCAGAACTCCACCGAAGTGCCCGAGGGCGAGAAGCTGGGCAGCGTCCGGCGGGGGCTGCATTAGATCCACGGGGACATCATCGTCCTCAGGCCACATCGGCGGGTTGGGTTTCCGACTGTTCTCCCGACAGCATCCGGGACAACCGGCTCCCCGGCTTCGCCTTCAACCGCTGATATTGCCCGACCTCCACCACACGACCATCCTCCATCGCCACCACCCAGTCGGCGAAGGCGATCATCGACGGCCGGTGCGCGATGGTCAGGATCGTCATTGCGCCGCGCAGGCCGTCGATCGACCGGGCGATAAGCGACTGGTTCTGCCAGTCGAGCGCGCTTGTCGCCTCGTCCAGGATGAGCAGTGACGGCTTGCGCAGCAACGCGCGTGCCAGCGCGATGCGCTGGCGCTCGCCACCCGAGAGGCGCACGCCGCGGTCGCCGACCACGGTATTCAGCCTCAGGTCCAGTCGGTCCACGAAATCGCCGGCGTGAGCGGCGCGCAGTGCCTTCCACAAGTCGTCCTCGCTGGCCTGGGGCGCGGCAAGGCGCAGGTTCGCTGCGATCGTATCATGCAGCAGGAACACGTCCTGCGGCACATAGGCCACCTGATCGCGCCAGCGGCGGCGATTGCCGGCATCGAGCTCGACGCCGTCGACGAGGATCTTGCCGGTGGTCGGCTCGAGCAGCCCGAGCAGCATGTCGGCGATCGTGCTCTTGCCTGACCCGGACGGGCCGATGAGCGCCGTGACCTTGCCGGCCGGAAGGCCGAAGGTGATGTCGCTCACCACTGCCTTGCCGGCGCCGTCGTCATAGACAAAGGAGACGTCGCGAATGTTCAGCCCCGTATCGAGGGTCAGCTTGCGGGCATCCGTGGATTCGACGTGGCCAGGCTCCCGTTCGGCGTCGAAACGCGCCTGCAGGTTGCGCATTGCCGTATAGGCGGGCAGGTTGATCAGCACCTGCTGGGCCTGCGTCTGCATGTCCATGAAGCGCGGCGCGATGCGCATGAAGACCAGGAGCAGCACGACGATCTCGGCCAGCGACAGGTGGAAGCGGACCAACGCCACATAGATGAAGACGCTCAAGCCCACGACGCTCGCCACCTGGAACACGGCGGTGCCGATCGAAGAGTTGCGGACATAGGCGATATTGTCGGCCTTCATCTTTTCGAGCGTGACCTGCAGCTGCGCGAAATAGCTGGCCTCGACGTTCAGGCTCTTGGCCACCTTGATGCCGCCGAGAAATTCCGAGACCGTGCGGTACTGGTCCTGGCGATTGGTCGTCAGGATCCGGCCGAAGGCGGTGGCTCGCGAGCGAAATGGCTGCAGCGCTATGAACATGACGATGCCGATGACGACGGCAAACGCCGTCATGACCGGCGAGATGAACATGGAAATCACCAGATAGCCCGCCAGCAGCACCGCGATCTGCACCAGCATCAGCAGGGCAAAAGCCGCCCCCTGGACACGGTCTATGTCGCCGGTCAGGGCATGGTCGAGATCGGAGCCGCGCATGCGCGTGAACACGCCCCAGCGCGCCTTGCCGATGCTCTCGAACAGGTTCATGCGCAAGCGGTTGATGAAATCGAAGAGCAGCCTTGCCATGTACACCGACTTGAAGCGGTTGAAGGCTGCCTGCACGGCAACAAGCCCGACCAGCGCGCAAAGCACCGTCGTCAGCTGCAGCGTTCCGCCGGGCACCAGCCAGCGCACAAACTCGATATTGGGCAGCCTTACCGCGAAATCCTGGTCGGCACGGCCGACCAGGTGCAGCAGCGGCACCAGCAGCAGGATGGAAACGCCTTCCGTCAGGCTGCCGAGGATCAGGAACAGCAGCGCCGTCCAGGTTCGTCGTCCACCGATCCGGGCAATGACCGCGCCGAATGTCGCGACATCGCGAAACAGCGACAGGCTGAAGACCGATGACCTAGGCATCGCCAGCCAATTCCTTTTCGATCAGCGCCACAGCCTCGCCGATCCTGTCGATGCCCGTCGGAACGTCCAGCCGGCACACGCCGACATGGTTAGCGATCGCTGAACAGTGGCGAAGATGCATCGCCGCGAAATCGCCGGAGAGCGCCGCGCGGCCAAACCGCGTCACGTAGGAGAATTTGATGATAGCTGGCAAGGCGGCGATTTGAGGCAGGAGGGTGATCCCGGCCCCTTCGCCGCGCTCGAGGATGTAAATCCTGGCCGCCGGCACCTTGTTGCCGGAGAAGGCGCCGTGCAGGCGATGCTGCATCTTCTCGATTGCCGGATGCACTTGCGGTCGCACTTGCGCTTGCCCAAGCGAGATTGCCGCCGCGGCATCGGCGGCAAGCTTGATCTGCGGAAATCCCGGAACGATCATCGGTTCGTCCGGGTTGGTGAGATCGAGCGCCACGACGTCGTCGGTGAGCAGGTCGTGTCCGGCCCGGATCAGCGCGCTTGCCGTCGTCGACTTGCCGGCGCCCTTGTCGCCCATGAAGATGGCGCCCCTGCCGGCCACCGCGATGGCGCTGGCATGCAGCACCAGCAGGCCGCGCTGGTGCAGCAGCAGCGCCAGCACCGGCCCCAGCAACGGGAAGGCAAGCAAGGCGTCGTCGACGCCGGGCGCCGGCTGGACATCGATGCGGCGGGCGTCGCTGATCAGGAATGCGCCGACGGCCTCCCAGGCCAGATACTGCCGGCCAGGCTCGAAACGGAAGACGGTCGCTGCCTTCGCCGAAGGCTCGGGCATATCGATCGGGCCGATGACGATCTCGATGTCGGCCGTTGCCGGGTCCGCCGGCTCCAGTTCGGGCAGCCACACGTCGGACGCGATGAGCAGGCCGTAGGCGCGGTAGTAACTTCGTTCTCCCGCTGTCCTGTCGCGGTTGGGAAGACGGTCGAGATCGCCGGCGAACGGCTCATGGCGAGACATCATGCGGGGCTCCCGCCATGCTGGACCTGCCGCAGCCACAGCGACAGCGACGCCGAGCGCCAGACATACTGGACATCGAGCGGTGCCGCCTGGTCCGGCTGGCGCAGCAGCCGCGCATAGGCGGCGTTTACTTCCGGCAGGTTGACATAGGGTGCGATGCGACCCGCATCGCCGACCAGCAACTGCTCCAGCAGGTCGCGATGGTTGCGCACCATGCCGTTGACCAGATTGGCGGTGAAATCGATCTTGTCGCGCCGCCACTGTACCGCCGCCGGCAGGATGCCTTCCATGGCCCGGCGCAGCACGTAGCGGCCAAACCCATGACGGAGCTTCTCCTCGCCCGGCAGCCCCAGGCAGAATTCCACCAGCGGCTTGTCCCAGAAGGGATACCGCGGCTCGACGCCGAAATTGGCGGCGGCCTTGTCCAAAACTTCGAAAGAGTGCGGAACATAGCCGTTGGACAGGATCCAGCGGTGGCTGAGCGCGTCGCTGGCTTGGACGCCGGGCGGCATGTAGCCAGCCCGATGGAACCGGTCGATGAGCTCGGTTCGCCTGGCAAGGTCCGGATTGATCAGGTCGCGCCAGCTGCGGCCACGCTTCGATCGGGCAGGCCTGCGCATCCTGTTCAGGGCTCGGTTCCCCAGCTGTCTCAGCCTGGCGATCCGCCAGGCCGGCCCGTAGATGGTCAGGAACTGGAAATACAGGCCGAGCGTGCTGTCGCCATAGGTGTTGGAGGCGCTGCGGACCTCGCGCCAAAGGTCCAGCCACCTGCCGCCATTGGCAAGCTCGTGCAGATGGCCATGTCCCTGTGAAACGACCTCGTCGCCGCCATGGCCGTCGAGGAGCACTTTGATGCCCTTGGCGCCAGCCGTCCGATAGATACCGCGGGTCAGCGTCAGGCCCGGCGCCAGGAACGTGCCTTCCTGTTCCTCCAGCACCCGTTCGAATTCAGCGAAGGGTGCATAATTGCCGACTGGGATGAACGTGGGATCGGCCTTCTGCTGATCGAGCACGGCATCGATGAACGGGCGCTCGTCCATCGACGAACCCTTTTCGAACACGAGCGAGAAGGTCGGTAGCCTCGGCTTGCGCTCGGCCGCATTTTGCACTCCCGCCACGCAGGTGATCGAGGATGAATCGAGGCCGCCGCTCAGCATCGCGCCGATCGACGGACTTCCTCGCATGCGGTTGCGGACCGATTGCGCGAACAGATGGGCGAATTCCTCCGCGGCATCAGGCCGCCGTGCTCGCTGCGATGGTTCGATCTGCCAGTACCGGCGCAGCACCAGACGTTGCGCGGCGACGGTGAGGCTGTGACGCGCCGGCAGGGCGAAGATGTCGCTGTAGGGCGTGGACTGCGGGTCATCGGGCAGCCCGGCCAGGAAGCCCGAAATCCGGTGCTCGCTGAGGCGCGCACCGACCCCGTCGAGGCCGAGCATTGGCCCGATCTCGGAGGCAAAGGCAAAGCGGCGTTCCGCTGCGTGGTAATAGAAAGGCTTGACCCCGAAATGGTCTCGCGCGCAAAACAAAAGCTGCCGCTCGGCATCCCAGATGGCAAAGGCGAAGTCGCCTTGCAGATGCACGGGGCACGTTTCACCCCAGCGCAGATAGGCCCGCATCAGCAACGCCGCATCGGCGACTGAGTTGTCCCTGATGCCGAGCCTTGCGAGCAGCTCGTCGCGGTTATCGAGCCGGCAATCGGCGGTGATGGCCAGCTTGCCGCCGGCCATGGTCAGCGGGCCGGGGCCGGTTTCGTCGGTGGTGTTGAGCCAGGCATGGCCAAGCGCGACGCCGCTGTCCTGCCACCACGAGATTCCGTCGGGACCACGATGGCGCATGCGCGCCAGCATCTGCTGGATGTCGCTCGCCGCTTCAGCCGGCGCGGGGCCTTGTCGCAGCAGGATTCCGGCTACGCCGCTCATCGGCTGCCGTGGTCGATCAGGTGGGCGAAACCATCGACGGATCCGCCAAGCACGATGTGGTCATCGCTGACCAGCCAGGCATGCGCCTTCAATTGCTCGCCCGTGCCGCGCTCGATGCCGATGCGGATGTTCGACGCATTGCCCTGGCGCGCGAGGAGGTATTGGCCCGACAGCGCCTGGGTCAGGCAGGTGGCGCCCGGAACGAACCGTGCTGCGGCGGCAACCCCCCAGGCGACGAGCCGCAACTCGCCCATGCTGGCACACTGGTGCGCGTTGAGCCGCGTCACCATCCCACGCACCCGGTTGTAGGAGAACAATGTCAGCCCGAGCCGGACGGTCGTGACCACCAGCAGGCAGCGGCACAGGAAAAGCGCTTCCGAGCCGCTCAAGGACAAGATCCTGGCCAGGCTGCGCCTGCCAGGCCGCTGCTTCATCGGCCGGGGATTTCTCTGCGTCACAGCTCTTTGCCGCACAGCCATGGCCTTCTGCGACGCCTGCCTAGACGAGTGCCTCATGCTCAAGCCTCGCAAGCCCGTTTTCCGCCAGGCCTTTCAGCAATGCGTCGACGTCGGCCTTGCAGCGTTCGGCGTCGACATTGTAGCGAGCGAGGACGGCGCTGCGGATGTCCGCGATCGGCTTGGGTTCCTGGATCAATTCCCAGATGAAGGCGCCGACACCGTTGAGGCTGTAATAGATATTGGACTTCAGGTTGAGAAGCGCGAGGCCATCGCCGAATTCGCAAGCAACGGCGTCCTTGGTGGCCTTTACGCAATCGTGCTCGGATGGGTTCCAGTTCATCCTAAAACCTCGTTTGCAACACACGGTCTACGCGTCATCAGGTTCAATGGAAAGTCGGGGATTTTCATCCCCGGCTCCATTTCATTGTCTTCGATCCCGGAGGCCCAACGTCATTCCTCCAGAATCAGGCTGGTCTCAGGAGAACGTCAGGTCGCCAATCGGGGTGTGCGCGGGAAACGACGCGTCGATTGCCGTGCTGCCACCACCGCCTTGGGTAATGGTTTCGATTGAACCATGTACTGTCAGGTTTGGCGTTTCGTACTCATGCTTTTCAACATTCTGTTCCATTTTACTCTCCATAAGGACTGGAAACGGCCTGTCGATTGCCGTCAGCACTTTCATGCTGCATCGCAATAGCTGCACAGCAACATTTATGAGTCAAGCCTGATTTACCGGTCGTTAATCAATTATGGGTTGCGGACGTCACCCCGCGTGTAAGAAATCCACCTCTTTCGAGATGAAGCCGGGTGTGATTGCCCCTCGTCACAGGAGATTCCGTAAACCATTGATTTTACATAAACAATAGGAAGCCATGCTTGGCCATTGCCATTGGACAACGCCGAAAGATACTCAACTTCAGCTGATCCCATCGATGGCCCGGCCGAAGCGCTGCGCTAGGGTAGGAATTCGTCCATACATCTCGTCCCCTTCCGCGAAGCCGGCAAACGCTATGGTTGTAAAATTTCGCACTGCGAAAGGAAAGGCTTTACGGCGCCGCCGTTTTTGACGATGCTTTGCTTAGCAGCTGCAGCATACGCTTCGCGCAAACCGCTTTTTGGAGACTGTGCGCTCAATGGCCTTGCCGGAAAGCTCCTATGAAAGACTGCGCGCCACCGACTGCGCCGACGAGATCGCTTATGTGCGGGCCTGCTTACGGTTGTATTTCGCGGGGCCGGCCGCCTCGGCCGGTGAAACGTGGACGCCGGGCCTTTCCGACGCTGTCGTCACTGATATCGCCAGGTTGAACAAGGTCGGTACCTTCGTCTTGAAGGCGCTGTCGCGTACGCCGGCGCATGAGAGGCCGGCCGAACTGTTCCAGTGGCTCGAAACCTATCGCAGGAGGACGGTGTCGATGAACGCCGCCTGCCTAATGGATTCGATCGCCATTCACGAGGCGCTGCTCGACAGGCGGATTGATTTCGTGTTCCTGAAAGGGCCGTTCCAGCAGCATCTGCTTTACGACGATCATTTCATGAAACCCTCGGGCGATATCGATATTCTGGTTTCGCCTGCCGGGTTCTTGAAGGCACGCGAAGCGTTACGCTCGATCGGCTACGAAGTATCGGGCAAGTCGCGTTCGGTCTGGTGGGTCCGCTTCCTCGGCGAACAGCACATGATCCGTGGCAATGGGTCGAAATCATCCACTGTCGACCTTCATTACCGGCTTCAGCAGCCCGGCTCGCCCAGTCCGCGCGATGCTGACGGGTTCCTGCGGCGAAAGCGGCTGGTCGAGATCACCGGCGCCGAAGTCCCGTTCACGTCGGCTGCCGACACGCTGATGCTGGCCTGCATCAGCGTCGCCAAGGCACTGTTCAACCGGGAGCCTTGCGCCGGCTACGTCTGCGATATCAGGGCCAGCGCCAGCCGTCTCGGCCACGCCGATCAGCAGCGTGTGCTCGATGCGGCGGTGAGCCAGGGGCTGGAGGACACGCTGCTGCTCGGCCTGCGTTCCGCCGATGTGCTGCTCGGCGGCACCGGTACGCTTCTGTCGGAGCGGGCTAAGCCGATCCTGTCGCGCATCGGCAATGAAGACCTGCTCAACATGGTCATCGCGCCATGGCTGTCGTCGCTGCGCTGGCCGCAGCGACGCACGGTGTTGTGGGAATTGTGCGGCCGGGCTCCGGTCCGTTACCTTTCCGAGGCCGGTTGGGCGGCGTCGGCGGACATCAGCCGCCGCATCTTCGAACGGCCGGCCGGCCCGTGAAGGCGGCGAATATCGAACGCGTACAGGGCGAGGGCAGATCGGAACCTGTGCAAGAGGCAATTCCATGTCGATGACGAAATCCCAAGTCTGCGTGATCATCGCGGCCAAAAACGCGGCGCGAACGATCGCCGTCGCCATCGCGTCCGCGTTGCGCGAACCGGAAGTCGGGGAGGTCGTCGTCGTCGACGATGGCTCCACGGACAATACGGCCGAGGTCGCACGCTCCGCCGACGATGGCAGCGGCCGGCTTGCGGTGATGCGCCTCGACGTCAATCGCGGCCCTTCTTTTGCCCGCAATGCGGCGATCGCCGGTTCACGAGCCCCGTTCATCAGCATTCTGGACGCCGACGATTTCTTCCTCGAGGGCCGGTTTCGCAACCTGTTTGTCGGCGCCGATTGGGATTTCGCCGCCGACAACATCATGCTCATCAGGGATGACGCGGCTGGCGATGCAACCAAAATCGTCGCCCCGGATTTTGCCGCCGATCCGGAATTCCTCGATTTCGAAGGATTCGTGGAAGGCAACATCTCCCGGCGCCGCGTCCAAAGAGGCGAACTCGGCTTCTTGAAGCCGGTGATCAGCCGTGCCTTTCTCGACCGCCATGGGTTGCGCTACGACGAGAGCCTGCGACTGGGCGAGGACTACGAGCTTTACGCGCGAGCGGTCGCCCACGGGGCACGGTTCAAGGTCATACGTTCCTGCGGCTACGGGGCCATCGTGCGTGCCGATTCACTCAGCGGCCGCCACAAGACGCAGGATCTGAAGCGGCTGGCCGATGCCGATCTGGCGCTGCTGGCGATCGACAGCCTGCCGGAAGGGTCGAAAGCAGTGCTACGGCGGCACGAGCGGCATGTGCGCGACAAATACCGGCTGCGCAATTTCCTCGACGTGAAGGCCGAGCGGGGCCTGGCTTCTGCCGCGGCCTACGCCTTCGCAAGCCAATCCAACCTCGTCCCCATCGTCCAGGGCGTGGCGTCCGACAAGATCGAGGCGCTGTTTCGCAGTGTTGGCCTGGTCTCCAGGAACAAGCACGTGCCGCCGCTCCGTTTCCTGATGGCTGGAACCAGTACCGGCAAAGGACGGTAAGGCGCGGTGTTACCTGCCGACCGCGAGGCCGCCACGCAACCATTTCCATCGGATTTATGAGTTTATGAATTGGGTGGTTGCCTCGCGGCTCTGGGGATGGCAGTCTATGTTGCGGTGCAACAAATTAAACGACCAGCCGAACTGGCCCCCGATCGGACTGGTGCGAAGTCTCTCTTCGTCAGAGGAGTTGGGCGACGCGGTTACGAGTTTTCAGCCCCGGTTGCGGGGATCGGCCAGTGGCCTGGCCTGAAAGCCGGTCCAGGAAGCCGGCGATGACGGGAATTTAAGTTCATGGCCTCGATATTCGGCTTCAGATCAAGGGATCCGGCCCGCGACAGGCAGACCGACGTTGCGCGCCTGGACCGGCTGGCGAAGCTGTTCGAGCAGATCGCCGCCGAGATCGAGGCGGAGAAAACCGGCTTGGAGAGCCGCTACCGCAAGGAGGCGACCAACGCGGCCTTTCTGGTCGAAGCCATGGAAAACGGCTTCGCCTCCGATCGCCGCTCGTCCGAAGTCAGCGCGTTGACGCAGTCGATCCTGAACAGCGAGCGCCGCATCGCTGCGCTGTCGCGCCAGGGCGGTAGGATGCGCGAGCTCCGTCATTCGCTGGACGTGGTCTTCGACGAGAATACGAGCACCGATCCGGCGGCGGTCGACCCCGCCAGGCAGGCGGGAGTCGGCCGAAATTGAAGGCGGCGGCGCGGGACCGTTACGGCGAAGGTGATGCAAGGCTGGACGTCGGGCGGGTTATTGAAAAGGTCAAGGTTGGCCCGTTTGGAAGCGGTTCGAACGTCGACTTTGGGTTGGGGACACAGCGCAAAGGTGAGTCACTCATGAATTCGGATCCAAAGACCATGTCCACGACAGCAATAGACGCCCCTTCAGCCCTGCATTTCTGGCGGCGGTCTGGTCTGGCGGTCGCTTTGCTGCTGGTCGCTCTTGGCAGCCTGCCGGCAACCCCGTCTCATGCGCAGGATATCCAGTCCGCGCCCTCTTTCGTCGACGATTTCAAGAATTTCGACCGCGAGCGCTGGTACGTTTCAGACGGCTGGACGAACGGCAGCCATCAGAATTGCACCTGGTCGAAAGGCTTGGTCAAGCTTTCCGATGGCGTTCTTTCGCTCGGATTCGCGAAGCAGAAGACCAAGGATCGCGAGTTCGCCTGCGGCGAGATCCAGACCAAGCAGCGTTTCGGCTATGGTACCTATGAGGCGCGGATGAAGACCGACACCGGCCCCGGCCTCAACGCGGCTTTCTTCTCCTATATCGGCCCATCCGACAAGCAGCCCTGGGACGAGATCGACTTCGAGATCCTGACCAAGGACACCTCCAAGGTGCAGGTCAACGCCTATATCGCCGGCAAGGGCAAGAACGAGAAGCTGGTCGACGTGCCGGGCGGCACCGACAGTGCCTTCAACGACTATGCCTTCGTCTGGGAGAAAGATAGCCTGCGCTGGTATCTCAACGGCCAGCTGGTGAACACCATCACCGATCCCGCGAAGCTGCCCAGCCATGCGCAGAAGATCTTCTTCAGCCTTTGGGGTAGCGACACCATGAAGGGCTGGATGGGAGCGTTTGCGGACCCGGGCCGCAAGCTTTCGCTGCAGGTCGAGCGGGCCGCGTTCACCGCGCTGGGTCAGCCCTGCCAATTTCCGGAATCGCTGGTGTGTAGTGTAAAAGAGCTGGGAAAGACGAATTGAACCGGCAGGGCCGAGAAGCGGTCCGCTGCCCTGGATGGGAATGAAACCGAATGAACTTGACGGTGTTTGGAATTGGCTATGTCGGCTTGGTGCAGGCGGCGGTGCTTGCCGAGGTTGGCCACCAGGTTGTTTGCGTCGATATCGACGCAAACAAGGTGGAGCGGCTCAATCAGGGCCTCGTTCCGATCTTCGAGCCGGGTCTTGAAACCATCGTCAGGGAGAATCACGCCGCCGGCCGCATCAAGTTCACCACCGATGCGGCGGCCGCCGTCAGGCACGGCGAAATCCAGATGATCGCGGTAGGCACGCCGCCCGGCGAAGATGGTTCGGCCGACCTCAAATATGTGCTGGCGGTCGCCGAGACCATCGGCCGCGAGATGGATACCGCCAAGATCGTCGTCGGCAAGTCGACCGTGCCGGTCGGCACCTGCGAAAAGGTGAAGGCCAGGATCGCCGAGACGCTGAAGAAGCGGGGCCGCGAGGATCTGAGCTTCGACGTCGCCTCCAATCCCGAATTCCTCAAGGAGGGCTCCGCGGTCGCCGACTGCATGAAGCCCGACCGCATCATCGTCGGCACGTCGAGCGAGGAAACCGAGGCGGTGATGCGCGAACTCTATGCGCCCTTCAACCGCAACCACGAGAAGATGATCGTGATGGACGTGCGCAGCGCCGAATTCACGAAATACGCCGCCAATTGCATGCTGGCGACCAAGATCAGCTTCATGAACGAGATGGCCAACCTCGCCGAGCAACTCGGCGCCGACATCGAGGAAGTGCGCCAGGGCATCGGCAGCGACCCGCGCATCGGCTATCACTTCATCTATCCGGGTCTCGGCTATGGCGGCTCGTGCTTTCCCAAGGACGTCCGCGCCCTGATCAAGACCGCCGAGGGCGTCAAGTACGACGCCAAGCTGCTGCGCGCCGTCGAGGAGCGCAACAATGACCAGAAATCCGTTCTGTTCGACAAGGTGCACCGCTATTTCAAGGGTAACCTCAAGGGCAAGACCTTCGCGCTGTGGGGCCTGGCCTTCAAGCCCAACACCGACGACATGCGCGAGGCGCCCGCGCGCGTGCTGATGGAGGCGCTCTGGAACGCCGGCGCGGCCGTGCAGGCCTATGATCCCGAGGCCATGCAGGAATGCCAGGCCATCTACGGGCTGCGCGACGACCTGCTGTTGTGTGGAACCAAGGAGGCGGCCCTGCGCGGCGCCGATGCGCTGCTGATCGCCACCGAATGGAAGAGTTTTCGCGCACCGTCCTTCGATGCGCTGAAGGATGCGCTGACCACGCCGGTCATCTTCGATGGCCGCAACCTTTACGATCCCAAGGTCGTGGCGCGCCACGGCATCGAATATCACTCGATCGGCAGAATGGCGGCATGAGATCGGGCGCGGAGAGCCGAAAGCAGGATCGGGCCAAACGCCCGGCGTAGAAGGAATTGTAGCTGATGGTGCTGGACGTAAAGCCCGAGCAAGTCACCAAAGATCATTTCGATGTTGTCGCGATCGGTTCCGGCTTCGGTTCGGCTTTCTTCCTGCATGAATTCGCCAGGCGGCGTAAGGCGCGCATCCTGGTTCTGGAGTGGGGTCGCCACAACACGCATGAATGGCAGCTTGACCAGAACGTCAACACCGACATAGACGACGAGACGACCTACAGCACCAATTCCGACAAGCCGTGGAATTACACGATCGGGCTGGGTGGCGGGACCAATTGCTGGTTCGCGCAGACGCCAAGATTCCACCCCAATGATTTCAGGCTGAAAAGCACCTACGGCGTCGGCAATGACTGGCCGATCAGCTACGACGATGTCGAGCCGTTCTATTGCGACGCCGAAGACATCATGTCGATCTCCGGCGATCCCGACATGGCGGCGATGCTGCCGCGCTCGAAGCCCTTTCCGCAGCCACCGCATCGCATGTCGACGCCGGACAGGATGATGAAGGCGGCCCAGCCCGACCAGCATTTCGTCATGCCGACCGCACGGGCGCGCGTGCCGACCGCGCAACGCAGCTCCTGCTGCGCCAATCTGCGCTGCTGGCTGTGCCCGGTCGATGCCAAGTTCACCGCCAATAACGGCCTGATGCATGTCTTCGAGCATCCCGACGTTTCGGTCTGCCTCGGCTCCGAAGTGCGGCGGCTCGACCATGTCGGCGGCACGGTCCGTTCGGTCGCCTTCGTGCATGAGGGCAGGGAATATCAGGTCAGCGGCGACCTCTTCGTTCTCGGCGCCAATGCCATCCAGAGCGCGGCGATCATGCTGCGCTCGGGCCTGGGCGATGAATTCGTCGGGCGTGGCCTGCATGAATCCTATGGCTGGAATTTCGAGGTCTATCTCGACGGCGTCGACAATTTCGACGGCAGCACCATCACCACCGGCCTGAATTTCGGCCTCTATGACGGTCCGCACCGGTCCGAGCACGCGGCGGCCCTCGTCTATTTCGAGAACCGCTGGCAGCACGGGATGCGCGCAGAGAAGGGCCGGCTGCGCCAGGCGCTGCCGCTGGTCGTGGTCACCGAGAACCTGCTCGATCACGAGAATTTCGTCACCCTCGACGAGGATGACAACGCCTTCGTCTCCTTCAAGGCGCCGTCGGACTATGCCGTCAAAGGCATGGCCCGGGCGCTGGACAAATTGCCTGGACTGCTTGCCCCGTTGCCTGTCGAACGGCTCTTCGACCGCGGCATCCGGCCAACGGAATCGCACGTCCAGGGCACGTTGCGGATGGGCACCGGCCCGGCCGATTCGGTGATCGACAGCAACATGATCCATCACCGGCTGAGAAACTTGGTCGTCGTCGGCACCAGCACCTATCCAAGCTGCTCCTGCGCCAACCCGAGCCTGACCGCGGCAGCTTTGTCCCTGCGCGCGGCGAGCCGGATGGCGTGACGGGAAGGGAAGGAGGTAACCGATGATGGAAATCTCACGGCGCTCGGTCTTGGCCATCATGGCTGGTGGAGTTGCATCGACTGGCGTGGCCTTCGCGGCGGTGTCTTCGTTTTCGGACGAGGACCTGGTTCGCGTCACGCTCGAAAAATACCTCGGCGGGTTGAACATGCGCATCGAGCACCTGCAGCAGTTCGTGCTGGAGTTCCGCAACCGCAATCCGTGGCTGTTTCCCAGCGAAAAACTGGGCGACGCCGTCACTTTGCTCGAGACGGCGAAGCTCGGCCAGGCACGCAAGTTGTTGCCCAAGCGGAAGCAGCGCGACCTCCGGCATTTCGACCGCTGGGTCGTGGCCGAATTTCACATGTTGACGGACTACGCCTCGCGCAGTTCGCCTAGTGATCCCATCCGGTTCACCGGATGGCAGCCATGCACAAATCCGTTCGCGACGCTTGATCCGCCAAAGACTGCGTGAGGCTGCACTTGACGCTGCCGTTCATCGGCCGTGGGCATTGAAACGCGATAGACGAGGAGCCAGGACCATGAAAGTTCTCTTTGCAGGCGGCAATGGCTACCCACCGGAGTTCAGCGGCGGCGTCCAGTCGAGCACTCATCATCTGGCCGAGCAGTTGATCGAGCATGGGCATGAGGCCGCGGTGCTCGCCGCGCTGTTTGGCGATGGTGTCTTCGGCTTCAAGGCGCGTGCCAAGATGAAGCTTTTGCGCCAGCCGGCGGTCGTCGACAGTTTTCCCGGCTACCCAGTGATTCGGGCGTGGTTTCCGTGGGAGGCGGCGGCCTTCGCCGTCAACAGGGTCAAGCCGGATGTGGCGGTGGTTCAGTGTCACAAGTCGGTTCCACTCGGCAAGGCGTTGCAGGCCAAGGGCGTGCCGCTGGTCGTCTACCTCCGCAACGTCGAGTTTCACGAGCTTGGGGGCGACCTGCGCGACCTGCATTCGGCGCTTTATATCGCCAATTCCGAATTCACCGCGCGTACCTACGCCAGGGAGTTCGGCATCGAGGCGGCGGTGATCCCTCCGACCATCAATCCGGCCCACTACAGCACGCCGACTTCAGGCCAGTTCGTCACCCTGATCAACCCTTATGAGGAAAAGGGCTTCGAGCTTGCGGTGCGGATCGCCGCCGCGTGCCCCGAAATCCCGTTCCTGTTCGTCGAAAGCTGGAAGCTGGCGGACGATCACCGGGCACGCATCGAACAGACGATCACGCCGCTCGGCAATGTCACGCTGGAGAACCGCACCAGTGACATGAAGACGGTCTATGGCCGCACCCGGATCCTGCTGGCGCCCAGCAAATGGGAGGAGGCCTGGGGGCGGGTTGCCTCGGAAGCCCATTGCAGCGGCATTCCGGTCGTCGGTTCGCGCCGCGGTGGCTTGCCGGAAGCGGTCGGCCCTGGCGGCACGGTGCTCGACTATGATGCCCCGCTCGCCGAATGGGTCGCGGCCGTCAGGCTCTTGTGGAACGACAACAAGGAATATCAGCGGGTCTCGGCCCTCGCGCGCGGCTTCGCCGGCCGGCCGGAACTCGACCCCGACCGTCAGTTCGTCACCTTCTTCTCGATACTGGACAGAGCGGTGCAGCAGCGCGCACGCCAGGCCGCGTAGCCAAGCAGCGACCCGTTCGGTTCTGCATCAGGCTGGGCGCTTGACCCTGTTCTTCAGCGTTTCATAGCCGCGTGCACCGAGCAGGGCGCGGGCAATGGTCTTGGCGGCGCTCTTGCGGCCCTCCTGCGAGTTGACCTGGCGCAGCCTCGCCGGCAGGTTTCGCGCGGCCTGGCCAAGTGCTGGCAGCGACAGCGCATCGGGAAAACTGACCATGTGCGTCTCGACGCACAGGACCGGTTTCCCCGACAGTTTGGCAATCCTCAGCGCCTGGGCATGTTCGCTTTCGATGAACAGGATGGCGTCGGATTTGCGATAGAAATCGGCCTTGAAACTGCCATGCGCGCCAAGCCGCTGGCGCTCCGCCTTGCTCGGCAGATCGAGCATGATCAGCTTGTCGTACTTGATCTCGTGCTTGGCGAGCCACGCCTCCGTCAATGCACGGTATTTCTCGAGCCGGCTGGTGACCAGCCAGCCGATCTTGTGGGTTACGGCATGAAGCGGCCGCGCCTCGCTGAGGAATTTTTCATAGGCCGGCCCGTCGTCGTTCTCGGCCTCGGTCGGATCGAGACACAGCACCCCGTCTATATCGACACAGCATTGCGCCAGGAATTTATGATGCATGAAGTTCCACTGGAACATGCGCGGATGCGGCACGACCTCGAACACCAGATCGGTCTCCTGATGCTCCGGCTCCAGGCCGAAGACGGCGGCAAAGGTGTAGTCAGCCTCGACACCGCCGCTCTTGATGCGGGCACGGGCGTCGCGCATCGCATTACCGCCGGCGATGCTGTCGTCGATCACCAGCACCTTGCGCATGTCCGAAACCTTGCGGTCCAGGGCCGCGCGGCGCTTGGTGATGCCTGACGTGTAGACCCTGCCTTCGAGGAAGGAGTCCAGGTCAGTCATCGGAATGTTGGCCGCAAGGCTGACCAGCGTCGCCGCCAGCACGCCGCTTCTGGGAACGCCGACCACCAGGTCGATGTCGCGTGGCAGCCGATGAAGGTTGCTCACGATGGCGTCGTTCATGTCGGAGATCGATCGGTAGTGCATGGATCAGGCCTGATGCTCGGGTGGGATATGGGATAGACGACAAAGGCGCCGAAATTATTGCGCCTCGCGCGGCGTCGCCGCCGGCGCCCTTGCCGGCAGCATTTTCAAGGCCTCCCGCAAGGCTTCGCGGCCGGCGGCGAAGGTCAGCGCGACGACGATGGTGATCGCGTAGGCCAGGATGACGCCGCTTGCCAAGGCGACGACATGCTGCTGCGGCAGCATCGGCTTGACCAGCCAGACCGCCCCAAGCGCCAGATGCGCGCCAAGCACGAACGGCGCTGCCGTGCGCAGCACATGGCTGGCTTGCAGCGGTCCGCTCTTGCCGACATAGAGCCATAGGAAGGGCGTGCGCAGATACTCGCTGACCGCATAGGCGACCGCCACGCCCAGCGCGCCGTAGGGCAGGCCGAGCGCGAAGGCAAGCACCGAGGTCACCGCCGTGATGATGCCCCAGCGCATGAAGTCGCCGGAGCGGCCCTGGCTGACGAAAAGCCAACCAGCCGGATTGTTGAGCGGCTGCAGCAGGCCGGCAAAGCCGAGCGCCAGGAAGATCGAGGCGCTGGCGCGCCACTGCTCGCCGAGCACGAAGGGGATCAGCACATCCGACATCGCGGTGGCGAAAGCGACGCCGGGCAGCGCCACCAGAAGGATCAGCGGCATCACGCGCAGATAGGCGCTGCGATAGCGGTCCGGCTCGTCCTTCAGTCGCGACAGCGCCGGCACCATCACCTTCGACAGCGGATTGGTGATCTGGCTGAGCGGGAACAGGAGCAGCTTGTAGGCGCGGTCGTAGAGTCCGAGCTGGGCCTCGCCCCAGTATTTGCCGATCAACACGTTGTCGAGATTGCGGGCGAAGAAATTGGCGAAATTGAAACCGGTGATCCCGGCACCGAAATTGATCAGCTCGCTGATCCCGACGACCTTGCGCGGCATGCCTGGGCGCCAGCGCGAGCTGGCCCAGTAGCACAGCGTCGGCAGCACCGCGCCGGTCAGCGTGCCGGCAAACAGCGCCCAGTAGGAACGGTCGATGAAAGTCCAGGCGATCGAGACGGCCAGCCCCGCGACGGCCCCGGCGACGTCGATGATCGCCAGGCGACCGAACTGCATGCGACGCGTCAGCAGAGCCAGATGCTGGGCGCCCAGGCCATAAGCCAGGATCTGCAATCCCAGTGCCGCCACCAGACCGGCGACGCGCGGCTCGCCATAGAACGCGGCGACCAGGGGTGCCGCGCCCGCGAGCACGCAGGCGAGGACCGCGCTGACGGCGACATTGATCCAGAAGAGGTAGTTCACCTCCTCATGCCGGATGCCCGATTTCTGGATGGTCGCCTGGGTCAGGCCGAAGTCCTGGAACAGGGCGATGAAGGCGAGCACAGGAGCGCACATGGCGACCACGCCGAAATCCTGCGGCGACAGGAGTCGCGACAGCACGATGACGGAAATGATCTGCGTAGCGACCCGCACCGATTGCGCCATTGCGGTCACGACGGCACCACGGCCGACCGATTTGCGCAGTGAGCCTTCCGGCGGATCGAATGGATTGGCTTCCAAATTCAGGATTCCTGATCTTTGCGCGGATTTCGGAGCCCCGAAATCCACAACCGCCGCCGACCACAAACTACGGCAATAATTTTGCAGTGCAACAGAAAACGTGGAACGGTGCGCCAAAAATGTTGCGATGCAGCAAGAGCTGTACTAGGCTTCCCCTGGGTGGGTCAAACAGCGGTCGAGTTTTCATGCTGCATGTCTTGTACCTGGTACATGATGTTTCCGACCCGGCGGTTCGCCGGCGGATCACGATGCTCAGGACAGGTGGCGCCCGGGTTACCCTGGCGGGCTTCCGCCGCGCCGCCACTCCGATTGCCGACATCGAAGGCTTGCGGCCAATCGACCTTGGCGCGACGCGCGACGGGCGATTCGCCCAGCGCCTGGTGGCGGTGGCAAAAACAGCGGTTTCGATAGGTTCGAAGCTCAGGGACGTGCCGAAGCCCGACATCATCATCGCGCGTAACCTGGAGATGCTGGCGCTGGCCCGCCGCGCCCGGTCGGCTTTCGGCGCCGCTGTCCCGATCGTCTACGAATGTCTCGACATTCACCGCCTGGTGCTTCGCGACGATGTCCTGGGCAAGGCGCTGCGCGCCACCGAGCGTCATCTGGCGCGGGATGTGCGGCTGCTGGTGACCAGTTCGCCCGCCTTCATCGCCAATTATTTCAAGCCTTTCCGCCAGGTCGCGGCGCCGGTGGAACTGGTCGAGAACAAATATTTCGAGGCGGCGGCGATTCTGCCGGCCGAGCGCGAGGCGGTGGAAGGACCTCTCGCCCCGCCGTGGCGGATCGGCTGGTTCGGGGCGCTCCGGTGCCGCCGTTCGCTCGAACTGCTGGCCGGTTTCACGCGTCACATGGAAGGCCGGTTCGAAATCGTGCTGCGCGGCCGCCCGGCACTTTCCGAGTTCCCGGATTTCCATGCCTTCGTCGATGCCGAACCTTACATGTCGTTTCGCGGGCCGTACCGCAACCCGGAGGACATGGCGGCGATCTATCACGACGTCCATTTCTCCTGGGCGATCGATTTCTTCGAGGAGGGACAGAACTCCGAATGGCTGCTGCCCAACCGCCTTTATGAAGGCTGCCGCTTCGGCGCGGTGCCGATCTCGATGGACAACACCGAGACCGGACGGTTCCTTCGGCAGCGCGATATCGGCGTTTTGCTGCCGCAGGCCACGCCCGAGGCGCTCGAAACCGCGCTTGGCGGGATGGAACAGCACCGCTTCGGCAGGCTGAAGGCGCGCGTGCTGGCCCACAATCCGAGGATGTGGAGCTACGATCGCAGCGACTGCGGCGCCCTGGTCGAAAAACTGCGCCGCCTGACCAACGTGCGCGGGCCGCTCGCGACCGAGGCCCTGGCATAGGATGGACATCGCCCGATGACGCAAGCGCTTGCCTCCACCCTGATCGTGATCCCGTGTCTCGACGAGGCGACTCATATCGGCGCGCTGCTCGACCAGCTTTGCCCGGCGGCGGAACGGCTTGGCGCGCGGATCGTCGTTGCCGATGGCGGCAGCACTGACGGCACGCTGGCCATTGTCGGCGAGCGCCAGAGGAACGATCCTCGCATCATCCTGCTTCACAACGAAAAGCGCATCCAGAGCGCCGCGATCAACCTGGCGGTGGCCAAATTTGGCCAGGGTACGCACTATCTTATCCGCATCGACGCCCATGGCGGCTATCCCGACGACTATTGCGACCGACTGGTCGAGGAGGCGTTGGCGACCGGCGCGGATTCGGTCGTGGTGTCGATGCTGACCAGCGGCAGCGGCACGGTGCAGAAAGCGGCGGCGGCGGCGCAGAACTCCAAGCTCGGCACCGGCGGCTCCAAGCATCGCCATCTCTCCGCCGGGGAGTGGGTCGACCACGGCCATCACGCACTGATGCGGATATCGGCCTTCCAGGCCGTCGGCGGCTATGACGAGACGTTCAGCCACAATGAGGATGCGGAACTCGACTATCGGCTGAGGCGGGCAGGCTACAGGATCTGGATGAGCGGCAGGACGCAGATGGTCTATTATCCGCGGACCTCGCTGCGCGGCCTCTATGTCCAGTATCTCGGCTATGGCCGCGGCCGCGCCAAGAATGTGCTGAAACATCGTGTGATCCCGAAGTTTAGGCAGATGGTGCCGCTGGCGGTCTTCCCGGTGGTTCTGCTGGCGGCCTTCTCCTTCCTGCACTGGATCGCGGCGCTGCCTCTGGTGCTGTGGGTGGCGGTTTGCCTGGGCTACGGCCTGGTGGCGGCCATCAGCCAGCGCAATGCCGATATCGCGCTTGCCGGCGTCTCGGCGATGGTCATGCATTTCGGCTGGTCCGTCGGCTTCTGGCTGCAGCTTCTCGGCCTCGGCACGCGGCGGAGGGCGGCGTGATGGCGGTTGAGGTCAAGCATCGCAGCATCGACATCGGCGTGTGCACATTCCGGCGGCCGGAACTGGCCGACACGCTGCGCTCGCTTGCCGCCCTGGCCATGCCTGACGGCTTCGAGGTCGGCGTCATCGTCGCCGACAATGACGACACGCCGAGCGCCAGGGACCTGGTGACGGTGCTGTCGCAGGAATTGAAGTTGCCGGTCCGCTACCGGCATTGCCCGGCCCGCAACATCTCGATCGCTCGCAACGCTTGTCTCGAGGCCAGCGAGGCCGATTTCCTGGCCTTCATCGACGACGATGAGACCGCTACGGCCCACTGGCTCGCCGAACTGGTGGCAACGGCCGAAAAAAGCGGCGCCGCCGCGGTTCTCGGCCCGGTGCGCGCGCTCTATCGTCCGGATGCGCCGGAATGGATGCGCCGCGGCGATTTCCATTCCACCTTGCCGGTCCGCGTGCACGGCGAAATCCGCACCGGCTACACCTGCAACGTCCTGCTGCGCATGGCATCCGACAGCTTGCGCGGCCGCCGCTTCAGCCTGGCGCGCGGCCAGACCGGCGGCGAGGACACCGAATTCTTCGACCAGATGCACAAGGCAGGCGGCCGGATCGCCTTTGCGCCGGAGGCATGGGTGGACGAGGCGGTGCCGAGGGCCAGGGCCGCATTCGACTGGCTCAGCCGCCGCCGCTTCCGGGTTGGCCAGACTCACGGTCATCTCCTGGGCCGCGGCGCCAGCGGCATCGCGCGAGTAAAGCAGGCCGGCCTTGCCGCGGCAAAGGCCGCTTTTTGCTTCGCCGCGGCACTTCCGGTTGCAGCCAGTCCGGTCCGCAGGAACCGCAGCGTGTTGCGCGGCATCATGCATGTCGGCGTTGTCAGCGGTCTTGTCGGTGTCCGCGAACTGCGCCTCTATGGCCAGCCTTCACCAGGGGAAGGAGGCAAGCGTGCAGCCTGACGTTTCGTCCGTACCCGATGTTTCTTTTGTGATCGCCGCCTACAATGCCGAGGCAACACTTGATAGGGCGGTCGCCAGCGCCATCGCCCAGAAGGGCGTCAGCCTTGAGATCATCGTCGTCGACGACAAGTCGCGTGACGCCACGCTCGATGTGGCGAGGGCCTATCCCGAGCATGTCGTGCGCGTCGTGGCGCTGGAAAAGAACAGGGGCCCCGGAGGGGCCAGGAATGCCGGGCTCGACGCCGCCCGCGGCAGGTGGATAGCGGTTCTCGATGCCGACGACGCCGTCTTTCCCGGACGCGTCGCCGCCATGATCGGCCGCGCCGAAAAAGCGGGCGCCGAGATCGCCGTAGACAATCTCCAGGTCGTCCGTGAGGACGGCGTGGTCGAGGACGCGATGTTCCCGCGCCGGTATCTGGAAGGCCTGCGCGAGATTTCGCTGGCGACCTACATCGCCGGCAACGTCGTCTTCGAATCGAAGTTCAATCTCGGCTATCTCAAGCCGATCTTCCTGCGCCGGTTCCTTGACGAAAACCGGCTTCGCTATGACGAGAAGCTGAGGATCGGCGAGGACTACATCCTGTTTGCCGAAGCCCTGGCCATGGGCGGCAGATGCGTGGTGGAGCCTGAAATCGGCTATGCCTATCATATCCGCAGCGGCTCCATCTCGCGCGTGCTCGAGCCTCATCATGTCGAGGCGATGCGCAAGGCCGACGAGATTTTCGCTCAAACCCATTCGATGGACGTGGCCGCGCAGGCGGCATTCGCCCGGCGCGGCCGCAGCCTGCGCAAGGCGGCCTCGTTCCTGGCGATGGTCCAGCACATCAAGGCGCGGTCCCCGCTCAAGGCGATCCGGACGGCGCTCAGCGACCCGGCGGCGGTCAGGCATATGGGCATGCCGATCGCCGTGCGGTTGCGAAGAGTAGCGGCACAGTTTGCCGTCGGGGCGGGGAGGTGAAGATGCAGGCACATGGAGGGATTTTTCGTGGCCTGTGAATGGACTGTAGTCGATCTCCTCAGAAGGAATTTGCGATGAAGAAAATCAGGAAGGCCGTGATACCGGTGGCGGGGCTTGGAACACGGTTCCTGCCGGCGACCAAGTCGATGCCGAAGGAAATGCTTCCCGTCGTCGACAGGCCCGTCGTGCAATATGCGGTGGACGAGGCCTTCGAGGCCGGCATCGAGCACATCGTCTTCGTCACCGGCCGCAACAAGGCGGTCATAGAGGACTATTTCGACCTGCATCCGGAATTGATCGGAACCCTGGAGCAAACTGGCAAGAAGACTCAGCTGGAGGCGCTCGAAAGCATGCTGCCGGTGGCCGGCGCCACCTCCTTCATCCGCCAGCAGTCGCCGCAAGGCCTCGGCCATGCCGTCTGGTGCGCCCGCGAGGTCATCGGCAACGAGCCCTTTGCCCTGCTTTTGCCTGACATGGTTTCCTTCGGCGGGCGCGGATGCCTGGCCGAGATCACCGACCTCTATGCGCAGACCGGCGGCAACGTCATCGCCGTCGAGCGTTGCGATCCCACCGAGACCAACAAATATGGCATTGTCGGCCGTGGCGCCGACATTGGCGGCGGTTTCGAGGTGACGGCCATGGTCGAAAAGCCGGCGCCGGCCAACGCACCGTCGAATTTCTACATCAATGGCCGTTATATCCTGCAGCCCGAGATATTCCAGCTTCTGGGCAACCAGCAGCGCGGCGCCGGCAACGAGATCCAGCTGACCGACGCCATGGTTCGCCTGTCGCAGGAGCAGCCATTCTTTGCCCAGCCTTTCAAGGGGCGCATGTTCGACTGCGGGTCCAAGGAAGGGTTCATCCAGGCCAATATCGCCTTCGCGCTGGCGCGCGACGACATGAAGGGTCCGGTTTTCGAGATGCTCCGGGAGTTCGTCCGGACGCATGAACGCCAGGAAGAAGCCGCATAATGCCCATCTTTCGGGAGTATTGTCGGGTGGCTGACGGCGGAGGCGCCGGCCGGCTCCGCGCTGTCCGGCACCAAGCGTGTGTCGCGCCTGCCAATGCTCCCGATCTCTCCGGGGCCTGCGAGCGAGACAAGCCAGAATTGGACCGAAGATGAATTATGCCAATTTTCCTCTCGACAAGAGGATGCCATTGCCGAATTCGGAAGCAGGAGACGGCGACGACTTCATCGACATCGAGCGGCTGCTTGGCATGGCCGCACGGCAGGCCAAGGTGGTTGGCGTGTGCGCCATCATCGGCCTTTTCCTGGGCATGCTCTATCTGCAGACCACGCCGCCAAAATTCGTGTCGGTTTCCAGCGTGTTGATCGATGAAGGTCTGAACAAGATCGTCGACGACATCTCGGCGGCATCGACGACGATGCAGACCGATTCCGCGATTCTGAGCCAGATCGAGATCCTGACCTCGACGCGGCTTGCCGCCGTGGTCGTCGACAAGCTCAAGCTCGACCAGAACGACACGTTCATGAACCCGCCCCAGTCCGCCCTTGCCCAGGGCGTTGGCCTGATCCGCGGTCTGATCCAGTATGTTCGTCCGAGCAGCCCGGTCATGCCGGGTGTCGGCGACATCACCAAGCTCGACCCCGCCGCGCGCGATGCGCTGATCGCCACGTCGCGCCGCGACTACGCCATCCTCAAACTGCAGAACGAGATCCGGGCGGATCGCGTCGGGCGAAGCTACGTTATCGCGCTTGGCTACCAGGCGACGGATCCGGCATTGGCGAAGGCCATCACCAAGGCCTATGCAGACGCTTATCTCGCCGACCAGCTCGATGCCAGCTTCGACGCCACCGAGCGCGCGGCGGTCTGGCTGCAGGGCCGATTGACGGAGCTGCGCGAGAGCTCGCAGCAGGCATCGCTGGCGGTCGAGAAATTCAGGGCCGAACACGGCCTGTCCGCCAACAGCGACGGCCAGCTGATGAGCGACAAGCAGCTCGCCGACCTGAACGCCCAGCTCATCGTCGCGCAGGCCGACACCGCGCGTGCCAGCGCCCGTTACCAGCAATACAAGTCGATCGTCGACAGCGGCTCGGACAACGCTTTCAAGGATGCCGCCATATCCAGCGACCAGCCAGCCAGCTCGGTCATTGCGGCGCTGAAGACCCGCTATCTCACGGTCGCCAAACGGCAGCAGGATGTCGAGGCGAATTTCGGCCCGCAGCATCCGCAGGCGGTGGCGCTCGCCAAGGAGAAGGCCGACATCTCGACGCAGATCTTCGGCGAACTGAAGCAGCTCACCGAAAGCTACCGCAACGAGTATGAGGTGGCGTTGGCGCGCGAGACCGCGCTCAGGGCCAATGTCGCCGCCGCGCAGGGCAAGAGTTCGATCGACAACCAGTCGCAGGTCCAATTGCGTGATCTCGATCAGAAGGCGACGGCACTCTCCACGCTCTACCAGACGTTCCTCGGACGCTACGAGGAAGCCGCGCAGCAGCAATCCTTCCCGGTCGGCAAGATCCGCATCATCTCGGATGCGTCGACGCCGCTTGCCGCCTCGAGCCCGCGCACCGTCATCGTGCTCGGCCTTTCGTTGGTGCTCGGGGTTCTGATGGGCGCCGGCTTCGGCGGCCTCAACGAGTTCAACGAGCGGTTCTTCAGGACCGGCGAGGAGGTCCGCGACCGCGTCGGCCTCAAATTCCTCGGGTACCTGCCGACCATCGGCAGCAAACCGAGCAAGGAAGACAAGCCAGCCGAACCCGATCTCAAGGTCGCCAGGTCGCCGGCCGCCATCGAAAGGCGCGCACGGATGCGGGTGAGCATCGACGCTCCGGCATCGATGTTCTCCGAAACGCTGCGCAGCGCCAAGATCGCCTTCGATGTGGTGATGGAAGGGCAAGGGAGCCGCGTCATCGGCGTGATCTCGGTCCTGCCCGGCGAAGGCAAGTCGACGGTCGCGGCCAATCTCGCCGGGCTGCTCGCCGCCAATGGCTCCAGGACGCTGCTCATCGATGGCGATCTGCGCAATCCGGGCCTTAGCCGCAGCCTCGGCATGGAAGCCGAGCAAGGCTTGATGGAAGCGGTGGTGAGCGGCCAGACCTGGCAGTCCGTCGGCAAGATCGACAGGCAGACCAAGCTGGCGATCATCCCGGCTGTGCTGCGCGGCCATTTCTCGCACACCAGCGAGCTTCTCTCCTCGGCCGGCATGCGTCGTTTCATCGAAAACGCCAAGGAGACCTTCGAATACATCGTCGTCGATCTGCCGCCGCTTGGCCCGGTGGTCGACGCCAAGGCCTTCGCGCCGCTGGTCGACGGCTTCGTGCTCGTCACCGAATGGGGCCGCACGCCGCGCGCCATGGTGCGCTCGATGCTGGAATCCGAGCCCTATGTCGCCAACAAGATCGTCGGCGCGGTGCTGAACAAGGTCGACCTGAAGAAGCTCGCCAAATACGGGTCGTTCGGCGCGTCGGAGAAATTCTTCGACAAGTACTCGAGCTATTATCTCGACAAGTCGGAAGTGCGTTCGAAGGCGGCGGTCTGAGATAAGGCCGTTGCCATCATGTCTTGAACCCGCGCAGCGGTTCTCATTCCGAAATCGCACAAAAGTTTCGGCACCGTCCGGCCGCCGTTCATGCGGCCGGACATGAGGCGGAGCGGCGTATAGCTCGAGGCTATGCCGCCTTCAGCCGGTAACGGAAAAGCGTGTGGTCGAGCAGCAGCCGGATGCGCGGTTCGGCCTCGGTTGCCACCAGCCAGCTTGCCGCGATCATGGTCGCGCCGACCATTGCCATCGACAGGAGATAAGGCAGCCCGGAGCGCACCATGGCGCCGAGCATCGCCGCGCCGATGACGTCGTGGATCAGATAGAGCGGATAGGTCATCAGGCCGATCCGGCGCCAGCCGCTCCATCTGAGATCAAGCGTGAGCGACCACGCCATCAGCGCGATGGCCACGAGGAAGATCAAGATTGGCGGCCCGTACGGCATCACGGCTCCGACTTTGATGCTATGGACGTCGACGGAGCTGGCGATCTGCAGCACCCCACCGCCGAGGAACAGCAGGCAGAAGCCAAGGCGAGACGCCGTCACCGCCTTGAACCGCATCAGCCAGATGAGCACGCCGACCGCGAAGAATGAGCCATGATGCACCAGCACGAGCTGCAGCCACCGCGTCTCGGCGAAGGCGGACCAGCCGAGCGGATAATAAAGGCACCAGAACAGCGTGCTGATCATGCCGATGACGATCGCAACCCTTTCCATCAGATGGAAACGGCCGAGCCGCAGCAGGATCCAGACGATGGCGTAGAAGGCGATTTCGATGCCGAGCGTCCAGTAGACGCTGTCCACCCAGGGACCATAAGGCGCGAACAGGCCGGTGCGCACGAGCCGAACCACCGCATCGGTCGGCCAGCTCAAGCCGATCAGCAGCAACAGCGCCGCGGTGATCGGGGCACAAATCCAGACCGCCGGCGCCAGCCTTTTGACCCTTGCCTCGAAAAACCGCAGCGGCGTCGAATTCTCGGCGCTGAAGGCAATGACGAAACCGCTGATGACGAAGAAGATCTCGACGCCGACCCAGCCGGACCCGACCCAGGCGCCGATCCCAGGCTGCGCCGGAACGCCACCAGTCGCTTGCGCCGAGATGCCGTCGGGATAGGCCCAGACCCAGAAGCCGTAGTGATAGACCATGACCAGCACGGCGGCGAGAAACCGCAGGATGTCGATACCGCCAAAGGTTATTTTTTTCTGAGCCATGCGATCCAATCGAATGGCCCCCCGCGGGAACTGTAGGGCGGAATGTTGCATCGCACAATCTACGATTGCGCCCAGCGGTCATCACAAAGTTCGCTGCGTCGCAACATCGCGCAACGGTAGCTCCAGTCAGGTCCCGGCAGTGCTCCTTACACGCCGATTCCGCGCTCCGTCAGGGCAGCGGTGATCTCATCGAGGATGGCGGGGTCGTCGATGGTTGCAGGCATCGTCCACGCTTCCTTGTCGGCGATCTTCTGCATGGTGCCGCGCAGGATCTTGCCCGAGCGCGTCTTGGGCAGGCGCTTGATCGTCACCACGGTCTTGAAGGCGGCCACCGGGCCGATGCGCTCGCGCACCAGCGCGACGACCTCCTTCTCGATGGCGGCGCCGTCGCGCGCGACACCGGCGTTCAGCACCACGAAGCCGAGCGGAATCTGGCCCTTCATCGCATCGGCGATGCCGACGACGGCGCATTCGGCGACATCGGGATGGGCGGCCAGCACCTCTTCCATGGCGCCCGTCGACAATCGGTGGCCGGCAACGTTGATGATATCGTCGGTGCGGGCCATCACGTAGAGATACCCGTCCTCGTCGATCATGCCGGCATCGGCCGTCTTGTAGAAGCCGGGGAACTCATCGAGATAGGCCTGGCGGAAGCGGGCATCGGCGTTCCACAGGGTCGGCAGGCAGCCCGCGGGCAGCGGCAGCTTGACCACGACATTGCCGAGCGTGCCGCGCGGCACCTCATGGCCGGCATCGTCGAGCACGCGGATATCGTAGCCGGGCATCGGTACCCCGGGCGAGCCGTACTTCACCGGCAACAGGCCGAGCCCAGCGGGGTTGATCGTCATCGGCGATCCGGTCTCGGTCTGCCACCAATGATCGACCACCGGCACGTTCAGCTTCTGCTCCGCCCATTTGATGGTTTCGGGGTCGGCGCGTTCGCCGGCCAGGAACAGGGTGCGGAATTTCGACAGATCGTATTTCGGTACGAACTCGCCTTTGGGATCCTGCCCCTTGATGGCGCGGAAGGCAGTCGGCGCGGTGAACAACGCAATCACGCCATGTTCCGCGATAACGCGCCAGTAGGTGCCGGCGTCGGGCGTGCCGATCGGCTTGCCTTCGAACAGGATGCTGGTGCAGCCATGCAGCAGCGGGCCGTAGACGATGTAGGAATGGCCGACCACCCAACCGACATCGGACGCCGCCCAGAACACTTCCCCGGGCTTCACGCCGAACTCGTTTTCCATCGTCCATTTCAGCGCGACCATGTGGCCGCCATTGTCCCGCACGATGCCCTTGGGCTGGCCCGTCGTGCCTGACGTGTAGATGATGTAGAGTGGGTCGGTGGCCAGCACCGGCACGCAGTCGACATTGGCGCCGGCTGCGCGCTCACGAGCGACGGCGTCGGCATAGTCGATGTCGAAATGGTCCTTCAAATCGCAGCGCAGCTGATCGCGCTGCAGGATCAGGCAGGCGTCCGGCTTGTGGCGGGACATCTCGATCGCCTTGTCGAGCAGCGGCTTGTAGGCGACGACCCGCCCCGGCTCCAGGCCGCAGGAGGCCGAGATGATCAGTTTCGGTTTTGCGTCGTCAATGCGGGTGGCAAGCTCATGCGAGGCAAAGCCGCCGAACACGACCGAATGCACCGCGCCGATGCGGGCGCAGGCGAGCATGGCGATGGCCGCTTCCGCCACCATCGGCATGTAGATGATGACGCGGTCACCCTTGCCGACGCCGCGGTTCTTTAACACCGAGGTCAGCGCCACCACCTCGCGCTTCAGTTCGGCATAGGTGAACTTTTTCACCGTGCCGGTGATGGCGCTGTCGTATATCAGCGCGATCTGGTCGGCCCGCCCGCCGGCGACATGCCGGTCAAGGGCATTGTAGCAGGTGTTGCAGGTCGCGCCGGTGAACCAGCGGCCGTAGACGCCGGCGGTGGCATCGAACACCCTGTTCCAGGGCGAATACCAGTCGATGGCGCCGGCCGCGTCGGCCCAGAATTTTTCCGGGTCGCGTTTCCAGCCGTCATAGATCTCGTGATAGCGTGAAGCCATCCGTACCCTCCCGGAAACCATTTGCCGTCTTTGCAAACAGCCTATGCTGTTTTTTCCGGCGCTGTCTTCCCTGATTTTCGTTTGAACCGGTCTTGTCCTGACCGGGATGCCCGCTGTCCGACGATATCGAGCGAGAGGATGTGAGCGCATGCGCCATCAATGGTCGATCGAGGCCAGGCTCGAGGAACCGTCCGACCTCCTACAGCCTGTCGGATCCTGTGAACACCGGCCGGCAAGCCGGCGGTGATCGTCGTGCTGGTGCAGCGCTTCAGCCAGGGCTTTTTTAAGGGTGCGATCGCCGCTTCATAGCGGTGACCGAACAACCCGCTGAACAATTCGTCGATTGCCGTCTAACAAGCCGGATTCGTTGGGCGAATGTCGACGGCGCTAGATCGGCAAGGCCATCAGCATGAGACCGACGCCGCCGAAGATCAAAATGGCTGTCGCCAGAGCTTTTCGATGACGTTCGAAAGTCGTCGGAGCCCGCTCCCAATTGTAACGCATACGCTATCTCCCCAAGACCCGAGGAGTTCTTACCTTACCTCAGGGAAGAAAAGCAACGGTGCCGCCGGTCAGCATGCTTGCCTGGCGCGCCTTTCCGGCGACTATTTCTGGGACGATTTTCGACTCTGGATGGATGTTGCGGCCTCACGAGAGTATGTCCGCAAAATAAAGCCACGCGAGCCATCCCGGCCGACCAATAGACAGCGCCCCACCACCGCGCTATCTCATTTCCGGGTTTTGCATGGCTTTTGGGGTCCGTTATGGAAATTGCCTCTGGAACGGTTCTGCGACTGGCGGACGATGCCTCGGTTCAGCATGTCGGCGACGGCGCGGTTGTGCTTTTGGCGCGCAGCGGCCAGCTTTATACCTGCAACGGGACGACCGAAGCCTTTCTCGACAAGGTGGATGGCGCGCGCAGCCTCGGCCAGATCGTCGGCCTGCTTTGCGAGGAGTTCGAAATCGACAAGGGCACGCTTGACGAGGACATGGCGGCGCTGGCCAGCGATCTGGTCTCGGAAGGCATTCTCGCTGCTCCAGGCTTGATGGCTGAAGGCACCGCTTGATGGTGGACGGTCCTCTCCTGCGCGCCTTGTTCCGCTGTCATCTCTGGGCAAGCGCGCGGCTGATGCCAATTCTCATTGCCAATCGCAGCTTCGAGGACGTGCTGAAATGGGCGCCGCTCGCCTCGCCGGCGCCCTATCGCGGCCTGCCTGCCCCCTACATTGTCGCCCGCGTCAACCGTGCCGTGCGTCATCCCTGGCTGATGCGTGACCGCAGATGCTTGCGGGAGGGCTTGCTCGGCCATCGCTTCCTGCGCCTTGCCGGTTTCGATCCGCAGCTGCGTTTCGGCGTCGATCCGAAGTCGCTGCAAGCGTCGCGGCTGGCGGCGCATTGCTGGGTGTGCCTGGACGGCAAGCCGGTGGTCAGTGACAGCCTTCCCGGCATGGTCGAGATCTACCGTCACCCCGCCACCGCCGCCACGAAGGTGCGCTCCGCTTGACCAGACCTTCAGTATTCTATGACCTCAATGGCCAGATCCTCGGCATATGGGCCGAGCGCCCCGGCCTGTGGCAGGATTTCGACGGGATGCTGGGCACCTTGCGTGTCACAGGTCCCGTCGAGCCGGATTTTCGTCTCGAGATCACAGAGGCGGACGTTCTGGACGAAGCGCCCGGCGGATCGCTCGTCTTCGAGGGCGAGATACCGGAGGACGGCTACTGCCGGATGATCGCGGATGGCGGCACGGTCCATCTCGTCTTTCCCGAACGCCAAGCCGTTGTCGTCAATGACGAGGAGGGTTGGGCCGAACTCCGGGTTCGCCCCGGTGCGAAGGCCGCCTGGACGCCATCGATGCTGGTGTTGGACGCAGCACTCGACGCAGGCGGCCAGCATATGCTGCACACGGCCGGGCTGACGCTGCCGGGCCGCGACGCCGTCGTGCTGGTCCATGCCCCGAGCGGCACCGGCAAGACCACCACATCGCTGGCCTTGGCAACGCGAGGATTCGGCCTGTGCTCCGACGACGCCATGATCCTGAATCTCGCTTCCCCCACGCCTGCCGCCTGGGGTTTGCCGCGCCATGTCAAGATCCATGAGAAGACCGCGCGGATGATCCCGCTTGTGGCGCCATGCCTCGGTCTGTCATGGGACCGCAATGGCGAACAGGCTGTTTCGCTGGAAAAGCTGAGTGGGATCGTAAAAATCGAAAGTCCGACCGCCCGTCCGGTTGCAGCGCTCCTGCATCTTGCGCGATCCGGCGACGAAGAGACCCGGCTCGCGCCCATGGCCCGGACCGACGCGATGGTGGCGCTGGCGATGGACAATGTCCGCACCGGCGCGACCGGTCTGCTGCCGCTGCAGAAGCGCAGGTTGGCGGCGATCCGCGGACTGGTGTCGTCGGTGCCGACCTTTACCCTGCAAGTAGGCGTGCGTCCGGCCGATGCGGCGGCGCTGATAACCGCTAGGTTGGCATCACGGGACTGACGGTCCGCTCAAGCGGCGTATGGCCTGGCCTTGGCCAGCCGCTGGATCCAGCGAAAGGCATCGCGGCGTAGCCGCGAGCCGATCTTCTCCCGGGAATTGACCCTGAGCAGCGTGTTGGTCGTGATCAGCTTCTTGGCCAGTCGGATCGACAGGTCGGGCTTTATTCGCCCGGCGAGTGCCAGCGCATGCGGTTCGTCGAACAGCCGCCCGGTTACGTTGAGCACGATCGCAAGTTCGAGTTCGATGCCGGTCATGCGCGCGGCGTCGAGCAGGCGGGTTTCCGAAACCGGGGATTGCAGCGCCCTCACACCTTGCAGCACGTCGACGCAAAGCTGCAGACGGTGGAATTTATGGCCGCCGGCGGCATGCACGATGGCGATTGTCAGAAGGGCGGCCGGCGTATCCGTCGCGTCGCCATCGATGATGCCAAGCTCGCGAAAACCCAGCGACAGGCGCCGCCGCATGCCGGTGTCGTGCACAAGGTCGCCATGCAACTCGACCAGCAGGCTGGAATTCTCCTTTTCCAGCCATTTGAATTCCTGCAGCCGGTAGGATTCGGCCTCGTTGCTGGCAAGCTCGAAGCCGCATGCCGCAATCACTCGGTTTGCCCGCGCAAGGTTGGCGGACTCGACCAGGATGTCGATGTCGGTGAAAGGCCGGTCGGATACATTGCGATAGAGTTTTCGCGCGAAGACCGGCCCCTTGACGATCCGCGCCGGAATACCCTCCGCCGCCATTCCCTTCATGATGCGGTCGCCATGGTACTGAAGCAGCATCGACTGGCCGGTGGCGATCGTCGCCCTCTGGCGCAGGTCGTCGAGTTTGTCTCGCAAACCAGTATCCGACGGCAGGTGCGCATCGCCACGCTCCCCGAGCTTGCGCAGCATGATCGGGAGGACGCCATGGAATTCGGCATTGTCGAGCAGGGCAAACAGCGCCTTCGCTGATAAATTGTCCCCGACCGCCGCAGCTTCCGGATCGGCGAAGCGCAGCAGCAGTTTTTCTTCAGCTGGAGTAAGAGGCGGCAGCATCGATCCGGACAAATCCATCGTTAAGTGGATTGTCCGGAATGGTTGCAGAAATGCGCGGCTGAAGCCAGCTTTATAGGCCCCAGCGCAGCGCGGCGGTGTGGACAGGTGCGTCCCACCATTCCGTCAGTTCGTCGTCGAGCAGGCTCAGCGTGATCGAGCAGCCGGCCATGTCGAGCGAGGTGACATAGGTGCCGACCAGCGACCGGGTAACCGTCACGCCATGTTGCTCGAAAATCCGGCGGGCGCTGTTGTACATCAGATAGAGCTCCATCAGCGGCGTGCCGCCGAAGCCGTTGACGAACAGCAGCGCGGGTCCTTTCGCCCTGTCGTCGAGATCGCCTAGGATCGCAGCGCAGATTTCTTCGACAATCGCATCGGCGCTTTTCAGCCTGTCGCGACGGCGGCCGGGCTCGCCATGGATGCCGACGCCGAATTCCATCTCGCCATCGCCGATGTCGAAGGTCGGTTTGCCGGCAGCCGGCACGGTGCCGCTGGTCAACGCCACGCCCATCGAGCGGGTGGCGTCGTTGACGCGGTCGCCCAGCGCCTTCAACGCCGGCAACGCCACCCCGTGCTCGGCCGCGGCGCCGACGATCTTTTCCACCACCAGCGTGCCCGCCACGCCGCGCCGCCCGGTTGTGTAGGACGAATTCTCGACGGCGACGTCGTCATTGGTGATGACCTGCAGCACGCCATCGGACGTCTCGGCAGCCATCTCGAAGTTCATCACGTCGCCTTCGTAGTTCTTGACGATGAACAGGCAGCCGGCGCCGGTGTCGACGGCTTGCGCGGCCGCCAGCATCTGATCCGGTGTCGGCGAGGTGAACACCTGGCCGGGACAGGCGGCGTCCAGCATGCCGTGGCCGACAAAGCCGCCATGCAGGGGCTCGTGGCCGGAGCCGCCGCCGGAGATCAGCGCCACCTTGCCCGGCTTGAGCATCTTGCGGCGGATGAATTTGTGCTCCTCGCCAAGCACTAGGATGTCGGCATGGGCGGCCGCGAACCCGTCGAGGCTCTCGGTCAGCACCATGTCCACCGAGTTCATGAATTTCTTCATGGCCGTCTTCTCCCGAAATAGCCTGGCATCAAGGGGTCGTTCAGCCGCTCTTGCCGGTGATGCTGGTGACCTTCTGGATGAATTCGTTGATCGCGCGGTCGAGCGCCGCATTCTGCTTGTCGTCGCCGAAATCCGGCACGATGAGCGAAACGTGCCTTGTCTTGCGCGCGCCCGCGGCGACCGAGATCTTCCCGGGATGTGCCTGATGGTAGGCGGCAAGAAACTGGTCCCGCTCGACCTGGCTGAAATGGCAGACGGAAAAGATGGCCGGCAGATGTTTCGACGGAATGGGAGTCGAGTAGCTCGGGCTCGAAATCTGCGTGACGAAGCTGCGGTGCTTGCCAAGCGCATCGGCGAGCCGCTGGCGCATGCCGGACGGCCGCTGGTCGATAACCTGCGACAGGATCGTCTTGTAGGCGCGGATCGCTTCTTCGGAACCGGGTTCGGGTTTGATGTCGGCCATGCCTAGACCGGAACGTCGGCTATGGCCGCCTTGGCCATGGCGAGTTGCGCCGGCGCCACGGAAAGATCGCGCAGACCGGCTTCCAGCAGCGAGGGAATAGAGGCCGGGTCGCCGCCGGCATCGCCGCACAGGCTGACGGCAACCCCGGTCTCCCGTCCAAAGGCCGCGACCGAGGCGATCAGCCTCAACACCGCAGGATGGCGGACTGAATTCAGGTGTGCCACAGCGGCACTGTCGCGCGCGGCCGCCATCACATATTGCGTCAGATCGTTGGAACCGATCGACAGGAAAGCGACGCCGGTAAACGCCTCCGGCGCGATGGCCACCGAAGGCACTTCGACCATGATGCCGAGCGGCGGCATTTTGTGCGCGATGCCGCGCGCGGCAAGGGCTACCCGCTCCTCGGCGAACAAGGCGGCGGCGCTTTCATACTCTGCTGATGTGGCGATCATCGGAAACATGATTTTGAGATTGCCGTGTGGCGCGGCGCGCAGCAATGCCCTGATTTGAATCCGGAATATATCGGGCCTGGCCAGCGACAGCCTGATGCCGCGCAGGCCAAGGAATGGATTGCCTTCCTCGACGGTGAAGCCTGGCACCGGCTTGTCGCCGCCGGCATCGACGGTACGGATCGTCACCGGCTTTTCGCCGGCCCATTCCAGCACCTTGCGATAGGCACGATACTGCGTCTCCTCATCCGGCAGCGTTTTGCCGAACAGGAATTCGGTGCGCATCAGGCCGACACCGTCGCAGGTCGCGATGTCGATGGCGTCGACATCCCTAGGATCGGCGATATTGACCTGTACGCGCACCGCCGTGCCGGTTTTTGTCAGGGCCGGCCGCGCCAGAAAAGTCCGTGCCTTACCCTGGCCGGCGGTGAAGGAAGAGGATGACTGCCGGAACGAGCCGATCTCGGCCGGCGAGGGCGCCAGGACGATGCTGCCGTGCTCCGCGTCGAGCAGTGCCATGTCGGCAACGGCGGTGAGCGGCTCGCGCAGGCCCACGACCATCGGCACGCCACGCGAGCGCGCCAGCATGGCGACATGGCTGGCGGTGCTGCCTGCCTTCAGAGCGATGCCGCCGCCATGGCTCCAGTCGGTTTCGAGAAAGCGCGTCGGCGCGATGTCCTCGCCGTAGAGGATGGCGCCGGACGGCGCGGCTTGGTCACTGTCCTCGGTCAGGGCACGCAGCACCTGGTCCCTGATATCCCGAAGGTCCGTGGCGCGGGCGCGGAAATAATCCTGGTCCGAAGCCTCGTAGCCGGCGATCTCGGCATCGAGCGCCTGCCGCCAGGCCGTGTCGGCGGGTGTTCCGGAAGCGATCGATGCGAAGGCCGGCCCGCTCAGCGCGTCGTCTTCCAGCATGGCGATGTGGAATTCGAGTATGTCGGCCGCATCTTTCTCGGCGGTCCCGACCATGGCCGCGAGCCGGTTCACCGCCTTGCCGATCGCGGCCTCCAGGGACGTCCTCTCCTCGACGGAGCTTGCCTTGCTAACGTAAACGCCCGCGGGTTGGCCGAGGTCGAACAGAGGTCCCTCGGCATAGCCGGCCGAGGCAGGAACACCCTCAATGCGCATGGCACGCGTTCCCAGCGGGTGAGCGCAGGCGCGGATCGGCCTCAAGCCGAGCGGACATGGCCGGCGTCCTCGTCGAAATCGCGCTGCACCAGTTCGACCAGCGCGCGGATAGCATCATCGGCACCATCGCCATTGGCCCTGATGTGCAGCACCGTGCCCTTCGGCGCCTTGGCCGCCATCACCTTGACGATGCTTTTTGCATCGAACCATGGGCCGTTGGCGGCGAGTGCAATCTCCACCTCGGCGGCAAAGCTCTTGGCGAGCTTGGTGAACTTCACCGAAGGACGCGCGTGCAGGCCCACATCGTGGGTGATCAGGACGGTCGCTTCGGCGGTTGCGGACATGTGTTCAAAAATCCCGTTCGCTCACGATGGTGACAATTCATGCGCCGTCGCCACCACTTCCCGGAGCGAGGCGCCGCCGGATGCCTCGGTCGCCGCCATCACCGCGCCCTCGACGATCGGCGCGTTGCAGACGATGATTTTGTGCGCACGCGGCTCGCCGATCAATTCCACCGCCATTTCCGAATTGGTCTCGGCGCCGCCGAGATCGACAAGAATGGCGACGCCGGCGTCCGACCAGGCCTTGTCGATGGCGCCCATGATCGCCTCGACATTGGTGCCGAGCCCGCCATGGCCGTTTCCGCCGCACCACGCAAGCGGCACCTCGTCGCCGACCATTTGGCGTACCATGTCGGCCGTGCCCTCGGCGACCAGCGGCGAATGCGACACGATCACGATCCCGACATTGCTCATGCCTTGCCCCCGATGATTTGCGCCAGCGTGCGCACCAGCAGCGCGGTCGAGCGCGCGCCGGCATCCATATGGCCGATCGAGCGGTCTCCGAGGAACGAGGCGCGGCCGCGCAGTGCCTTCATAGGCACGGTGGCTTCGGCCGCGGCGTCGGCGACGTTGGCTATTTCAGCCGCCGTCCTTTCCCCGGCCAAGGCGTCATGCACCGGCCGCAGCACATCGAGCATGGTTTTTTGTCCTACCTGCGACTTGCCGCGCGCGGCCACCGCTTCGATCGCCTTGCCGAAGGCAACCGTCAGATTGGCGCGGTCGGGTTCCACCGAAATCTCCTTGCCGAGCGCCATGAACAGCGTGCCGAACAGCGGGCCGGAAGCGCCGCCCACCGTCATCACCAGCTTGGTGCCAATTGCCTTCAGGGCGTCCGGCAGCGGCTTCGCGGCGAACACGTCGGCCTCGGCCCGTACGGCGTCGAAGCCGCGCTTCATGTTCAGCCCGTGGTCGCCGTCGCCGATCGCCTGGTCGAGCGCGGTCAATTCCTCGGCGTGCGCGGCAATCGCATCCGCGGCGGCCGTGATAAGCCTCGAAAGGTCCAGCGCCGTCATGTCGCCCGAATTCCCGGTTTGCACCTTGCCGGCAGTAGCGAAAGAACGGTCGTTCGACAACTGGTGCATGCGTCAGGCCGTGACAAGCAGTGTGGCGGCGGCCGCGAACACCTCTGCCACGGCATGAGCACCGGGATCGAGCACGCCCTGCAATCCGGCACCGACATAGGCGGACCGCCCGGCTTTTGCCTTCTCCATGGCCGCAGTGGCCTCCGCACCGCGCCGGGCTGCTGTCGCCGCGTCGCCAAGGCCGTTGCCGTCGAGGGCCTTCAAGGCCGGCTCCAGCGCATCGACCACGGTGCGATCGCCGGGTTTGGCGCCACCGTAGAAGGTCATGCGTTCAAGCCCGGCGAGCAGGGCCTTGGGCACACCGGCGCCACCGTCCAGGGCCCGCCCCGCCGCTGTGAAAAAGATCGACAGCAGCACCCCGCTGGAGCCGCCCATCGATGCGCTCAATATGTCGCCCACTGCAGCTAGGGTCGCCGCGGGGTCGGCAAGCGGCAGCGTGTCGAGCCGATCAAGAACGCTTCGTGCGCCGGTCGCCACCGTCGAGCCGGTGTCGCCGTCGCCCGCCTTCGCGTCCAGTCCGTTCAATGCCGCTTCGAGCGAAATCAGCTTCTCGCAGACCGTGACGATCAAGCGCCTGGTGCCGGCATCCTGGCTGGCCCTGTGTGCCGCGCTTTGTCCGGCTGCTTTCGCCATCGGTACGACAGCGGGCGCAACGAGCGGCTTGGCGGGCATCCAGGCGTGCGGGCCGACCGGCGCCAGCAAGGCAACCTCGCGTGCCGCATCGAGCCGGATCAGCGACAGCGAGAACCCGTTCATGTTGAGTGCCGTCATCAACGATCCGGGACCGATTGTGAACTTCACTGTCTTTGCCAGCGGTGAGGCAAGCACCGCATTGGCAACCAGCGACATTTCGAGCGGCGGCACGGAGCCGAGATTGTTGATCAGCAAGGCATGATCGGCCTTCGTGTCGAGCCGCCCCGCGAGGCGCTCCGCCATGACAGCCACCAGCTTGTCGGCACTCTGCACCGCGATGCGCTCGACGCCCGGCTCACCGTGGATGCCGAGGCCGAGCTCGCCATCGTTTTCGCCAAACCTGTCCTCGTGCGGCTGGCCGGGAATGGAGCAGGACGACAACGACATTCCGAGCGAGATGATATCCTTTGCCGCCGCACGCGCGGCCGCCGCGACGGATGCCAGGTCCTTGCCGGCTTCCGACAGGTGGCCTGATATCTTGTGCACGAATAATGTGCCGGCAACGCCGCGCGGCTGGGCGATGTCGGGCAGCGCGATGTCGTCGGCGACGATCACCATCTCGACGGCAAAACCTTCGGCGCGCGCCTTCTCGGCAGCGAGGCCGAAATTGAGCCGGTCGCCGGTGTAGTTCTTGACGATCAGCAGGCAACCGGCTGGTCCGGTGACCGCGCGAATGGCCGCCAGCACCGCTTCGACGCTCGGCGAGGCGAAGATCTCGCCCGAGACCGCCGCCGTCAGCATGCCTTTGCCGACGAAGCCGGCATGCGACGGCTCGTGCCCGGCGCCGCCGCCGGAGACGACGGCAACCTTGGACTTGTCCCAATCGGCGCGCAGCACGACCTTGATCTCGGGATACCCGTCGAGGCGCGCGAGGTCGCCTGAGCCAATGGTGCGCAACAGGCCGTCCAGGGCCTCGGTGACGATCGTTTCCCTGCGGTTGAAAAAGTGCTTCATCGAATTCGTCCCGTATTCGCAATCTCAATCGGAAGCCGGCGTCGCCTTGGCGGGCGCCGAAGCCGCTCACATCAATCGTTGTCCGTCGGCGCCGAAATAGAGCGGCGAGCGGTAGCGGATCACCACCTTGTCGCCTTGCGCCAGATCGGTGTCGGGATCGGTCAGCGTCACCAGCTTCTTCGGCCCCACCGTCACGTGCAGATGGTTCTGATCGCCGAGATGCTCGACCCAGTCGACGACGCCATCAGCATGGCCATTCACGGCCTTCTCGATCGCCAGGTGCTCGGTGCGCGCGCCGATTGTCCTGGTGCCGGCCGGCGCGCCGCCATCGGGAAGTAGCCCCGTCGGTAAAAGATTGATCGCCGGCTGGCCGAGCCTTGCCGCGACATGCAGATTTGCCGGTTCCGAATAAATGGTTCGTGGTGAACCGATCTGTACCAGCACGCCGTCGGCGAGGATGCCGATGCGATCGGCCATGGTCATCGCCTCGATCTGGTCGTGCGTGACGTAGAGCATGGTGGCACCGAGCTCGGACTGGATGCGCTTCAATTCGAGCCTGAGATCCGCGCGCAGCTTGGCGTCGAGCGACGACAGCGGCTCGTCCATCAGGTAGATGGAAGGCTTGCGCACCAGCGCGCGGCCGATGGCGACACGCTGCATTTCGCCGCCCGACAATTTGGTCGAACGGTTGGCAAGCTTGTGATGGATGCGCACCATCTTCGCGACCTCCTCGACCCGGCGGCGGATTTGGTCTTCCGGTATTTTCCGCGCCGGCGAGCGCAGTGGGAAGGCGAGATTGTCGAACACCGACAGATGCGGATAGAGCGAATATTGCTGGAAGACGAAGGCTGTGTCGCGCTCGGCCGGTGACAGGGTCGTGGCATTGTGGCCGCCGATCTCGATCGTACCTGCATCCGGCCGTTCCAGCCCTGCAATCAGCCGCAGCGTGGTCGTCTTGCCGGCGCCGGTCGGCCCCAAGAGCACGACGAATTCGCCGTCCGATATATGCAGGTCGAGCCCGCTGACGGCGACATGGTCGCCGAAGCTTTTGGTCACGCCTTTGATGTGCACGTCAGCCATGCTGCGCTCTCCCCTGAGAGGCGGTGTCGTGGATCGCCGTTCTCACCGCGCGCCCGGAGCCTTTTTCGAACAGCGACAGCCGCGCGCCGTTCAGTGTGAGGCCGACATGGTCGCCAGCATTGAGCCGGATTTCGGCCGGCACCCGCGCCTTGATGATGCCGTCCGCCGTTTCCACCGCGACGATCTGGGTGGTGCCGAGATATTCGGTGCCGTAGATGGCGCCGCGCAGCTTGGATGCATCGTCGAAGCGGATGTGTTCGGGGCGAATGCCGAGCGCCATGTCGGCAGGTGCTACGTCCTCGCGCACCTCTGGCACTGCCACTGTCGCCCCTTGGACGACCACCTCCTTCGCGCCTTTTGTGAGTCCACCGCCAAATTTCAAAAAATTCATCGGCGGCGAGCCGATGAAGTCGGCCACGAACATGGTAGCGGGGCGGTCGTAGATTTCGCGGGGGCTGCCGAACTGCTCGATGACGCCATGGTTCATCACTGCGATTTTGTCGGCCATCGACATGGCTTCCATCTGGTCATGCGTGACGTACACGGTCGTCGCGTGGATGCGGTTGTGCAGTTCGCGCAGCTCATGGACCATTAGGTCACGGAATTCAGTGTCGAGCGTGCCGAGTGGCTCGTCCATCAGGAAGCATTTCGGCCGCCTCACGATGGCGCGGCCGAGCGCGACGCGCTGGCGGTCGCCGCCGGCAAGGCCGGATACGGATTTGTTGAGCAGATGGTCGATGCGCAGAAGCTTCGCCGTTTCCTCGACGCGGGTGCGGAGCTCGGCCGACGGCATGCCTTGCGCCAAGAGTGGGAAGCCGATGTTCTTGCGCACATTCATGTGCGGATAGAGCGCGAACAGCTGGAAGACGAAGGCGATGTCGCGCTCGCGGGCCCTGAGCATGGTGACGTCGTCGCCGCCGAGCAGGATCTGGCCGCCGGTCGGCAGTTCGAGCCCGGCGATCATTCTCAGTGTCGTCGTCTTGCCGCAGCCCGATGGCCCCAGCATGACGAAGAACTCGCCGTCCTCGACGACGAAGTTGGAATCCTGGACGGCGACGAAATCGCCGAAGGCCTTTCTCAGATGTTGGACGCGAATTTCGGCCATGATTATTCCGGGAACTTCGAGACGATGATGAACATCACCGTGCCGGCGAGCATGGTGATGAAGGAATAGGTATAGAGCGACAGCGCGAAGGGCTGGAACAGCATCAGGAAGCCGATGGCGATCAGCGCCGTGGCAATGTTTTCCATCAACCCGCGCCTGGCCCAGCGGGGCCAGCGCGATTTCCTGGAGATGGCGGAGCGCCTCATGCGTAGCTTCCTCCCTTTTCGCCGTTCAAAGGGAGAGATGGTTGCCAGGTGGTTCCCCCACTCCGTCGCTGCTCCGCTGCGCCACCTCTCCCCCCTCCGGAGGGAGAGGAAGGGAGCCTGGCTGAATCAAGGTCGCGCCCTTCCACACTAATCATTTGCGCACCGCACCGAAGGTGATGCCGCGCAGCAGTTGCTTGCGGAGCAGGATGGTGAAGACCAGGATCGGCACCAGGAAGATCGTCGTGCCGGCCGCCACGGCCGGCCAGTCCTGGCCGCCTTCGCCTATGATGGTCGGGATGAAGGGCGGCGCTGTTTGTGCCGTGCCGGAAGTCAGCAGTGCGGCGAAGGCATATTCGTTCCAGGCGAAGATCAGGCAGAAAATGGCCGTCGCGGCAATGCCGGTGGTCGCCTGCGGCAGCACGGTGCGCCAGAAGGCCTGCAGCCGCGTGTAGCCGTCGATCATCGCCGCTTCCTCATATTCGCGCGGGATCTCGTCGATGAAGCCCTTGAGCAGCCACACCGCGAGCGACACGTTGACCGCCGTGTAGAGCAGGATCATGCCGAGCGCGGTGTCCGACAGGCCAAGCTCGCGGTACATCAGGTAGATGGGAATGGCGACCGCGATCGGCGGCATGAAGCGTGTCGACAGGATGAAGAACAGAAGGTCGTCGGCCAGCGGCACCTTGAAGCGCGAGAAGCCGTAGGCCGACAATGTGCCGAGAAAGACGGCGCAAAAGGTCGAGCCGAAGGCGATGATCAGCGAATTGATGAAGCGCGGCAGGAAGTTGGATGGTCCGGCGATCACCATGTTGCGCTTGCGCACGGTCTCGTCGCAGAAGCCCGTCGCCGGTCCGAGCGAGTTGATATATTCAGGCGTCTGCCTGGTGCGCGTCGTGAACAGGTTGCAGTAGCCCTCGATGCTCGGCTGGAACACGATCTTGGGCGGGTAGGCGATCGAATCCGGCGGCGTCTTGAAGCTGGTGGCGAAGATCCACAAGAGCGGCACGATCGAGATCAACGCGTAGGCGATGATGATGGCGCCGGCGATGCGCTTCGAATTCGACGAGGGCGCGACGACCGAATGGGCTGTGGTCAGGCTCATCTCTGCTTCACCTTGTTGAGCGCCTTGACGTAGATGTTGGCGAGACCGAACACCGCGACGAACAGGATGATGGCGAAGGCAGAGGAATAGCCGGTACGCCAGCTCTCGAAGGCCTGCCGTTTCAGCGTGATCGAGGCGACTTCGGTGGTCGAGCCCGGCCCGCCGCCGGTGAGCAGGTTGACCATGTCGAACATCTTAAAGTTCTCGATGCCGCGAAACAGCACCGCCAGCATGATGAAGGGCAGCGCCATCGGCAGGGTGATCGACCAGAACTGCCGCCAGTTGGAGGCGCGGTCGACCTCGGCCGCTTCATAAATATATTCGGGGATCGAGCGCAGGCCCGCGAGGCAGATCAGCATCACGTAGGGCGTCCACATCCAGGTATCGACGATGATGATCGACCACGGCGCCAGCGAGACGTTGGAAAGCATCTGGATGCTTGTCGGCGGAATGCCCGACACGAACGAGATGACATAGGAAAACAGGCCGATCTGCGGCTCGTAGAGGAAGCGCCAGAAATTACCGACCACCGCCGGCGACAGCATCATCGGCACCAGGATCAGCGTCGTCCAGAAAGCGTGGCCGCGAAACTTGCGGTCGATCAGCCAGGCCAGCGTGAAGCCGATCAGCGTCTGCAACAGGATGGTCCAGAACACGAAATGCGCCGTCGTCTGCATGGCGATCCAGATGTCCTGGTCGCCAAGGATGCGCTGGTAATTGGCGAAGCCGAGGTTCTTCACCACCTCGTTTGGCCGGTTCGCGCGAAAATTGGTGAACGACAGGTAGATCGCCCAGAACAGCGGGAAGATGTTGATGGCGAGCAGCAACAGGATCGTCGGCGAGATGAACAGCCAGGCGAGGCCCTTGTCGCTGATGCCCCGGACCTTGCGGGCCAAAGGTTCCGGGGTCGCCCGGGCAACGGTCTCCGCGGTCCGATTGAGCATGTTCAGTCCTGCTTCGGTCACTTCGTTCGTCTCTGTCATGGAATTTATCTGAACCGCGTCCCGTGCCAAGGGCGGCACGGGACGCGGCGTCATGGCTCGGGAAGAGCCTTGCGGTTGTCGCGGCTACATCTTGCCGTCGTCCTGGAAGACCTGCGTCCAGTCCTTGACCAGGCCGTCGAGAGCATCCTTGGCCGAACCCTGGCCGGCGACGACATAGTCATGGAAGCGCTTCTGCGAGGCTTGCAGCAGTGGTGCGTAGCTCGGCTCGGCCCAGAAGTCCTTCACGATCGCCATCGAGTCGAGGAAGGTTTGCGCATAGGGCTGGCTGGCCGGGAATTTCGGGTCCTTGACCACCGCGTTGAGGCAGGAATAACCGCCGAGCGACCACCATTTGGCCTGGACGTCCTTGTTGGCGAACCACTTGATGTATTTCAGCGCCGATTCCTGCTTGTCGGAATAGGAGACCACCGAAATACCCTGGCCGCCGAGCTGGGCGAACTGGGCGCCGCCGGGACCCTTGGGATTGACGAAATAGCCGATCTTGTCGCCGCCGACATTCTCGTCCTTCTGCAGGCCCGGCCATGTGAAGGCGAAGTTCATGTGCATCGCCACCTGGCCGGATTTGAAGGCATCGACGCCTTCGCCCATGTAGCTGTTCGAGGCGCCCGGAGGGGTGCAGCAATCGTAGAGCGCCTTGTAGAATTCCAGGCCTTTGACGGCGTCTGGCGAATTGACGAAGCCTTCCATCTCGTAGGGCTTCTTCGGGTTCTCGTATTGGAAGCCGTAGCTGTAGAGCACGTCCATGGCGCCCATGGTGATGCCTTCCGAGCCGCGCTCGGTGTAGATCGAGGCGCCATAGACCGTCTTGCCGTCGACCTGCCGCTTCTGGAAGAATTCGGCGATCTGCTTCAGCTGGTCGAAAGTGGCCGGCGGACCGAGGTCCCAGCCATACTTTTCCTTGAATTCCTTCTGCAGTTCGGGTTTGGAGAACCAGTCCTTGCGGTAGGTCCAGCCGACGACGTCGCCCATGGCCGGCAGCGCCCAGTAGTTGGGCGTGTTCTTCGGCCATTCCGAATAGCCGACTACGGTCGCCGGCACGAAGTCGTCCATGCTGATCTTCTCCTTGTCGAAGAAGTCGTTCAGCTTGACGTAATGGCCGTTCTCGGCGGCGCCGCCGATCCACTGACTGTCGCCGATGATCAGGTCGCAGAGCTTGCCATGCGAGTTCAGCTCATTGAGGAAACGGTCGGCATAGTTGGTCCACGGCACGAACTCGAATTTCATGCCGATGCCGGTTTCCTTGGTGAAATCCTTGGACAGTTCGACCAGCGCGTTGGCTGGGTCCCAGGCGGCCCAGCACAGCGTCAGGTCTTCAGCGTGCGCGGCGCTCGAGACGGCTGTCGACGCTGCGATCGCCGAGGTCAGTCCCAACGCCAGTTTCAAGCTCGATTTCATGCCTTCCTCCCATTTGCGAAACACGTCCGGATGACGGTCTCAAGATCCCTCAACCTCTCTCCTCAGAGGCCCAAACATGGCGGCGTCGTCGCGTCGCGGATGTTTAGTAATTTGTTTAGTGATGCAATTTTTACTAAACAAGGCAAGCGAATTCGTTGCTGCGCCGCAACATGCAGAAGCCGGTCTCTGAAAATGTTGGGAAAAGCGCCGGGCATCAGGCGGACGAGCGCGGAACGGGATACCCCTGGCCGATCGTCCGCGGGTTCAGTCGACCTGCTTGGTGCTCACCATCACCGTCCGGATCGGTGGCGCCGGCGGCAGCAGCGCGCGGATGTCGCCGAAGGGAAACGTCGGCTCGAAGCGGAAGGCTTCGGCCAGCGAACCTTGCGCGCCGTTGCATTGGCCCGAGCGAAAAAGGTTTTGCGTCAGTGCAATGTCAACGAAGCGGTCCGGGTCCTGCGACTGGTGCATGCGGATCGCCTTGGCCTTGATGTCGGCATGGGCGGAAATATCGACATAGTGCGTCGGCGAGAATCCGGTGCCGCCCATCGTATCGGCATGCAGCACCGGAACCCCGAACGAAGCAGCGATGCGCACGCCGTCCGACAGCGCGCGGTGGTCGGCATGATAGTCGTTGGGCGCGTGCGTGATCGCCAGGTCCGGCCCGATCTCGCTGATCAGTGTTTTCAGTGCATCGATCAGCGCGGCGTCGGCCACCAGCCCGCCATCGGGAAAGTCGAGGAAGCGGGCTGCCGCCCCGAGCAGCGCGGCCGCGGCCATTGCCTCCTCGCGCCGGACACGAGCCAGCACAGCGGGATCGCTGTTGCCGCCCCTGGCACCATCGGTAGCCACGGCAAAAGTGAGTTCTGCGCCTTGCGCGGCATAGGCGGCCATCGTACCGAACATGAAGATCTCGATGTCGTCTGGATGGGCACCGAGCGCCAGTATTTTCAACTTTCTCTCCCGGAAATGAAAAACGTGCCGAACGGAATCCTGCTCGCCCTGATCGCCTATGCAAGCTATTCGGGCAGCGATGCCGTTATCAAGAGCCTGGGCGGCCAATTCACGGTGTTCGAGATCGGCTTCTTCTCGACTTTGTTTGCCGGCTGCTTCCTCTTCTTCAGCCGGCCGGCCAACGAGCGCTGGCGTGATTTCTGGCGTGCCAAACGTCCCTGGGCGGTGCAGGCGCGGGCCTGGGCCGGCATCGCGTCGGGCGTGCTCAGCGTCTATGCTTTCACCACCATTCCGCTGGCCGAGACCTATGCGCTCATCTTTCTGGCGCCGCTCTGCGTCACCATTCTATCCACGGTGATCCTCAAGGAAAAGGTCGGGCCCTGGCGCTGGCTGGCGGTGGTCGCCGGCTTTGCCGGCGTCATGCTGGTTGTCAGGCCGGGCTTTCGCGAGCTGCACCTTGGTCACCTTGCCGCTTTCACCATCGCTTTCCTCGCCGCCACCAACGTCATCCTGATGCGGTCGCTGGCGCAGCAGGAAAAACGCACGACCATGCTCGGCGTGCTGATCGGCTATGGACTGCTGTTCAACGGCATCGGCGCCGCCGCGACCTCCTTCACCGTCCCGGATGGAAAACAGCTGGCATGGCTGGTGATGGCGGGCGCCTTCACCGCCTGTGGACAATTGCTGCAGTTGCTGGCCGCCAAATACGCTCCGGCCAACCGGATTGCGCCGACGCATTATTCGCAGATCGTCTGGGCGGTCATCCTCGGCGCGCTGTTCTTCCAGGAATATCCGGACTGGCTGTCGCTTGTCGGCCTCGCCGTCGTCGGCGGATCGGGCCTGCTGACCATGGTGCGCGAGGAAGTGCGGCTGGGCACGGTGCGCTGGAATCCGTTTTCCCGCGCACGGCTCTAACCAGGCCTGGTGCGATAAAGTTGCACGGCGCCCGCGACCGCTGATATGCGGACGTAATGACGACCAAACCCTTGCCGGAACTTCCGGTATCCGCCGTGCTGCCGGCGCTGAGCGAGGCGCTCGGCTCTGGCAACAGCGCCGTGCTGGTGGCGCCACCCGGTGCCGGCAAGACCACGCTGGTGCCATTGGCGCTGCTCGATGCGCCCTGGCTGGGCAGGGGCAAGATCGTCTTGCTCGAACCGCGCCGGCTTGCCGCCCGCGCCGCCGCGCGCCGCATGGCCGAGTTGCTGGGGGAAGAGCCCGGCGCCACCATCGGCTACGCCATGCGCATGGAAAACCGCACCTCGGCGCGGACGAAAATCCTGGTCGTCACCGAGGGCGTGCTGGCGCGCATGATTCTCGACGACCCTGAACTGCCCGGCGTTTCGGCGGTCATCTTCGACGAATTCCACGAGCGCTCGCTCGACGGCGATTTCGGTCTCGCTCTTGCCCTCGATGTGCAAGGCGCGCTGCGGCCGGATCTGCGTCTGCTGGTGATGTCGGCAACGCTCGACGGCGCACGGGTCGCGAAACTCCTGTCGGGCGCGCCGGTGATCGAAAGCGAGGGCCGCGCCTTCCCCGTCGATGTCAGATACGACGAGCGGCCGGCCGGTGTGCCGATCGAGGACGCCATGGCCAAGGCGATCCGCGCCGCCCTTGCCGAGGAGAGCGGCAGCGTGCTTGCTTTCCTGCCCGGCCAGCGCGAGATCGAGCGCACCGCCGAGCGGCTGGCCGGCAAGGTCGGCGCCGACACCGATATCGTGCCGCTCTATGGCCAGCTCGACGGCAAGGCGCAGGACGCGGCGATCAAGCTGGCGCCGCCAGGCCGCCGCAAGGTGGTGCTGGCGACCTCCATCGCCGAGACCTCCATCACCATCGACGGCGTGCGCGTCGTCATCGATTCCGGCCTGTCGCGGCTGCCGCGCTATGAGCCGGCCAGCGGACTGACCAGATTGGAAACCGTGCGCGTCAGCAAGGCCTCCGCCGATCAGCGCGCCGGCCGCGCCGGCCGCACGCAGGCGGGCGTCGCTATCCGGCTATGGCGTGCCGAGCAGACGGCGGCACTTCCCGCCTTCACACCCCCGGAAATCCTCGAGGCGGACCTGTCGGGTCTGCTGCTCGACTGCGCCGCCTTCGGTGTCGCTGATCCAGTCAGTCTTGCTTTCCTCGATCCGCCGCCGGCTCCCGCGCTCAATGAAGCACGGGCGCTGTTGCGGGCGCTTGGGGCCATCGATGAAGCAGGGCGGCTGACGGACGCCGGCGCTGCGATGCGCAAGCTCGCTCTGCCGGTCCGGCTGGCGCATATGGTCGCCGAGGCGGCCAGCAGCGGTCATGGTGGTGAGGCGGCCATGCTTGCCGTGCTGCTGACCGAGCGTGGCCTTGGCGGTGACGGTGCCGACCTCGAACGGCGACTGATGCGCTTTCGCACGGAAAGATCGCCGCGTGCCACGTCGGCGCGCCAGCTTGCCGAGCGCCTGGCCAGGCATGTAGGCGGTGCGAAGACCAGCGGAGCTGTTCCAGCCGGAACCCTGCTCATCCACGCCTGGCCGGATCGCGTCGCCAAGGCGCGCGGCGAGCGCGGCCGTTTCGTGCTGGCCAACGGTTCCGGCGCCATGCTCGACGCCGGCGACCCGCTGGCGGGCGAGCCGTTTCTGGTCGTCGCGGACCTGCAGGGCAAAGCGCAGAATGCCCGCATTACGGCGGCTGCGGCAAGCAGTGAGGAGGACATCCGGGCAGCACTTGGCGGCAGGATCGAAACGCGCCGGCAGACGAGTTTCGATCGCGACAGGCGCGCCGTGCGGGTGCGCGAAACCGTGCGCCTTGGCGCCATCACGCTCGCCGAACGCATGTTGCCGCCGCCGGCCGGCGCCGATGCCGACCGCGCCATCATCGAGGCCCTGCGCGAGCATGGGCTTTCCCTTCTGACCTGGAGCAAGGAGGCGCAGACGCTGCGCCACCGGCTGTCCTGGCTGCACAAGGGCTTGGGCGAGCCCTGGCCCGACATGTCGGATGAAGCGCTCATCGCGCGCCTCGACGACTGGCTGCTGCCTTTTCTGTCCGGTGCGGCCTCCCTGGCCGCCATCGATCCCGGAACTGTCGCGGCCGGGCTGGCGTCGCTCGTGCCGCATGACCTGCAACGCAAGATCGAAGCACTGGCGCCGACTCATTTCGATGCCCCGTCGGGCAGCCATGTGCCGATCCGCTATGACGGCGAATGGCCGGTTCTGGCGGTGCGCGTGCAAGAATTGTTCGGCCTCGACCGCCATCCGTCGATCGCCAACGGCACCGTCCCCTTGACGCTTGAACTGTTGTCGCCGGCGCACCGGCCGATCCAGACGACGCGAGACCTGCCTGGCTTCTGGCGCGGCTCCTGGACCGATGTGCGCGCCGACATGCGCGGCCGCTATCCCAAGCATGTCTGGCCGGAAAACCCATTGCTCGCCGCCGCCACCGCCCGCGCCAAGCCGCGCGGGACCTAGCCTTTGCTGGTTTGCGGCTGTAATCCATGGCCATGATCAACATCCTGAACACGCCCGACTTCCAGCAAAGCCAGCGACTGCGCCTCAACACGCTGATCCGGCTGCGCTGGCTGGCCATTGTCGGCCAGAGCGTGACCGTGCTCGTCGTCGCCTACGGCCTGAAGTTTCCGCTGCCGGTCAGTCTGTGTTTTGCCCTCATCGCCTGTTCGGCCTGGATGAACCTGTTTCTGGCCTTTCGCTTTCCGGCCGCGCACCGGCTCACCCCGTTCGCCGCCTTCGGCATCCTGGTCTTCGACAGCCTGCAGCTTGCCGGCCTGCTCTACATGACCGGCGGCCTGACCAATCCGTTCTCGCTGCTGATGACCGTACCCGTCGTCATTTCGGCGACGTCGCTGCCCCTTCGCCTCACCGCCATCCTCGGCGGGCTGGTGATGATCGCGGCGACCTTGCTGGTCTTTCGCCATCTGCCGCTGCCCTGGTACGAAGGCGCGCCCCTGGTGATGCCCTTCATCTATGTCGCCGGCATGTGGATGGCGGTGCTGTCCTCCATTGCCTTCACCGCCATGTACGCCTTCCGGGTGGCCGCCGAAGCGCGGCTATTGGCCAACGCGCTCGCCGCCACGGAACTGGTGCTGCAGCGCGAACAGCACCTTTCCGCGCTCGACGGGCTGGCGGCGGCGGCGGCGCACGAACTCGGCACCCCGCTCGCCACCATCACGCTCGTCGCCAAGGAGATGGAAAAGGCGCTCGGCAGCGATCCGAAATACGGGGAAGACGTGAAGCTGCTGCGCTCTCAGAGCGAGCGTTGCCGTGAAATCCTCAAGCGCCTGACCAGCCTGTCGTCGGAGGGCGAGGCACACCTGTCCCGCCTGCCGCTGACCTCGCTGGTCGAGGAGGTGACCGCGCCGCATCGCGACTTCGGCATCTCGATCAAGCTTCGCCCTGGCGAGCGGACCGGGCCGGAGCCGGTCGGGCGCCGCAATCCCGGCGTCATCTATGGTCTCGGCAATCTGGTCGAGAACGCCGTCGATTTCGCCCGCAAGAGCGTCACCGTGCGCTGGAGCTGGGACGAGGCGACGGTCTCCTTCTCGATCACCGATGACGGCCCGGGTTTCCCGCCCGAGATCATCGACCGCATCGGTGAGCCCTACATGTCGACACGCCAGGGCACGGAAGCCGGAGGCGGCCTCGGGCTCGGCCTGTTTATCGCCAAGACATTGCTCGAACGTTCGGGCGCCACGCTCGACTTTCGCAATTCGAGCGGCCTCGGTGAAGGGGCCGTGGTGCGGATTTCGTGGCCGAGAAGCGTCTTCCTGAACCCGGAATCGGCCCCAGCCACCATGTTTGACACTGCGTAAATTGGACAATGGCCCCGCAAAACTATATCTGCGTAAAAATAAGGCAGCAGGAATTTTCGAGACGATGACAGGCGATGAGAACAGTGGGCCTATGGTTGAAGGCGAGGACACCTCGCTTCTGATCGTCGATGACGACAAGCCGTTCCTGACCCGTCTGGCCCGTGCCATGGAAACCAGGGGTTTCGTGGTCGAGACGGCGGAGAGCGTCGAGGAGGCCGTGGGCAAGGCGCGCGCCAATCCGCCCGCCTATGCGGTGGTCGACATGCGGCTGGGCGACGGCAACGGCCTCGACGTCGTCGCCGCCATCCGCGAGAAGCGTGAGGACTCCCGCACCATCATCCTGACCGGTTACGGCAACATCGCCACCGCAGTGACGGCGGTGAAGCTCGGCGCCGTCGACTATCTGTCGAAACCCGCCGACGCCGACGATGTCTTTGCGGCGTTGACCCGCACCACCGGCGAGCGCGCCGCGCCACCGGAAAACCCAATGTCGGCCGACCGCGTGCGCTGGGAGCATATCCAGCGCGTCTACGAAATGTGCGAGCGCAACGTTTCAGAGACCGCACGCCGGCTCAACATGCATCGCCGCACGCTGCAGCGGATCCTGGCCAAGCGCGCGCCGCGCTGAGAGACTGTTTGGAAATTCTGCTCTGGCGGCCATCTGGCGGCGTTTCTGCCCTTCCGTTGCCCACGGACGAATGTCCGCTCGCTGCGGTCCTCGAAACCACCGCCGAATGACTCGTCAGAGCGAGTTCGAAACAGTCTCCGAGGGCTGAAAAAGGGTCCCCTGCTTGCCCGGCGGCCGGACTTTGCGCATCATTGCAAATGACGCACGCCGGCAGGCGGCATGACGGAGGCGACATGCAGGATTTGAAGCGACGGCCGGTTTCCGTTTTCCGCGAGTTCCTGGACAGCGAGGCGGCCGGCGGCATCATCCTGATGGTGGCCGCCGCCCTTGCCCTGATCGTCGCCAACTCGCCGCTCGCCGGGACCTACTTCTCGGTTCTCCACGCCTATCTCGGCCCGCTCAGCGTCTCGCACTGGGTCAATGATGGGCTGATGGCGGTGTTCTTCCTGCTCGTCGGGCTGGAGATCAAGCGCGAGATGCTGGACGGCCAGCTCTCGACCTGGCCGCGCAGGGTGCTGCCCGGCATCGCGGCGGCCGGCGGCATGGTGATGCCGGCGCTGGTCTATGTCGCCATCAACAGCAACAATTCGGCCGCACTGTCCGGCTGGGCGATCCCGACCGCCACCGACATCGCCTTCGCGCTCGGCGTCCTGTCGCTGCTCGGCAGCCGCGTGCCGGCCTCGTTGAAGGTCTTCCTGACCGCGCTTGCCATCATCGACGACCTCGGCGCCGTCATCATCATCGCCATATTCTACACCAGCGGCCTGTCGCTGGCCTATCTCGGCGCGGCCTTCGCCGTGATTGCCGTGCTCGTCCTGCTCAACCGTATGCGGGTGATGAACCTTGTGCCCTATCTCATGCTTGGCGCCATCCTGTGGGTACTGGTGCTGAAGTCCGGCGTCCATGCCACGCTGGCCGGCGTGGCACTTGCGCTGACCATTCCGCTCGAACGCTCGGCCGGCATCGGCCACGACCTTGACCATTCGCCGCTGCACCGGCTCGAGCACGGCCTGCACAAGCTGGTGGCGTTTATCGTCATCCCTATCTTCGGCTTTGCCAATGCCGGCGTTTCGCTCACCGGCCTGAGTTTTAGCGCCCTGATCGAGCCGCTCACGCTGGGCGTCGCAGCCGGTCTCGTCGTCGGCAAGCTGGTCGGCGTCTTCGGCTCCTCCGCGCTCGCCATCCGCTTCGGCCTCGCCGACCTGCCGGCCAACGCCGGCTGGCCGCACATGATCGGCATTTCGCTCCTGTGCGGCATCGGCTTCACCATGAGCCTGTTCATCGGCCTGCTCGCCTTCGCCAACGACGTGGCGCTGCAGGACGCGGTCAAGGTCGGCATCCTTGCCGGTTCCTTCATCGCCGCGCTGCTTGGTGCCGCGGTGCTGCTGATGGCCCCGGCTGTGGGTGGCGAGGAAGAGACGGAGTAGCCGTTCCGGGCTGGAGCATCTGGCGGGCGTCAATTTCAGGGCTGCGATTACTCGCTCTCCCCCTCCAGCACCGGCACCGCGACACCCGCCAGTTCCGCCGCCAGCAGCCGCGCCGCGCCGGCGCGCGCGATGCGCAGCATCAGCGCCTTGCGCGTCGCCGCCGCCATGCGGTGCTCGGGCGCATCTCGTAAAATCTCGGCGCCATAGCCGTCGGAGAGAATGAAGCCGCATTCCTCGGGAAAGATTTCGGCCGGCACGCCGGGATGTGTGGCGAAAAAAAAGCGATCGGAATGCAGCCGGTAATCAGGCCATTTGCGGTCGACGCGAAAATCCTCGATCGAGGATTTGATCTCGATGATCCAGATATCGCCCTGCCGCGTCAGCGCCACGAGATCGGCGCGCCGGCCGGTGGCCAGCGACAACTCGGGCAGCACATGCGCGCCCATCTGCATCAGCAACCGCTGCACGCCCCGCCGCACCAGCATGGCGCGCTCGGACTGGCGACCGTCGATCAGAGGGTTCAGGGGAATCGGCGAGATGATTGGCATGCCAGGCACCATGCCAGACTTTGTTCACGGTTTGAACCTTCTTTAGGGGGGGCGATTATGTATTTGACAGACCCATCTTTCCCGATGGCTCGCGCCACCTATTTACATCGAGTGGCCATCAAGCTGCATGAGAATGGAAATCATGTAGAGAAAACCGATCAAAATCGGGCTCAAAACAGCTACGGCAACGAGCGCGACAACGCGCTGGCCTGGATTCATATTGCTCGTCAGGAAAAAAGCACATGCGACTATCGCGAAGGTTAGCGCGGTGAGTGCCAAGCGGCTTCCCTCACCGCTCATCGGATGGCTTCTTGTCGTTCTTCGGAGGCGGCACCTTTGCGACCTTCCTAAGCGCTTCATTCAAAGGCTCTTCGGAATCGACGGTTTCGATCTCCCGCGCTAGCTCGCGGAACTTATCGATCTGCGATTTCTTAGAACGGGAAGCCATCATCGTCTTTTGTATCCCAGAAGCTTTCGCCAAATTTCATCTCCCCGGGCGCGCATGGCTCGACATAGAGTTTGAACACTATCCGATCTCGCGGATTCGGCCGGAACCACATCCTTAAAGACGGAACGACACTACCCTCGATCACCCTCAAACGAGTTTTGGCGAAATATGTTTCAGCTAAACCTGGAACGACGGGAAAGCTCAATGGATTGCGTCGAAGACCATAGTCGACGCCATAGAGAGCCATCTCAACAGCCGTGATGTCTCCGCATTTTAGCAGAGATGCTGTGTAGGCCCGTTCCTCAACGATTTCCCAGTCGTTCTCGTCCAACTAGCGCCAGCCAAATTCACCCGCTAGCTCTTTCGAACGACGTATATCGTCGTCGGTTAGCTGGTTGGTATCGAGGTATATGAAGTCGTATGGAATGGGGTCATTCAACTGAACCGCTTTCCACCGAAGGTCATGACTTCGCAGGCTGACATCCGTGGCATTGTGGCCACTCAGGTCCGCTATGATTTCATCTACGAGGGAAATCTCATCCGCAAAGAACAAGTCGGTGATCGCCTTACGCAACGCGACAGTTCGCAATTGCACAAAGCTAAAAGTCGGAACTGATTCTAAGCGGATTGCTCCCTCTTCGATCAGTTCGGCGCGAACTGGCAAGAGCGCACGAGGAGCCGGCCCGTTGGTAAGTTTTTGATAGACCATCCCAGTTAGCGGGACTCCAAAACGTTCGTAGGCGATAAAATCGGCGAAGTAGAGGATCTTGTTTAGCTTGACAGACCCAAAATCTGGATCGTCCTTCGATTTATCGGAAATGTAGATAATAAGCTCCCTAAACCGCTGGAGCCCACGCTCAACGGGATAGGAAAAGTTAAGTGATTTTTTCGAGGGCAAGTGCATAGCAGCGAATCATCTTTGTGGACATGCATTGTAACTCATTGGTCGTTGACATGCCAACATTTTTAATGTACCGGCCCGTCCGATTCGGCGTTAGCCATGCAAAATCAACTACTTGCGGCGTCTTTTGTTTTGCCACAGAGGTAATTCAAGCTGCACTGGTTTGCGATAATGCAGGTGTCGGGCGGACGTGATCTCATCGATACGTGAGGCGCTTGCCCTTGGCACCGCGCAGGGCAATGAGAGAACGAACGTTATCGTCCACGCCAAGCGCGATGCGGTTCGAATAGCGGAAGTCGAACTCTGCCAGATAGCGGTGCAGATGGTGCTCGGCACAATGCTGATAGACGCCTTTCATTCCGCGCTTGAAGATCGAATAGTAGCCTTCCACGGTGTTCGTATGGATGGTCTTTTCGCCTTCGTAGCGAACGTATTCGTCCTTGGAATGCGTGACTACATCGTGAGAAGCGAATTCCTGGCCCACGCGGCGATACATGCCAGCCTCGTCCGTCATCAACGCGCTTTCCTTGGCGATGTTGGCGCGGACAATCGGCAGGATCGTGCCAATGCGAGCGGTATCGACGTGAAACGAACGAGCGCGGCCACCACGCTCTACTAGCGTAACGACAGTGTTCTTGTGTGCGCCGCCGCCAGTCTTCACCGGAGTACCGGCAAGGCGACCGATATAGGTTTCGTCGGCCTCTACGGTCTTGCCAGCGCCGCCCATGGGCGTGAAGTCGCCAGAGCGCATGGCCTCGCGAATACGATGGCACATGAACCAAGCGGACTTGTAGGTGATTTCTAGAGCGCGGTGCAGTTGATGAGCTGAGACGCCCTTCTTGCTCGCGCACATGGCGTGCAAAGCCTGCAACCAGATGTGGAGCGGCAAATGGCTTTCCTCGAAGATCGTGCCCATGCGAACCGTGAACTTCTTGCGGCAATCGCTGCACTTGTAGAGGCCGTGGATTTCCAAGCCGTGCGGGTTCTTCTTGGAAGGCTTGGTGCGACCGCCCTTCAATGCGTAGTGCTTTTCCATGGAGCCGCAATGATGGCAAACCGGACCCTGTGGCCACAGCATACCCTCGACGTGTTCGAACGCGGCGGCTTCGTCATGGAAGTAGGGGCGGGAAAGAACGGACATTGCGGTAACTCCTTGGAATCGTTATCGCACGTCCGATTGGGTCTGTCAAATATATAATCGCCTTTAGGGGGGGCGATTATGTACTTTGCAAACATGAGCCTTGAGAGTACCCTTTGCCAGGTTTTTTAGGAGAGGGGAGAGACAATGACCGAGCATTTGCAGGGTAGAATTATCGCGCTTGAAATCTTTATGCGATCCGAGATCGTGGGACTCGCATTGAAGGAACGCGATCCGGCGGGTTATATCAAGTTCATGAAGGACGCTTTGTTGACGGACTTCCACTCATACGCGCCCAATGACCCATACAGCCAGAAAGTAATGGACGAAGCCAAGAACGCACTTGTCCATACCTTTGATCAGGCAGCGTTGCGGTTGAAGGGCGCTTGATCATCACAGTTTCACCGGGAGCTTTTCTGAAAGCTTCTAGCATCGGTATTTCTCCGTTGGTTGGTGAGAGGGGCAATGGTCATGGCTGACAAGCCACGCGAAGGCACCAAGCGCAGGAAGATGTACGAGCTACTTCACCGCGCTAGACCGCAAGGCGCGTCGTTGGAGGAACTCAACCGCGCGCTGGGGTGGAAAGCTTGGAGCTACATCAACGACACAACAGGAATCGCAAAGATGTATGGCGGCAAGCCGCACTGGAACGGCAGTGGTCCGACACGCCGGTTTTGGATCACCAAGACTTAGCGCTTGGATACGCCACGTTTTTTCGCTGGCTTTGGCTTCTTTGGGTCTGGTGGCGTATGCGCCAGCTTGCCCATAAGCGTGTCAGCCGCTGACTTCTTTTCGTCGGCCTCAATTTCCCGGGCTGTCTCCAAGAACGCTCTCGACTGTGTTGGATTCGATGCTGACGGCGGCGGGCTGAGGTTCGATTTTGCTGCCATCATGGGCCTCCGGGGTTCCATCCAGTTTGAGTTTCAGTTGCGCATCCTCTGCCGGAAGTTCGAGATCGGCCAATCCTATGACTTTGATTCCCGCACGGGTTCCTATCGCTCGAATGCCGCCATCATCGGAATAGATCGCTGACGCCTTCGTAACGAGTGCGATGGCTACAATCTGCCGATCATATTTCAGTTTAGCGTAGGTCGATACCTCGTCTCGCTTCGCAGGGCGCTTGCCACCATCGGTACCGTTTCTCGTCATCGCAGCTACTTCAATCGCGGCCCGAGCATCGAATGATTCAATCCGAAAGATCGCTTTGGCGTTAATATGCTCCACAAGCTTTTCCGCTTCGGCTGGAACGACGCGGACGAGTACCTCGCTCAGAGCAGGTGTTGGGATAATGATCTTCGTTCGGGACTTTTCCAAACTCTCAACTAGAAAATTGAGACGTTCGGTTGGCTTTTCTATCGGCGTACCATCATGTCCGCGCGGGGCGCCGACGCCCGGGCGGAGAAGCAACATCAATGTAGTTGCGTCAATGACTACCATTTGCTTGCGGAGGCCCGTGGCGGAGCGTTTCTAGTTCATCGAATGCGCCGTGTTCGAAGCGGTAAGGCAGCTCTCTAATTTCAGTGAGGGCCTCCGTTAGAGTGCCCGTCTCTAGGGCGCAAAAGCCTTCAACCTTGAAGTTTACGAGATCCCAGCGCCCTTCATCGTTGCGGTGCCAAGTCCCCATTCCAGTCAAGCGAACCGGCTCATCGAAACGACGAGCAAGTTCCTTGCCTATCTGACGATCAGTTGTGGATATACCAGCTATGATTTCGTTCTCTACCCGTAGACGAATGTGCACGGTCTCCGCGCCGCCAACCGCCACCAGAATGCCGTCAAGCGTGCCGTGCTGCTTAACCGGCGGATATTTCTCTTTCTCGTCCTTGATACCAGGGAACTCGATAATGACGCCGGTCTTTTCCTTGAGCACCGCCGCGCCGTTATCTTCGCGCAACAGCCTGTTCATAGTGCGAAAGGCTCTCAGCGCTTCCTCTGGCGCGTCCTGCTGCCTTTTCACGCGCGCAACGCGATCTCGAACCTTGGGTGCTGCCTCAGCTTCGATTTTTTGGACCATGACTGTGCTGCCACGCTCAAGGCGCGTGAAATGGACCGCCCCTTGTTCACCAAGGATGACGGCTAGCTCTGCCATGTATTCTGCCAACCGTGCCATAGGCATGGTTTCAGGCGTGTAGGCGTCGATCTTGAACCGATATTCGACGCCGGTTGGCTTGCGCGTGACCATGGTCTTTCCCTGTCCCTGCTTCAGACCGACGCCGGAGACGAGTCCCTGTATTTCAACCTTTTCCCAACAATGCCGCTCATAGCTTTTGTGGCGCGATTGACATCATCAACACCCAAAGCGATGCGATTGCTATAGCGGAAGTCGAATTCAGCGAGATAGCGGTGCAGATGGTGTTCAGCGCAATGCTGATAGACACCCTTCATGCCGCGCTTGAAGATGCTGTAGAAGCCTTCGACGGTGTTCGTGTGGATGGTCTTTGCGCCTTCGTAGCGAACGTATTCGTCCTTGGAATGCACGACCGTGTCATGAGAAGCGAACTCGCCGCTCAGATACCTATAGCCGCCCCATTCATCGGTCATCATGGCGGTCTCTTTCGCGATGTTCGCGACAACGATCGGCATGACTGTCTTCACCTTAGCGCTGTCAATATGGAAAGAGCGGGCGATGCCGCCGCGCTCGACAAGAGTAAGAACAGTGTTCTTGTGAGCGCCACCGCCGCGACGGACTTCGGTGCCGGCCAAACGACCGATGTAGGTTTCGTCGGCCTCCACAGTCTTGCCGTTGCCGCCCATCGGGCTGAAGTCAGTGGAACGCATAGCTTCACGCAAACGGTGTGCCATGAACCAAGCGGTCTTGTAGGTGACCTGCAAAGTCCGGTGCAGTTGGTGGGCGCTGATACCCTTCTTGCTGGACGCGAGAAGGTGCGCCGCCTGCCACCATTTATTCAACGGAACATGGCTGGACTCGAATACGGTTCCGACCTTCACGGTGAACTGCTTCTTGCACTCCAAGCAACGGCGAAGGCCTGTGCGAGCGGTCGCGCCAGTGACGCGAGTAATGCGCGTCTGTTCGCAGTTTCCGCACTTCGGGCAGACTGGACCTTCCGGCCAAACAATCGCTTCCAACCGCTCAAAAGCAGCGTCTTCGTTGTGGAAATGCGGTTCGGAAAGGATGCTCATTGCCGTGCCTCTAGTGTGGTTTCACACTAGCACCGACACGCCGTGTTTGTAAAGTACATAATCGCCTTTAGGGGGCGGTTATGTATTTGATAGACCTTACCCGAGGGAGTTTGCCGGCTGACCGGGGCGGCTCGGCGGTTTGGGGGGACATCAATACGGGCAAAACCGCCGAGCCTGACTGGCGGCGGCAAATTTGGGGATTTGGGAGTTCGCCGTCAGCTTTGACCAGGATATCGCAGGGTTGACGGGTTGGCGTCATTCGAACGAAGGGCGAGTCGATGTAGCAGTGGTCCGCATTGCGCCTATGTTCGGTTCGCTCTTTATGCCCTTTCGCGGGACGTGGGCCGAAGAACCCTACCGCTGCCAGAAGCGACGGTGCACCGATACAAGTTCATCCTCAATTTCGGGGAAGGGGCCGTGGACCTCGATCTTCTTCTGTCCAGAGCCGAGCACAATTCGCGCGGAAAGGCTCATCGTCGGATTTTCGGGATGGTCGCCGGTCAGCGCGAGAAGCTCGGTCTCCTCGAAGCCATAGACCAGCTGGCCGATATTCGCCCAGTAGAGCGTTCCGGTGCACATCGCGCAGGGCTCGCCGGTCGAAACCAGAGTGCATGTCCAGAGAAACTCCGGCGGATAGGCTGCCGCCGCGCGCCGAGCAAGTTCGGTCTCGGTGTGATGCATGGTGTCGATATTGCCTTGGCGCATGAGGATTGCGTCGTCGGGGCCGACCAGCACCGCGCCGAACGGATGGTGGCCGTGCGCGGCAGCCTCGCGGGCGACCGCATCGGCGGCGCGAAGGTGGGCGAGCATCTGGTCGCGAGTCATGCGCTCTCTCCGGTCATTGGGGTCGCCGGCCGGCGACCAGCGGCAGTGCTTTTACCCTACGCTCATATCAGAGCGTGCAATATACCACACGAACCAACGCTGGCGGCTTTCACGAACGCGTGGCAAGGCGGCTAACGCCGCCTTCGCCCAGGCCACCGTCTTCAACAGGTGGTCTATCGCTCCCGCGGTTGGGTTTGCCGCCGGCCAACGCCGCCCCCGCCATGTCATCCAGAATCGGGCAGTCCGGCCGCTCGTCGCCATGGCAGGCGTGAACGAGCTTCTGCAGCGTCGAGCGCATCGATTGCAGCTCGCGCACCTTCTCCTCGATGGCGGTGACGTGGGCGGCGGCGATTGCGCGCACGTCGTGGCTGGCGCGACCGCGATCCTTGTAGAGCGCCATCAGCTGGCGACAATCGTCTATCGAAAAGCCGAGATTGCGCGCGCGGCGCAGGAAGGCCAGCCGGTGGATATCGTCACTCGTATAATCGCGATAGCCATTGGCGGCGCGCGCGGGCGCGATCAGGCCGATCTCCTCATAGTAGCGGATGGTCTTGGCCGGCAGGCCTGAGCGGTGAGCGGCGTCGCCGACATTCATGACGGATCCTCGAGTTTCGCGGGCCTGCGATTCAGGCCCATTGAATTTCCTTCACAATCCGGTGAAGTATGTTGCCGAAATGCCATAGTGATACGCATACCAGCACGTAAGTCCCCGCATATAGGCATCGTGTGCTTGGCAAGCAAAGCAAATGCCAGCATGAATGATGGCGAGAAAGCGGCCGACTCGTGCCGCTCTAGTTTGGGCGGGGCACCGGATCACCACATGCGCATGAAGTCGCTTGCAATAATCGCCGCATTAGCGCTGTCCACTGCTATTGCCGGTTGCAGCACCATCGGCGGGCAGATGTTCTCCAACGACTATGGCGCGGTGACCGATGCCGGTTACCAGCTGCCACGTATCCCGATCGAGAAGGTGCCCTCGAAGTACCATCGCCAGGAAGTGAGTTACGACTCCAAGGAAAAGCCCGGCACCATCATCGTCGATACGCAGAACAAGTTCCTGTACTTCATCGAGGGCGATGGCCGGGCAATCCGCTACGGTATCGGCGTCGGCCGCGAGGGCTTCGAATGGCACGGCACCGCCCATATTGCCATCAAGCGCGAATGGCCGACCTGGACGCCGCCTTCGCAGATGATCAAGCGCCAGCCCGAACTCGCCAAGTTCGCCGGCGGCATGGATCCGGGCCTGAAGAACCCGCTCGGCGCGCGCGCCATGTACCTGTTCAACAAGGGCGGTGACATGGGCTACCGCCTGCACGGCAGCCCGGAATGGAACTCGATCGGCAAGGCCATGTCGTCGGGCTGCATCCGGCTGATGAACCAGGACGTCATCGACCTCTACAATCGCGCCGAGGTCGGCGCCAAGGTCATCGTTCTTTAGACCATGATCCCGGAAAGCCTGTCCGCTTTTCCGGCATATCGTGGTTAAACTGGAAGTCGCCTTTCATACGCGGACCGTCTAGGCAACAACGGACGTCCCAAACAGAAAACCGGGCAATTCGGCCCGGTTTTTTGTTGTCCGTGGGTGGGAAATTGCCGTCTAAGAGACCTGCTCGACCTGCTGCACTTCCGGCACGAAATGGCGAAGCAGGTTCTGGATGCCGTGCTTCAGCGTCGCCGTCGAAGACGGGCAACCGGCGCAGGCGCCTTTCATGTGCAGGAACACGGTGCCGTTCTCGAAGCCCCGGAAGGTGATGTCGCCGCCGTCCTGCGCCACCGCCGGGCGCACCCGCGTGTCGAGCAGCTCCTTGATGGTGATGACGAGTTCCTCGTCGGCCTTGTCATAGAATTCACCGGTCTGGCTGGTCTCGGCGGCGGGGCCGGCCTTGGCCATGACAGGCGCACCGGACATGAAATGCTCCATGATCGCACCGAGGATCGCCGGCTTCAGGTGCTGCCAGTCCGGGCCGTCCTTGGACACGGTGATGAAATCGTAGCCGAAGAACACGCCGGTGACGCCTGGAATTTCGAACAGCCGCCCAGCCAGCGGCGAGGCAATGGCCGCACTGTCGGCATCGCGGAAATCGGCGGTGCCTTCTAGGAGCACTTCCTTGCCGGGCAGGAATTTCAGCGTCGCCGGATTGGGCGTCGACTCGGTCTGGATGAACATGGCCGTCTCCATGCCCGTTTTGGGCAACTAGTTTGGAATAGTTCTAAATAGGCTCTATCGGCGGGACATTCAAGCGAAACGCATCGCCGGAACGGCTGGCTGGCGGAATGTTTTTGCGACTCATGCCAAGCACTGTGAAGTGTGTCGAGATTCGGGTCAGGCCGAGTCGAAAATGATGGTTTCCGAGAACCGGAGCGGAGCGTACTTGAAGCACGTGAGCACCGGAAGCGCAGGAAGCCGCCATTTGCAGGCCGGCATCACCCGAATGTCGATACACTTCAGGCGAGGCTGTCGATCTCCTCATCGGACAAATTCTGCGGCACCACGGTCACCGGGATCGGAAAGGCAGCACCTTTGCCTGCCACGGCACCGACCAGCGGTCCCGGACCTTCCTTGCCGGCGCCGGCTGCCAGCACGAGGATGGCGATGTCCTGGTCTTCCTCGATCAGCTTGTGGATCTCTTCCGTCGGTTTGCCCTCACGCACCACCATCTCCGGTTCGATGCCGAGCTTCTGCCGCACCTTGTTGGCGTAGCCGTCCAGCGCCGCGCGCGCCGTGGCGTTCGCCTCCTCGCGCATGATCTTCTCGACCCCCAGCCAGTGCTGGAAGTCGTCCGGTACGATGACATAGAGCAGCACCAGCGTGCCGCTGGTGCTCTGCGCCCGCTTCGAGGCGTAGGCGACGGCGCGCTCGCATTCCGGCGTGTCGTCGATGATCGTCAGGAATTTCCTGCGGTGACCGGCTTCGCGGCTGAGGCGTTTGGAGACCATGTCTATCTACTCGGTGTCTTTTCGGCCGCAATCTGCCACCGCCGCTGACCGGCGGCAAGCCGCCGGCCTTGTGCCAGTGTTGTGCGCCGCGATCAGCCCTGCAGCAGCCCGATAATGTCGCGCACCGTCTTCATCGTCGTTTCGGCGAGCACGCCGGCGCGTTCGCCGCCATCCCGCAGCACGGCGTCGACATAGGCGCGGTCGCCCTGGATGCGGCGCATCTCGGTGGCGATCGGCGCCAGCCTCTCCACCGCGAGATCGGCCAGCGCCGGCTTGAACACAGAGAACTGCTGGCCGCCGAATTCCTTAAGCACATCGGCCTTCGACATCTCGGCGAGACCGGCATAGATGCCGACCAGGTTCTCCGCCTCGGGCCGGCTTTCCAGCCCGTCGACCTCACTCGGCAAGGCCTCCGGGTCGGTCTTGGCCTTGCGGATCTTCTTCGAGATGGCGTCGGCATCGTCGGTCAGGTTGATGCGCGACAGGTCCGACGGGTCCGACTTCGACATCTTCTTAGAGCCGTCACGCAGCGACATGATGCGCGCTGCCGGCCCGCCGATGACCGGCTCGGTCAGCGGGAAATAGCCGTTCACCGTCTCCTCGCCTATCCTCATCTCGACGCCGACGCCAAGACCGGCGATGCGGTCGGAGAAATCGTTGTTGAATTTCTGCGCGATGTCGCGTGTCAGTTCCAGGTGCTGCTTCTGGTCCTCGCCCACCGGCACATGGGTGGCGCGATAAAGCAGGATGTCGGCCGCCATCAGCGAGGGATAGGCAAGCAGGCCCAGCGAGGCGTTCTCGCGGTCCTTGCCGGCCTTGTCCTTGAACTGCGTCATCTTGTTCATCCAGCCTATGCGCGCCACGCAATTGAAGATCCAGGCGAGCTCCGCGTGCTGCATCACCCGCGACTGGTTGAAGACGATGTGCTTCTTCGGGTCGATGCCGGAGGCGAGGAACGCCGCGGTGATCGACCGCGTCTGGTCGGCAAGGTCGTCATGGACAAGCTGGGCGGTCAGCGAATGCAGGTCGACGACGCAATAGATGCAGTCGGACGTATCCTGCAGGGCGACGAATTTCTTGATGGCGCCGAGATAGTTGCCGAGATGCAGATTGCCGGTCGGCTGAACACCGGAGAAGACGAGTGGCTTGAAGGCGGACATGGTTTTCCTCATGGCTTGTGGAGGGCCGTATAAGCGTGATTCCGAAAAGTTGCGGACTTTTCGGAGCCAATCGTGCGGCTGGAAACCGCGCGCGGCGAAAGTCTGCGACGGCGCGCTTATGGACGAGAGCGCGGGCGGGATCAAGACCGGCCAGGCGGGATGCTCGGCCGATCTATTCGTCGAGTTCTGATTTTGCCACGGACGGGCCGGCTTCTGTCCTCCGGCGCCCCACATTGCGCCGGATCATGCCGAAATCGGCGCCGCCGGTGGCGAAAGCGGTGACGAAATAGAGCAGCGCCCCTCCGGCCACCAATGCCAGCACTGTCGTCGCCTTGACGACCAGCGGCGAGCCGGGGCCGATCCTTGTGGCCAACAAATGTTCGGCGAAATAGAGGGCGACACCCATGACCACCGCCGACAGCACCAGCCGTGGGATGCGCCTCAACAGCGGGACGTCGCGGCCCCAATGGCCGCGCCGGATCAGCACGGCAAGCAGCATCAGCGCGTTGACCCAGCCGGCGACGGCGGAGGCCACGGCGATGCCGGGTGCACCCATCCTCGGGAACAGCGTCAGCGCGGTGGCGACGTTCACCGCCACGGAGATTGCGGCGAAGATCATCGGCGTGCGCGTATCCTCGCGGGCGAAATAGCCTGGGGTGAAGGCCTTGATCAGCACGAAGGCCGGCAGGCCGAGACCGAAGATCGCCAGGATCGCCGCCACGACAGGTGTCGAATGGTTGGCGGCGAACGCGCCGCGCTCATAGACCAGCCGCACGATCGGCTCCGCCATTACCCAGAGCGCCGCCGCCGCCGGCAAGGTCATGAACAGGGTGAATTCGACGGAGCGGTTCTGCAGATTGGCTGCCTCGATCAGATTGCCTGACTTCAGCGCCCGCGACAGTTCGGGCAACAGCACGATCGCCACCGCGACGCCGACGACACCGAGCGGCAACTGGTAGACGCGGTCGGCATAAGCCAGCGAGGACACGGCACTGTCCTGCGCCGAGGCGATGGCCGTTCCGATCAGCTGGTTGATCTGGGTGATGCCACCGGTGATCGCCGCCGGCAGCGCCAGGATCAGGAGCCGCTTCACGTTCGGCGTCATCCGAGGCCGGCGGAAGCCGATCGAGATGCCCGCATTGCGCACCGCCACCCAGACGATGGCGAGTTGCACGACGCCGGCCGCCAGCACGCCCCAGGACAGGCCGAAGCCGACAGCGTGTGCATCCAGTCCGTGGTACCAGGCATAGCCAAGCACGCTGATGAGGATGATGTTGAGGAACGCCGGCGCGATTGCCGCGGCGAAATAGCGCCGCAAGGAGTTCAGCATGCCCGCCATCATGGCGGCGAGCGACATGCAGATCAGATAAGGGAACATAATCGTCGCAAGCGTGACGGTCGTCTCGAACTTGCCCGGCGTGTCGGCAAAGCCCGGCGCCACCAGGTAGCGCACTATCAGCGGCATCGCCAGTTCCATAGCGATGGTCAGCGCCAGGAGCGCGGTGAACAGCACCCCGAACACCTCTTCGGAAAAACGCTTGGCACCATCGGTGCCGTGCGTCTCGATCTCCTTGGCGAACAGCGGCACGAAGGCGGCATTGAACGCGCCCTCGGCGAACAGCCGGCGAAAGGTGTTGGGGAACTGGAAGGCGGCATTGAAGGCGTCCGCGACCGGTCCGGTGCCGAGTGCGGCCGCCATCAGCATCTCGCGGCCGAAACCGAGCGCACGGCTCATCAGAGTGCCGGACGCGACGGTAGCGAATTTCTTGACGAGACTCATGCGTTCGCAAACTGCTTGTGGGATCGGAAGACGGGGATGATTGCCGTCACTCGGCGGCTGCCTTGGCCTTGCCGCCGCGTTCGAGCGCTACACCCTCAAGCGTCGCAATCAGCCGGTTGCGAATGGTGGCGATGCGGGCCGGGTTGTCGATCTTCTGGCCGGTCAGGTCGGTGACATAGAAAGTGTCGATGACCTTCTCGCCGAAGGTGGTGATATGCGCCGATGCGATGTCGAGCGACAGGTCGGACAGTGTTCCGGTGATTTCCGACAGCAGGCCGGGGCGGTCGAGCCCCTCGACCTCGATCACCGAAAACCGGTTCGATAGCGCGTTGCGGATTTCGGCGCGTGGCGGGATCTTGAAGACCTTGGATCCGCGCCTTGGCTTGGTGCGTTTCTCGATCATCTCCGGCAGCCAGCTCTTGCCCGACAGCACGTCCTCGATCAGCCGGCCGACACGCTCGGCCCGCCGGCGTTCGTCCTCGTCGCGGTCGAATTCCCTCGAGATCAGGATCGTGTCCAGCGCGCGGCCGTCCGACGTGGTGAAGATCTGCGCGTCGACGATGTTGCCGCCGGCGCCGGCGCATGCCCCGGCGATGACCGAGAGAAGACGGGGGTGGTCCTGCGCCAGCACGGTGATTTCGGTCACCGCCTCGAATTGGTGGGTCTTGACCATGGTGGCGAGCTTGTTGCCCGCCGCGTCCGCCTCGCGGATGAATTCGGCGTGGCGAAGCTGGTCCGGCAGGTCCACGGTCAGGAGGTAGTTTTCATAATGCAGCCCGACATAGCGCTTGCGCGCCTTGTCGGGCCAGTCGGCGAGCGCCTCGGCCAGGCGTTCGCGCGCCGCCGCCGTGCGTTGGGCGCGCGAGACTTCCGAAAAGCCGCCGGTCAGCAGCAGTTCGGTCTCATAGTAGAGCGTACGCAGCAACTGGCCCTTCCAGCCGTTCCACACGCCCGGTCCGACGCCCCTGATGTCGCAAACGGTGAGGATCAACAGCATCTTCAACCGCTCGACCGATTGCACGATCGAGGCGAAGTCCTCGATCGTCTTGCGGTCGTTGAGGTCGCGGGTCTGCGCCGTCATAGACATGACGAGGTGGTTCTCGACCAGCCAGGCGACAGTTTCCGTATCGGCCGGCGAAAGCCCCATATGCGGGCAGATCCGCCTTGCGATCCTGGCGCCAGCCTCGGAATGGTCCTCTGGTCTGCCCTTGGCGATGTCGTGCAGCAGGACGGCGACATAGAGCGCCTCGCGGCTTTTCTTCAGCCCGGGCATCAGCGCATGCGACAGCGGATGCACCTTCTCGCCGTCGCCGCGCTCGATCTCGGCCAGCACGCCGATGCAGCGGATCAGGTGCTCGTCGACCGTGTAGTGGTGGTACATCGAGAACTGCATCATGGCGACGATCTTGCCGAAATCCGGGATCAGCCGGCCCAGCAATCCCGCCTCGTTCATCCGCCGCAGGTTGAGCTCGGCGTTGCGGTCCGAGGTCAATATGTCGAGGAACAGCCGGTTGGCTTCCTCGTCGCGCCTGAGCGACTTGTTGACCAGGCCGAGCGAACGGGTGAGCAGTTTCAGCGCATCGGGATGGAATTCCAGCCCGTGCTTGTCGGCAAACCAGAACAGCCTGAGAAGATTGACCGGGTCGCGCTCGAAGACGCCGTCGTCGGCGATGTTGATGCGATGGTTGTCGACGATGAAGTCCGACGTGCCGGCAAGCTTGCGCTTGCGGCGCTGGAAGGTGAGGAAGATGCGGTTGAAGCCGGGAACATGCTTGGCCTGCTCCTCCTCCAGCGCGGCGCAGAAGATGCGGGTCAGGTCGCCGACATCCTTGGCGACGAGGAAATAGTGCTTCATGAAGCGTTCGACCGCCGACAGGCCGGGATGGGTCGTATAGCCGAGCCGTTCGGCGATCTCGCGCTGAATGTCGAAATGCAGCCGCTCCTCGGCCTTGCCGGTGAGGAAGTGCATGTGGCAGCGCACCGCCCACAGGAAATCCTCGGCCTTCTGGAACTCGCGGTACTCGGCTTCGGTGAAGACGCCTTTTTCGACCAGTTCCTCGCCGGTGCGCACCCGGTAAAAATACTTGCCGATCCAGAACAGCGTCTGCAGGTCGCGCAGGCCGCCCTTGCCGTCCTTGACGTTGGGCTCGACCAGATAGCGGCTTTCGCCGGCCTTGGCATGGCGCTCGTCGCGTTCGGCAAGCTTGGCCTGCACATATTCCGGGCCGGTCGTGCGCACCACCTCATGGTCGAAGCGCAGCATCAACTCGTCATAGAGCTTGCGTTCGCCCCACAGGAAACGGGCTTCCAGGATCGAGGTGCGGATGGTGATGTCGGTGCGCGACAGCCTGAGGCACTCATCGATGTTGCGGGTGGCATGGCCGACCTTCAGCCCCATGTCCCACAGCATGTAGAGCATATATTCGACCGTCTGTTCGCCCCACGGCGTCTGCTTGTAAGGCAGCAGGAACAGAAGGTCGATGTCGGATCCCGGCGCCAGCGTGCCGCGGCCATAGCCGCCGACCGCAACGACCGCCATGCGTTCGGCCGAGGATCGGTTCTTCACCCGGTAGACATGGGTTGCGGCAAAATCGTAGAGCGAGCGGATCAGCTCGTCCATCAGGTGCGACAGCCGTTCGGCGCAGGCATTGCCGCCGCCATCTTGCCTCAGCATGGCCTCGGCTGTCTTGCGGCCCTCGGCGAGACGCCCCTTGAGAAGCTGAAGGACGGCCGTGCGGATGGCCTTGCTGGAACCGTCGCCGGCGCTGGCCGTGGTCAGCGCGGTCATCTCGCGGCGCAAGGCTTCGCCGTCGATCAGTTCATCGAGCTTCAGGGAGATTTTTGCCATAGATACCGGTCGGCCTTGCCTTTTGGGCGGCGTCTATAGCGTGTTTTCGCGGCGCTGGGTATGGGCCTGCTGTCAATCCCGCAAACGCTCTAGTCGTTTGCCTCGACTGGAGCGAGCGGGACGACAATCTGCCGCCGTAGCCTGCACAGATCGGTGATCTGCCGCGCTGCCCGGCTGGCCTCCCTGCGGATACGCGCGAGTGCCCGTATCCTGTGTCCATTGGCGAGCCCGCTTGCGACCCACTCGGCCTCCCTACCCTGTTCGAGCAGGCTCGGCAACCTGTTGCCCACGAACTGGTCCTGCGCACAGAGCGCCGGAACAAGCTGGTAGATCGTCTTGCCGGTCGAGATCGCGAATGTGGGATCGAAGATGAGATTGTCCACCGCCACATTGACATCGGCGGTTGTCTCGAGAAGGGCGCGTGCCGTCTGCCGGGAGAGCAGGTATCCGCCCGTCCCTATATGGTTCTTGCGGAGCCTGAACAGGGAAAACCCGCCGCCGACGGGAAACCTCTCCCGCTGGATCACGGTTGTGTGGAAGAATGTCTCGAGCTTGACGACATCTGCGTCGGCGGGGATCCAGCTCGCATCGGCAAGCAGCCTATCGGCTTTCGCGGAAAACACCATGTCGTCCTCGAAGACGGCGCCGTACGGCGCGTCGTCTTGCGCGATGATGGCCCAGCAGGCGCGATGGCTGTGCAAGCATGCGATCTCGCTGCCGGACAGACGTCGCACCGCATATCGTGCATGCTGGCGCTGCAGCGCGAGGTCTGGCCGGTCCCTTGCATCGATTGCGGCAACCCGCTCGAATCCGAGGCCGATGCGCGCAAACTCCGCCGTCATATGGGCAAGCCGGTCGGGGGATCTATCGAGGTTGATGACCAGACACTTCATTTCTTCAACAAAACTTTTTTCTTATGGCGCTCTATAGCACATGCGGAACCAGAGTCTTTTATTTATGAGAAGGACTTGGTTTTTTGTCAATAAACAGGGAAACACGGATGTTTACCATCGCCTGGCTGGAATCACTATCGATATTTTGGATAGAGCAGGATTCAATTTCTGTGTCCGCTCGCCACACGGCAAGGTGGAAGCAACGCGAAGCTTTATATTTATCTTGGCAGGCTTTGGAGCTTCCTGCCATAGATGTCGGTCGGGCTTGCCTTCGGGCGGAGCTCAAGCGCATTCCTGCGGCGCCGGATATGGACTTGGCGGCCGTCAGGCAAGATTAGTCGGCTTCCCAGTCGTCTCGAAGGGGACAACGATGTGTCGCCGGCCTCTGCAGAAGCCGAGAACCCACCGCACTGTCCGTCCGCCTTCGCTCATAATTCTTTCAGCCGCCGGCCTTCTGCGTTTCGCGACAAGCTCATTGCCGGTTCTTGCGGCATCCCGCTCCTCCCCAAGCAGGCTTGGCAGTCGGTCGCTGACGAACTGGTCCTGCACACACAGCGCAGGGACGAGCTGGTAGATCGTCTTGCTGGACGAGACTCCGAACGCCGGGGTGAAAAGTAGATCGTCGGCGGTGATATTGATCGTTTCGGTCGCTTCGAGGAGATCGCGCGCGGCCTGTCTGGAGATGATGTAACCCCCGGTCCCCGGATGGTTCTTGTAGAGCCTGAACGCGGAAAAACCATGACCGGTGGCGATCCTTCGTCGGTGAATGAGGGTCTTCTTGAAGTACGTTTCCAATTTGACAATGTCGGCATCTGGCGGAATCCAGCCGTCGTCAGCAAGCAACGGACCGGCCTTTGCTGAAAAAACCACGTCGTCCTCGAAGATGGCGCCGTAGCGAGCCTCGTCCTGCGCCAGCATCGTCCAGCAGACGCGGTGGCTGTGCAGGCAGGCGACCTCGCTGGCCAACAAACGCCGGGACGCATAAATCGGATGTTGCGGTTGCTGCCCGAGTTCAGGGTGGCTACGTGCATCGACCGCCGCAACGCGTTGGAACGCGACGCCGATCCGGGCGAACTCTGCACTTATGTGTGCAAGTCGGTCCGGGGACCGATCTAGGTTTATGACCAGGCACTTCATTGTCGACAAAGGTCCAGCGGGATGGGCGGCGAACGATATATTAGAAGCGGCGCGCTTTTTAGTGTGGGCGCGCGGTTGTGTACAGTTTTCGCCATTTGGTCAATCCGCTGGGTTCGGAGAACCGAATTCAAAACAGCCCTTGACCTTCCAGTTACTGGAAGCACTACCTCTGCCTCGAAGCAGGTGCATCGAGGCATTAGAAATGACGCATTCAGATCACGATCATCACACGCATGGCGCTCATGGCGGCTGCTGCGCGGCAAAGGGCACGGGCGGAGATTCGGATGCGGTTCTGCGCGATCCGGTCTGCGGCATGACGGTGGAGCCGCCCACCGGCAAGCCGACATTCGAGCATGGCGGCCGCCTCTATCATTTTTGCAGCGAGCGCTGCCATTCGAAGTTCCAGGCCGAGCCGGACCGCTACCGGACCGCCGTCGACCCTGTCTGCGGCATGATCGTCGACCGCGCCGACGCCAGGTATTTCGTCCGCCATGAAGGCCAGGGCTTCTATTTCTGTTCCGCCGGCTGCAAGGCGAAGTTCGAGGCAGCGCCGCAAACCTATCTCGGCGACAGGCCGGCGCCGGCGCCGATGCCCAAGGGCACGCAATACACTTGCCCCATGCATCCGCAGATCATCCGCGACAAGCCCGGCTCCTGCCCGATCTGCGGCATGGCGCTCGAGCCCATGGGCGTGCCGACGGGCGATGAAGGGCCGAATCCCGAACTGGTCGACTTCACCAGACGCCTCTGGGTGAGCGCGGTGCTGTCGGTCCCGCTGCTGATCGTCGCCATGGCGCCGATGATAGGCCTGTCGCTTGAGGGCCTGGTCGAGGAGCGCGCGAAGGTCTGGATCGAACTGGTCCTGGCGAGCCCGGTGGTGCTGTGGGCCGCTTTCCCGTTTTTCCATCGCGGCTGGGACTCGATCCTCAACCGCAGCCCTAACATGTGGACGCTGCTTTCGCTGGGTGTCGCCGCCGCCTATCTCTACAGCGTCATGGCCACGCTCTTCCCGGACATATTTCCGCATCAGTTTCGCGGCCATGGCGGTGCGGTGCCGGTCTATTTCGAGGCGGCCGCCGTCATCGTCGCGCTGGTCTTCCTCGGCCAGGTGCTGGAACTGCGCGCCCGCGAGAAGACCGGATCGGCGATCCGAGCTTTGCTCGACCTCGCGCCGAAGACCGCGCGGCGGGTCGCCGAGGACGGCGCCGAGATCGATGTCGGGCTGGACGAGGTCAAGACCGGCGATCGCCTGCGCATCCGTCCCGGCGATGCCGTCCCGGTCGACGGCACGGTGCTCGAAGGCCGCTCCTCCATCGATGAATCGATGATTACGGGCGAGCCCTTGCCAGTCGAGAAGGCCGAAGGCGACGCCTTGACCGGCGGCACGCTCAACAAGAATGGCTCGCTGATCATGCGCGCCGAACGGATCGGCGCCGAGACGACGCTGTCGCGCATCGTCGAACTCGTCGCCAAGGCACAGCGCTCGCGCGCCCCGATCCAAGGCCTGGCCGACCGCGTTTCCTTCTACTTTGTCCCGACCGTCGTCCTGGTCGCGATCGCCGCATTCGTCGCCTGGGCGATCTTCGGCCCCGAGCCCAGCCTGATCTTCGCCATCGTCTCGGCGGTTTCGGTGCTGATCATCGCCTGTCCCTGTGCGCTGGGTCTCGCCACACCGATGTCCATCATGACCGCGACCGGGCGCGGCGCGCATGCCGGCGTGCTGATCAAGGAAGCCGCCGCGCTCGAGCGCTTCGCCTCCGTCGACACGCTGATCGTCGACAAGACCGGCACGCTGACCGAGGGCCGGCCGAAATTGACCGATGTCGTGGCTGCCAGCGGCTTTTCCGAGGACGAATTGCTGAGATGCGCCGCGGCCCTGGAAAAAGGGTCGGAGCATCCGCTGGCCGAGGCCATCGTCGACGGAGCCGGCCAGCGCGGCGTGAAGATCGCCGAGGCCGGCAGCTTCGAGGCGGTTACCGGCAAAGGCGTTTCCGGCACGGTGTCGGACAAGAAGGTCGCGCTCGGCAATGCCGCGATGATGGCCGATCTCGCCATCGACGTTTCCGGGGCCCTGGCCAGGGTGGAAGCCTTGCAGGGCGATGGCAAGACGGTGATGTTCGTCGCTGTCGACGGCAAGCTGGCCGGCATAGTCGCCGTCGCCGATCCGGTCAAGGCGACCACGGCCGAGGCGATCAAGGCGCTGCATGGCAGCGGGCTGCGGATCATCATGGCGACCGGCGACAATGAGCGCACGGCCAGGGCGATCGCTGGACATCTCGGCATAGACGAGGTTCGGGCAGGTCTGTTGCCGGAACAGAAGGCAGCGCTGGTCGAGGAACTGCGCGGCAAGGGTGCCGCGGTCGCCATGGCCGGCGACGGCGTCAACGATGCGCCCGCGCTTGCCGCCGCCGATGTCGGCATCGCCATGGGAACGGGCGCCGATGTCGCGGTCGAAAGCGCCGGCATCACCTTGGTCAAGGGCGACCTCAACGGCATCGTCCGCGCCCGAACCCTGGCGCAGGCCACCATCGGCAACATCCGGCAGAACCTGTTCTTCGCCTTCCTTTACAATGTGCTTGGCGTGCCGGTCGCGGCCGGCGTGCTTTATCCGCTCACCGGCACGCTTCTGTCGCCGATGCTGGCGGCGGCGGCGATGAGCCTGTCCTCGGTTTCCGTGATCGCAAACGCATTGCGCCTGAGAACGTTGAAACTCTGAGATTAACCCCAGATACGAAACCCAACCGACAGGAGACCATGAATGACCTTGGCTAAAAAACTCGTGCTGCTGCTGATGGCCGCCGGAATGCTGCTTGCCGTTTTCCTCGAAAGCGTGCCGGCGCAGAGCGAGGAGATGAAGCACGACATGGGTGCCATGGCCATGGGGGCGGAAAGCCCTTCCACGGCGGGCTACAAGGCGGCGATGGACAAGATGCATACCGACATGATGGCCTCCCAATATACCGGCAACGCCGATGTCGATTTCGTCCGCGGCATGATCCCGCATCATCAGGGGGCGATCGACATGGCCAAGGTCGAACTGGCCAACGGCAAGGATCCGGAAATCCGCAAACTCGCCGAAAACGTCATCGCCGCGCAGGAAGCCGAAATCAAGCAGATGCAGGACTGGCTCGCCGCCCATCCGGTGAAGTAAGGCATCAACGGCGGCGACCGGAGAACCCGAGCTCCATCCTGGATTTCTCCGTATGCTTGTGATGCCATGCGCCTCGATCGCTTACCCAGGAGCCCCCATGCCCACGACGACAAGAACCACCAAGCTGCCTTCGGGCGAAGCCGTCCAGGTGCTGGGACAGGGCACCTGGAAAATGGGCGAGGATGCCCGCCGTCGAGCCGGGGAGGTCAATGCCTTGAAGCTTGGGCTGGACCTCGGCATGACGCTGATCGACACCGCCGAAATGTATGCCAGCGGCGGCGCCGAGGAGGTGGTGGCCGAAGCCATCGCCGGCCGGCGCGAAGAACTCTTTCTCGTCTCCAAGGTGCTGCCGTCCAATGCTTCGCGCACCGGCGTGCCGGCGGCTTGCGAGAAAAGCCTGAAGCGGCTGCGCACCGACCGCATCGATCTCTATCTCCTGCACTGGCCGGGCAGCGTGCCTTTGGGCGAGACGGTCGAGGCCTTCGAGGCGTTGAAGAAGGCCGGCAAGATCCGCCACTGGGGCGTCAGCAATTTCGATACCGATGAAATGGAAGAGCTCACCGGTTTGCGCTCGGGCGGCAATGTCCAGACCAATCAGGTGCTCTACAATCTGATCCGGCGCGGCCCCGAATTCGACCTTGCACCATGGAGCCGCCAGCGCGGCATTCCGCTGATGGCCTATTCGCCGGTGGAGCAGGGTGCTTTGGCGCGCAACAGCAGGCTTGACGCCATCGCCGCCCGTCACAATGCGACCCCTGCGCAAATCGCCTTGGCCTGGGTGATGCATCAGGACGGCGTTATCGCCATTCCCAAGGCCAGCAGCCAGGAGCACGTCCGCCAGAATTTTGCCGCGCTGGACATAAAGCTTACGGCCGATGACCTCGCCGATCTCGACCGTGCATTCCCCCCACCGACGCGCAAGCGCGGACTGGAAATGATCTGACTATTTCCCCGCCAGCCCCTTCAGCCGGTAAAGCGCCTCCAGCGCTTCCTTGGGGGTCATCTCGTCGGGATTGATCTCACCGAGTGCCGCGCCCAGCGCGTCGCTCTTCACCGGCTTTGGCGCTTCCCGTTTCATCGCCACCGAAAACAGCGGCAGGTCGTCGACCAGCCGGTTGGCCTTGCCGGAAACCTCGCCTTCCTCAAGCTGATGCAGAACTTCCTTCGCGCGGCCCACCACCGCTTCCGGCAAGCCGGCAAGGCGGGCTACCTGGACGCCGTAGGAGCGGTCGGCGGCACCCTTGCCGACCTCGTGCAGGAAAACGACGTCGCCTTCCCACTCCTTGACCCGCATGGTGACGTTGGAAAGCCGCGCCAGCTTGCCGGCGAGCGACGTCATTTCGTGGAAGTGGGTGGCGAAGATCGCCCGGCAGCGGTTCTTCTCGTGCAGATACTCCACCGCCGCCCAGGCAATCGACAGCCCGTCGAAGGTGGCGGTGCCGCGGCCGATCTCGTCGAGGATCACCAGCGCCCGTTCGCCGGCCTGGTTGAGGATCGCCGCCGTCTCCACCATCTCGACCATGAAGGTCGAGCGGCCGCGCGCCAGGTCGTCCGACGCGCCGACGCGTGAGAACAGCCGGTCGACAACGCCGATATGGGCCGATGTCGCCGGCACGAAGGAGCCGGTCTGGGCCAGGATGGCGATCAGCGCGTTCTGCCGCAGGAACGTCGACTTGCCACCCATGTTGGGGCCGGTCAGCAGCCAGATCGCGCCGTTCTTGGCATTGCCCTCCGGCGAGAGGTCGCAATCGTTGGCGACGAATGGGCCTTCGCCCGAACGGCGCAGCGCCTGTTCGACCACCGGATGCCGCCCGCCTGAAATCTCGAAGGCAAGGCTGGAATCCACCACCGGCCGGCACCAGGCCTCGCTTTCCGACAGAAGCGCAAGCGCTGCCGACACGTCGAGCACGGCGAGCGCGTCGGCGCCGGCGCGGATCGCCTCGGCCGCGTCGACCGCTTCCGCCGTCAGCGCATCGAAGGCGGCCAGTTCGATGCTCAGTGCCCGGTCGGCGGCATTGGCGATCTTGGTCTCGAGCTCGGCGAGTTCGGTCGTGGTGAAACGCATGGCGTTGGCCATGGTCTGGCGGTGAATAAAGCGCGCCTTGGCGCCATCGCTGCCAGTCATGACGGCGTGATGATTGGCCGTCACCTCGATGTAGTAACCCAGCACATTGTTGTGCCGGATCTTCAGGGAGCGGATGCCGGTTTCCTCGATCAGCGACCGCTCCAGTCCGGCAATCACTTTTCGCGACTCGTCGCGCAACGCCCGCATCTCGTCGAGGTCCGGGTGGTAGCCGCCGCGAACGAAGCCGCCGTCGCGTTTGAGCAGCGGCAGTTCCTCGCCGAGCGCCTGGGTGAGATGTTGGGCAAGCGCCTTGGGCAGCGCCTTGATCGCGGCCATCGCGCCGGCCAACTCCTGGGGCAGGGCGGTCGCGGCAAAGGTTTCGGCGATGGCACCGGCCGCCTCGAAACCAGCGCGAAGCGCGCCGAGATCGCGTGGCCCGCCCCGGTTGAGCGCCAGCCTGGACAGGGCGCGCGGCATGTCGGCGACGCTCTTCAGGCTCATCCGCACCGCCTGGCAAAGCCTGACCTCGGAGCGGAAGAACGAGACGGAGTCCAGCCGCGCGCCGATGGCCGCCGGGTCGGTCAGCGGCGCCATCAGCCGGTCGGCGAGCAACCTTGCGCCGCCGCCGGTCACCGTGCGGTCGATCGCCTTGAACAGCGAACCCTCGCGGCTGCCGGACAGCGTACGCAGCAGTTCGAGATTGCCGCGCGTCGCCGGATCGATGAACAGGGTCGAGCCCTGCTCCTCGCGCTCGGGCCGCGACAGCGGCGGCCGCTCGGCCTTTTGCGTTTTCTCGACATAGGCGATGGCGCCTGAGATCGCCGACAATTCGGCGCGCGAAAACGTGCCGAAACTGTCCGGTGTCGCCACCTCGAAGAAACGCGCGATCCGCCCCGTGGCCGAGGCCGAATCGAACAGGCTCGGCGGCTGTGGGCTGGCGACACGGCCGAGCACGTCGAACACCGGCTTCAGGTCGGGATCATGGAACACCGGCTCGGCGACGATGAGTTCGCGCGGATCGACACGGAAGATGTCGGCCAGCAGCCGGTCGGCGGTGGTCTCGGCGACGCGGAAAGCACCAGTCGAGATGTCGATCCAGGCAATTGCAAAGCTGTGCTCGCTGCCGCCCTTCACCCGACCCAACGCCATCAGATAACTCGATTCCGACGGCGCCAGCAGTTTGTCCTCGGTGATGGTTCCCGGCGTCACCAGCCGCACCACGTCGCGGCGCACGACCGATTTGGAGCCGCGCTTCTTGGCCTCGGCCGGATCCTCGATCTGCTCGCAGACGGCAACGCGGAAGCCTTGGCTGATCAGCTTCTGCAAATAGTCGTCGGCCGCATGCACCGGCACGCCGCACATTGGAATGTCGTGGCCCTGATGCTTGCCGCGTTTGGTGAGCACGATGCCCAGCGCCCGGCTCGCCTTCTCGGCATCGTCGAAGAACAGCTCGTAGAAATCGCCCATGCGGTAAAACAGCAACGAATCCGGGTTGGCCGCCTTGATCTCGATGAACTGCTCCATCATCGGCGTGACGGCGGCAACGCCGGGCTGCGGCGGCGTCATCGCCTCGGGGGCGGCGTCGGGCTCGTTCGGGCTGTGCATGTTCATGGCGCGGCACGCTAGCAGATGTGATAGCGGGGTTTAATGCCGGACCATCGAAAAGCAGGGGAAGACCGCGAGCCGTCTTCATGGAACGGCTGTTCAGCTGCATTGCCCGACGCGGCGATCGCGAATATCTGTCATCTTGGGCGATAATGGCGGGGGCGTCATGGACAGAGACGGGCACGAAACGTTCGAGGAGATGGTGGGACCGATCGACTCGGCGCTCGAGCGCTTCTGGCTCAATGCTGCTCGGCAGGCCGGCCAAAGTGTAGGCAATCTGAAGCAGCTGGCGGCCAATCGGCTTCCTTTCATCCTTCCGACTACCGGCCCTTTCTCCGGCCTCGACGGAAGCATCCGGGTAGCTGTCCATGTCCTCAGTCATGATCCGCTGGTGATCTACACGCCGATCGGCGGGGCACGGCCGCTCAGCTCGATCGTGGCGATCGCCCGGCGCTTAGCGTCGCGTCGCGCCGCCTTTCTGATGATGCCTAACTGGACACTCGAGCGGCCGCGTCTCATCCCAAAGCTCGCCAGCGACCTCGCCTGGCACCGCGAGCGGTTTCCAGCTCATGAGTTGATTTTTCTCTGCAACACCGAGGAAGAGCGCCGTCTGGTCACCACCGTCGGAGGAACCGCGATCTTCTCCAACCACAATCTGATGGTCAGCGAGGACATCTTTCGGCCCTTGCCGGATGTCCCCGTCGAGTTCGACGCGGTCTATAATGCTCGCATCTCGCACACCAAGCGCCACCACCTCGCCTTCGATATCGAAAGGCTCGCCCACATTACCTTTTCGATCGGCGAGCTGCCGCGGGTCGGCAACCGTGCCTTCATCCGGCGCTTGCAGGCGCAATCGCTGCTGCATCATATCGCCAACCCGATCATCGATGGCCTGACTGGCTGGCTGCCGCCGCAGGAGATCAATCGCGTCTACAACCAGGCCGCGGTTGGTCTCTGTCTGTCGGCGGCGGAAGGAGCGATGCGCTCCAGCATGGAATATCTGATGGCGGGGTTGCCGGTGGTGAGCACGCCCAGCCTTGGCGGCCGGGACGTCTTTTTCGATCCGGACTATTGCATCATCGCCGAGCCCGATCCGGCGGCGATCCGGCGCGCGGTCGAGACGTTGCGCGACCGCGCCATTCCCCGCGATGAGATTCGCAACCGCACGCTGGCCAAGGTGCGGGCTCAACGGCAGGAACTCACAGTGTTCCTATCCGACCTGTTGAAGAGGATGGGAAGCAGCCAACCGCCGCTGTCGCAATGGCCGTTTCCCGAAATTGGGCTGCTGCGGCGCTGGGCGGCGGTGCGCCGGCACGCGAATGAAATCACGGCATTAAGGAGGCGGCCAAACGGCTTCTGACCGGCCGTTTCCGCTTTGAAGCAGCTTTGCCCAGCTTCGTGGTTTACACGCGGCGGCCCGTGGTCTTAATTCGCAAGCACACAGGTACCCGCTTCAAGGAGGTGCCGCACCGGCGAGGAAATCAAAAGCATCATGGCCAGGAAAACCGAGAACAACGGTCCGTCCGTCAGCGCGCAGGAAGCGCTCGAATTCCACGCCATGGGTCGGCCCGGCAAGCTGGAGATCGTCGCCACCAAGCCGATGACGACGCAGCGCGATCTCAGCCTCGCCTATTCGCCAGGCGTGGCAGTGCCCGTGCGCGCCATCGCCGAGGACCCATCCAGGGCCTTCGATTACACGACGCGCGGCAACATGGTCGCCGTCATCTCAAACGGCACCGCCATTCTTGGCCTCGGCAATCTCGGCGCGCTGGCCTCCAAGCCGGTGATGGAAGGCAAGGCGGTGCTGTTCAAGCGCTTCGCCGATGTCGATTCCATCGACCTCGAGGTCGACACCGAGGACGCCGACGAGTTCATCAACTGCGTGCGCTTCCTCGGTCCGTCCTTCGGCGGCATCAACCTGGAGGACATCAAGGCGCCGGAGTGCTTCATCATCGAACAGCGCCTGCGCGAACTGATGGACATTCCGGTCTTCCATGACGACCAGCACGGCACCGCCATCATCTCGGCCGCCGGTCTGATCAACGCGCTGGAAATAACCGGCCGCGACATGAAGACCACGAAGCTGGTCTGCAACGGTGCGGGCGCGGCCGGCATCGCCTGTATCGAGCTGATGAAGGCGATGGGTTTTTCGCCCGAAAACATTATCCTGTGCGACACAAAGGGGGTTGTCTTCCAGGGCCGCACCGAGGGCATGAACCAGTGGAAATCGGCGCATGCGGTCAAGACGGAGGCGCGTTCCCTGGCCGAAGCGCTGGACGGCGCCGACGTCTTCCTCGGGCTTTCGGCCAAGGGGGCGCTGACCACCACCATGGTGCAGTCAATGGCCAAGAACCCGATCATCTTCGCCATGGCCAACCCCGATCCCGAGATCACCCCGGAGGAAGTTGCCGAGATCCGCACCGACGCCATCATGGCCACCGGGCGGTCGGATTACGCCAACCAGGTCAACAACGTGCTCGGCTTTCCCTACATCTTCCGCGGTGCGCTGGATGTCAGGGCCACCACCATCAATGACGACATGAAGATCGCCGCCGCCCGCGCGCTAGCCGAACTGGCGCGCCAGGACGTGCCCGACGACGTCGCCGCGGCCTATCAGGGCAACCGGCCGAAATTCGGCCCCAACTACATCATTCCGGTACCGTTCGACCCGCGCCTGATCTCGGCCATCCCGATCGCCGTGGCCAAGGCGGCAATGGATTCGGGCGTCGCCCGCAAGCCGATCCTCGATCTCGACCGTTACGCGCAGGAGCTTTCCGCCCGCCGCGACCCGATCGCCTCGACGCTGCAGCGCATCTACGACCGCGTGCGCCGCCAGCCCAAGCGCATCGTCTTCGCCGAGGGCGAGGAGGAGCAGGTGATGCGCGCCGCCGTCTCCTACGTGAACCAGCGGCTCGGCACCGCCATCCTGCTCGGTCGCGACGACGTCATCAAGGAGAACGCCAGGCACGCTGGCATCGACCTGAACAAGCAAGGCATCGAGATCATCAATGCGCGCCTGTCGCGCCGCAATTCGATCTACACCGACTATCTCTACGAGCGCATGCAGCGCAAAGGCTTCCTGTTCCGCGACTGCCAGCGGCTGATCAACAATGACCGCAACCATTTCGCCGCCTGCATGGTGGCGCTGGGCGACGCCGACGGCATCGTCACCGGCGTGACCCGCAACTATTCGACCGCGCTCGACGACATCAGGCGCGTCATCGACGCCAAGCCCGGTCACCGCGTCATCGGCGTCTCGATCGTGCTCGCGCGCGGCAAGACGGTGCTCGTCGCCGACACCGCCGTGCACGACATGCCCAACGCCGAGCAGATCGCCGACATCGCCGAGGAAGCGGCGGGCTTCGCGCGCCGCATGGGCTACGAGCCAAGGCTCGCCATGCTTGCCTATTCCACTTTCGGCCATCCACAGGGCGAACGTTCCGAGCGCGTCCAGGAAGCCGTGCGCATCCTCGACAAGCGCCGCGTCGATTTCGAATATGACGGCGAAATGGCCGCCGACGTCGCGCTCAACGCCCGCGCCATGGCGCAATACCCGTTCATAAGGCTGACCGGTCCGGCCAACGTCCTGATCATGCCGGCTTTCCACTCGGCCTCCATCTCGACCAAGATGCTGCAGGAACTGGGCGGCTCGACCGTCATCGGCCCGCTGCTGGTCGGCCTGAACAAGCCGGTGCAGATCGTGTCGCTGAATGCCAAGGACAGCGATATCGTCAACATGGCGGCGATCGCCGCCTATACGGCGGGGGCTTGAGGGGCTTCCCCCGTGTTGGACGCCTCACGCCAGCCGCATCACCTGCTTGTGGCTGGCGATCTCCGACAGCAGCCAATCCCGGAACAGCCTGACGCTGATTGAAATGCGGTTGCCCGGCTTCTGCCACAGGCAGTAGCTCTGTGGAATTGCGTGGCGGATCGTGAAGGGCGCGACCAGCTGGCCGCTGGCCAGCAGGTCCTCGACCATGATGTTGTCGGCCAGCGCCACGCCGCCGCCATTGACGGCCTCACGGACGGCAAGCGCCGGGTCGTGGAAGATCGGGCTCGCGTCTGACCTTCGACATCGATTGCCTCGACCCGGCCTATCTCCCGGCACGGGCACTCATTGTCGGCGCCGACGTTGTGGAGGTGGCGCCCGCCTATGACCACGCCGATGTCACGTCGCTTGCCGGGGCGGCGGTGCTGCAGCACTATCTCGGCCTGCTCGCGGAACGAAAGGGCTGACAGCGCGCCGACTTCACCCCGGCGCGAACGCCCGCGCCGCCTCCACTACTTCCTCCGCCTGGTCCTGCCGCAGCAGGTCGATGGGAATACGCCCATCAAGGTGCGCCGCTGGACGGGTCAGCCACAGCCATGCGAGTCTCGGATTGCCGATCAGCTCCAGCACGTCGCTTATGCCCGCGACCGGCCTACCATCGACGAACTGCGCCAGCGGGAAGACGTGCTTGCGGCCACCCTTGCGCAGAGCGATGACGTCGCCGCGCCTCTGCCAGCGGTGCAAGGTGGAGCGGGCGATGCGCAGGTTCTCTTCCAGATAGGTCGAGCCGGCGACGCGTCCGGCCCAGTCCTCGATCAGCATCGATTCGAGGTCGTCGGACTGGGGAAGCGCGGCAACTGTTTCAGCCTCTGCCGACAGCGTCGTGGCGGTCATGGCGCCGGCTTCGCCGCGGCGTGCGGCTTCCGCCGCCAGCGCCCGCACGAATTTCTGGGCCAGGCCCGGAAGGTCGGCATGGATGGCGTCGATGGCGCGCTGGTGCTTGGGCGACAGCAAGGTGACGGCGGACGCTATCGAGCCGGCGATCTTGCCGACCGAGACCATTGTGGGGCCGTTGATGGCTTCGTCATAGTGGGCAAGCGCACGCTCGACCCTTTCCGCCACCATGTCGGCGAAATCGTCCTGCGTGATGCCGGTCGTCTTGGTCTGGAATGTCGTCTTGGTCTGAAATCTTGTCATGCATCTGTTTTCTGGCCGCGCGCTCTCCTCCCTTGGCCGCGGCCGGTTGTTGAACGGTTACGGCGGAAAGTGGAAAGTGCGACGGCAACAGATGCAGCGACCCGACAGGTTGCTGTCCTGCATTGCTTCACACCCCGATTAGCATGTCGAAATGTCAGTCACGGCACGCTCGCATTTGCGTGTAGGGGCGGTATGTGACAACTGCGCGACGATGAGAAGCGGTCCGCGCTTGCCTCCTTTCCCCAACAGCGGGCGAAGAGAAAGGGCGTTGTTACAGCAACCCCGCCCGCTCGGCCTCTTTGCGCAGATTCTGCCTTGGCCTAGGGCCGATCTGCTGGATCACCAATCCGGCCGCCAGTGAGCCAAGATCGCCGCAAGTCTGGAGGTCGCGTCCCTGTGTGTAGCCATGCAGGAAACCGGCGGCGTAGAGATCGCCGGCGCCCGTCGTGTCGACCAGTTCCTTGATGGCGGTCGCCTGGATGACCACGGTCTCGTCGCCACGCACGATAACCGAGCCCCTTTCGGAGCGGGTAACCGCCGCGATCTTGCAATCCTTGCGGATCCGCGCCAGCGCTTCGTCGAACGACGACGTCTGATAAAGCGACTTGATCTCGTGGCTGTTGGCAAAAACGATATCGACCGTGCCCGAACGCATCAGGTCTAGGAACTCGTCGCGGTAACGGTCGACGCAGAACGAATCCGACAAGGTCATCGATACTTCGCGACCGGCAGCGTGCGCCAGTTTCGCCGTCTGCCGGATCGCTTCCTTGGCGCGCGGCGGGTCCCACAGATAACCCTCGAAATAGGTTACCTTGGCGCCGGACGCCTTGTCGGCTTCGACATCTTCCGGGCCGAGTTCGACGCAGGCGCCGAGATAGGTGTTCATCGAGCGCTCGCCGTCGGGCGTGACGAAGATCATCGAACGCGCCGTCGGCGGCTCGCCCTGGAGCGGCTTGGTGTCGAAGGCGACACCCTGCGCGTGGATGTCGTGCGCGTAGATTTCGCCCAGCGCATCGCTGGAGACCTTGCCGAAGAAGGCGGCGCCTCCGCCAAACGAGGCAACACCGGCCGCTGTGTTGCCGGCGCTGCCGCCGGAGGCCTCGATAGCCGGGCCCATGCGGCTGTAGAGCAATTCGGCGCGCTGCGTGTCGATGAGATTCATCGCGCCCTTGATGATGCCGTTGGTCTCGAGGAATTCTTCCTCGCACTGGGCGATGATGTCGACAATCGCATTGCCGATGCAAAGCACGTCATAATCCGGCATCAATGTCTCCGCCAAAAACCCGGGCCGGCTTCTTGCCATGCCCGCGCGGGTCTACAGCATGACCCTGAAAACTGGCAACCGATTTTCTGTCCTTGCCGCGCCAGCCAGGCGCTACGACAATTCGACCGTGGCCGAAACATCTCGTCGCGATGTCGCCTACATCTGCGCCTGTTCAATCACGGTCCGAAGGCGCGAGCCCATGCCTGCCAAAAGCAACACGACCATCGACCTGGCATTGCTCGGCGTGCTGGCGGTGCTTTGGGGAGCCTCCTATACCTTCATCAAGATCGGCGTAGAGACCATCCCGCCCATCACCTTCATCGCGGCCCGCACCCTGATCGCCGGCGCCATCCTGTTCGCCATTATCCGCTGGCGCGGGCTTGCCATGCCGGGCGATGCGGCAAGCTGGCGCCGCTTCGCCTTCCAGGCCTGCCTCAACAGCGTCGTCCCGTTCACGCTGATCGCCGCGGCCGAGCGTTCGGTCGACGCCGGCCTTGCCACCATCCTCAACGCCACCTCGCCGATCTTCACCTTCCTGCTGACGGCGCTTATCACCCGTCATGAGCCGGTGACCGTGCGCAAGCTGGTCGGCGTTGGCGCCGGCATCGCCGGCATCTGCCTCATCGTCGGCACGCAGGCGCTTGGCGGCATCGGCCACCAGCTCTGGGCACAGATCGCCATCGTCGCGGCAACCGTGTGCTATGCGGGCGCCGCCATTTTCGGCCGAGGCTTCAAGGGCCTCGATCCGATGCTTCCCGCCGCCGGTTCGATGCTGTGCGGCGCTGTCATGCTGGTACCGCTCAGCCTGGCGGTCGACCAGCCATGGACGCTGGCGCCTTCGACGGCTTCCATCCTTGCCCTGCTCGGCCTGTCCGTGTTTTCGACGGCACTGGCTTTCGTCATCTATTTCCGCCTGATCCACACGCTGGGTTCGGTCGGCACCACGTCTCAGGCCTATCTGCGGGTGCCGATCGGCGTCGGCATCGGCGCCGTCTTCCTCGGCGAAAGCCTGGGGCCCACGGCCTGGCTCGGCATGGGGTTTGTCGTCGCCGGCGTGGCGGCCATGACCATACCGGTTCGTAAGCCGGGCTTAGCCCGATAGGCAGATCTGGGGAACATACGAAGGCAAGCAACGGCCCGCGCTTGTGCTCGCGGGCCGCACCGCCTATCTCGGAGGCGTCCTGCCTTGTGGCTGTGTCCGCTGACCTGGGGGTGAAGCACGGTGATTTTCGACGCTGCCCGCATCGCGGCCCTTGAGCTGCTCTCGCCTCCGTTTCGCGCCGTGTTCATCAAGACGCTCGGCCTGACCCTGCTGGCGTTGGTCGCCCTGTGGTTCGGCTTGACCAGCCTTGTCGAATGGCTTGCCCTGCCGTGGCTGCAAACATTGTTGCCCGGCATGCCGTCCTGGGCCGGCTGGTTGGGCGGCATCGTCGCGGCCATCGCGCTGGCCTTCGGCATGGCGCTTCTGATCGCACCGGTCACGGCGGTGATCGCCGGCCTGTTCCTCGACGATGTCGCCGAAGTGGTCGAGCGCACCGATTATCCCGGCGACCCGGCCGGACGCGCCATGCCGGTATTGCGCTCGCTGGTGCTGGCGATAAAATTCTTCGGCGTCGTCATCCTGGGCAACGTCGTGGCGCTGATGCTCCTGCTGGTGCCGGGCATCAACATCGCCGCCTTCTTCATCGTCAACGGCTACCTGCTCGGACGCGAATTCTTCGAATTCGCCGCCATGCGCTTTCGCGGGGAAGAAGAGGCCCGGGCCCTGCGCAGGCAGTATGCCGGTACGGTGTTTCTCTCCGGGCTGGTTGTCGCGGCCTTCCTCGCCGTGCCGCTGCTCAACCTGCTGACGCCGCTCTTCGCCGCCGCCATGATGGTGCATCTGCACAAGGCGATCTCGGCGCGGGAAGTCGCACGCGCGTCGCGGCGCTAAATCTCTTCAGCGTAGCAGAAATCCCCGCCCCAACTCGTCGTCCGGCTCGACAATGAATTCGGCTCGTCCGGAATAATAGGCACGGCCGCCGACGCGGGCGACGATCGCTTCATGCGGGCCGGCCTGCGCTGCTCGCGCCACCGCCCCGGAAAAGCGCGAGCCGGCGATGCTCTCGAACGTTCGCGTCTGCCCCACGGCGATCTCGCCCTTGGCATGCATGGCCGCCAGCCGGGCGGTGACGCCGGAACCGGTCGGCGAGCGGTCGACCTCCGCCTCGGCGAAGACGCAGACATTCCTGGTGGCCTCTCCGGAAAAGGCGTCCTTTCCATCGGTCAGGATGGTGCCATAGAGGAAGGCGAGGTCATCATGATCGGGATGCGACAGCGGAAACTCGGCCTTCAGCCGGTTCGTCAGCGTGGTTGCCGCGTCGACGAAATCGCGCACGCGGTCGCGGCCGAACTCCAAGCCGAATTGATGACAGTCGGCCAGCGCGTAAAAGGCGCCGCCATAGGCGATATCGAAACCGACCTTGCCATAGCCTGTCAGCTCGATCTGTCGATCGCCGGCGAACAGGAACGCCGGCACGCTCTCGAACGACACCGCGCCGGCCTTGCCATCGTTGACCGCGACCGAGGCGACGACCAGGCCGCACGGCGCCTCGATGTTCACGGTGGTGAACGGCTCCTGCTTCGCCACCAGCCCTTGATCGACGGCGTAGCGGCCGAGCGCGACGATGGCGTGGCCGCACATGGTCGAATAGCCCTCATTGTGCATGAACAGCACCGCGAGGTCGGCGCCGGGCAAATCGGGCTCGACCAGCAAAGCGCCATACATGTCATAGTGGCCGCGCGGCTCGAAGATCAGCAACTTGCGCAAATGGTCGAGATTGTCCCGCACATAGGCGCGCTTCTCAAGAATGGTGGCCTTGGGGATAGCGGGATAACCGCCCGTGACGATCCGTAGCGGCTCGCCACCCGTATGCATGTCGACAACGGTAAGGTTCATGCGGCCGAACCCATCCTAGCCCTGGGATTTGCCGAACAGCGCCTGCAGCTTGCCGAACGGCATGGCGGCGCGGGTGAAGCCGAACGTGCCGTCCTGCTGGATCTCGCGCGCCGCCGTCTCCAGCATGCCGTAGGCGAAATTGGTCAGCCATGGCCCAAGCGAAATCCGCTTGGCACCGGCCATGGCGAGGTCGGCGATGGTGAAGCCGGGCCTCGCCATGACATTGACCGGCTTGCCGACCGACGAACACAAGGTCCGCACCATCTCGACATCGCCGATACCAGGTGCATAGAGCACGTCGGCGCCGGCTTTTTCGAACGCCTGCAGCCGCTTGATCGTGTCGTCGAGATCGGACTTGCCCCAGAGGAAATTCTCGGCCCGCGCCGTGAAGACAAAGTCGCGCTTCAGCGCCCGCGCCGCCTCCACCGCTGCGGCGACGCGCTCCACCGCGTGCGAAAACTCGTAGATGGGCTTTTCAGGATCGCCGGTGTGATCCTCGATCGAGCAGCCGGCAAGCCCGGCCGCTTCCGCCGCGAAAATGGTTTCGGCGGCCTGCTCGGCGCTGTCCCCCTTGCCCTTCTCGAGATCGGCCGAGACCGGCAGGTCGGTCGCGCCCGTCACCTCGCGGCAATGATGGATCATCTGGTCGAAGGTCACGGCCCCATCCGGCAGGCCGCGCGAAAAGGCAAAGCCGGCGCTGGTGGTGGCCAGTGCCTTGAAGCCGAAGGATCCGAGCAGCTTCGTCGTGCCCGGATCCCAGGGATTGGGCATGACGAAGGTCGAGGCATGCAGGTCGCGAAAAATCTTGCCCTTGTCCATGAATGCTCCCCCATAACGAGTGTTGGGGCGGATGCTACCGCGCTGTTTGCTGCCGGGCAAACGAATGCGGTTGGTTCAGAAGCGTTTCTCGTTCTCTGCTGCCAATTTCTCGAAAGCGTCGATGTGGCGCATCTCGACAGGCACGGAGGTGGCATCCTTGTGACGGGCAGCGCGCTGCCGAGGTCAGGGAAGCTGACGGCTTGTGCAGAGGCCGCCATCCCCAAAGCCGCAGCAGCACCCCAGGTGAGGATGAAGCGAAGCAGGTACGTTGGCATGGCGGCGCCCCATTGTCGGGCGCGCGGAAGGTAGCACAGCGCTTCGTGGCGTCCAGTGCAGCGGATCAGTGGATCGGCACCAGCCCGGCGAGCTCGCGCATGTCGTCGAACAGGATGCCGCCGGCCTGGATCAAGCCATCGCGGTCCGAATAGGGGTCGCCATGATAGGAGAACACGCGCATGCCGGCGGCGATGCCGGCCTGCGTGCCGGCGACGCTGTCCTCGATGACGATGCAGTCGGCGGGCGGGAAGCCCATCGTTTTGGCCGCATGCAGGAACAGGTCGGGGAACGGCTTGCCGCGCGACACCATCGTGGCGCTGAACATGGCATGTTCGAACAGCGGCAACAGACCGGTCTGGCCAAGCGTTATGTGCATCTTGGAGATCCTGGCCGAGGTGGCGACGCAATAAGCGATGCCGGCCGCGCGGACCGCCTCGATGAACTCCCGGACATGAGGGATCGCCTCGACACCGTGAGCGAACAGATCCGGCAGGCCGGCATTCCAGCGCTCGACGAAATCGGCGCCGAGCCTGACGCTGGTCGTCTCTTCGATCTCCTTCTGCACCGAGACCATGCTGCGGCCGGAGAAGTTCTTGCGGCAATATTCGAAGGTCGTTGGAAAACCGGCGTCGCTCAGCCATTCGGCCAGGCGCCGGTTGGCGAGGTTCTCGGTATCGACCAGGATCCCGTCGCAGTCGAAGATGACGAGCTTTGGCAGGGGGCGTGTTTCAATCATGTTGGATCAGTCTGCCCGGCAAAACGGTTCACTGTGCCGAAACACAGCCAGGCATCAGGCGGTGCCGGTCGATCCGAATCCGCCCGAGCCACGCGCCGTGCCGCCGGCCAGCGAACGCTCTTCAACCGCCACCTGCGTCACCGCGGCGAAAACGATCTGGGCAATGCGCATCCCGCGCGTCACCGCGAAATCCTCGTCGCCGAGATTGACCAGCAGCACCTTCACCTCGCCGCGATAATCGCTGTCGACCGTGCCCGGTGAATTGAGGACGGTAAGGCCGTGTTTGAAGGCAAGGCCCGAGCGGGGCCGCACCTGGCCTTCCATGCCTTCGGGAATTTCCAGGATCAGCCCCGTCGCTACCAAGGCGCGCTTGCCCGGCAGGATCAGAAGCGGCCGGTCTTCAGGCACCGCCGCGCGCAAATCCATGCCGGCGGCGCCGGCGCTTTCATAGGCGGGAAGCGGAAGTCCCTCGCCATGCGGCAACCTGACGAAGCCGACGGTGAGACCGATGACGGAAGGTGTTTGAAGGGCTGCGCGCATAAAATCGATCCTATCGGCGCGAATGTCGATTCGGTCAACTCGACCGCGGCGCTATCAACGGCTTTCTTTCAGGCATTACTGTGGCCTAGCGGAGTTCCATAGGAACCACCGTCGTCTCCTTGATCTCCTCCATGACGAAGGAGGCGGAGACATCGGATAAAGCCACCTTGGCGATGAGCCGCTGGTAGAGCCGGTCATAGGCTTTCACGTCGGCGACGCGGGCGCGCAGCACATAGTCGAGATCACCGGACATCCGGTAGACCCCGATGATCTCGGAAAGACCGGTCACCGCCGCCCGGAATTTCTGCAGCCAGTCGGGGTCGTGATTGGATGTGCGGATCAGGATGAACACCGAAAGGCCCAGCCCGAGCTTCTCGGCATCGACCAGCGCCACGCGGCCGGTGATGACGCCATCTTCCTCCAGCCGCTTGACGCGACGCCAGCAGGCATTGCGCGACAAGGCCACCCGCTCCGACAGCTGGTCGACCGACAGCGTGCCGTCACGTTGCAATTCGGCGAGCAGTTTTCGATCAATTTGGTCGATGTCAAAGCTCATATTGGGATATTTGTCCCATGGAATAGCAAAATACAAGGATATTTTGGGACCAATGAACCGGTGAGGCGTGTCAGGATACTCATATCGAAACGAAAAGCGCTGAAGGGGAAACAGCATGTCGGTCGCAAGGATCTTCACCTCTCATCCGGCCAAGGTCGGCGAAACCTATTTCAGCCATATGGCCTTCGCCGCCTGGTTTTCCTCGCGCCTGCTGATGGCGGCGGGAGCAGCTTTTGTTCACGCTTTCTTGCCATTTCTCTTCGAGACTACCGCCAGCCGAATCATTCGCGAGCTCTACGAGCGGACGCACAACAGAGGCACGCACGCGATCAACGAGCCCGCTGCTCTTCCGGATCGCGCCTAAAGGAAGACAGAAGCGATGTGCCGGTGGGCGGCCTATCTCGGTGAAGCGGTCTTTCTCGAAGACATCCTCACGGCGCCCTGTCACTCGCTGATCGCCCAGAGCCATTGCGCCCAGGAAGCGAAGTCGCCCACCAATGGCGACGGCTTCGGCCTTGCCTGGTATGGCGAGAGGCCAGAACCCGGCCTCTACCGCGATATCCTGCCGGCCTGGTCCGATCCCAATCTGAAAAGCTTGTGCCGGCAGATCAAGTCCAGCCTGTTCCTCGCCCATGTCAGGGCCTCGACCGGCAGCGCCACCAGCCGCATGAACTGCCATCCGTTCATCTCAGAACGCTGGTCGTTCATGCATAACGGCCAGATCGGCGGTTTCGAAAAAATCCGCCGCGCGCTGGAGAACTCGCTGTCCGACGCCGTTTTCGACCAGCGCGAAGGCACCACCGATTCCGAACTCTTTTTTCTGCTCATGATCGACGAGGGCCTTTCGGCCGACCCGCAAGGCGCCGTCTCGCGCGCCACCCGCCGGGTGCTGGAAGCCTCGCGTCGTGCCGGTTTCGAGCCGGCGCTGAAACTGACCGCCGCCTTCTCCGACGGACAGGCATTGTATGCGGTGCGCTATGCCACCGATGCCCTGGCTCCGACGCTTTACACGTCCATTTTCCGCAAAGGGGCCGGCCGCTGCATCGTCTCCGAGCCCTTCGATCGCGAGGGCGGCGACTGGCAGGCGATTCCGCCATCGAGCTTCGTCACCATGACCAGGGATGGCATCGACATACATCCATTCGCTCCGGTCGCGGCAAAACTGGCGCTGGTTGGATAGGCTTTCGCCGCATTGAGTAACGTCGCGGGACAGCGCCCCCCTCTGTCCTGCCGGACATCTCCCCGACAAGGGGGGAGATCGGATGCCTCAATGGCTTTCGCCAATCCCCAGCGTTGCAGGACAGAGCGAAGCGCCGAAAACTGCCAATCTCCCCACCCGTGGGGGAGATGTCCGGCAGGACAAAGGGGGCGCCGTAGAGTGACGACCTCAATCATGGCGTGCAGCGTGATGATCGGCTTGCAATTGGTCGGCAAACGCTGGTCGGAGGCGCGGCTGCTCGGCATCGCCAGGGCGATGATGCCCTTGACCAGCGGCTTTCGCCGTCCGCCCGGCTATTGAGCGAAGCGATCCAATCCATAGGGCGCCAGCAGCGTGTCGCGCTTGCCATCAAGAATTTCGCGCGTGGCGAACAGACCGATGGCCGGCGCCAGAGTGATGCCGGAATGCATGACCGCGATATAGACACCCTCCTTGCCTTTGGCGCGGCCGATGATCGGAAAGCCGTCGATCGGTGTCGGCCGGTAGCCAACGGTGTGGAAATCCAGCTCCAGCCCGTCGCTGTCGCGCAGCATGGCCTTCATGGCCGCGAACAATTCACGCGCCGTGGCTTCGGCGTCCATGCCGGGATCGGCGCCGCCGAAATCCGAGCCGGCGATGATTCGACCCTCGGCGGTCTGACGCATGTGCAGGCGCTCGGCCAGCACCAGCCCGTTGAGCAGTTTCTTGTAAGGCCGCGAGTGGACGATCAACCCGGGCGGTGTCTCGATCGGCAGGTTGATGCCAGCGGTCGCGGCAATGTCTGGCGAACCCACGCCGGCCGCGATCACCACCTCGTCGGCGGCAAACAGTCCATGCGATGTGTCCACGCCGGTGACCTTGCCGACGCTTTGGACAAGCGCCGTCACCGTGCTGAAGAGGATTCGCGCGCCGCGCCGTTCGGCATCGGCCAGCAGTGCCTTGGTGGCCGCGACAGGCTCGGCGACACCCTCTTCTGCGACATGCAGGGCGAAATCGGGAAGCTCGGTGAGATTGGGTTCGATGAGCGCCACCTCGCCGCGGTCGACGCGCTCGATTCCGTAGCCCCACTCAGAATGCTCCGCTGCATAGGTCTCCATGTCGGCCGCCGGCAGATCCCAGCACAGGCCGCCGCACCAATTGAGCGGCAGGCCGGGCAGGTCCCGCGCTAGGCGAGCCCACTCAGCCATGGCGCGGGTGCGCAGCCGGAAATACGACTCCGGGTTACCCCAGCTTGCGTTGATCCAGGCAAACGAGTTAGGGGTCGCCACGCCGCCGCGTTCGCTTTCGGCAATGACTGTCACCTGCGCGCCCGCAATGGTCAGATGCCAGGCGATGGAAGCGCCGATGATGCCGGCGCCGATGACGATCACTTGTTTCGCCTCGGTCATGGTCGCTCCTTTGCCTCGTGATTGGAGGACGGTTCATCCCAGTGCCATTCCGGCGGCCCGTTGCCAACATTGGCAGCGCAAAATTATGCATCTTGACATCATCGCTTCTTCGACCATGTGCGCTATCTCGATGCCTTCCCCGACGCGCTCGGCATCCAGGACATGGTGCTGGTCGCCCAGGATTGGGGCACGGCCCTTGCCTTTCATCTCGCGGCGCGGCAGTGCCATGCCGGATGGCTTCCGGGGTCGTTCAGGCAGGCCGCTTGAACGAGCCAGCCTGGAGCAAGCCCCGCAACCGGCGGTGTTCACGCCGCCGGACCGGTCGACAGCCCGGCGCTGCGCTGCTAGAAGCCCGGCCTGTCACACGGAAATCCCAAGAGAATGCCCGAAACTATCCCAGAGGAAGTGGCGCGCCGCCGCACTTTCGCGATCATCGCCCACCCCGACGCCGGCAAGACGACGCTGACCGAAAAGCTGCTTTTGTTCGGCGGCGCCATCCAGCTTGCCGGCGAGGTGAAGGCCAAGAAGGACCGTATCCAGACCCGGTCCGACTGGATGAAGATCGAGCGCGAGCGCGGCATTTCGGTCGTCACCTCGGTGATGACCTTCGAATATGAGGACAACGTCTTCAACCTGCTCGACACGCCGGGCCACGAGGATTTCGCCGACGATACCTATCGCACGCTGTCGGCGGTCGACTCGGCCGTCATGGTCATCGACGCCGCCAAGGGCATCGAGCCGCGCACGCTGAAACTGTTCGAGGTCTGCCGGCTGCGCGACATCCCCATCATCACCTTCGTCAACAAGATGGACCGTGAAAGCCGCGATCCGTTCGAGATTTTGGACGAAATCGAGCAGAAGCTGGCGCTGGACACCGCGCCCATCACCTGGCCGATCGGCCGTGGCAAGACCTTCTCCGGTACCTATCACCTGGCGCTGAACGCCGTGCGCAAGGGCGATGACGAGAAGGAACGCACCCCCGTCAACGGTCCCGATTCCAACCGCGTTGCCGGCCTTCTGCCGGAAAACGAGCGCGAGGCCTTCATCGAGGAACTCGAGCTGGCGCGAGAAGCCTGCCGTCCGCTCGACATCGAGGCCTTTCGCGAGGGCCATCTGACGCCGGTCTATTTCGGCTCGGCGCTGCGCAATTATGGCGTGCGCGATCTGATCGAGGCGCTTGGCGCCTTTGGCCCGCCGCCCCGCGCGCAGGAGGCCGATACCCGCACTATCGAGGCGACGGAGGAGAAAATGACTTCCTTCGTCTTCAAGATCCAGGCCAACATGGATCCCAATCACCGCGACCGCATCGCCTTCGTGCGCGTCTGCTCGGGCAAGCTCGAGCGCGGCATGAAGGCCAAGCTGGTGCGCACCGGCAAGCCGATGTCACTCTCGGCGCCGCAATTCTTCTTTGCCCGCACCCGCGTCACCGCCGACGAGGCGTTTGCCGGCGATGTCGTCGGCATTCCGAACCACGGCACGCTGCGCATCGGCGACACGTTGACCGAAGGCGAGGAAATCCTGTTTCGCGGCGTGCCCAACTTCGCCCCGGAAATCCTGCGTCGCGTCCGTCTCGGCGACGCGATGAAGGCGAAAAAGCTCAAGGAAGCGCTGCACCAGATGGCAGAGGAGGGCGTCGTCCAGCTGTTCTCGCCGGAAGACGGCTCGCCGGCCATCGTCGGTGTCGTCGGCGCGCTGCAGCTCGATGTGCTGAAAGAGCGGCTGAACTTCGAATACACGCTGCCGGTCGAATTCGAGATGTCGCGCTTTTCCATCTGCCGCTGGATATCGGCCGACGACAAGGCCGAGGTGCTTCGCTTCATCGAGGCGCATCGCGGCGACATCGCCCGCGACCTCGACAACGATCCGGTCTTCCTCGCCCAGCACGCCTTCTCGCTGAACTACGAAGCCGAACGCTGGAAGGCGATCCGCTTCGCCACGATCAAGGATTATCAGGTGCGAGACAAGGCGGCGTGATTCTAGTGAGTAGTGAGTAGTGAGTAGTGAGTAGTGAGTAGTGAGTAGTGAGTAGTGAGTAGGTACGCCTCGTTCTCCCATCGCACTACTCACTAGCAACTACTCACTACTCTACTCTTATGATCACCCCTTGGCCGCCGCTTCGATCTCAGCGATATCGATCTTGCTCATCTGCATCATTGCCGACATCACCCGGCCGGCCTTGGCCCTGTCCGGATCCAGAAGCAGGCGCGGCAGCTGCTCCGGCACGACCTGCCAAGACACACCGAATTTGTCCTTCAGCCAGCTGCATTGCGAAGGTTCGCCGCCACCTTCGATAAGCTTCTCCCAGAAGTAATCGACCTCTTCCTGCGTCTTGCAGTCGATCGACTGTGACATCGCCTCGTTAAACTTGAATTGCGGTCCGCCGTTGAGCGCCTGGAACGGCACGCCGTCGAGCTCGAACGTGGTCATCAGCACTTTGCCCGCATCGGCGTGACCCTCGGGCCAACGCAGAACGCTCGTAACCTTCGAATTCTTGAAGATGGAGACGTAGAAATTCATCGCCTCTTCTGCCCGGCCGTCGAACCACAGGCAGGTGGTGATCTTTTGCATGTCGTGCTCCTAGGTTGCTTCCTGCTGTTACAATGAAACGGCTGACTCCGAGAATGGTGCCATTTCTTGCCGTCTGCCCAAGGACGGCCTTGATACGCCCGACCCGACATAGACATCGAATTTTTCTGAGACGCTCGTTTTTTCAGGAGAACCTGGCGCATTGCAAAAATGTGGCCAGACCATACTTGGCGGTCTATAAACCCTGCGATCAAAATTCAGCGCCGCCACGCTCCGCATCGAGCGCAGCCAGACAGCCAAGGAAAATTCATGCCCGCCTATCGCTCCCGCACCACCACCCATGGCCGCAACATGGCCGGCGCCCGCGGCCTGTGGCGCGCTACTGGCATGAAGGACAGCGATTTCGGCAAGCCGATCATTGCGGTGGTCAACTCCTTCACCCAGTTCGTGCCGGGCCATGTCCATCTGAAGGACCTAGGCCAGCTCGTCGCGCGCGAGATCGAGAAGGCCGGCGGTGTCGCCAAGGAATTCAACACCATCGCCGTCGACGACGGCATCGCCATGGGCCATGACGGCATGCTCTATTCGCTGCCGTCGCGCGAGCTGATCGCCGATTCCGTTGAATACATGGTCAATGCGCACTGTGCCGACGCCATGGTCTGCATTTCCAATTGCGACAAGATCACGCCCGGCATGCTGATGGCCTCATTGCGCCTCAACATCCCGACCGTCTTCGTCTCCGGCGGCCCGATGGAAGCCGGCAAGGTTGTGCTGGCCGGCAAGACGCAGGCGCTCGACCTCGTCGATGCCATGGTTGCGGCCGCCGACGACAAGATCTCCGACGAGGACGTCAAGGTCATCGAGCGCTCGGCCTGCCCGACCTGCGGTTCCTGTTCGGGCATGTTCACCGCCAATTCCATGAACTGCCTGACCGAGGCGCTGGGCCTGTCGCTGCCCGGCAACGGCTCGACGCTGGCCACGCATGCAGATCGCAAGCGCCTGTTCGTCGAGGCCGGCCATCTCATCGTCGATCTCGCCCAGCGCTACTACGAGCAGGATGACGAGAGTGCATTGCCGCGCAGCATTGCATCGAAGGGCGCCTTCGAGAACGCCATGACGCTCGATATCGCCATGGGCGGCTCCACCAACACCGTGCTGCACATTCTGGCCGCCGCGCACGAGGGCGAGGTCGATTTCACCATGGAAGACATCGACCGGCTGTCGCGGCGGGTGCCGGTGCTATGCAAGGTGGCGCCGGCCAAGTCCGACGTCCACATGGAAGACGTTCACCGCGCCGGCGGCATCATGGCGATCCTTGGCCAGCTCGACAATGCCGGGTTGCTCAACCGCGACCTGCCGACCGTGCATACGGCGAGCCTCGGCGAAGCGCTCGACCATTGGGATATTTCGCGCACCTCGAGCCAGAATGTGCGCGACTTCTTCCTCGCCGCGCCCGGCGGCGTGCCGACGCAGGTCGCCTTCAGCCAGGACCGCCGCTGGGACGAGCTCGACATGAACCGCGAGACAGGCGTCATCCGCTCGGCCAATACGCCTTTCTCGAAAGACGGCGGCCTTGCCGTCCTGAAAGGCAATCTGGCGCTCGACGGCTGTATCGTGAAGACAGCCGGCGTCGACGAATCGATCCTGAAATTCACCGGACCGGCTCGCGTCTTCGAAAGCCAGGACGCTTCGGTCAAGGCGATCCTTGCCAATGAGATCAAGGCTGGTGACGTCGTCGTCATCCGCTATGAGGGTCCGCGCGGCGGCCCCGGCATGCAGGAGATGCTCTATCCCACCAGTTATCTGAAGTCGAAAGGCCTGGGCAAGGCCTGCGCGCTGGTCACCGATGGGCGCTTCTCCGGCGGCACCTCGGGCCTGTCCATCGGCCATGCTTCGCCGGAAGCGGCGGAAGGCGGGCTGATCGGGCTGGTGCAGGAGGGCGATACGATCGAGATCGATATCCCGAACCGCACCATTCGCCTTGCCGTCGATGACGCGGAACTCGATGCGCGCCGCGCGGCGATGGAGGCCAGGGGCGCGGACGCCTGGAAGCCGCGGGAAATGCGCAAGCGCAAGGTGACGACCGCGCTGCGCGCCTACGCCGCCTTCGCCACCAGCGCCGACAAGGGGGCGGTAAGGCACGTGCCGGAGTAAAGTTCGAATCTCGTCAGGCAGGCGCTGCGGCACAAACTCCGCAGGACTACCTGTCCTCGACTTGCGCCGCTCCACATTAAGGCATCAGCTGATATTCATACAGCTTCTGGTAAAGCCCGCCTTGCCCGAGCAGCATCTTGTGCGGCCCGCTTTCCACCACCTTGCCGGCTTCCAGCACCACGATCGTGTCGGCCTGGTGCACGGTCGAGAGGCGGTGTGCGATGACGATTGTGGTGCGCCCTTCCGTCAGCTGTTGCAGCGCGTCGCGGAACAGCGCTTCCGACTCGGCGTCGAGCGCACTGGTTGCCTCGTCCAGCAGCAGGATTTCGGCATTGCGCAGCATGGCGCGCGCGATCGAGATGCGCTGGCGCTGGCCGCCCGACAAGAGGCCGCCATTCTCACCGACATCCGTCTCGTAGCCTTTCGCCTGCGCGACGATGAAGTCATGCGCGTTGGCGGCCCTGGCCGCGGCGATCACCTCGTCGTCGGTCGCATCCTCGCGCCCAAGCCGGATGTTGTGCATGATCGTGCCGGCAAACAGGAACGTATCCTGGCTGACATAGGCGATCTTTTCCCGCAGTGAGGCGAGCGTGGCATGGGAAATGTCCTGGCCGTCAAGCAGCACCCTGCCGCTCTTCGGGTCATACATGCGCATGATCAGGTTCAGGATCGTCGACTTGCCGCCGCCGGAGGGGCCGACCAGCGCCGTCATCTTGCCGGGCGCCAGGGTCAGGTCGAACCGGTCCAGCACTGGCGGGCCATTCTGGTAGGCGAAGCCGACGGCGTCGAACCGGATCTCGCCCGGTCCGGCCCGAAGCGGCTTTGCATCCGGCTTCTCGGCTAATGTCAGCGGCTGGTCGGCGAGTTCGAACATCATCCGCACGCCGACAATGCCGCTTTCCAGGGAAATACGGACGCGCGCGAGGCGCTTTGCCGGCTCATAGGCAAGCAGCAGCGCGGCGATGAAGGCCATGATGTTGCCAGGCATCTGGCCGCCCTGCAGGACCAGCAAGCCGCTGACCATGACGGCGCCGGCGATCGCCAGGCCGGCCAGCGTTTCCATCACCGGATTGGTCACCGCTTCCAGCGCGGCGATGTTGTTGGCCCGATCCTCGACATCCGCCACCGCCCTGTACATGCGTTTGCGCATCAGGCCTTCGAGGTTGAAGGATTTGACCACGCGCACGCCGATCGCGGTTTCCTGCATAACCTGCACGATCTGGCCGACCGACCGGAACTCCATGGCGGCGAACTTGCGCACGCGCTTCAGGATGCGGTTGACGCCATAGATGGCCAACGGACCGACGACGAAGCAGATCAGCGACAGCGCCGGCTGCTGCCAGACCATGACCCCAATCAGGGCAGCCAGCGTCACCAGATCGCGCACGTAGGAAGTGACGATGAGGTCGAGCACGTTGCGCGCCGCCTGGGCATTGTTGGTCATGCGGGTGATCAGGTCGGACGACGAGGTCGAATGGTAGAATTCGATGCCTTGCGCCAGGATGCGGTCATAGATCTTGCGCTGCCGTTCGGCGATGATGGCGTTGCCGACGCGGCTCATGAAGTAGGCCTGGACGAAATTGGCGATGCCCTTGACGATGAAGATCCCGGCGACCGCCACGGCGATCATATTGACGCGGTCGACCCGTTTATCGATGACGAATTCATTGGTGATTTCACGCAGGATCCAGGCACTGGCGGCCGTCATGCCGGCCACCACGAGCATCGACAGGATGGCGGCGGCGTAGCCGGCCCTGTGTTGCCGGAACGATTCCCGGAGCAGCCTTGCGACGAGGCGCTGGTTCTCCGTCGAGCGGAAGAAGCGAAACAACGGCTGATCCTTGATGCCGGGATGACGAAGGCGGCTTATAGAGGGAGATGCCGCCGGAGGGAACCTTTCGCCGCCATGGAAAGAAACCGCTGCGGCGGGGTGTCTTTTGAGACACGATGCGGCAGTGATTCTTCAAGCAGGATGATGACAGATGGATTTCGATCTTATTGTGCGCGGCGGCACGCTTCCGGATGGCGGCATCGCCGACATTGGCATCAGCGGCGAGACGATCGCCGCGATCGAGCCGAAGCTCGACGGTTCCGCGCGGACCGAGGTCGACGCCCATGGCAATCTGGTGTCACCGCCCTTCGTCGATCCGCATTTCCACATGGATGCCACGCTGTCCTACGGTCTTCCGCGCATCAACGCGTCGGGCACGCTGCTCGAAGGCATAGGGCTATGGGGCGAACTGAAGCCGCTCCTGACGCACGAGGCCGTGCGTGACCGGGCGCTCGCCTATTGTGACTGGGCGGTGTCGATGGGGCTGCTCGCCATCCGCACCCATGTCGACGTCTGCGACGACCGGCTGCTGGCCGTCGAGGCGCTGCTGGAGGTCAAGAAAATCGTCGCCCCCTATATCGATCTGCAATTGGTTGCCTTCCCGCAGGACGGCTTCTATCGCTCGCCGACCGCGCGAAAAAACACCATTCGCGCGCTGGACATTGGCGTCGACATCGTCGGCGGCATTCCGCATTTCGAGCGCACCATGGCCGACGGCACACGCTCGGTTACCGAACTGTGCGAGATCGCGGCAAAACGCGGGCTCATGGTCGACCTGCATTGCGACGAGACCGACGACCCGCTGTCGCGCCACATCGAACAGCTCGCCTATGAAGCGCAGCGCCTCGGCCTGCAGGGCAGGGTGGCCGGTTCGCACCTCACCTCGATGCATTCGATGGACAATTACTACGTCTCGAAGCTTCTGCCGCTGATCGCCGAAGCCGGCGTTTCCGCGATCCCCAATCCGCTGATCAACATCATGCTGCAGGGCCGCCACGACACATTCCCGAAGCGGCGTGGCATGACGCGGGTCAAGGAGATGCTGGCGCTGGGCATCCGTGTCGGCTGGGGTCAGGATTGCGTGCTCGATCCCTGGTATTCGCTGGGCACCGCCGACATGCTCGACGTCGCCTTCATGGGCCTGCATGTCGCCCAGATGTCGAGCCCAGCCGATATGGCGCGCTGCTTCGACATGGTCACCAACGTCAACGCCGCGATCATGGGCCTCGACCATCTCGGCCTCGGCGTCGGCAAGCGCGCCAGCCTGGTGATCCTCGATGCCGGCAATCCGATCGAGGCTCTGCGCCTGCGCGCCGAGCGCATCTGCGTCATCGCCAGGGGCAAGGTGGTGGCGGAGCGGACGAGGCAGGATACCAGGCTTTCGATCTCCGGCAGGCCGTCGCAGGTGAATCGCAGGCATATATCCACCTAGATACAGCCGATTCCCGACGCTGGTCTTACCTATTTCCCGATTTCTCCTCGTCAAAGCCGGCGCTTCCGTCTACGACGCGGCTCGGGCGAGGGAGGAATCGGGGCAGGCATGACGCAACCCGTGGCGCGGAATTCCACAATCAAGAATGTCCTCCTGGCCGGCATCCTGCTGATGCTGGCTGGCGACTTCCTGTTTGCGCTCAACGATGCGATGGGCAAGTGGCTGGTCGCCAGTTTCTCCGTCGGCCAGGTGGTGCTGATCCGCTCGATCGGCGCTTTCTTCGTGCTGGGTCCGATGATTGCCAACCAGGGCGCCGGCAGACTGTTCCAGCTGGAGCGGCCAGGGTTGCAGATCCTGCGCGTGGTGGCGACGACACTGGACACCGCCTTGTTCTACGCCGCCGTCGTCTACCTGCCGCTTGCCGATGTGATGAGCTTCTACATGGCCGGGCCGATCTATGTGGCGGCGCTGTCACATTTCCTGCTTGGCGAAAAGGTCGGCTGGCGCCGCTGGGTGGCGATCCTGCTCGGCTTCTGCGGTGTGGTGATCATGCTGAAACCGTCCTCTGCCGCGTTTTCGCTGTCATCGAGTTTCGCACTTGTCGGCAGCCTTGCCTTCGCCTTCGCCATCATCCTCAACCGGCGCCTGCGCGGCACCAGCGACACCAATCTGGTGACATGGCAGACGATCGGCACGCTGGCGGTCGGCGGCGCCCTCACCATCGGGGCCTGGAAGACGCCGTCTGCGCTTGATTTCGGCGCCATGCTGCTGCTCGGCATCGTTTCCTGCGGGGCGCATCTGATGATCACCAGGGCGCTGAAACTGGCGCCGGCCTCGACGCTGGCGCCGCTGCACTACACGCTGCTCTTGTGGGCGGTGGTGTTCGGGCTGGTGTTCTTCGGCGACGTTCCCGGTCCGCGCATCCTGATCGGCTCGGGCATCATCGTCCTGGCCGGCCTGTTCATCTTCCACCGCCAGAAGGTGGTAGACACCACGGTGCCGCCGGAGAACGTGCCGAAAGGTGTGAACTAGGGGCCAGATTTCTGGTGCCTAGCCCTTGCGTACCGCCGCCAGGTGCCGCGAAAATTCCTCTGTCTCCATCAGCGCCTTGCAGCGGGCGAAGCGGCCGTCGGCATAGGCGCGGAAATCGTCGACGGGATTTTCGTTGGCAAGCTGAATCAGCCCCCACAGCGTCCACAACAGGTCGCACATCGCCTTGTAGATGACGATGCGGCCGCGCTCCGCCGGCCTCGCCTCGCCGCCGAAATAGGCGCGCATCAGCTCCTCGTCCTGGGCGGCGTCGAACTTGCCTTCCACGCTGAGGTCGCCGAGGTCCCAGAGCGGGTCGTTCATCCCCGAATATTCCCAGTCGACGATCCACATCCGCTCGCCCGTGTCGAGGAAATTCTCGCACAGCGGGTCGCAATGGCAGGCGACGAGAGGCAAGGGGCGGACGGCCAAGGCCGAGCGTACGCTGCCGGCCTCGCGCACCACGTCATGATAGCCGGCGGGCAGGGCGACATCCCTGGTCGACAGCACCTTGAGATAGTCGTCGATCATCGAAAACAGTTCGAAGCGGAAGGGGAACACCGCGCCGGACGCGTGCAGCTTGCGGAAGGCCTCGGCCGCTCGGGCCGGGCTGCCCTGCCGCTCCTTGAACTTCTCCGGCGACATCGTCTCCGCACCGGCAATGTAGCGCGTCACCATCAGGCCGCTGGCGGCGTCGGCATGCAGCACTTCAGGACTTACCCCCGCGATTGCCGCCTCACGCGCGGCAATCGCCTCGTTGGCGCGGTTGATGTATTCCTCGGTGCCTTTGCCTGGAATACGCAGGCAGTAATCGCCGGCCTTGAAGACGAGGTTGGTCAAGCCGCCGAGCCGTTCCAGCGGGCCAGTATAGCCGGCCAGTACCGGAATGACGGCAAGTTTTGCCCGCGCCTCGTCTGTCCCCATGCCTGCGTCCCCACGCGTTATTTCTCGGCTGCACGGTTCCACAATTTTCGCCGTTTGGCTATCATCGCGGCGAGACGAGGGATGGTGGACAGTGGCGGACAGCAAACATCAAGGCGCGCTCGGCGAGGTCTACGCGGCCAAGCGCCCGGAAGAGGTGGCCGCACTGTACGACCGCTGGTCGCAAACCTACGACGCCGACATGTCGGCAGCCGGCTACCGCCACCCGACCATCTGCCTTGCTTTGCTCGCCCGCCATCTGCCGCGCGGGTCAGCCCCGCTGCTCGACGCCGGGGCCGGTACCGGGCTGATCGGCGAGTGGCTCGATATTGGCGGCTATCCCCAGGTCGAGGCGCTGGATATCTCGCAAGGCATGCTGGATCAAGCCGCGCGCAAGGGCGTCTATTCGGCGCTGCATTGTCTGGCGCTCGGCGGCGCCTTGCCATTTGCCGACAGCACCTATGCCGGCATCATCTCGGCCGGCGTCTTTACCTCCGGCCATGTCGGCGCCGAGGGACTGGACGAACTGATCCGCATCTGCCGGCCGGGTGGGGTGATCGTGCTGACGGTCAAGAACACGTTGTGGGATCACGGTTTTGCCGCGCGCATCGCCGAACTCGAGGCACAAGGCCTGGTCACGCGGGTCGAGGAAACACGACCATATGTCTCAATGCCAGGCGAGGCCGATACCGTCCCCAGCCGTGGCCTCGCTTTGCGCGTGAGTTAAGCCTTCACGCGCTCCATTGCCGGGTCGTATAGCGGCTCAAGATGGATTTGAGCCGGCGTCCGCTCCATCGCCACCACAAGTTCATAGCTGCCCGAGGCGAGAAAATCATCGCTTACTCCGTCAGCGTTGCGCACATAACCGTAGCCGATGTTCTTTCCCACCGTGTAGCCATAGCCGCCGCTGGTGAGATAGCCGACCGGCTGGCTATCGCGCAGGATGGTCTCGCGTCCGACGAGCACGATCTCCGGATCGTCGACCGTGAAGCCGGCAAAGCGCTTCTTCAGGGACGCGCCGCCAATCTTCTCGAGTGCGCGCCGTCCGACGAAGTCGGTGTTCTTGCGCAGCTTGACCGCCCAGCCGAGCCCAGCTTCCAGCGGTGTGTCGTTGGGCGTGATGTCGGAGCCCCAGGCGCGATAGCCCTTTTCCAGCCGCAGCGATTCCAGCGCGCGGTAGCCGACCGGCCGGATCTCGTGCTTCCCGCCGGCCGCCATCAGCGCGTCGAAGACTTCGCCGGTAGCGGCGATCGGCACATGCAGTTCCCAGCCCAGTTCGCCGACATAGGTGACGCGCAGCGCCCGGACTGTGTGACCGGCTATCGTGATCTCGCGCACATGGCCGAACGGGAAGCCGGCATTCGACACATCCGCATCAGTGACCGCTGAAAGCACGTCGCGGGCGCGCGGTCCCATCAGCGACAGCGTGCCGAAATCCTCGGTGACATCGGCGAGCTGGGCATCGAGGCCGTGGCCAATATGGTCGCTGATCCACGAGGCATCATGAGTGCGGAACCCGGTGCCGGTGACGATGTAGAATTTTTCCTCGGCCAGCCGCGACACGGTCAGGTCGGCCTCGATGCCGCCGCGCGAGTTGAGGAGTTGCGTGTAGGTCAGCCGGCCGACCGGCTTGCTGACATCGTTGGCGCAGATCCAGTCCAAGGCCCCCGCCGCGTCGGGCCCGCTCAGCTCGTACTTGGCGAAGGACGACTGGTCGAAGATACCGACATGCTCGCGCACGTGCCGATGTTCGTCGCCGACGGCGGCGAACCAGTTCTGCCGGCCCATCGAATAGATGTCCTTCGGCTCAACGCCCTCCGGCGCGAACCAGTTCGGCCGTTCCCAGCCGAGCTTGGAGCCGAACACGGCGCGATGGTCTTTCAGTCTGTCGTAGAGCGGGGAGACGATGCGCGGCCGTCCGCTGGTGTATTCCTCATGCGGGAAGCCGATCGCGTAATGCTTGCCATAAGCTTCCAGCGTACGTTCGCTCACCCATTGCCGGTCGCGGTGCAAGTTGGAAAAACGCCTGATGTCGACCACCCAAAGGTCGAGCGGCGCCTCGCCGTCGACCACCCATTGCGCCAGCACCCAGCCGGCGCCGCCACCCGAGGCGATGCCGAAGGCGTTGAAGCCGGCGCCGACGAACATATTGGCGCATTCGGGCGCCACACCGAGGATGAAATTGCCGTCCGGCGTGAAGCTTTCCGATCCGTTGATCATCTGCTTGACACCGACCGTCTCCAGCGCCGGCACCCGCGCGATCGCCTGCGCCATGTGCTGCTCGAAATGATCGTAGTCGTCGTCGAACAGCCGGAACTCCCAATCATTGGGCACGTCGCCCCCGGGAAGATTGGTCGTCCAGGCTTGCGGGTTCGGCTCATAGCCGCCCATCACCAGCCCGCCGACCTCCTCCTTGAAATAGGTGCGCCGATCGGGGTCGCGCAGCGTCGGCGCGTCGGTTCCCAGCCCCGCGATTTTCTCGGTGATGATATACTGGTGCTTGACCGGCTGCAGCGGCACGTTGATGCCGGCCATCGCGCCGACCTGCCGCGCCCATTGCCCGGCGCAGTTCACGACCTTGTCGCAAGCGATGTCGCCTTGATTGGTCTTCACCGCCGTGATGCGGTCGCCCTTCATCTCGAAACCCGTGACGCGCACGTCCTCGTAGAGATTGGCGCCGTGCATGCGCGCGCCCTTGGCCAGCGACTGCGTGATGTCGGAAGGGCTCGCCTGGCCGTCGGTCGGCAGCCAGGAGGCGCCGACGAGATCGCCGGTCTCCATCAAGGGCCACATCGCCTTGACCTCCGCCGGAGACAGCAGCTGCATGTCCATGCCGAAGCTTTTCGCCGTGGTCGCCAGCCGTTTGTATTCGGTCCAGCGGTCGGCATTGGTGGCGAGCCTGAGGCACCCCGTCATCTTCCAGCCGGTGGCAAGACCGGTTTCGGCTTCCAGCTCCTTGTAGAGGTCGACCGAGTATTTCAGTACCCGCGTGATCGAGGCCGACGAGCGCAGCTGGCCGACCAGGCCGGCTGCATGCCAGGTCGAGCCCGAGGTCAGCTTGCCCTGTTCGAGCAGCACCACGTCGGCCTTGTGGTCACGCGCCAGATGATAGGCCGTCGAACAGCCGATGATGCCGCCGCCGATGACGACGATCTCGGCCTGGCTAGGCAAGGTCATGATTTCAGGATCCCGTATTTTATCCGGTAGTTTTCCAGCGCCGCGTCGAGCCGCGCCAGGTTTTCCTCGGTGTAGGCGACGTAATCGATCCCGGGGGCGTCGAGATAGAGCTCCGACACCATGCTCCACATCGCCTCGCGCAGCAGCGAGGCACATTGCATGGCGGCGTGCGAGCGGCGGATCGCCTCGTCCGGTTCCTTCATGAAATAGGCGGTCAGGAAGGTGAAGGATTCCTCGTCGCTCATGCCCGCGTTCGAGGCGACGCCGGCAAGGTCGAACATCGCCGTATTGAAGCCGGCATATTCGAAATCGATCAGCCAAAGCCTGCCGCCGTCGTCCAGAATGTTGGCCGGCAAAAGATCATTGTGGCCAAAGACGATCGGCAGCAATTTCTGGGCGCGCTCCAGTTCGTCGGCCAACGCCAGAAAGCGCGGCAGGTCACCGCGCTTGCGGCTGTTGCCCTCGTCGAGCGTGCGCGCATAGTCGCGGATGACGTGGAACACCCAGAACATGAAGCCGGCGCCGGAGATATGGTTGGGCATCTCGCGGTGAAAGCCGCGCATCAGCGTCGCGACGCGGCGGAGATTGGCGCGCACGTCCTCGGCCAGATAGGTTCTGGCGCCAAGAAACGCCGTCACCATGATCCCCGGTTCGGCATAACGGACCGCCGGTGCGAAGCCCGCCGCGTGAGCCGCCCGCGCGGTCATCACCTCCCGTTCGCGGAAGACATGGTGGAACGGATAATCCTGGCCGAAACGCACCACATGTTTGCCGGCCGCATCGGTGACCACATAATTGGCGTTGCTTAGGCCGCCGGGCAGCGGCGCGATCTCGATGGCGCCCGTCCAGCACGGCAGGGCGTGGATGCGGTCTTCGGCAATCACGGGATCATCCCTGGTTCGCAGGCCTGGTTTGCTGGGCTTCTATATGGCGCCATGGGCGGCGCAACGACGGCGGGGTGAAACGCAAACAATCTCGTCGGTGCGGGATGCCAGGATCGGTATCCCGCACCGCACCGACGAGCCCCTTGGCCAGGTTTATGAGCCCGGCATCCGCCCCCGCGGATCTGAAAATTCCTTGCGCCACAGTCGTTACAGGCTGCCTGGGGTCAGTGAATTGCAGCTCTGCCAATTACATCCCGCTGCAGTTCCGAATCCTGTTGAAGATGGATTTCACGCCGGGGTTGCTCTTCTGTCAATAAAAAGATGTGACTTTTTTTGGGTGTTTTGTCCGAAAGCATGGGCAATTTCTTTAAAAGCGCTAGGAATGCCTTAGAATCGGTCATTTTCGGGATGCCCATATGAACCACTCGAAACGACATGGCGAGATCCTGCGGCTGCTGCAGGAAGAGGGAACCGTCACTATCGCCAGCCTGGCCGACCGGTTGGGCGTTTCGCTCGAGACCGTACGCCGCGACGTCAAGCCGCTCACCGGCGACGGCTCGGTTCTGAAGATGCATGGCGCCGTCGGCCTGCCGTCGATGGTCGGCGAAGCGCCGTTCGAACGGCGCATGCGCGAGCATGCCGACGCCAAGCGAAGCATTGCCCGCGCGGTCGCGGCCACCATCCGCGACGGCGAATCGATCATGCTCGACACCGGCACCACGACCTCGTTCCTGGCGCGCGAACTGCTCGGCCACCGGCGCCTGACGGTCGTCACCAATTCGTCCGACATCGCCCGCACCCTGGCCACCATCAACGGCAACAAGGTCTATATGGCCGGCGGCGAGCTGCGCAGCGATTCAGGCGCCGCGTTCGGGACGTCGGCCATCGAGTTCGTCAGCCGCTTCTCGGTCAGCCACGCCATCATCTCCACCGGCGCCGTGGATGCGGTGACGGGTGTCATGGACTTTGATCTGGACGAGGCGGAATTTGCCCGCATGGTGCTGTCGCGGGGCCAGCGCTCGCTGGTCGTCACTGACCACACGAAGTTCGGCCGCCAGGGCCTGGTCCAGGTCTGCGGCTTTGACGGCTTTTCCGAACTCGCGACCGACCGCGCGCCGCCGCACGACATTGCCGCGGCACTGGCGCAGGCCGGGGCGCGCCTCAGCGTCGCCGGCGGAATTTAGCCGAAGACCAGCGACTGGTGGGCGCACACGCCCGCGAAGGTGCCGCCCGAGACGGCGAAGGCGATGTTGTGCATCGCGCGTGCCGCGTCACCGGCGGCATAGACGCCGGGAACCGTCGTTTGCTGCCGGTCATCGACTGATATCATCGGGCCGAGCAGGCCGTCCTTGAGGCCGCAGCCGAGCTGTTCGGCCAGCGGGCTCGCCATCGTGTTGCGTGGCGCGGTGAATATCGCCTTGACGCCAGCCTTCCGGCCATCGACGAGATGGACAACCAATCCCCCGGAGCCATCATCGCTCAGTTCGTTGACCGTCGCGGGCTCGAACCTTACATTCCTGCTCTCAAGCGCATGCATCTCGTCGGCATCGGGCTTGATCAGTCCGTTGCCGAACAGCGTGACGTCGCCCCAATCGGAAATCAGTTGCGCCTGATGCATGGACATCGGGCCGGTCGCGAGCACGCCGAGCGGCCCGGTGGAAACCTCGTAGCCGTGGCAATAGGGGCAATGCAGCACGGTTCTGCCCCATTGCTGGGCAAGCCCGGGAACCTCCGGCAGGATGTCGCGCACGCCGGTTGCCAGCACCAGTCGTGCGGCGCCGAATGTCTCGCCGCCATCGGTGGTGATTTCGAAATCGCTGCTGCTGTTGGCAATGGCTTTGTCCGCACGTGCGGTCACAAGCCTGGCCGTCGGGTAGGCAAGCAATTGCCGCCTTGCATCGTCCAGGATCGCTCCAGGCGTGCGTCCGTCCTGGCCGAGAAAGCCGTGCGAATGCGCGGCAAAGCGGTTGCGCGGCTGGCCGGCGTCGATCACCAGCACGGTGCGCCGCGCCCGCGCCGCCTGCATGGCGGCGGACAGGCCGGCGAAGCTGCCGCCGATAACGGCAAGATCATACTGCATGGCTGGAAACTCCAACGAGGTCGAAACGACGGTGAAAATCGGCTGTCAGGTCGGCCAGCGTGATGCGGCTGAGCTTCTCCGCCAGCAGCTTCTCGGCCGCGATGCGAAAATCGTCGAGCACGGCGATCACCGCTTGCTCGACGAGACAGCCCGGGCTTTCCGGCTCGGTGCTGAACGGCAGCAGCGTCTCGCCCAGGGCAAGGCTGATCTCGGCCAGTGAAATGTTCTCGGGCGCGCGCCCGAGCAGCCAGCCGCCGCCATGTCCGCGTGACGAGGTGACGATGCCGGCGTCGCGCAAGCCTGCGATGGTCCGGCGCACCACCACCGGATTGGTATGGATGAAGGTGGCAAGCTGCTCGGAGGTCAGAGCCTGCTCGGGCTTCTCGGCCATGTGAACGAGGATGTGCAGAGTGGAGGACAGTCGGCTATTGCGCTTCATGTAACTTAGTTAGTTACGATTTACCGCAATGTCAAACGCACCAGCGGCCTTGCGAGGTTGGCGGCAAGGCTAAACGGGTAAAGCGCGAAAACTCATCCTGAAGCAGGCGCCGCTGGGCTTGCCATCGAGGATATCGATGCGGCCGCCATGGAGATACATGATTTCCTGCACGAGATTGAGGCCGAGGCCGGCGCCATGATCCTGCGGGCGCAGCCGATAGAAGGGCTCGAAGATGCGCTCCCGCTCGCCCGGCGGGACGCCGTCGCCTTCGTCCCGGACCTCGATGATGGCGGGCGTTGTGACGCCGACGGTGATCTTGCCAGCGCGGCCGCCATGCTCGATGGCGTTCTGGACGATGTTGGTCACCGCGCGCTCGATGGCGGTGCGGTCTCCGGTGGCGAACATCGTGTCCCGTTCCGGCTCGAACGACATTTCGTAACCGGCAGAAAACGCCATCGGCGCGAGGTCCACGATAACGCCGCGCGCGGTCGCCACGAGATCGACCGCTTCGAACGGCGACGTCTGCCGGTCGAGGCGCTGCAGGTCGAGCAACTGGTCGGTCAGCGTCGAAAGCCTGGCCGCGTCCTGCAGCAGCCGTGCCCGCTCCGGTGTCGCCGGCAGCGAGGCGAGGCGCGTGTTGAGGATGGCGACCGGTGTCCTGAGCTCATGGGCGGCGTCGGTGAGGAAGCGCTTGTGGCGCTCATAGCCCTTGTCCAGGCGCGCAAGGGCGGCATTCACGGCCTTGACCAGCGGCGTCACTTCCGCCGGCACGTCCTTGAGCGGCAGCTGCACGCCGCGCTGGTCGATGTCGATGCGCTCAGCCTCGGCCGCCGCATGGCCAAGGCCCGACAGAGCGCCACGCACCACCCATGGCGTCGCGAACAGCGTGGCCAGCGCCATCAGCCCGGCGAGCGGCAATATGCCCTGCAGGAAGAATTGCGGCGCCTGGCCGAGCAGACGCAGCAGCGAAAGCCCGCCCTTGGTGCCGCTGAAAATCTGGACGTTGCCGGCCATCGTGTCGGTCCAGCGGATCTTTCCCTCCGGCGGCGCGGCTTGTCCGATTGCATGGCCGATACGGGCGTCGCTGATCGTGTCCAGCAGTCCGCTGAAAGGCTGGAAGATGGGCGGCACGGTCCCCTCCTGCAGCCTTTGCCCCTGCTTGTCTCGAATGATGAACCAGAGGTCGGGAACACCCGACCGCAGCTTCGTCAGGTCCGAGGTCTCGCGCAGAACCAACTTGCCGCCGGCATCGCGTGTCACCGCATCCGCCAGCACGTCCATCGTGCCGTCCTCGTAATCGTGCGGGATAAGGCCGGTGGCCAGCATGGCGCCGAGAATGCCGACGATGATCAGGGTCAGCATGGCGCATTGCAGCAAGGCGATGCGCAGCACCAAGCTCCATTTCAGCGAATGCGGGCGCTTGAGGCTCATCGCTTGGCGCTCATGTCGTCTCGCGCAGGAGATAGCCGACGCCGCGAATGCCGTTGATCGTCACCCCGGCATTGGCATCGGCGAGCTTGCGGCGCAGGCGCGAGACATGCGTGTCGAGCGCGTTGGACTGGATCTCGTCGTCGAGACCGAACACCGCCTCCATCAGCGCCTCGCGCTGCACCATGCGGCCGGTGCGGCGCATCAGAGCCTCCAGCACAAGGAGTTCGCGGCGCGGCAGGCTGAGCGGTTCGGCACGGATCGACGCTTCGCGATGTCCGACGTCGAGCACCAGATCGCCGGCCCGGATGAACTGCGACTGCAGCGGCGCCGGGCGCCTGAGCAGCGCGCGCAACCGGGCAAGCAGTTCCTCGAACGCGAATGGCTTTGCCAGATAATCGTCCGCGCCCATGTCCAGCCCATTGACCTTGTCCGACGTGTCGCCTCTCGCCGTCAGCACCAGCACGGGCGTGGTGTTCCTGGCCGAACGCAGTCTCGGCACCAGCGACAGCCCGTCGCCATCCGGCAACTGGCGGTCGAGCAGGATGGCGTCATAGCTGTCGACGGCAACGAACCCCTCCGCCTCCAGCAATGTGCCGGCGTGATCGACCACCATGTCGTGGCGCTTCAGCGCGGCCCGCAGGGCCGAGACCATCTCGGGTTCGTCTTCGACCAGCAAGATACGCATCGACAATCCCTCAGAACACCGCGTCGGGCGCTACCGCGCCAACATTGCGTGAACATGGCAAAGCCGAAGGACTGCGGTCGACAGGCACTTTCTTGCCTCAGCGAAATTGCGCAATGTCTATGCAACCCAATCGCGGCAAACAACGCCGGGTCGGCACGAATCGCTCGCGCCGACGTGACGGCGTCAGGCCCGAATATGCAACAGGTCGGGCCTGACGCTCGAAACCAAATGGCGCTGAAACGAAACCACGTGGGCACACCAAACTGGTTGGCGTGATGTTGTCCGGGATCGAGGTTACCATGCCCGCAAATGATGCTCTGTCTTTTCTCATGGCGTGGACCGTCGCGCCGTTCAGGGTCGGCTCCGTCACGCCGTCCAGCTCCAGCCTGGCGGCATTGATGACCCGTGACATTGGACCCGAGACTGGCCCCGTGCTGGAACTCGGTCCGGGAACCGGGCCGTTCACGAGGGCGCTGCTGTCGCGCGGGGTGAAGGAGGAAGATTTGACGCTGATCGAATCCGATCCGGATTTCGCCGCACTGCTCATGCGTCGTTTTCCTGCTGCCCGGATTTTCGAAATGGACGCCGTCGGTCTGCGCCATCTCTCGCTCTTCCACCGGCCTGCGATTGGCGCCGCCGTCAGCGGCTTGCCTTTCCGGCTGATTTCGCCGCGCAGGACATTTGCCATTCTCGAAGGTGTTTTCGCCAACCTTCGCCCCGGCGGAGCGCTCTACCAGTTCACGCTCGGACGGCGCTGCCCATTCGACCAGTCGCTGCTCGACAGGCTCGATCTCGGGGTTACGCGGGTTGGCCACACCTTTCGCAACTTCCCGCCGGCGACGGTCTATCGCATCGCCAGGCTCAAGACGTCAGGAACCTACGACTGGCGCTTCGCATGACGGGACCATTGTCGGCCATTCTCGGCTTCGGCCTGTTCGGCGTCTTCTGCCTCGCCTTTACCGAGAAGATTCTGCCGATCCCGCCCTCGCATGTGCTGCTGCTGTTCCTCGGCATGACGGCGGCGCCTGACGATGGGACGCTGGCAATTCTGCTTGGCGTGACCACGCTGGCCTCAACGACAGGCTGTCTCGTCTGGTACACTGTCGGCCGCCGGATCGGAATCGATCGCGCCGACAGGCTGGTCGAGCGGTTCGGCAGATATGTCTTCTTGCGCCCCGAGACCTACCGCAAGCTTGGCCAAGCCTATCGCCGCAACCATGTCAGGGTTTCCCTGCTGGCGCAGTTCATTCCGACGGTGCGCAACTATTTGCCGATCGCGGCCGGCGCGCTCTGCCTGCCAGCCTTACCTTTCGTGGTCGCGACGGTAGCCGGAGCCACGCTCTGGAATGCCGGATTTCTGCTTACAGGCTATGCGCTGCATGGCAGCGGCCAGAGCCCGCTCGCCGTCGGCTTTCGCATCATCGCTATTGTCCTGGCGCTGGAAACGGCATTCATGCTTGCCTTGCGCTACGGCCCGGCATGCTGGCGGCGCATCCGGCCGATGCTCGGCTGAGCCACGGCCAGACATTCAGCCATGGGACATCCAGCCATGGGATAAGCGTCGCCATCGGCTTTTCTTCGCGGTTGCGGCGGTGTTTAGTCCGGCCATGGCCTTCACCATCCGGCAGTTGCAGTTCTTCATCGCCGTCGCCGAGCAAGGCACGGTATCGCGCGCGGCGCAAAACCTCTCCATCTCGCAGTCGTCGGTCACCGAGGCGATCAAGGAACTTGAAAGCGATCTTGGCGTCGAACTGTTCGAGCGCCATCCGCGCGGCCTCAACATCACCCACAAGGGTCACCAGTTCCTGCGCCACGCGACAAAGATTCTCGCCGATGTGTCCGACGCCCGCCGTTCTTTTTCCGGCGAGCAGGCCGTGGCGGGCGGGCGGCTGCAACTGGGCGTCACCTCACTGGTCGCCGGCTATGTGCTGTCGGACCTGCTTTCACGCTACCGCCGCGCCTATCCCGGCGTCGAGGTCTCGGCCATCGAGGACAATGGCGACTACCTCGAACATCTCCTGATCGGCGGCAAGCTGGACATTGCCGTCATGGTCACCTCCAATTTGCGCGACCGCACCGCACTGCAATCGGAAATCCTCGAAGTCTCGGCTTACCGGCTGTGGCTGCCGCTCGGCCATCCCCTGGCTGGCGCCGACATTATCGGCATCGGCGATATCGCCTCCGAACCGCTGATCATGCTGACCGTTGACGAGATCGAGGAAAACACCGGCAAGCTGCTGACGGCGATCGGCGCCAGGCCGCATGTCGCCTTCCGCACCCGTTCCGTGGAGGCCGTTCGCAGCCTCGTCGCCACCGGGGCCGGCGTGGCGCTGCTGCCTGACCTCGTCTACCGACCCTGGTCGCTGGAGGGCGACCGCATCGAATCGCGCGACATTTCCGGTTCCTTGCCGGTGGTGCAGGTTGGCATGGTCTGGCGGCGGGGATCTGGCTTGGCCGCCGCGGCGCGCGATTTTGTGGGTCTTGCCCAGTCGCAGCGGACGGTGCGCCGCTAGTGTGGTCTGCTCCCGGCGACGCCGCCAGTCTTGCGCTTGCGCTTTGTGGCGGGAACCGGCTCCGCTTTGAAAGGCCCGAGCGGAGCAACCTCGAAGCGGCCGGCGCCGGCAAGCCTGACGGCGCGGCGAAACGTCGGACACTCCATCGGCCGAGCGGCGGGGCATCGGGCGGCGTGACGCAGAGCCTCCCGGATCGCGGTCAGGCGCTGGATGGTGTGGTCCAGTTCGTTGGCCTTCGCATCCAGGCGCGCCCGATCCATTTTCGGCAGGCCGTCGGGCGTCAGCATCGCGGAAATCTCGTCCAGTGCGAATCCGCCCGCGCGTCCAAGCCCAATCAAGGCGAGCCGTTCCAGGACAGCCGGATCGAACAAGCGGCGCAGGCCGCGACGGCCGATCGAAGCAATTAGGCCCTTCTCCTCGTAGTAACGAAGTGTCGATGCGGGTACGCCGGTGCGGCGCGACACTTCGGCAATGTCCATATCTTTCATGCTTGACCTCAAGTCGGCTTGAACTCGTAAAGTGATGGCGACGATTGGTGAGAGCAACAGAAAAGTGAGGTCCGTTATGTCGCGATCCGCACAGCCAAACACACGGCAAGCCGCGCTCTGGAACGACGCCAGCGGAAAGGCCTGGGTCGAAATGCAGCCGATCCTTGACGAGATTCTGGCGCCGTTCGAGCGGCTGGTAGTCGATGCCGGCTATCCCCGGGAAGGGGGCAACGTCCTGGACATCGGCTGCGGCGCCGGCGCGACAACTCTGGCGATGGCGCGCCGCGTCGGCAACAACGGACGTTGTGTTGGGCTGGACATTTCGCAGCCGCTTGTCGCTCTGGCGACAGAACGCACGCAGGCGGAAGAGGTGGCAAACGCAAGTTTTGAAGTGGGCGATGCCCAGACGTATGCGTTCGAATCAGGTCGCTTCGACGCTGTTGTCTCGCGCTTTGGTATCATGTTCTTCGATGATCCCGTGGCCGCGCTCTCCAACATAAGACAGGCAGCGAGGCGCGGTGGCAAACTCGCCTTTGTTGCCTGGCGCAGTCCGGCGGAGAATGATTTCATGACGACCGCCGCGCGAGCGGCTGCGCCTTTCCTGCCGACCGCACCCGCGCCAGACCCCGATGCGCCGGGGCAGTTTGCCTTTGCCGACGGCGCCAAGGTGAAGCGGATACTTGAAGCGAGCGGCTGGTCGTCAATCGACGTCAGACAGGCGAACTTACCATGTAAGATCGCCGAAGGGGATCTGATGATGTATGCCACCCGGCTAGGGCCGCTCGCCGCCGCGCTGCGCGAGGCCGACCAGGCGACGGCCGAAAAAATTATCACGGTGTTGCCTGCTGCCTTCGCCCCTTTCGTAAAGGATGGTCAGGCTCGTTTCAACGCCGCCTGCTGGCTGGTGACGGCGCTGGCCTGAGGGAGTATATCGGAAAAACCGATATCGGCCTTCTGATAAATGAATTTGCGAAACCGGGATTTTCAAAGCACCTTCCGTTGGAAGGACCAAAGCTGCCATCAGAGTGGCGTCAAGTCCAACGGACGAGCTGACAAGTTTTTCAGTCCGCGCGTGATCTGGCGACAACCGGAGCGGTTTCAGGATCACGTGCCAAAATGGGAGATCGATATGCATTCATTCCTGAAGTCGTGCACTGCCTTGACGGTCGCGCTGACCTTCTCCGGTCAGGCCATCGCCCAGGTGAAGGAACTCGGCAAGGGCGAAGGTCAGGTCAACATCGTCGCCTGGCCGGGCTACATCGAGCGCGGCGAGACCGACAAGGGCTATGACTGGGTGAGCGCCTTCGAGAAGGAGAGCGGTTGCAAGGTCAACGTCAAGACCGCCAACACCTCGGATGAAATGGTCTCGCTGATGAACGAGGGCGGCTTCGACCTCGTCACAGCTTCGGGCGATGCCTCGCTGCGGCTCGTCGCCGGCAAGCGCGTGCAGCCGATCAACACCGATCTCATCCCGAGTTGGAAGACGGTGGACGACCGGCTGAAGGACGCGCCCTGGTTCACCGTCGACAAGGTGCATTACGGCGTCCCCTATCAGTGGGGTCCCAACATCCTGATGTACAACACCGAAGTCTTCAAGGAAGCACCGAAGAGCTGGAACGTCGTCTTCGAGGAGATGAAGCTGCCGGATGGCAAGTCCAACAAAGGCCGCGTCCAGGCCTATGACGGACCGATCCATATAGCGGATGCCGCCAATTATTTGATGTTCCACAAGCCGGAACTCGGCATCAAGGATCCCTACGAATTGAACGAGGACCAGTACAAGGCGGCGCTCGAATTGCTGCGCGTCCAGCGCACGCTGGTTGGCCGCTACTGGCACGACGCCGCCATCCAGGTCGACGATTTCCAGAACGAAGGCGTCGTTGCATCAGGCTCGTGGCCGTACCAGGTCAACACGCTGGTCGCCGCCAAGAAGCCGGTCGCCTCGACCGTGCCGGAAGAAGGTGTCACCGGCTGGGCCGACACCACCATGATGGAGGCCGACGCGGCACACCCGAACTGCGCCTATATGTGGCTCGAGCATTCGCTGGCGCCGAAGGTGCAGGGCGATGTCTCCGCCTGGTTCGGCTCGCTGCCGGTCGTGCCGGCCGCCTGCAAGGGCAACGAGCTGCTCGGCGAGGAAGGCTGCAAGACCAACGGCTACGACAATTTCGACAAGATCAAGTTCTGGAAGACGCCGGTTTCCAAATGCGCCACCCAGAACGACCAGTGCGTGCCCTATTATCGCTGGGTATCGGACTATATCGGCGTCATCGGCGGACGGTAATCGCGCTTTGCTGAGAGCTTGGCGCTGCCCCTCATTGTCCTGCCGGACATTTCTCCCCGTATAGAGGCGGGGAGAAAGACGCTGTTATCAATGGTTTCGCCAACTACCAACGTTGCAGAATAAGCGCCAATATCGCGACCAGCTTCCTTCTCCTCGTCACTATACGGGGAGAAGGTGCCGGCAGGCGAACGAGGGGCGGCGCGATCGCCTGAAAATTTGATGAGCCTGAAAGATCAGGACACCCCATGACATCAGCCGTTTCCTTTCAAAAAGCCTCGCGCCATTTCGGCAGCGTTCGCGCTGTCGACGCTGTCGATCTCGACATCGCGCCCGGCGAATTCTTCGCCATGCTCGGGCCGTCCGGTTCGGGCAAGACCACGTGCCTGCGTCTCATCGCCGGCTTCGAGCAGCCGACGGCGGGTTCGATCTCGATCTTCGGCGAGCGGGCCGAGGGCGTGCCGCCCTACCGCCGCAACGTCAATACCGTGTTCCAGGACTACGCGCTGTTCCCGCATCTCAACGTGCTCGACAACGTCGCCTACGGGCTGATGGTCAAGCGTGTCGGCAAGGCGGAGCGGCACAAGGCGGCGGAAGAAGCGCTCTCGCTGGTGCGGCTGCCTGGCTATGGCGCGCGCCGGCCCGGCCAGCTTTCCGGGGGCCAGCGCCAGCGTGTCGCGCTCGCCCGTGCCCTGGTCAACCAGCCCAAGGTGCTGCTGCTCGACGAGCCGCTCGGCGCGCTCGACCTCAAGCTGCGCGAAAACATGCAGGAAGAGCTGAAATCGCTGCAGAAGGCGCTCGGCATCACCTTCGTCTTCGTCACTCACGATCAGGGCGAGGCGCTGTCGATGGCCGATCGCGTCGCCGTCTTCAACGATGGCAGGATCATGCAGATCGGCACGCCCGAGGATATTTATCAGCGGCCGAGCACGCGTTTCGTCGCCGATTTCGTCGGCTCCTCCAACGTGCTGCCGCCGGATTTCGTCCAGCGTTATTCCGGCCAGCACCGCTGGGGCAGCCTGCGCCCTGAATCCATTCGTGTCGGCCGCGCGGCGAGCGGCGAAGGCGTCGCCGCGCGCCTCGTCTCGACCAACTATCTCGGCGCCACGACAAGGCTGGCGCTCGATGCCGACGGGTTGAAACTGCACGCCGTGGTGCCTGCGGGAACGCCCCTGCCGGCGGAAGGTGAGGCGGTCATGCTCACCTTCAACCGCGAGCATCTGCACCTGATGGACGAGCCGGTATGAGCCTCGACGCTACCATGCCGCGTGCCACGGCGCCCGCCATCCTGCCCGGCAGCGGCGGCATGCGCGGTGCGCTCTCCGACCTCTTCTGGCGCCGGCCAAAAGTCCTGCTGCTGCTGATGCTGCTGCCGCCAGTGCTGTGGCTCGGCATCGTCTATATCGGCTCGTTGTTCGCGCTGCTGGCCCAGAGTTTTTTCTCGATCGACGAGTTCTCGGGCCTGATCAATCGCCAATTCACGCTGAAGACCTATGGCGACCTGCTCCAGGCCGCCAATCTCGACATCATCCTGCGTACGGTGACGATGGCCGCACTGGTCACGCTTGCCTCCGCCATAATCGCTTTCCCGATCGCCTACTATGCGGCGCGCTATGCGCGCGGCCGCTGGAAGGCGCTGTTCTATCTCGGGGTCATGCTGCCGCTGTGGTCGAGCTACCTGGTCAAGATCTATGCCTGGAAGCTGATCCTGGCCAAGGAAGGCATCCTCACCTGGCTGCTCGCCAAGCTCAACCTGTTGTGGCTGCTCGACGCCTGGCTGTCGCTGCCGGTGGTCGGCGGCAATTCGCTGTCGGTGTCGTTCACCGGCACTTTCATCGTGTTCGTGTATGTCTGGCTGCCGTTCATGATCCTCCCCGTTCAGGCAGCCCTGGAGCGGGTGCCTGGCAATCTGGTCGAGGCCTCGTCCGATCTCGGTGCTTCGCCGGGGCAGACATTCCGCAACGTCTTATTCCCGCTGGCGCTGCCCGGCATCGTCGCCGGTTCGATCTTCACCTTTTCGCTGACATTGGGCGACTACATCATCCCGCAGATCATCGGCACCTCGCGCCTCTTCATCGGCCAGGCCGTCTACTCGCAGCAAGGCACCGCCGGCAACATACCGCTCGCCGCCGCCTTCACCGTGGTGCCCATCGTCATCATGGGCTTCTATCTCTGGGGCGCCAAGCGAATGGGGGCTTTCGATGCGCTCTGACCGTGGTCAATCCGCTCCCCTCGGCCTGAAGATCGCCGCCGCCTGCGGGTTGCTGTTCCTGCATCTGCCGATCCTGCTGATCTTCGTCTATGCTTTCACGACGGAAGAGAAGAGCTTCGTCTGGCCGCCGCCCGGGCTGACCACGCAATGGTTCGCCGTCACCTGGAACCGGCCCGATGTCTGGGAAGCGCTGTCGCTGTCGGTGCGCGTCGCCGCCATCTCGACCGCGATCGCGCTGCTGCTCGGCACGCTCTGCGCCGCCGCGGTGTCACGGACGAAATTCTTCGGCCGCGAGACCATCTCGCTGCTGGTCATCCTGCCCATCGCGCTGCCCGGGATCATCACCGGCATCGCGCTGCGCTCGGCCTTTTCGCTGGCCGAAATCCCGTTCTCGTTCTGGACGATCGTGCTCGGCCACGCCACTTTCTGCGTGGTCGTCGTCTACAACAACGCGGTCGCCCGTTTCCGCCGCACCTCCGGTTCGATGATCGAGGCCTCGATGGATCTCGGCGCCGATGGCTTCCAGACCTTTCGCCATGTCGTGCTGCCCAACATCGCCACCGCACTGCTCGCAGGCGGCATGCTGGCCTTCGCCCTCTCGTTCGATGAGGTCATCGTCACCACCTTCACCGCCGGCCAGCAGCAGACCGTGCCGATCTGGATGCTGGAGGAACTGATCCGCCCGCGCCAGCGCCCGGTCACCAATGTCGTGGCCATGGTGGTTGTGCTGGTGACGCTGCTGCCGATCCTGGTTGCCTATTACTTGACCCGCGACGGCGACCAGATCGCCGGTTCGGGCAAATGAAAGTAGTGAGTAGTGAGTAGTGAGTAGTGAGTAGATTTGGTCCGCTCTTTAACTACTCACTACTCACTAATTACCCCATTCGCTTCTGCCCAAGGAGACACCAATGGACACCCAGATGCTGATCGGCTCGAAATTCGAGAAGGGCACCGAGACCGAGGAGCCGATCCTCAATCCGAAGACCGGGGCGACCATCCTCAATCTGCCCGAGGCCAGCCAGGCACAGATCGAGGCGGCGGTGAGCGCCGCCGAAAAGGCGTTCGCCTTGTGGTCGCGCACCACGCCGGCACAGCGCTCCGGCTACCTCCTGAAGATCGCCGACCGCATCGAGACCGAGGCGCAGGAGTTCGCGACGCTGGAGGCGTTGAATTGCGGCAAGCCGATCAATGCGGTGCTCAATGACGAAATCCCGGCCATCGTCGACTGCTACCGCTTCTTCGCCGGGGCGGTGCGCTCTATGCCAGGTGTGGTCGCGGGCGAATACCTGCCCGGCCACACTTCGATGGTCCGGCGCGACCCGATCGGCATCGTCGCCTCGATCGCGCCCTGGAACTATCCGCTGATGATGATGGCCTGGAAGCTGGCGCCGGCAATCGCCGGCGGCAACACGGTGGTTTTCAAGCCGTCGGAGCAGACGCCGTTGACGGCGCTGAAGCTGGCGACGATCCTGGCCGATGTCCTGCCCGAGGGCGTCGTCAATGTCGTGCTTGGCCGCGGCGACAGCGTCGGCAACACGCTGATCAACCACCCCAAGGTCAACATGATCTCGATCACCGGCGACGTCGCCACAGGCAAGAAGGTGCTGCAGGCCGCCGCCAAATCGGTCAAGCGCACGCATCTGGAACTCGGCGGCAAAGCGCCGGTCATCGTTTTCGACGACGCCGACCTTGGCGCCGTCGTCAAAGGCCTGCGCGCCTTCGGCTACTACAATGCCGGCCAGGACTGCACCGCCGCCTGCCGCATCTATGCCGGCAAGAAGATCTACGACAAGCTTGTCGCCGATCTCTCCACCGCCGTCTCGACCATCAAATACAATCTATCAGACGACGCCGAGAACGAAATCGGGCCGCTGATCTCGCGGCGCCAGCGCGACCGCGTCTCGAGCTTCGTGGAACGTGCTTCGGAGCTGAAGCACATCGAGATCACCACCGGCGGCAAGCCGGGCGAGGGCACCGGCTTCTACTACCAGCCGACCGTCGTCGCCGGCGCGCTGCAGGAGGATGAGATCGTGCGCCGCGAAGTGTTCGGCCCCGTTGTCTCGATAACCCGTTTCACGGAAGTGGACGAAGCGGTGAACTGGGCCAACGACAGCGATTACGGCCTGGCGTCATCCGTGTGGACCAAGGACGTCTCGCGCGCCATGGCGACCGCCGCGCGGCTGCAATATGGCTGCACCTGGATCAACACCCATTTCATGCTGACCAACGAGATGCCGCATGGCGGCCTGAAACAATCCGGCTACGGCAAGGACATGTCGCTCTATGCGCTGGAGGATTATACCGCCGTGCGCCATGTGATGGTTGCGCATGGGTGAGGAGCGGTCGCCGCTGGCGATCAATCGACAACGATTTGTCGATCGAAGCGACGAACGCCCGGAGCCATAGCGAAGGGCCGGGCGCCGGATGAGGGGCAGCGCAAGCTTCTACGATGCCGGCGCTGCCCCTCATCTGCCTGCGGCATCTCCTCCCGTGAACGGGAGAAGAACTCCAGCCGCTACTCCACGATGCGATAGATGTTCCACAGGCTGGTGCCCGACACGACATAGGGCTCCATCTCCTTGCCCCATTTGGCGTGCGCGTCGATCTTGCCGATCTTGGCGAACATCGCCTCCAACTGGGCCAGGCTTTCGACCTGGTGATGCGACTCGACCGTCGCTTCACGGGCGCCGATCGATCCGGTCATGATCTGGAATTTGAGCTCGGTGAGGCCGACCTGCGAGCCGATCTCGCGTTCCCATTTCCGCATCAGCTCGAGCACCGTCTGCTTGTGCCCGAACTTGGCATCGATCTGCCATCTGGCGCTGAACATGTTGGTTCTCCTCCATCACTTGCGGCTCAGGCCGCGGGTTGATCTACTCGTCCCAGGCCTGCACGACGGTTTGGCGCGCGATCAGGCCGTTCTTCAGCTCCAGCATTGCCGCGCAGAACACCTTGGTGCCGTCCGGGTAGGCGCATGCCTGGGTGAATGCCAGGCTGTCGCCGTGGGCGATGGTGGTGTCGACCTTGTGGGTCATCGCTCGGCTGCAGATGTCGTCCCAGAACGTCGTGATCGCCGCGCGCCCGCGGATTTCGCGCGGCTTGCTCGGCGGATTGTTGCGGTCGATCACCCGCACCAGCGCATCATCGGCATAGAAGCTCGACAGCATCTTGCCGTCACGGCCTTCGATCGCTTTCTTGATCGCCGCGCCATCCACGGCTTGGGTCTTGGTCAGCATTTTATCCTCCCTATGCCCGTCTTCAAGATCGGGCGTTTGGCGTTTGAGGTGTCGCCCGGCGCTCGCCGACGGGCGGTGTCTTTCACTGTGACTTGGCCTTAACTGCCGCAAACACGCCGTCGGTCTGCTTCTTGAAGGTGGCCAGATCGACCTGGCTGCCGTTGAGGATCGTCGACCAGTGGCGCACGATCGCGGCCATCGCGATCGTCTCCTTGATCTCTTCGTCCGATGCGCCGTTGAGCTTGGCCGCCTCGGTGTGGAAATAGATGCAATACTGGCACGGGATCTGCGACGCGACCGCCAGCCCCATCAGCTCCTTGGTCTTGCCGTCGAGCGCGGTCTTGGGATTGAGCTGGACGCCCTTGATCTCGGCCCAGGCGCCGGCGATGGCGACGTCAGGCAGTGTCTTGAACATATCCGGCACCGAGCCGAGCGTCGCCTCGATGTCCTTGTAGGCTGCCGCCGCCGACGCATCCTCGGCTTTCGCCGGGGTGATCGTGAACAGCGCGCCAATGCCCGCCGCGATCACGAGTGACCTGACATTCAGTTTTGACTTGGGCATTTCATCCTCCGTTCGCAGCGCCTTTCCGGCGATATCCGCCTTGGCCTGCATGGGGGATTGATAGCGCCTATGGCAGTGTGCCTGCTTCGCCCGAAAGCGCCATGGCTCTCATGGCCCGTCCGGGCCAGTCTGCCTGGCGGAAAATGCCGCCGCGGCCGCTCGCGACGGCAGGTCGAGCTTCAGCAGTATGTTGGCGACGTGGCGCTTGACCGTGTGCTCGCTCAGCCTGAGTTCGGCGGCGATCGCCGCATTGCTCTTGCCGTCGGCGATCAAATTCACGACTTCGCTCTCGCGCGCGGTCAGGCAAGCCGGTTCGGCCGCTTTGGTCTTGGGCCGGCAGGCCGGCTCCAGGTGCTGTTCGGACATCGCAAGCACAAACGCCAGCGGCTCGTCCAGCTCGTCGATGCCCACACGCCCGCGATCGACGAAATGAAGACCCGAGCCGACGGCCAGATCGGCGACCAGCCTCGACGCCAATATCTCGCCGCGCCCGGCGTGAGCGGCGAGTTGCATCGTCACGCGGCCCGTCAATCCTGCAGGAGGGCCACGCGACTCGATCTCGCCGACATGCGCCCCTTGCGCGCTTGCCACCCCGATTTGCTGCGCCGCGTCCCGCAACGCCGCCGCGCAACGCAAGGCACGCCCAGGGCCGTCGAAGCGCGAAATCATCATCTCGGAGTGCATGTCCGCGCAGCGCCCGCCATGGCGCGTCACAAGGGTCCGCCATGTCTCATGGAAATGCTGGCTGCGTTCGCTCCACATCCGGTCTCCGAGGCGGGCCGTGTCGTAGATCCGAGTCACGAGAAGCGCAGCCAGAACGCGTTCGGCTTCCACCACGGCGCGCTCGCCGGTCAGGAACTCCTCGATCAGGTCGGCGACCCGGTCGACATCACCGGTCCAGATCGGGTGGTCGCGTCCAGGGATTTCGACCAGCCGCGCGTTGGGGATCTTCCTGGCCAGAAAGCGGCTGGCGTCGAGGTCGACCCGCACATCGTTGCGGCGATGGATCAGCAGCGTCGGCGCGCCGATTGCCGCCAGGATGCCGCGCACATCGATCCCCGCGTTCATCCGCGCCAGCGTCGCCGCCGCGGTAGGGCTTGCCGACAGCCGCTCGAAGCGCGCCCACCAGGTTGAAAAGCGGGTATCGTCGACCCTGCCCGGTGCGAAATTGGGCAAGGTGGCGCCTGTGCCCCAGGCCGTCTCGGCCGTCGCGATGAAGGCTTCCAGACGCTCCGGCGGCATCACCCATTTGTGGAAATGCGCATAGCCGCCATAGAGCGCCAGGGCCCGCGTCCGCTCCGGATAGGTGGCGGCGAACAGCATCGCCAGCGGCGCGCCTTCCGATGCCCCAAGGATCGCCGAGCGGCCGCTGCCGACCGCATCCATCACCGCGCGCACATCATCCATGCGGGTCTCGAGGCTGGGCAGGTGATGGACATCGACGCGGTCGGAAAGACCCGTGCCGCGCTTGTCGAACAGGATCAGCCGCGAGAAGGCCGAAAGCCGCCTCAGGAGCCTGGTATAGCCCTCGTCTTCCCAGTGCAGGTCGAGGTTGGAGATGAAGCCGGGGACGAAGACGAGGTCGAACGACCCCTGGCCGACCACCTGATAGGCGATCCGCACCTCGCCGCTAAGGGCGTATCGGGTCTCGATCGGCCTCACGAGGGTGTCCGCCCGGCCTGACGATTTCTGATCGCCAACCATAGCAGAGCCGCGCCGGTTGCGGCAGCTTATATTTTAGCGGAAATGAATGTAGCCGGCGGCCGACGCGGTTACTTTTGCGACGCGGCGACGTCGCCAGGCGAGGCCGCGAGGCCGAGCTTGAGATCGGCCTCCGCCGGCGTGATCGGCCGTTTGATCCTGGCCGAAGCGACCACGACCAGTTCGTCGAAGCCTTCACCGCCGCTGTCCAGCATCTCGAAGAACTGGCGCCGCATTCTCGGCTCCCAGAACTTGTTGATATGCTCGGCGACGCCGGCAACGCCTTCCTCGCGTGGCCTGGAGTGGAAAAAGGCGGCGATCTGGTTGGCCATGCGCACCAGCTTTTCCCCCGTGCTCATGATGTGCTCTTCGTCATGCGACATGCTGGGCAACTCCCGAAATCACCCGGTCGGGGTGGGTAAAAACATCGAAATCGTCGCCACGCACCAGCGCCACCAGCGTCATGCCGGCCTCTTCCGCGGTGCGGATGGCAAGGGCCGTCGGCGCCGAGACGGCGATGATGAAGGCTGAACCGATCGCCGCCGTCTTCTGCACCATTTCGACCGAAACACGGCTGGTCACCACGACGGCGCCCGATGCGCCATCGATATTGGCCTTGGCCAGCGCGCCGGCTAGCTTGTCCAGCGCATTGTGGCGGCCGACATCCTCGCGCGCCATGACGACGCCCTTGCCAGGGACGTAGAAGCCGGCTGCATGCACGGCGCCTGTCTCGGTATGCAGCGGCTGTACCTTCGACAGCAGCTTGACCGAGCGGGTGATATCGTCGGCCTCAAGCGTAAGTTTCGACGCACCCACCGGATCGACCGAGCGCATCGCTTCCTCGATCGATTCGATGCCGCACAGCCCGCAGCCCACCGGTCCGGCAAGCCGCCGCCGCCGCGCCTCGAAGCGCGTATTGGCCTGGTCCTTCAGCCGGATCTGGATGTCGATGCCGGCGCCATGATCCTCGACCTCGATGGCTTCGATCTCATCAGGCGCAGCGATGATGCCTTCGGTGAGCGAGAAGCCGAGCGCGAAGTCCTCGAAATCGGCGGGGCTCGCCATCATCACCGCATGCGTGGTGCCGGCGAAGGAGAACGCCACCGGCGTCTCTTCCGGCACCATGCGGTTGGCCGCAGCCGTGCCGCTGGCGCGGTGCGCCAGTCGCGATATCTGCGTCGTCGCTTTGCGGCGCGCGGCCAAGACTACTCCGCCGCCTGCAGCGGTGCGATGCGACGGCTCTGCTTGGCCTGCTCGTCATAGTCGCGTTGCCATTCCGACGGGCCGTTGGAAGCGCCGACCTGCACCGCGGTCACCTTGTATTCGGGACAGTTGGTCGCCCAGTCGGAGAAGTCGGTGGTAATGACGTTGGCCTGCGTGTCGGGATGGTGGAAGGTGGTGTAGACCACGCCCGGCGATACCCGGTCGGTGATCAGCGCGCGCAGCGTCGTCTCGCCCGAACGGCTGGTCAGCCGGACCCAGTCGCCATCGCGCAAGCCGCGGTTTTCTGCGTCGTGCGGATGGATTTCCAGCCTGTCCTCGGAGTGCCACATGACATTTTCGGTGCGCCGCGTCTGCGCGCCGACATTGTACTGCGACAGGATACGGCCGGTGGTCAGCAGCAGCGGGAAGCGCGGTCCGGTTCTTTCGTCCGTCGCCACATATTCGGTGCGGATGAACTTGCCCTTGCCGCGCACGAAGCCGTCGACATGCATGATCGGCGTGCCAAGCGGCGCCTTGTCGTTGCAGGGCCATTGCACGGAGCCGACCCGGTCGAGCAGGTCGAAGGAGACGTTGGCGAAGCTTGGCGTCGTCTTGGCGATCTCGTCCATGATTTCGGACGGATGGGTATAGTTCCAGTCGAGGCCGATCGCACGGGCGAGTTCCTGCGTCGCCTCCCAATCGGCGTAGCGCGCCTTCGGTTCCAGCACCTTGCGCACCATATTGATGCGGCGTTCGGCATTGGTGAACGTGCCGTCCTTCTCGAGGAAGGTCGAGCCCGGCAGGAAGACATGCGCGTAGTTCGCCGTCTCGTTGAGGAAGAGGTCGTGCACCACCACGCATTCCATCGCGGCCAAGCCGGCGGCGACATGCTTGGTGTCGGGATCGGACTGCAGGATGTCCTCGCCCTGGATGTAGATGCCCTTGAACGAGCCGTCGACGGCGGCATCCAGCATGTTGGGAATGCGCAGGCCGGGTTCGTCGTCGAGCTTCACGCCCCAGAGGCTTTCGTAGATGTCGCGCACCGCGTCACCCGAAATGTGCCGGTAGCCCGGCAGTTCATGCGGGAACGAGCCCATGTCGCAGGAGCCCTGCACATTGTTCTGGCCGCGCAGCGGATTCACGCCGACGCCAGGCCGGCCGATATTGCCGGTGGCCATTGCGAGGTTGGCGATCGCCATCACCGTGGTCGAGCCCTGGCTGTGCTCGGTGACGCCGAGGCCGTAATAGATCGCGCCATTGCCGCCCTTGGCGTAGAGACGGGCGGCACCGCGGATCAACTCCGGATCGACGCCGGACAGCTTGCCGACGATTTCGGGGCTGTTTTCCGGCAGGGCGACGAAGGACGCCCAGTCCTGGAACTCAGCCCAGTCGCAGCGCTCGCGGATGAAGGCTTCGTCGAAAAGGCCCTCGGTGACGATGACGTGCGCCAGCGAGGTCAGCACGGCGACATTGGTGCCGGGCTTCAGCGGCAAATGGTAGTCGGCTTCGACGTGGGCCGACTTGACCATTTCGGTGCGGCGCGGATCGAGCACGATCAGCTTGGCGCCCTGGCGCAGCCGCTTCTTCAGCCGCGAGGCGAACACCGGGTGCGCGGAAGCCGGATTGGCGCCGATGATGACGGCGACGTCGGTGAATTCGACGGAATCGAAGTCCTGCGTGCCGGCCGAGGTGCCGTAGGTCTGGCCGAGCCCATAGCCGGTCGGCGAATGGCAGACGCGTGCGCAGGTGTCGACATTGTTGTTGCGGAAGCCCTGCCGAACCAGCTTCTGGACGAGATAGGTCTCCTCATTCGTGCAGCGCGAGGAGGTGATGCCGCCGATCGCGGTGCGTCCGTACTGGTACTGGATGCGGCGGAATTCCTTGGCCGTATGGGCGATCGCCTCTTCCCAGCTCACTTCGCGCCAGGGATCACTGACCTTTTCGCGGATCATCGGCGACAGGATGCGGTCCTTGTGGGTGGCATAACCGTAAGCGAAGCGGCCCTTCACGCAGGAATGGCCGTGGTTGGCCATGCCCTCCTTGTAGGGCATCATGCGGATGACCTCGTCGCCCTTCACTTCGGCCTTGAACGAGCAGCCGACGCCGCAATAGGCGCAGGTGGTGACGGCCGAGCGCTCCGGCAGGCCCTTTTCGAGCACGGTCTTCTCGCGCAGCGCATCGGTCGGGCAGGCCTGCACGCAGGCGCCGCAGGACACGCATTCGGAGGCAATGAAGTCCTCGTGCATGCCGGCGACCATGCGCGATTCGAAGCCGCGGCCCTCGATGGTCAGCGCGAAAGTGCCTTGCACCTCCTCGCAGGCGCGCACGCAGCGCGAGCAGACGATGCACTGCGCCGGATCATAGGTGAAATAGGGGTTGGACTCATCACGGGCGATGTAGTCGACCGCGAGCGAGCCATGGCCCGGCGCGACGCCATTTTCTTCCTTGACGTGGTTGCGGCCCTCAACGCCGTAGCGATTTTCGGTCAGGCCGACGGACTTCGCCACCACATCGAACTCGCTGGCGCCAGTTCCGGCCTTCTCGTGCCAGCCGGTCGGATGGTCGGAGACGTAGAGTTCCATGACGCCCCGGCGGATGGCGTCGAGCCTGTCCGACTGCGTGCGCACCACCATGCCTTCGCCGACAGGCGTCGTGCAGGAAGCCGGCGTACCGCCGCGCCCGTCGATTTCGACGAGGCAGACGCGGCAGGAACCGAAGGAGTCCAGCATGTCGGTGGCGCAGAGCTTGGGGATCTCCACCCCGCCTTCCATCGCCGCACGCATGATCGACGTGCCTTCAGGCACGCTGATGCTGCGGCCATCGACGGTGAGCGTGACCTGTTTTTGCGCCTTCGACTCCGGAGTTCCGTAGTCAATCTCTTCGATCAGCGTTGGGAAGTCGGCCTTGATGTTCATCTGCCAGCTCCTATTCAGCAGCCACGCGCGCTGGCGCGGGCTTGAAATCCTCGGGGAAATGCGTGATCGAGCTCATCACCGGGTAGGGCGTGAAGCCGCCCAGCGCGCAGAGCGAACCGAACTTCATCGTGTTGCAGAGGTCGGTGACCAGAGCGAGGTTCTTTTCCGGCTCGATACCGGCGGCGAGCCTGTCGATGGTTTCCACGCCCCGCGTCGAGCCGATGCGGCAAGGCGTGCACTTGCCGCAGCTTTCGATGGCGCAGAACTCCATGGCGAAGCGTGCCTGCTTCAGCATGTCGGCGGTATCGTCGAAAACCGTGATGCCGGCGTGGCCGATCAGCCCATCGCGCTTGGCGAATTCCTCGTAGTCGAACGGCGTGTCGAACAGTGCGCGCGGGAAGTAGGCGCCGAGCGGTCCGCCGACCTGCACCGCCTTCACTGGGCGCCCGGTGGACGTGCCGCCGCCGATCTCGTCGACGATCTCGCCCAGCGTCAGGCCGAAAGCGGTTTCGAACAGGCCGCCTTGCTTGACGTTGCCGGCGATCTGGATCGGGATCGTGCCGCGCGAGCGGCCCATGCCAAAATCCTTGTAGAAGGCGGCGCCCTTGTCCATGATGATGGGTACGGAAGCCAGCGAAATGACGTTGTTGATCACCGTCGGCTTGCCGAACAAACCCTGTATCGCGGGCAGCGGCGGCTTGGCGCGCACCACGCCGCGCTTGCCTTCCAGGCTGTTCAAGAGCGAGGTTTCCTCGCCGCAGACATAGGCGCCGGCACCGACGCGGATTTCCATGTCGAAGGCGTTAGGCGAACCCAGCACATTGACGCCGAGCACACCGGCCTTGCGGGCGATCTCGACGGCCTTGTTCATGACAGCCACCGCGTGCGGATATTCCGAGCGGATATAGACGAAACCCTTGGTCGCGCCGGTGGCGATGCCGGCGATGGTCATGCCTTCGATGAGCACGAAGGGGTCGCCCTCCATGATCATGCGATCGGCGAAGGTGGCGCTGTCGCCTTCATCGGCGTTGCAGACGATGTATTTGCGCTCCGATGTCGTATCGAGCACCGTCTTCCATTTGATGCCGGTCGGGAAGCCTGCGCCGCCGCGGCCGCGCAGGCCGGAGTCGGTGACCTGCTTGACGACGTCGGCGGGCGTCATGGCCACCGCGTTCCGCAGGCCGCTCAGTCCGCCGAGCGATTTGTAGGCATCGAGCGACAGCGGGTCGTTGATGCCACAACGTGCAAACGTCAAGCGAGTTTGTTTGGCCAGGAACGGAATCTTGTCCGGTGCGCCGAGCCAGCGCTTGTGATGGCCGCCGGTGAGAAAACCGCTGTCGAACAGGCTCTTCACGTCCGACGGTTTCACCGGCCCGTAGGCGACACGGCCATTGGCCGTCGCCACTTCGACCATCGGTTCGAGGAAATAGGCGCCGCGCGAGCCGTTGCGCACAATCTTGGCCTCGATGCCGCGCTCCGCGAGTTCCTTGGCGACGGCCTTCGCGACCTTTTCCGCGCCCAGCGCCAGTGCGCCGGAATCGCCGGGAATATAGATACGGGGGGTCATGAGCGCACCTCGGCGACGATCTCGTCGATCCTGTCGTCATCCAACCGACCGATCACCTCGCCATCCAGCATCGCAGATGGCGAGCAGGCGCACAGCCCGAGGCAATAGACCGGTTCCAGCGTAACCGATCCGTCACGCGTGGTCTCATGGAAGTCGATGCCGAGCAACTGCTTGACCTTGGCGGCGACCGCGTCCGAACCCATCGACTGGCAGGCTTCCGCCTGGCAGAGCTTGAGCACGTGCCGCCCGGCCGGGCGCGCGCGGAAATCATGATAGAAAGTCACGACACCATGCACCTCGGCCCTGGACAGGTTCAGGCCGTCGGCAATGACGGGGACGGCATCCTGCGGGACGTGGCCGAATTCTTCCTGGATGCCGTGGAGGATCGGCAGCAGCGGACCTTCGAGGTCCTTCAACTCCTGGATAATCGCCGCCGTGCGCGATGCGATCTCGGTACTTGCAGGCTGCATCGTCATGCAGCGCCCTCCCTGGTCGATAGCTTTTATCGCTAAGTCTTTACAAAATCAGAGGAAACCCGCGAAATCAATAAAGCTGTTTCGTTGCTCGATAGAAATCTTCTATCGACGAGCTGCGCTCAGCATTGTCTAGCCTAGCGGTGGGCGCGGAAATCGTCTGCCAGCGCCATCGCCTCGTCCAGCAGCGCCTGCACCAGCGGCGTGTGCGGCTCGCGCGGCGCGGCGACCAGCCCGACTGTGTGGCTGGCATCGGGCTCGACGATCGGAATGGCCCGGATCGGTTCGGAAAAACCGAATGTTTCCGCAAGGTTGAGTGGCATGATCGATGACCATTTGCCGGTCCGGATGTGCGAGAACAGCACGATCATCGAATTCGATTCCAGCGTCGGCCGCACCTGCACGCCGGCTTCCGCCAGGTGCTGGTCGATGATGCGGCGGTTCTGCATGTCCGGCGTCAGAAGGCACAGCGGCAACTGGCTGATCTCGGACCATGTCACTTTGTCGCGGTCGGAATAGGGATTGCCGATTGCGGTGATCAATTGGTAGCGCTCGTCATAGAGGGGCACGCTGGTCACCCGTCCCAGCGGTTCGTTGTCGAGATAGGTGATGCCCGCATCGACATCGAAATTGCCAAGCAGCGACAGCACTTCGATCGAGGTCCGCGACAGCACCGAAAAGGTGACGCCTGGGTGCTTGTCTCGAAAGGGCGTCGTCAATCTCGCGACCATCGCCAATGCCGTCGGGATTGCTGCAATCCGGATGCGGCCGGAAAGGCCATACCGGGCGGCGCGCATCTCCTCGCGCATGGTCCTGGAGTCGCCGACGATGCGGCGCGCCCAGACCAACACTTGCTTGCCCTCCGGGGTCAGCCCCTGGAACCGCGACCCGCGATTGACCAACATGACGCCGAGCTGGCCCTCGAGCTGCTTGATGCCGGCCGACAAGGTCGGCTGCGTGACCCCGCACGCCTCGGCCGCCCGGCCGAAGTGCTCTTCCTTGGCCAGCGCGATGAAGAATTCCAGCTTGTCGATCATTGGGGGAAGCTATCCGGCGCGGTGGCGTCGCGCCAGATGGTGTCGCGCTCAATCCTCCAATGCATGTCGCCCGAAAGTGACTTCGGTTTTGGGACAACGACATGCATAAAAAAGCGATCGCGCAGCGCTGCCTCGATCGCCGGGATCTACCGATCCACGAGATTGAGGATGTTGCCGTCCGGATCCTTGAACCATGCGACTTTCATGCCGCCGCCGACATGCAGGTCACCCTCCATCGTTAGGCCGGGCATCTCGTAATGCTCGAAGACGACACCCTTCGACTTGAGGGCGTCGACGACATCGGCGATGGCGTCGCCGACCATCCAGGTTACCGCCGTCGCCTTGTTGGTCCCTGCGAATTCGGAGCGATAGACATTGATCGTGGTATCGCCGCTTTTGTAGACGATCAATTCGCCGCCCTCATCGTGCACCTGTTCCAGGCCGAGTGTTCTCTCATAGAGGGCCTTGGCCCTTGCCAGATCCTTCACGGCGAGGTTTACCGATGCGTTGCTGTTTGCAAGCATGATCGTCTCCTTCCCTGGTTGTCATTCCCTCTGGTCATGGAAATAGGTCGCCCAGGCCGCTTGACGACCGCCATCATGCCTGGCGCTTGGAGCGGTCCGCGATCTGCACTATGTGAGCTGCAGCCGAACGCCAGGGAACAACAGCCATGTCCATCACCAAGGAAATCGTCACCGAGCGCCTGAAGACGGTGAACGGGCCGGACTTTACCGGCAACATCGTCGACCTCGGCATGGTTTCGGAGATTTTCATCGCCGATTCGAAAGTGTTCTTCTCGATCACCGTTCCCGCCGCGCGCGCTCAGGAGATGGAGCCGTTGCGCGCCGCCGCCGAGCGGGTGGTGAAGGCCATTCCCGGCGTCGCCGGTGCGGTCGTCGCGCTGACGGCTGAAAAGAAAGGCGGCGGCATGGAGGCGTCGGTTCCATCGCGTCCCGCACCCAGGCCGGCGCCGACGGCTCCGGTCGCTGCGGCACCGCGGGCGGCTCCGCATGCTCCCGCTTCGCAGAGCCAGGGCAAGCGCGGCGTGCCCGGCATCGAGGCGATCATAGCGGTTGCTTCAGGCAAGGGTGGCGTCGGCAAGTCGACCACGGCCGTCAACCTGGCGCTCGGCCTTGCCGCCAATGGCTTGCGGGTCGGTGTGCTGGATGCCGACATCTATGGCCCGTCGATGCCCAGGCTGCTTAACATCCATGGCCGGCCGCAGACGGTCGACGGCAAGATCCTGAAACCGATGGAGAACTACGGCCTCAAGGTGATGTCGATGGGTTTCCTCGTCGATGAGGAGACGCCGATGATCTGGCGCGGGCCGATGGTGATGTCGGCGCTGACGCAGATGCTGCGCGAGGTTGAATGGGGGCGGCTCGACGTGCTCGTCGTCGATATGCCGCCCGGCACGGGCGATGCGCAACTGACCATGGCCCAGCAGGTGCCGTTGGCGGGTGCCGTCATCGTCTCGACGCCGCAGGACCTGGCACTGATCGATGCCCGCAAGGGCCTCAATATGTTCAGGAAAGTCGATGTGCCGCTGCTCGGCATCGTCGAGAACATGAGCTACTTCATCGCCCCGGATACCGGCAAGCGTTACGACATCTTCGGCCATGGCGGCGCGCGCCGCGAGGCGGAGAGGCTGGGCGTCACCTTCCTCGGCGAGGTGCCGCTTGAAATGGGGATCCGCGAGAGCTCTGACGCCGGCACGCCGGTGGTCGTCTCGAAGCCGGATGGCGCCGAGGCGAGAATCTACCGCGATATCGCCTCCAAGGTCTGGGACAGGGTCAACGAGGAACGCGGCGCGGCCGAAGCGGCCGTGCCGAGTATCGTCTTTGAGTGAACCCTCACGGGGAGTGCGTCAGCCGCCCACTTTCTCGCCGAAAGCCGAAAAGAACTGTCCGGCCAGTTTCTTCGACGTCGATTCGATCAGCCGGCTGCCAAGCTGCGCGATCTTGCCGCCGACTTCTGCCTTGGCCGCATATTTGAGGACCGTCGCGTCCGGCCCGTCGGCGGTGAGCGTGACGTCGGCGCCGCCCTTGGCGAAGCCGGCGATGCCGCCCTTGCCTTCGCCCTGGATGGTGTAGGCATGCGGCGGCTTGAGATTCCTGAGCGTCACTTCGCCGTTGAAGGTGGCCTTGATCGGCCCGATCTTCAGCACCACCGTTGCCGCCATCTCGGTCGCCGATTTCATTTCCAGGCTCTGGCAGCCTGGGATGGCGCCCCTCAGGACGGCTGGGTCGTTCAGCGCTTCCCACACTTTCTGCACGGGTGCGGCGATACGTTCCTCGCCCTCGATCACCAAAGCCATCTAAACCTCCCGCATCGCCGATGTCGGATTGGTCGTAGCGTGCGGCTCGATAGCTGTCTATCGCACCAAAGTCCGGATTCAGATCACGCGTGCCCCTTGCCTGCATCCGCGCGTTGTCATATCGATTTGTCATACAAATACGGAGACCATGATGGCCGGCGCCCCCACGAAAAAGAAAAAGTTCCGCTCGCAGGAGTGGTTCGACAATCCCGACAATCCGGGAATGACGGCGCTTTATCTCGAGCGCTACCTGAATTACGGGCTGACACGCGCCGAGCTGATGTCTGGCAAACCGCTGATCGGCATCGCGCAGACGGGCTCTGACCTTTCGCCTTGCAACCGGCACCATATCGAACTTGCCAAGCGCGTGCGCGAAGGCATCGTCTCGATGGGCGGCATTCCTTTCGAATTCCCCTGTCACCCGATCCAGGAGACCGGCAAGCGGCCGACCGCCGCCCTTGACCGCAACCTCGCCTATCTCAGCCTTGTCGAGGTGCTCTACGGCTATCCGCTCGACGGCGTCGTGCTCACCATCGGCTGCGACAAGACCACGCCTGCCTTGCTGATGGCGGCGGCGACCGTCAACATCCCGGCCATCGCGCTGTCGGTCGGCCCGATGCTCAATGGCTGGCATAAGGGCAAGCGTACCGGCTCGGGCACCATCGTCTGGGAATCGCGCCAGCGCCTGTCGGCCGGCGAGATCGGCTATGACGAGTTCATGGACATCGTCGCGTCCTCGGCGCCGTCCACCGGCTACTGCAACACGATGGGCACGGCCACCACGATGAATTCGCTGGCCGAGGCGCTCGGCATGCAACTGCCCGGTTCGGCCGCCATTCCGGCGCCCTACCGCGAGCGCGGCCAGATCGCCTACGAAACCGGCAAGCGCATCGTCGACATGGTGCACGAAGACCTGAAACCGTCCGATATCATGACCCGCGCGGCTTTCGAAAACGCCATCGTCGTCAATTCGGCGATCGGCGGCTCGACCAACGCGCCGATCCATCTCAACGCCATCGCCCGCCATCTCGGCGTGCCGCTCGACAATGACGACTGGCAGACCATCGGCCTCAAAGTGCCGCTCATCGTCAATCTGCAGCCGTCAGGTGAATATCTGGGCGAAGACTATCACCACGCCGGTGGCGTGCCTGCCGTGGTCGCCGAACTGATGAAGGCCGGAATGCTGCCGCATCCCGATGCCTTGACCGTCAATGGCAAGTCGATCGGCGCCAATTGCGATGGCGTCGCCAACGAGAATACCGACGTCATCCGCACGGTGGCCGAGCCGCTGAAGGCCAATGCCGGCTTTATCAACTTCAAGGGCAACCTGTTCGATTCGGCGATCATGAAGATGAGCGGCATTTCGCCGGAATTCCGCGAGCGCTATCTGTCGAACCCGAACGACCCGGAAGCCTTCGAAGGCAACGCCATGGTCTTCGACGGGCCCGAGGACTACCACGCCCGCATTGACGATCCGGCGCAAGGCATAGACGAGCATACCATCCTGTTCATGCGCGGCGCCGGTCCCGTCGGCTATCCCGGCGGCGCCGAGGTCGTCAACATGCAGCCGCCGGCCTACCTCATCAAGAAGGGTATCCACGCGCTGGCCTGCATCGGCGACGGCCGCCAATCCGGCACGTCGGGCTCACCGTCGATCCTGAACGCCTCGCCGGAAGCCGCGGTCGGCGGTGGCCTGGCGCTGCTCAAGACCGGCGACCGCGTCCGCATCGACCTGCGGAAGGGCACGGCGAACATCCTCGTCAGCGATGACGAGATCGCACGGCGACGCGCCGAGCTGCAGAAGGATGGCGGCTATCATTATCCCCAGCACCAGACGCCCTGGCAGGAGATCCAGCGCGGCATGGTCGACCAGTTCTCGACCGGCATGGTGCTGAAGCCGGCGGTGAAATATCAGGATGTCGCCCACACCATGGGAGTGCCTCGCGACAATCATTGATTATTCCCGGGAATAGTCATCGATTATTCCTGGCTGATCAGCGATGATGGATGACGACGACCGGCGGCCTGATCGATCAGGCCGCCGTTCTCAACGCCACAGGCCGGGAAACGCTCCGTCCTTGACAAGCCAGCCCAACAATTCCACCATCATCGCAAGGGGTGTATCGCGACGACCCCGTGAGGCGTCAGCCCAATGTTCGCGTCCAGGCTTCTTCAGGAGGTGGACGCCATGCCGTCAACAACTGCTATCACCGTACAGCAACTATCCCGTCTGATTGGTCTTCCGGGCGCACCTTTGATCGTCGATGTCCGTATCGATGAAGACTACGACGCCGACCCGCGCCTGCTGCCGGCCTCTCACCGGCGCAATTTCAAAACGGTCTCGGCCTGGGCACACGACCTTGCCGGCAGCCAAGTGGCCGTCCTTTGCCAGAAGGGGCAAAAGCTTTCGCAAGGGGTTGCCGCGTGGCTGCGGCATGAAGGCATTGCCGCCGAATCCCTCGAAGGCGGCTTCGAAGCCTGGCGCGATGCCGGCGGGCTTCTGGTCCGCGCCGACAAGATACCGTCCCGCGATGAAAAGGGCCGCACCGTCTGGGTAACGCGGGCTCGTCCCAAGGTCGATCGCATCGCTTGCCCATGGCTGATCCGGCGCTTCATCGATCCCGACGCGGTGTTTCTCTTCGTCGAACCCGCTGAAGTTCCGGCTGTCGCAGACCGCTTTCAGGCCGTGCCTTTCGACATCGACAATGTGTTCTGGAGTCATCGCGGCGAGCGCTGCACCTTCGACACGATGATCGAGGAGTTCGGGCTGGAATCCCAGGCACTCGATCGGCTTGCCACGATCGTGCGCGCGGCCGACACCGCACGCCTGGATCTCGTTCCCCAGGCAGCCGGATTTCTGGCCGCCTCGCTTGGCCTGTCGCGCATGTTCCGCGACGATCTGGAGCAGCTGGACGCCGGCACGATGCTCTATGACGCGTTCTTCCGCTGGTGTCGCGACGCCACTGACGAGACGCACAACTGGCCGGGCGGGGCAAAGCCGTCATGAGCAGCCTCATTTCGGGCAATGATGCAGACCTCGTCGAGGCGCCGGCGGTCCCGAGCTTCCGCGAAGCCACGAAACTCTGGGCGAAGATCGGATTGCTGAGCTTCGGCGGGCCGGCCGGTCAGATCGCGCTCATGCACAAGGAATTGGTCGAGGACCGGCGCTGGATCGGCGAACAGCGTTTCCTGCATGCGCTGAACTACTGCATGCTGCTGCCCGGTCCCGAGGCCCAGCAACTCGCCATCTATATCGGCTGGCTGCTGCACAGGACGATCGGCGGCCTTGTCGCCGGTGTCCTGTTCGTGGTGCCCGGCGCACTGGTCATGCTCACCCTGAGCATTCTCTATGCGCTCTATGGTGATGTCCCGCTGGTCGCGGCGCTGTTCTTCGGGGTCAAGGCCGCCGTGCTCGCGGTCGTGGTCGAGGCGGTGATCCGCATCGGCCGCCGCGCCTTGAAGAACCGGTTGATGGTGGCGATCGCGCTCTGCGCTTTTCTCGGCATCTATGTGCTCGCCATCCCGTTCCCGCTCATCGTCCTGATTGCGGGATCGGTGGGATGGGTGGGAAACCGTGTCGCGCCAGCCCTGTTTTCCGGCGCGGCGCACGGCAAGAACGACGCTCCCGATATCAGGGGCGCGGTCGACCTGATGTTCGAACGCGGCGAACTGGCCCATACCAGACCGACACGATGGCATGCGCCGCGCACCATCGCGATCTGGCTGCCGATCTGGCTCGGGCCGGTTCTGTTGCTCTGGGCGCTCACCGGGACAAACAGCGTGTGGGCGCAGATTGGCGGCTTCTTCAGCCTCATGGCGGTGGTCACCTTTGGCGGCGCCTACGCGGTTCTTGCCTATGTCGCGCAGGCAGCCGTGCAGTCCTTCGGCTGGCTCGCCCCTGGTGAAATGGTCGATGGCCTCGGCCTTGCCGAGACCACGCCGGGTCCACTCATCCTGGTGTTGCAATTCGTCGGCTTCATCGCCGCGTTTCGCCACGCCGGCTCGCTGGATCCGCTGCTTGGCGGATCGCTTGGAGCGCTGCTGACGCTGTGGGTTACGTTCACACCCTGCTTCTTCTGGATATTCCTCGGCGCGCCCTACATCGAGGCCCTGCGCGGCAACAAGGCCCTGTCGGCCGCGCTGGGCGCGATCACCGCCGCCGTGGTCGGCGTCGTCATGAACCTTGCTCTGTGGTTCGCCTTGCACGTCGTCTTCCGCGAAGTGCGCATGACGGGCCTTGGCATGAATGTGCCGGTGCTTTCGTCGATCGACTGGCGAGCCGCGCTGCTTTCGGTGGCCGCCATGGTCGCCATCCTGAAGTTGAAAACCGGTGTGCTGCCGACGCTTGCGGGATGCGCTGTTGCCGGCGTGTTGCTGCTCGCCACGGGCGGCTAGTGGATGTCGCCCGGAAGTGTCTTCGGTTCGGGAAAACGACATGCATCGAAACAAGATCTAAGGCGCGTCGCATGAATCCGTTTCGACGCGACGCGCTTAGATTTTCCGGCTCCTTTGTATTCCGCTTCCGAACCACCTAACTGGTGGAAAACGGATTGGACCAGCAATGGCGGGACGACGCTCTTCCCTCGGCTTTCTCGGTATGTTCGGCCGCTCGGGTGATTTGCGGCAGCTCGATGCCGCCTTGCGTGGCGCCGACCTGCATCCCGCCCTTGTGCCCGAAGGGGTGAAACTAACCATCGTCAATCTGATGAAGGACCACTGGCCCGCCGCCGCAGGCCTATCCGCGGGTAGCGAACCTGTTCAGCTACTGCATCGCCGGACCGGAAACCTTCGAGCGTGCGCAAGGTCCGCAGCAGCGGCTCGACGCGGAGCGCCGGATCGGGGCCGCTCTCGAAACCGGCGACGATCTCGATGCGCAGATCGTGCTGATGGCACTGCACGCCAAGCTGATCAACGCCGAGGTGGTTGAGCGCTTCGGGCTGGGCGCCGACTGAGCGCTTTCGTGAAACGCTGAAACCGCTCTAAGCCCGGCTTATCTCCTGGAGATACCAGCCGATATAGCGCAACTCGTTGTACTCCATCGGCGCGATCGGTCCGGGCACGAAATAGTGCGAGCGTACGCCGCGCGCCGTATGCTCGATGATCTTCTTGTCCTCGTCCGTGGTGACCTTCCACAGCCAGGTCAGTTTTTCCAGATCGTAGTCCTGGCCTTCGACAGCGTCGCCGCGCACCAGCCAGATCAGTTCCATCTCGCAGGTCTGAGCCGTTTTCGGGATGAATCGGTAGATCATCCCGTGGTCGGGGTAGCAGACGAGGAAAGTCGTGCCGCCAAGATGGATGGAGGTGACGCCGCCGTCATAGTCGGTGAAGCGGCCCATCAGTGGCGCGACGGGGGAGCCGTCCCGGCTTCCGCTCGAAACGCCGTCGTAAAGCGCGTAGCGGAAGGTGTGGATCGCCTCCTGGCCGGCGGCCGAATTCTGCCAGCGATCACCGCTGCCGATCTCGATACCGAGAGCGCAGGTCCGCTGTTCCATCGCGGCATTGAGCTGCTCGATCATCTCCGCGGGCTTTTCCAGCGCGTGCGTCTGCGAATATTCGGGATGTGCCGGTCCGCAATGGTAGCATTCGACATAATTTTCGACGGCGAGCTTCCAGTTCGCGTCGAGCGGATAGCTTTGGCGATAGGCCACCTTGGCATCGCCCCAACCATATTGTCCGCAACTCGTGCGCAAAGATTGCTCGATCGGATCAAAATCGAGTGGCGTCTCGGCGAAGGAGATGAAGACAAGGCCGGTCGCGACGCGGACATGGAGCTTCTTCAGCCCGTGCGCGGTGCGGTCGAAATCCTTCGGCATCAGCCTGGCGGCGCGCAGCGAGCCGTCATTGGAATAGCTCCATGCATGATACGGGCAGACGAACACTTTCGCGTTGCCCTTCTCTTTGGTGCAGACCTCGGCGCCGCGATGGCGGCAGACATTGAGCATGGCATGCACGGTGCCATCCATGCCACGCGACAGGATGACCGCCTCGTCACCGAGCTTGAACAGTTCGAAGTCGCCGGGATTGGGAATGACGCTGGCATGCGCCAGGCAGTGCCAATGGCGGCGGAACAGACGTTCCATGTCCCGCTCGAAAATATCCTGGTCGTGGTAGAATGGGCGCGTCAGGCCGTAGCCTGGCCGGTGCGAGGCCACCAGCCGATCGATGGCATCTTCGGTATTTGCGGCTTGCTGGATAGGATAGACGCTCATTTGTCGTTCTGCCCAATGGTTGGTTCTGTCGGTGGCTATCTGTATGTCGGTCTTCTGGCTAGCCGCCCATGCTCGCGCGCGGCAGGTGGATCAGGTTGCCGAAGCGGGCGCGCAATCTGTCGTCGACCAGCTTGGGCACGTGCCGCGGAAATCGTTCCGCAAGGATGCGCTTCTTTTCGTCGATCGCCCGGGCCAATATATCAGGGCGGCCTTTTTCGTTCCATTCCTTCGGTGAGGAACGGTCGCCGAAGGCGGGATAAAAACGCTCTGCCCGGGCCGACTTGAGCGTTTGCTCGTTGTCAAGATAATGGCCCGGACCCTTGAGGCAGACATCGGCGATGGTGTCGATCGACAGCGCTTCGTCCGTCACTTCGATGCCGCGTGCGCAGCGCAAGCAATGGCCAAGCATGTCATTGTCGATGATCAGGCTTTCCAGGCAGAAGCCGAGCAGCGAGGCATGCATGCCGGCCGATTCGTAGACGAGGTTGAGGCCCGAGAGGCCGGCCATCACATTGGTGATGCCTTTCTCGTAGCCGGACTGGATATCAGGCAGTTTCGAGTCTGTCATGCCGGCGGCCGAGCCGCCGGGCAGGTCGTAGAATTGCGCCATCTGCGCGCAGGCCGCCGTTACCACCGCCTGTTCGGCCGAGCCACCGGCCATGGTGTTGGTGCGCAGGTCCGACATGAACGGCCAGGCGCCGAAGATCGCCGGATGTCCCGGCTTGAGCGCGTTGACATACACCAGGCCGGCCAGCACTTCGGCCACTGCCTGCGCGACCGCGCCGGCCATCGCCGCCGGAGCGGTTGTTCCGGACTGGCCGGTGGAGAGGAGCAGGATGGGGATGCCGCCTTCGACGCAGGCCTCGAGCACGCCGCAGGCATCCTCGGCGAACTTCATCGGTGGCACGACGAAGGAGTTGGAGTTGGAAACGAATGGCCGGGCGCGGAAATTCTCCTCGCCACCGGCGATGGCATAGAGCATTTCGAGCGCCGGCTTCACATTCTCGCGCACGGTGAAGGACGTGCCGACATGCTTCGATGTCCCCATCACGCAGGCGTAGAGCGTGTTGAAATCCATATCGAGCGGGTCGGCGATGTCGCGCGCCACCATCGGCCGCTGGAAAAAATGGATGTTGCTCAGTCCATCGACGATGCGGGCGGCGTCATAGATGTCCTGCAGCTTGGATTCGCGATACTCGCGCTTTTCGAGATCCACCAGATGCACGGCGATACCCGCCGTGCCGTAGTGGACACGCTTGCCTTGGATCACCATGTCGTGCTTGGGGTCCTGGCCATGCAGTGTGAAATGCCGCGCGGCTCGCTTGATGGTGTCGAGTATGAGCGCACGGGGGAAACGGATGCGGCCATCGTCGCCATGGATGGCGCCAGCCTTGGTCAGGACTTTTATGCAGGACGGGATGGCGTTGGCGAAGCCGACCGTTTCCAGAAGCGTCAGTACGCCCTCATGAATGCGCTCGCAGTCGTTTCCGCGCAATGGCCCGTAACTGCCGCCTTCCATGGCTTGGTGTAGTGGCCCGTTTGGTGGAATGGCTGATTTCACCGCACGTCCCGTTTCGCGGTCGCCGGAGCGTTGTGGACGACGGTTCGCCGGCATGTCCTGCTTTTCGACAGCCACTGGCATGGAAGCACTCCACCTCTACCGGCAGGAGTTCGTGGCGGTTGGTCCACCATCAACCTGCTTCTTCTCTGTCGCCGACTATGCCGCCGGCACTGGCCCATCCTATGAGCCAGCTGGCCCAGCTACATGTGCCAGACCTAAAACAAACCGGAGCCGCTGAGAAGCGGCTCCGGTCGAGAAATCGGCTTGATGGATCAGGCGGCGGCCGGCCTGCGTCCGGCTGCGGTGGCGAGTTCCCGGATGCCGGGCTCGATGTGCTGCAGAGCGATAGAGGAAATGCCCAACCGCATGAAACGCGAAGGCTTCTCGGTGCGGTCGAAGAAGCGGTCGCCGGGCTCGATGATGACGCTGCGCGAGGCCGCGGCTTCGGCCAAACCGCGGGAATCGGTGCCGCGGGGCCCTTCCAGCCACAGCGACGTGCCGCCGGCCGAGTCGGTCGAGCGCCATTCCGGCAGGAAGGCCGAAATCGCATGGACCAGCCGCTTGCGCCGCTCGTCGAAGGCGCTCGACAGCCGCCGCACCAGCGCTTCGTGATGGCCGAGCGACAGGAAGAGCGCCACGGCGCGCTGATTGTTGGCCGGCGGATGGCGCAGCATGAAGCGGCGCAGCGCCCTGAGTTCGGCGATCAGTCCAGCGGAAGCCACGATGTAGCCAAGCCGCAGCCCCGGGGCCAGCGTCTTCGACATCGAGCCGACATAGACGACGCGGCCGGAACGGTCGAGGCTCTTCAATGCCTGCTGCGGCGCCTCGTCGAGAAGCTGGCTGTCATAGCCGTCTTCGATGATGATCTGGTTGTGCCGGTTGGCGCGCGCCAGAAGATCCTGCCGCCGCTCCGCCGACAACGGCACCATGGTCGGGCAATGATGACTGGGGGTGACGAAGACGAAGCCGGAATCATTGGGAATAGAAGAGGTTACGATACCGGACTGGTCCACTGGCACCGGCTCGATGTCGGCGCCCGCGAGCCGGAAGATCGAGCGTGCGTCGGGATAGCCTGGATCCTCCATCGCCACTTTCGAGCCCTTGGTCATCAGCAGCGAGGCCAGCATATAGAGCGCGTTCTGGGCGCCCAGCGTGACGATGATCTCGTCGGGATTGGCGAAGATGCCGCGCCGGGGCAGCAGCCGTGCCTGGATTTGCTCGATCAGCAGCGGATCGTCGCGGTCGACCATGTCGGACGCCCAGTTGCGGATCTCCAGCACGGCCAGCGCCATGCGGTTGCACTCGCGCCACTCGGCGGTCGGGAACAGCGCCGGGTCGAACTGGCCGTACACGAAGGGGTAGGAGGACTTGATCCAGTTCTCGTGCTTGGCGGGCGGCGGCATGTCGCTTGCCGCGATCTGCCGGCGCGCCTTCCAGTCGATCTCGTTGGCCTGGTCGGGTGCTTTCTGGTGCGGCTTGGCGGGTGTCGCCAGCACGTCCGGATTGACGAAATGGCCGCGCCGCTCGCGCGCCACCAGGAAACCCTGGTCGACGAGCTGCTGGAATGCCAGCACCACCGTTCCGCGTGCGACGCCGAGTTTTTCGGCCAGGATACGGCAGGAAGGCAGCGGCATCGAAGCGGCGATCTGGCGGTCGAGAATCGCGGCCACGATGGCTTGGCGGATCTGCGCCTGCAGGGTCTGGCCGGATTCGGCCGAAATCCGGAACAGGCCGGACCATATCGCCGTGTCGTTTCTCTGTGGCATGGAAGATGTTCCTCGATGGCCAGCTTTTTTCGCTTGGCTGGACCAGCCGAACGTAACCGTGGCACAAGGGGTTGCGCCAATCAATTTTTCTGATCTTTGGGATTTATGCCAGTGATCCTTCAAGCTCGAAATAAGGCGCGGCCCCTCGCTCTCGACACCACCTCGCTCCTCGATACCCACCTCCTTGCTCGATACATTGTGTCATCGCATCGTGATGTGCTGCGTCATCGCCGCGTATTGACCGGATGGATTTCGGCTCAATAGTTGGGGCGCGACGACACGCGCCGGAAACATCCGGTCTGATATGGTGCGTCGAAAAAGCCAGGAGTCCCCGCCAGTGGATCAGTCAGCCTTCCAGAAACAGCTTGCCGCCCTGCGCGACCATCGCGCCGCGGCCCCGGGCGACATGCGCCAGGCCTTTGCCGCCGATCCGCAGCGCTTCAAGACATTCTCCGCCGCTGACGGCGACCTCCTGCTCGACTGGTCGAAATGCGCCGTCGATGCGACGACCATGGACTTCCTTGAGAAGCTCGCCGCCGCAGCCGATCTGGAAGGCCGTCGCGCCGCCATGTTCGCCGGCAAGAAGATCAACATCACCGAAGACCGCGCCGTTCTGCACACGGCGCTGCGCAACCTGAGCGGCAAGGGCGTCACGGTTGACGGCCAGGACGTCCAGGCGGATGTCATATCCGTGCTCGACGCCATGGGCGCCTTCGCCGATGCCATTCGCTCCGGCAAGGCAACAGGCGCCACCGGCAAGAAGATCACCGATATCGTCAACATCGGCATTGGCGGCTCCGACCTGGGTCCGGCGATGGCGACACTGGCGCTCGCCCCCTATCATGACGGCCCGCGCGCCCACTATGTCTCCAACATCGACGGCGCTCACATCCACGACACGCTGAAGGGGCTGTCCGCCGAAACCACGCTGTTCATCATCGCCTCCAAGACCTTCACCACGGTCGAGACGATGACCAATGCGCAGACGGCGCGCGACTGGGTGCAGAAGGCGCTCGGCAAGGAGGCCGTGGGCAAGCATTTCGCCGCCGTCTCTACCGCGCTCGACCTGGTGGCCAAGTTCGGCATCGAGCCGGATCGCGTCTTCGGCTTCTGGGACTGGGTCGGCGGCCGCTATTCGCTGTGGGGCGCGATCGGCCTGCCGGTCATGATCGCCATCGGCCCAAGGAACTTTCGCGCTTTCCTCGACGGCGCGCACGAAATGGACGAACACTTCCGCACCGCGCCGCTCCAGAAAAACCTGCCGGCGCTCCTCGGGCTGGTCGGCTGGTGGCACCGCGTGGTCTGCGGCTATCCGGCCCGTGCGGTCATCCCCTACGATCAGCGCCTGTCCAGGCTGCCGGCCTATCTGCAGCAACTCGACATGGAATCGAACGGCAAGAGCGTTACCCTTGACGGTACTCCGGTGACGACGCCGACCGGGCCGCTGGTCTGGGGCGAGCCAGGCACCAACGGCCAGCACGCCTTCTTCCAGCTGCTGCACCAGGGCACCGATTTGATCCCCGTCGAGTTCCTGGCCGCCGCCGTCGGCCACGAGCCTGATCTCAAGCATCAGCATGACCTGCTGCTCGCCAACTGCCTGGCGCAGTCGGAAGCGCTGATGAAGGGCCGTACGCTGGAAGAGGCGCGCGCGCAGATGCTGGCCAAGGGCATGAAGCCGGCCGATGTCGACCGTATCGCGCCGCATCGTGTCTTCTCCGGCAACCGGCCCTCGGTGACCATTCTCTACCGCAAGCTCGACCCGCGCACCTTCGGCCGGCTGATCGCGCTTTACGAGCACCGCGTCTTCGTCGAGGGCACGCTGTTCAACATCAACTCCTTCGACCAGTGGGGCGTCGAACTCGGCAAGGAATTGGCCACCGGCCTCCTGCCTGTCGTGGAAGGCAAGGAAAGCGCCGCAAACCGGGACGCCTCGACCAGGGGCCTTGTGGAACGCATCCACCAATTGCGTGGTTCGGAGTGAAGCGCTTGGCTGACATCAAGGGGATATTGTTCGACAAGGACGGAACGCTTGTCGACTTCAACGCGACCTGGCTCGGCGTCGCCGACTTCATGGCCATGGACGCGGCCGACGGCGACCGCTGGAAAGCCGACAGGCTGCTCGCGGCCGCGGGCTTCGATTTCGCCAACCGGCGCTTCAAGCCCGATTCCATCTTTGCCTCCGGCACCAATCTCGACGTTGTCGAACTGTGGTTCCCGCGCCTGTCCAACGAAGACCAGATGCTGGCCGTTGCCCGTTTCAACGAGATCACCTCGGTGCAGGGCTCGACGATGGCGGTGGCGCTGCCAGGCATCGCCGACACGCTGGCTCTGCTGCACAGGCGATCCTACCGGCTTGGCGTCGCCACCAACGATTCGACCAGCGGCGCGGAAAAGACGCTTGTCACGCTGGGTGTCGCGCAACTGTTCGAAGCCGCCTATGGCTATGACGCGGTGGCCAACCCCAAGCCCGCTCCCGACACCATCCAGGCCTTTTGCGATCTTACGGGGCTCAAGCCATCGGAGATCGCCATGGTCGGCGATAACAGGCATGATCTCGAAATGGCGCGTGCCGGCGGCTGCGGCCTGGCGGTCGGCGTGCTCTCCGGCACAGGCACGCGCGAAACGCTGGCCGAGATCGCCGATGTCATCCTGGATTCGGTTGCCGATCTGCCGGATTTCCTTTCGGCGCGGGTCAAGGAGACGGTCTGATCGGCAGGGCCAGGGACGGTTCGGTCTCGAGGCGAAAGACAGCGCTCGGCTTCAGCGCACCGTCTTTCGCCTCGCCGAAATCCGGCACCTTGTATTCGGCAAGCAGCCGCAGCCGCGAGCGCGGCAGATAGGCCCGGCCCGGGTCGCCGACCAGCACCTCGATGCCGGCGGCGAGGCAGCGGTCGAGGAAAGGCATCATCCCCAAGGCGACACCTTGCCCGTAGAAGACGTCGCCGGCGAGCACCAGGTCCACGGCGGGCGGCTGCCCCGTGGTGATGTCGTTCCCCATTATCGTGATCGTGACACCATTGGCCGCTGCATTCAGCGCCAGCGCGGCAACACCATTGCGGTCGATCTCGGCGGCCATCACCTCACGCGCGCCGGCCTTTCCCGCGGCAATCCCGACAATGCCGGAGCCTGCTCCAAGGTCGAGCACGCGGCGGCCCGCCACGATCTCCGGATGGTCCAGCACATAGCGCGCCAGCACGGCACCGCCTGCCCACGCATAGGCCCAATAGGGCGGTTGCGGCTCCTGCGAATCGGCGTCATCGCCATCGACAAGGCGTCTCAGCCCGCTGCCCGGGTGGGCGGTATAAAGCCAGATTTCGGGAAGCGCCGGCACCGATGCCAGGCGCATGTTCGCCTTGATGAATTCCGCCGGGTCGAGGCGCGGGCGCCGGTCCGGCGCATCGTCGTTGGCGAGACCCACTATTCGCGCAGCGCCCGCCGCAGGATCTTGCCGACTGGCGTCTTCGGCAGTTCGGTCCTGAACTCGATGTATCTGGGCCGCTTGTAGCCGGTCAGGTTCTCGCGGCAAAAGGCGGTGATGGCCTCGGCGGTCAGGGCCGGGTCTTTCTTGACGATGAACAGTTTCGGCACTTCGCCCGAATGCTCGTCCGGCACGCCGATCGCCGCCACTTCGAGCACGCCGGGATGCGCCGCCACGACTTCCTCGAGTTCGGTCGGGTAGACGTTGAAGCCGGAGACGAGGATCATGTCCTTCTTGCGGTCGACGATCTTGGTGTAGCCGCGATCGTCCATGAAGCCCATGTCGCCGGACTTGAAGAAGCCGTCCTTGGTCATCACCCTGGCGGTCTCGTCCGGCCGGTTCCAGTAACCGGCCATCACCTGCGGTCCCCTGATGCAGATCTCACCGACCTCGCCGAGCGGTACGTTGTTGCCGTCGTCGTCGCGAATGGCGATTTCGGTCGAGGGCAGCGGCAGGCCGATGGTGCCGGTGAACTCGCCGGAGCTGAACTTGTTGGCCGTCGCCACCGGCGAGGTCTCCGAAAGACCGTAGCCTTCGCTGATGGGGCAACCGGTCAGCGCCTTCCAACGCTCGGCGACACCCTTCTGTACCGCCATGCCGCCGCCCAGCGTCAAGAGCAGCGGCTTGAAGTCGAGCTTGCGGAAGTCCTCATTGTTGAGCAGCGCGTTGAACAGCGTGTTGAGGCCCGGAAAGATATGGATCGGATACTTGCCCATTTCCTTGACGAAGCCGGGAATGTCGCGTGGATTGGGGATCAGTATGTTCTGGCCGCCCATCTGCATGCCCATCAGCGCATTCACCGTCAGCGCGAAGATATGGTAGAGCGGCAGTGCGCAGACGAGGTTGAGATGCGCCGGCTTTGGCTTGACGGTGTAGGTGTCCTGCAGCCACAGCGCATTCTGCGCGACATTGGCCAGCACATTGCTGTGCGAGAGGGTCGCGCCTTTCGAGATTCCGGTGGTGCCGCCGGTATATTGCAGGAAGGCGACATCGCTGGCGGCCACTGTGGCCGGGCTGAAAGCCATGCCACGGCCAGCCTTGAGGGCCGCGTTGAACTTGACATGGCCAGGCAATGACCAGGCCGGCACCATCTTCTTGACGCGGCGCACGACCAGATTGACGATCGAGCCCTTCAGGCCGCCGAGCAGGTCGCCCATGGCCGCGACGACGACGTGCTTGACCGAGGTCCTGGCGACGACCGCCTGCAGGGTGTTGGCGAAGTTTTCGAGGATGACGATCGCCTGCGCCCCGGAATCCTTGAGCTGATGCTCCAGTTCGCGCGGCGTGTAGAGGGGATTGACGTTCACCACCGTGAAGCCGGCGCGGGCGACCGCCATCATCGCTATGGGATATTGCAGCACGTTCGGCATCATCAGGGCGACACGCGCGCCCTTCTGCAATCCTGTGGACTGCAGGTAGGCACCGAAGGCCGCCGAAGACTGTTCGAGCTGCGCGTAGGTGATGGACTTGCCCATGCACGTGAAAGCCGGCTGGCCGGCGAACTGCTTGCAGGCGCCAACGAGGAAGTCGCCGATGGAACCGTAGGGAAGGGCGCCGATCTTGGCCGGCATGTTCTTGGGATAGCTGTTGAGCCAGGGCTTTTGCGGCAGGCCGGCGGCGAGTTCGGTGAGCGCCTTCGGCAGCCGCTGGCTGGCCGCTGTCGCTGGCTTCGAGACCGGTGCAGCCTTCACTGGTGGCGAACTCTTCGTCGTCGCGGTTTTGCCCGTTCCGGCCTTGCCCGATCCGGCCTTGGTCGCGGGCGCCTTTGCCGGCGCGGCCTTCGTCGCCGGCTTCGCGGCGGTCCTTGCGGTGGCCACGGCTTTTGCCGCGGGTGCTTTCTTGCCGGCCGCCGTCTTCGCGGTCGCGGCCTTGCCTTGCCCGTCGCCGCCGGCGGCTGGCCTAGGCCCCGCCTTGGCCGACGCTTTCACCGGCTCCTTCGATGCTTTTGCCACCCGTTCCTCCTCGACAACCCTGGTCGCCTGTTCTCGTTGGCCCATACCGCGCCGCCTCCGGATTGATGGAGACGTCCCTCCGCTGCCGCCAGTTGTCTATCTATGTATTGCCTCTATCGGCGGCGGTGCAAGTCTTGCCCTTGCGGCAAGATGCCGAAAGATTTGCCGCCGAAAATCTTTCCCGCCGGCCACGGCCGGAACCGGCATCTTTCCGCACCGGCGGCGGATGAATACTGGGCGCGGCACCCTTGTCGCCTGACGCCTGATCAATAAAAAAATGCGGTCGTTAATAATATCGTGAATAGAAAAAACTGCTAATTTTTTCTGCCATTTAGCAAAATCGCGGATTTTTTTCCTGCTTCCCGCGGGGTAAGCAAACGGGGTGTTCCAAACCCGGAAAAACGGTGCTTATATGCGCGCTTCGCGAGCCTGATAGAGGGGCTTGGAAGAACATCAGGGAGTGCTCAATGAAGAAGAAATTGACTTTTGCAGCCGCGTTGCTGGCTGCAAGCGTCCTGGGCGGCGTGGCCAACGCGAAAACTCTGGTCTATTGCGCTGAAGCGTCGCCGGAGGGTTTCGACCCGGCGCCGTATACCGCGGGCCAGACATTCGACGCGTCCTCGCGTACCGTCTTCAATCGCCTTGTCGAATTCGATCACGGCAAGACCTCGGTTTCGCCCGGCCTGGCGGACAGCTGGACCATTTCCGACGACGGCAAGGAATATACTTTCAAGCTGCGCAAGGGCGTCAAGTTCGCGCCCACCGACTACTTCACCCCGACCCGCGACCTGAACGCCGACGACGTGGTGTTCTCGTTCGAGCGCCAGGTCGACAAGAATGGCCCCTGGTTCCAGTACATACCGGGCATTGCCTACCAGTATTACAATGACCAGTTCGGCGACAACATCACCAAGGTCGAGAAGGTCGACGACCTGACGGTGAAGTTCACCCTCAAGGAACCGGCGATCACCTTCATTCCGACGCTGGGCATGGATTTCGCCTCGATCGTCTCGAAGGAATATGCCGACAAGCTGCAGGCCGACAAGACGCCTGAACTGTTCAACCAGAAGCCGATCGGCACTGGGCCGTTCATCTTCGTCGACTACCAGACCGATGCCGCCATCCGCTACAAGGCCAACCCGGACTATTGGGGCGGCAAGCAGAAGATCGACGATCTGGTCTTCGCCATCACCACCGATCCGGCGGTGCGCGCGCAGAAGCTGAAGGCCGGCGAATGCAACATCATGTCCTATCCGGCACCGGCCGACATTGCCGGCCTGCAGGCTGATGCGAACCTGACGGTCGCGGAGCAGGAAGGCCTCAACGTCGGCGCGCTGATGTACAACACCCAGCAGAAGCCGTTCGACGACGTGCGTGTCCGCAAGGCGCTCAACATGGCCATCAACAAGAAGGCCATCATCGACGCCGTGTTCCAGGGCGCCGGCCAGGTGGCGATCAACCCGATCCCGCCGACCATGTGGTCCTACAACAAGGACGTGAAGGACGATCCGTACGATCCGGACGCGGCCAAGAAGATGCTTGAAGAGGCCGGCGTCAAGGACCTCAAGATGAACGTCTGGGCGATGCCCGTCTCGCGTCCGTACATGCCGAACGCGCGCCGCACCGCCGAGCTGATCCAGGCGGACTTCGCAAAGGTCGGCGTCACCGTCAACATCGTCAGCTACGATTGGGGTGAATACCTCAAGCGCGCTTCCGCGGTCGATCACGACGGCGCCGTCATCGTCGGCTGGACCGGCGACAATGGCGATCCGGACAACTTCCTCGGCGTGCTCCTGAGCTGCGCTTCCGTCGGTTCGAACAACCGCGCGGAATGGTGCAACAAGGACTTCGATGCGCTCATCAACAAGGCCAAGACGGTTTCCGACCAGGCCGAGCGCACCAAGCTCTACGAACAGGCACAGGTCATCTTCAAGGAGCAGGCACCGTGGGCGACGCTCGCCCACTCCAAGGTGTTCATGCCGATGCAGAAGACCGTCTCCGGCTTTGCGATGGATCCGCTCGGTATCCATCGCTTTGACGGCGTCGATATCGCCGAATAAGGTTCGCGAAACGGGGCGGGGCCCCCCCCCCCCGCCCCCCCCCCCCCCCCCACCGTCCGGCGCGCCGAGCGGCGACAGGCTGGGCACCCCGGGCACCGTGTAGTCGATCGTGCCGGAATCGAC